>JAUNTZ010000043.1 GCA_030538425.1 Paracoccus sp. (in: a-proteobacteria) | reverse complement strand
AGCAGAAGGAGACCCTCGTGGCCGAGGTGAACGACAAGGGCGAAGTGACGGTCGAGGGCGAATTCGCCGGGCGGCTGGAAGGATTCCGGTTCCGCGCCGATGCGACGCAGAACCCTGACGAGGCGCGGATGCTGAACCGCGCCAGCTACGAGGCGCTGCGCCCCGAGTTCAGCCTGCGGGCGGATCGCTTCTACAACGCCCCCGATACCGAGCTTGATTTCACCGAGCAGGGCGGGCTGATGTGGGGTGCCTCGGCTGTGGGCAAGCTGGTCAAGGGAGCCGATCCCCTCAAGCCGCAGGTCGATGCCTTCGTCGATGAAGAGGCCGGTCCCGAGATCGCCGACAAGGTGCGCCGCCGCTTGCAGCATTTCATCGACCGCAAGGTCTCGACGCTGTTCGAGCCGTTGCTGGCCATGCAGGGCGATGAGGCGCTTGCGGGGCTGGCGCGCGGCTTTGCCTTCCGTCTGGTTGAGAATCTGGGCGTGATTCGCCGCGAGGCCGTCGCGTCCGAGGTCAAGGATCTGGATCAGGACGCGCGCGGGTTGTTGCGCAAGCATGGCGTGCGGTTCGGCCAGTTCACCATCTTTCTGCCCGCGCTTTTGAAACCCGCGCCGACGCGGCTGCGGCTGGTTCTGTGGGGCCTGTCCGAAGGTCTGGATGAGTTCCCCGAAAGCCCGCCCCCCGGTCTGGTCACGATCCCCAATATCGCCGATGTCCCACAGGGTTATTATACGCTGTCGGGCTATCATCCGGCGGGCGCGCGCGCGATCCGCATTGATATGTTAGAGCGTCTGGCGGACATGCTGCGCGGTCAGGACACGCGCGGCGGGTTCGAGGCCAATGCCGATATGCTGTCGATCACCGGCATGACCTTGGAACAGTTCGCCGGGCTGATGGAGGGTCTGGGCTATGCGGCGGAAAAGGGCGAACGGGTCAAGATCCGGGTCGAGGCGGCCCTCGCCGCGCCGGAACCCGAAGCCGCCGAACCCGTCGATCACGAACATCCGCTGACCGAAGAGGAAAGCGTTCTGGCCGCCGAAACCCGCGCGAAGTGGGAAGCCGAGCAGGCCGAGAAAAAGCGTCTTGAGGCCGAGGCCGAGGCCGCCCGCGCGGCTGAGCTGGGCGAGGCGGCGGGGGCTGCTGCTCAGGGCGAGGGTCAGGCCGCAGCCTCGTTCGCTCAGGTTGATGGCAAGGCCGCAGGCGCGGTCGGCGAGGGCGAGGCAGAAGGTGAAGCTGCGCCGGAACTGGAAACCTATTACACCTTTCGTTGGGCCCCTCGCCCGCGCGGCAACCGCCGCCCGCAAGGCGACGGCGCCGAGGGCGGCAATCGCCGTGGCCCCCGCCGTGACGGCGGCAACCGTGATGGTGACCGGGCCGGCAACCGCGACGGCGCCCCCCGCAGCGAAGCCGGTGAGCGCCAAGGCGGCAAACCCCGCCGCAATGATGGCGACCGCGGCGACCGTCAGGGCGGCAAGCCCCGCGGCCCGAAAGGCGGCAAAGGCAAGCCCCCGCGCGACGACCGGGTCAAGACCTACTCATCCCGCCCCGAGCGCAACGACAAAATCGACCCCGACAACCCCTTCGCAATCCTCGCCGCGCTCAAGGACAAGAAATAGCCGCTTCGGGGGCGTAGAGGTAAAACTCTGCGCCCCGTTTCCCACGCGGGCTTGTCCTGATCCCTACGGACAACCCCACGCGACTTCTCGGCGCGCGGCAATTCGTTCGATGTCTTTGCGGCGCTCAAGAACAAGAAGTAGCAGTGCGGGGCGCAGGGTTAGGCTCTGCGCCTCGTTCTCAACGCGGGCTGGCATCCCTATTAGAACGGCCCCACGCAGCCCTTTGCCCGGACCATTCCTTTCAAGGTCTTTGCCGCGCGATTGGCAAGGCATCGGCGTCTGGGGCGCGGGCGGGTTCTGCGCGCTCCTCTTCTTTTTAATAGACATCGCGTCGAACCCGCCAAAGAACGAACTCCACGCGCCCTATCGCCCAAAGCCGCCAAAGATCATTGCCGCGCTGACGACAAGGCATCGCCGTTCAGGACGCGGGCGGATTCTGCGCTCTGTCTCTCACGCGGGCAGGCTTGGCAGCGTGTCCTCCAAGTTCAGGTTTCATATTGGCTTAGTTGCCCCGAGCCAGCCGCGCGCGATCCATGCCGCGCCCAAAGCTAGACCAGCGTCTCTCAAGACGCAGGTGAACTCTGCGCCCCGTCTCTCAAGCGGGTGGGCCAAGCATCGCCTCCTCTAAGTTCAGCGCGTGGTTGCCCCGAGCCTCCCGCTCTCGATCCCTCAGCGCCGAAAGCTAAAGCATCGCGGTTTTCGACGCGGGTGAACTCTCCGCTTCCTCGCCCAAGGGACGGGCATCAGACCCGGGATGCAAAAACAGGGCTGCTGACGCGTCTTCGCACTCTGGACAGACCGCTTAGGAACACTGTCGCGGTCAACGGCAAGGCATCGCGGTTCGAGACGCGGACAAACTCTGCGACCTGTCTTTGACCTGCGCGCACTCACTGCGCGACCGCTCGCCATTAAGGAGAAGGCGCCTCGTCACCCTAAGCACCCCGCTAGCGATCCATGCCGCGCTTCGGGATAGGAGACTGCCTCGGCGACGCAGCAATTGCGCCTTGCCGCTGATGAAGGCTGATCTCGCACCGGTTCAGGAACAGGTCGGTCTCGCTGCGCCAACTCGGCGCGGACGCTAGGGGCCAGTCTATCCCCGCATAGTCATTCGGCGCGAGGGTCAACTCTGCGGAACTTTTCCGATGGCTGGCATAGAATCCAGGCAGGGCAGCCTCCATGCGACCCTTCCCCGCCATCCGCCCGTGGTCTTTGCCGCGCTGATTGACAACGCATCGCCGCGTGGTGTGCGGGTGAACTTGGCTTGACCTCTGCATTGGCGGCATTGCGCCGTTATCCTTACAGGACAGCCCCACACAACTTGTCACCCCGCACAAACCGCCCCCAATCCTTGCTGCACTGACGGAAAAAAGGTAGCCTGCCACCACTCGCGAGATACCCCTCACGCGCGCCCCCCATCACAGGACCGCCCATGCGCTTCCTCACCCCCGACGATCTCGCTGCAATCTACGGCACGCCCGGCCCCACCGCGCTGCGCAATGTGGCCCGCCGCCTCACGCCCGAATATCGCGCGATGCTTGAGGCCTCGCGATTCTGCGTTCTGGCGACGGTCGGCCCTGAGGGCTGCGATGCCAGCCCGCGCGGCGATGATGGGCCGGTGGTCACGGTGCTGGACGCGCTCCACCTCGCGCTGCCCGACCGGCGCGGCAATGACCGCATCGACAGCCTGCTGAACATTGCCCGCGATCCGCGCACCAGCCTGATGTTCCTGATCCGGGGCTCGGCCAATGTGCTGCGCATCAACGGTCAGGCGCGAATTACCGATGATGCGGCGCTTTGCGCGCGGCTGGCCACCCATGGTCAGGCCCCGCGCAGCGTGATCGTTCTGCGCGTGGATGAGGTCTATTTCCAATGCGCCCGCGCGGTGATGCGTGCGGGGCTGTGGGCGGGCGAGGATGACAGCGCGGGCCTGCCGACACCCGGTGCGATCCTTGCTGCCATGACCGATGGTGAGGTCGGCGGTGCCGCTTACGACGCCGCATGGCCCGCCCGCGCAGCGGCCTCGATGTGGTAAACGCGCGTCACGCAAACACCCCCAAGCCGGTTGAACGCGACCGGCCCGGGCGATACCCTCAGGCCAAGCAAACCGAGAGGACAGCCGATGCTCAGACCGATGATTGCCGCCGCGATGCTCTCGCCCTCACTCGTCGCAGCGGAACCGCTTGATCTTTACGCTGCGGGCAGCCTTCGCGCCGCGCTGAGCGAGGTTGCAGCCGCCTTCACCACCGCCACGGGCGTTGAGGTCCGCACCGAGTTCGCCCCCTCTGGCCTGCTGCGCGAACGGATCGAGGCGGGCGAGACCGTCAGCGTCTTCGCCTCGGCCAATATGGCGCATCCGCAAGCACTTGCCGCGCAGGGGCTGGGCGGGCCGGTGGTGCTGTTCGCGGGCAACCGGCTGTGCGGCCTTGCCCGTCCGGGGCTGGAGGTGACTGAGGCGAGCCTGCTTGAGGCGATGCTGTCGGATGAGGTCAGCCTTGGCATCTCGACGCCCGAGGCCGACCCGTCGGGCGATTACGCGTGGACGCTGTTTGAAAAGGCCGAGGCGCTCTCTCCGGGCGCCGAGCCCGCGCTCAAAGACCGCGCGCAGCAGTTGACCGGCGGCCCGGACAGCGCCGCCGCGCCGGAGGGCCGGAACCTCTACGGCTGGCATGTCGCGGAAGGCCGCGCCGATCTGTTCCTGACCTATTGCACCAACGCCCATCTGGCGCAGCGCGAAAACCCTGATCTTCAGATCGTGAGCGTCCCGCCTGCCCTTTCGGTCGGCGCGGATTACGGGCTCACCGTCCTGCAGGACCGGCCCGAGGCCGCGCAACTGGCGCTGTTCATCCTCTCGCCCGAAGGCCAGTCGATCCTTGCGGGCTACGGCTTTGAGGCCCCGACCTTGCCGTCCGAATAGGCGCGGCTCTCCCCATGAGTGACGACACGCTGCGCCTCGACAAATGGCTGTGCCACGCCCGCATCTTCAAGACGCGCGGGCTGGCGGCGGATCGCATCACCGGCGGCGGGGTGCGGGTGAACGGCCAGCCCTGCCGCAAGCCGGGCCGCGCGCTGCGTCCGGGCGATGTGGTCACGGTCTCGGCCTATGGTCAGGTGCGGGCGCTGCGCGTGCTGGCTCTGGGCACACGGCGCGGCCCCGCGTCTGAGGCGCAGGCGCTGTATGAGGAGATGGGCGGTGAGGATCATGCGCAGGGTTGAGGACTGCCGGTCCGCGGTAAACGCTCCAATCGCCCCTGCCAGATATCTGAAGCCCGGTCGGTGCCCGCATATCAAGCAACCGAGAAGCGCCTCTCACAAAGCCAAGCCCGATCAGACTTACCGACGAATCCCACCCTGCCGATGCTCGCGCCCGAGATAGGTGTGGGCCTGGCTGCGCGGGTCATTGAATGCTCTCAGGCCAAGACGCCTTCGCTCATGCGAGCGATCCCCGCTTCAAGCTGGTCGCGCATGCCGGAATCCATACTGCGCGCCCTGCGATGGCACCACATACGGGATCAACTCAGGTCTTAGGGCAGGCGCCGATTGGGGGCATGAGCGCCCCTACTAGATATCCGCAGGCCGGTCGATGTCGCGCATCTGGCCGGGCACGGCATGGACAAGCTGGACCTGCGGCAGGTCTTGCAGCAGCACCCCCGCGCCCCGGTCGCCCTCAAGCGCCCTGAGCCGAGGAAACCAGGCGCGAGGGAAACAGGCAGGCGCCTGCGCGCGGCCCTCGATCGAGGCCGCAGATGGGGTGGTCACGCTGACCCGAGCGATCAGGCCGCGATACATGGCCACCGGCACGAAGGGCATATCGCCAAGCGCGATGAGCAGGTGATCCGCCCCCGCCGCCTCAGCATGATCGACCGCCGCGCGCAGGCTGTCGGACATCTCGCCCGCGACCTCGCGCGTCGTATATCCCGGCGGCAACAGCGCGGCCTGCGACGGATGGCGCAGCACGGCCAGAAGCCGCTCCGCCCCCGATTGCGCGACCGCGCCTGCGACAAGCGACAGCATCGCCGAGGGCCCAACCCGGGCCGCCATCTTGTCGCCGCCAAACCGCGTCCCGCGCCCCGCCGCCAGAACCACCGCGAGGATCATGGCGAGCCTGCGACCGGCGGGCGTGGCCGCCCCGGCAACGCAGAGCACGCACCCGCGACAAGCGACAGCATTGCGAACGGATCAACCGCCGCCGTATTATCGCCCCTAAAGCGGGTCGAGCGCCCGGCCGCCAAAACCGCCGCCACCATCATGGTGAACCGGCAACTGGCGGGCGTTGCCGAGCCGCTCCACAAAACGGCGCGAGGGCGGCATGGGACAGCATCGCCTGCCGAACAACAGCCGCCGTCTTCCCGTCGCCAAAGCGCATCACGCCCCCGCCCGCTTCACGGCAAACCAACAGGCTCGGGGCATGGCTGGCCCGCTGCCGTCCAGATCAGCATGTCGTCAATATGCGCCTGCACGTCGCCGGGCGGGGTCTCGCGGCCCGGCCCGGGCTCCCAGCCCCAGAGGACAAAGCCGCGATGCTCGGCATCCTCGGCCAGATGCTCGGCCAGACCCTGCCCGTCACGCCCACCTGTGCGGGCCGGGTCGGCCAGCTGGGCGCAAATCGCGGCACCGTCGAGGCCGAACCATTGCATCTCAACCGGCGCCAACCGCCAGTCGAGCCCCGCATGAGGCGCGGCGCGGGGCACGGTGTTGGGGCGCTCGGAGGTGACATGGCAGGTTGAACAGAGAAGCGTCTCGGCGCCCATGCGGCTTTCGCCACCGTCGATGCGGCTCCCATGCGGGCCGGGCTGGCGGTATTCGGGGCCGGTCCACATCGGGATATTGTCCGGCCCGACATGACAATTGGCACAGCGCGGATGGGTCACGACCGCCTCAATCCGCGCCCATGCGGCGAGGCCCTCATCGTGCGAGACCTCGCCCGCAGGCGGGGTCAGATCATAGGCCATAGCCCAAACCGGCCATAGCGCGGCCCCCAGAAGAACGGCTCTGAACGCCCGGCTCATGCGCGGCCCCCTTTTGTCTTTTGTCCGCAAATATCCCCGCCGGAGGCACCCGGATCTGCAACCCGCGCACCCATCAGACGAACCGCACGAACTTGTCAAAGGGCATCTCACGCAGCCGCTGCCCGGTGGCCGCGAAGATTGCATTGGCAAGGGCCGGGGCTGCGGGCGGCACGGGCGGTTCACCGATGCCGCGCACGGCCTCGCCGGTCTCAACCGGCAGAACGGTGATCTCGGGCGCCTGATAGAGCCGCATTCCGGCATGAGCGTGGAAATTCGTCTGCTCAACCGCGCCGCCTGCATAGGTGATCTGGCAGTTCATCGCATGGCCAAGCCCCCAGATCACGCCGCCCTGAACCTGATTTTCAAAGTTCACCGGGTCCAGCACACGGCCCACCTCGGCGGCGACCCAGACACGGGTGATGCGCAACCCGCTGCCGGTCGATTCCACCTCGACCACCTCGGCGACCGGGACGCCGAAACTTTCGACCAAAGCCACGCCGCGCCCCACCCCCGGCGCGGGCTGCGGGCCCTGCCAGTCGCAAGCCTGCGCCACGGCCTCAAGCACGGCGCGGGCGCGGGGCGTGGCGGCAAGGCGCAGACGTTCCTCCAGCGGGTCAGCCCCGGCCTCATGGATCACCTCATCCAGAAAGCCCTCAAGGAAAAACCCAGCCATCGAGGCCCCGACCGAGCGCCAGCTTGAGGTCGGCGCAAGCCCGTCCACCGCATAGGCGCGGACCCGGAAATCGGGAATAGCATAGGGCGCGTTCCACGCCCCCGCCGCCAGCTGATTATCGGGCCCGGGCATCGGCATCCCCAGCCTGCCGAATTGCGAGCGCGACACCGGCGGCGAGGCGATTTGCAGATCGAGCCCGGTGACCTGCCCGCCCGAGACCGCGCCCACGCCGCGCGCCATCCCGATGGGCCGAACGAAGTCCTGCTGAAAATCGGTGCTGCGGTCAAAGGTCAGCTTGACCGGCGTGCCGCGCCAGCGATCCGCGATCTGGGCGGCAATCTCGACATAGCGCAGCTCCAGCCTGTGCCCGAAACTGCCCCCGGCATAGAGGTTGTGCAGCACCACCTGCGCCGCTTTGTGGCCGGTAAGTTTGGCGACCTGCGATTGCAGGAAACGCGGCATCTGGTGCGCGGTCCAGACCTCGACCCGCTCATCGGTGACAAGCACGGTCGCGTTCAGCGGCTCCAGCGGTTGATGGGCGAGATAGGGGGCGCGATATTCGGCGCTGATGGCCGCATCCATCGCATCGGCATCGCCATCGGCCCGCCATTCGCGATCAAGACTGCGGCGGTTGAAACTGGCCGATAGCAGATCCCAATGGCCGTCCTGATCCGGCGGACAAGGGGGCGGCCCCCAACTGCACTCAATCGCCGCAGCAGCCTGCATCGCGGCCCATGTATTGCGCGCCAGAACCGCAATGCCGAAATCATAGGGCTGCACGGCGATCACATCGCGCATCGCGGCGGCGCGGTTCGCGTCGTTTGAGAGCAGGGGCGCGTCGGGGGCGGGGCCAAGCCGCACGGCGGCATGGATCATGCCGTCAAGCCGCAGGTCGATGCCATATTGCAGCACTCCGGTCGATTTGTCGGCGATGTCCATGCGCTGCGTCTCACGCCCCAAGAGCCGCCAGTCCGAGGGCGCGCGCAGGCTCACATCCTCAACCGCCGGAATTGCCGCAGCCTCGGCCGCCAGCTCAGTATAGGCAAGCCGCGTGCCGCCCGGTAAAATCACAGCGCCGCCACCGCTGCCCAGTTCGGAACGCGGCAGGCCAAGCCGGCGGGCGGCGGCCTCTTTCAGCGTCTCACGCGCGACCGCACCGGCCACGCGCAGCTTGGTATAGCTGTCGGGCACGGTGGACGAGCCGCCTGTGATCTGCATCCCCAACGCCTTGAACGCGCCGCCCATCACGGTTTGCATGGCCCGCGTCATGCGGCTGTCATCGCCGTCGCGCCCGCCCGCATTTTCCGCGCCCAATGCGGTGTTCCAATAAGCCGCGGCGGGTGGCCCGAATGAGGTCTGGAACTGCCCCGGCTCCAGATCCATTTCCTCGGCGATGAGCAGCGCCTGCACCGCCGCCACCCCCTGCCCGACATCAGCATGCGGCGTGATCAGCGTGATGCCGCCCGCGTCGATCAGCACCCAAGGGTTAAAGCTGGCCGCGCCCTCGGGCAGATCCTCGGCCAAGGGGTTCGGCGGCCTGCGCATGACCAGATAGCCGCCGAAGGCCACGCCGCCCGCAATCGCCGCAGAGCCCACCAGAAACGCGCGGCGCGAATATTTCGCCAGCCGCCCCATCAGTCGGCCTCACTTTCGGCGCCCGGCCCCGCCTGCGCGGCAATCGCCGCGCGAATGGCCTGCCGGATGCGCGGATAGGTGCCGCAGCGGCACAGATTGCCCGACATGGTGGCGTCGATCTCATCATCAGTTGGCTCGGGGTTCATCGACAGCATTGCTGCGGCCTGCATGATCTGGCCCGACTGGCAATAGCCGCATTGCGCGACCTGCGCCTCGATCCAGGCGGTTTGCACAGGATGCGCGCCGCCCAGGCCCTCGATCGTGGTGATCTCGCCCTCAACCTCACCCACGGGCAGCAGGCAGGACCGCACTGCCATGCCGTTCACATGGACCGTGCAGGCCCCGCATTGCCCGGTGCCGCAGCCGTATTTCGTGCCGGTCAGCCCGACAATATCGCGCAGCGCCCAAAGAAGGGGCATCTCAGCGTCGGCCTCAATGCTGAACGGGCGGCCATTGATGGTCAGTTGCATCGCATTCTCCTGCGCGCCAAGGTAACAGCCTCTTCCACCACCGCAAGCATGTCGCGGGCTGCCGCCCATCTTGCGTCACGTCAGGCCGCCAATGTTCCGCGCCCTGCCCGCCTTGCAGAAGAAGGTTCCAGTTTGTCGCACCCGCCTTGAAGTGCCGTGGATGATTGGCTAGGTGACAGCAGAACGGAAAAGGACGCGCGTTATGACCTATGTGGTGACCGATAATTGCATCATGTGCAAATATACCGACTGCGTCGAGGTCTGTCCGGTGGACTGTTTCTATGAGGGTGAGAACACGCTTGTGATCCATCCCGATGAATGTATCGATTGCGGCGTCTGTGAGCCAGAATGCCCCGCCGATGCGATCCGCCCCGATACCGAGCCGGATATGGAACCCTGGGTCGAGTTCAACCGCAAATATTCCGAGCAATGGCCGGTGATCACGCGCAAGAAAGACCCGCTGCCGAGTGCTGCCGAAATGGACGGCCAGACTGGCAAGCTGGACAAGTATTTCAGCCCGAATCCCGGTGAGGGCGATTAAGCCGCGCCTTGGGTGATTCGCACAGTGTTTGGCGGGGCCCGGGCGCGCGCGAGCCGTCAAGGTCTTGATTAATCTTGATTACCCTGCTCTCCCGGCTGATCACGGGCGCCCCGCCTCGGCGCTTTTTTTGCCGCGTTTTTTGTGATATATTCCTGTTACATTCGCGACGGTTGCACGCCTGCAGTCGCGCAAGACAAGGATGCCCCACGCCCGCCACCTGCCCGGCTGGCAGATTGTAACAATACGGATGGAATCCCAAAGCGGGCCTGCCCGCGGTGGGATTTTTGCGCTGAAAGCCTCTGGCCCGGGGCTGGCGCCAACTGGAAGGAATATCATGTCCAAGACCAAGAAAGCCGAATTCCGCCCCAATGATTTCGTCGTCTATCCCGCGCATGGCGTGGGCAAGATCGTCTCGATCGAAGAACAAGAGGTCGCCGGGATGACCCTTGAGATGTTCGTGATCTCGTTCGAGAAGGACAAGATGACGTTGCGCGTTCCGACCGCGCGGGCGACCGAAATCGGTATGCGCGGGCTGGCCAGCCCCGATCTGGTCGAAAAGGCGCTGACCACGCTGCGCGGCAAGGCGCGTGTGAAACGCGCCATGTGGTCGCGCCGGGCGCAGGAATATGAGCAGAAGATCCATTCCGGCGACCTTCTGGCCATTGCCGAGGTCGTCCGCGACCTGCACCGCAACGACGATCAGCGCGAACAATCCTATTCCGAGCGTCAGCTTTATGAGGCCGCCCTGGACCGCCTGACCCGCGAAGTCGCCGCCGTGGGCGGCATCGACGCGGCCGGTGCGCAGAAAAAGGTCGATGAGGTCCTGACCGCCCGCGCGGCGTGAGGTCACTGCCGACGGCGAAAGGCCCCTTCGCGGGGGCCTTTTTGCTGGCTGCTTTTGGCAAGTAACCGTTGGCGCGGTGTTTGAGCGATGCTCATGTCAGCCTTAAGGTTAACTCGCCGACAGTGTCGTACTTACAGCATAGACCGGTCGATCTGGCGGGGTTGTGGGTGAACAAGGACGAGGCGTTATGCTGTCCGCCGTCTCGCTTCAAAGTCCTGCTTTTCGCGTAACGCGTCGGGTGAAGCGGGACAATCTCCTCGACAGCTTTCCGCGACAAAGAATCCACCCGTCAGGCATGGCAAACTGGCGGCGTGGTCGGTCTGGGAACGAAGGCCGGGCGCCATGCGGTCTTTCCATTTGTTCACGCTCATAATCCGAAGGGGTGCGGCTCAGTGCCCCTCTTTTGTAAAAAAAGCTCCCACGCGGGGGGCCTTTCAAATCACGGCCAAGGCCCGGCCTTACTGGCCTTGAAGGATCGGCAGGCGGTAAAGCTGGCCGCCTCGGTTATAGGTCACCCCGTCCGTGCCGATGGCGGTGATCGTGCCGTTATTGATCCGGTCGCCGACGCGCACCGTGACCACATCGCCGCCCCGCGTGCGCACCAACCCCCGGCTTGAGGCACCCGCGCCGACAATGCCAATCAGCTGGGTCTGGTTCAGGTCCATGCTTTGACCGCGCGCAGCGCCCGCCGCCTCGGCACCTGCGGGGCCGCTGGGCGCGGCAGGCCGGGCCTGTTGTTGCTGACGCTGGCGCTGTTGGGCGGCTTGCTGGGCCGCCTGTTGCGCCGCAGCCTGTTCGGCGGCAGCGCGCTGTGCCGCCTGCTGCGCGGCCTGCTGTTGTGCGGCCTGTTGGGCAGCTTGTTGTTGCGCGGCTTGCTGAGCCGCCTGCTGCTGCGCTGCGCTTTGGCTGCGGCTGTCGGCGGCGGCGCGCTCGCGCATCCGCTGCTCGGCCTGACGCTGAAGCTCCTCATCCATCCGGCGCCGCTCGGCCAAGGCGGCGGCCTCGGTCTGGGCCAGGCTTGGCGTTGCAGCGGGCGTCCGGGCCGGTGCGGGTGTCGCCGGGGTCGCGGCAGGCGTCCGTGCGGGCGCGGCGGCGGGCGTGCTGCGGGCGGGGGCACTGGCGGTCAGCCCCGAGGGGCGACTGCGCGGCAGCAAGGACCGGCTCAGCCCGGTCGCCCCGGCCGTGGCAGCACTTGCCGGTGCCGCGGGCTGCGCCAAAGCCGCCGCCACCGCCGCACCAACGCCCGAGGTCGATGGCGTCGCGGCACCTGCCGGGCGGGCCTGCGGTCGCACAGAACGCGGCAGCCCGCCGGAGGTCCGGGCGGGCTGTGCGGTCGCGGTCTGCTGTTGCGGGGCCGGGCTGGCGGGGCGCGGTGTGGGCGCGGTTGAGCCCATGGCTGCGCTCACCGCTGCATCGACCGCATCGCTGCGCGTGCCGCCGGGGCGCTGCGGCGGGCGGGCCTGCGCGACGCGGTAGGGCTCAAAAGCCGCCAGATCGGGCGCGATGGGCGCAAAGGGGTCGCTCAGCCGGGCCATCAACCGGGCATGCTCGGCCCGCGATGTCGGGACAAGCGCGGCAAAGCGCGGCGTCTTAGCATCGGCCTCGGCGGGGATCATGCTTTGCCGCGCGGGGCGGGCGGGCGGACGCTCACCCGTGACTTCGGGCTGACTGGCACGCTCGAACGGCGCCGGGCTGGCCGGGGTTGGCGGACGCGAATCGGCGGTCGAGGCCGGTTGCGCGCGGGTCGGCGCCGCCTGCGGGCGCGAGGACGAGCGCAGCGTCGCGCTCGCCGGAGCGCCGGGCGCACGGGCCGCCGGAGCCTGCGCCGCAGGGCGCGGCGCGGGCGCGCCATCTTGCGCAGCGCGGGCGGTCGCGGCGGGGGCCGGGCTGGCCGGGGTCGCAGCAGGAGCCGCCGTGGATCGCTGCCGCAGGCCAGAGGGGCGGCTGGCCGGTCGAGCCGATTCGCGCAGCGTTTCGGCGCTGCGGCTGGGCTCGGCTACGGGCGCAGGCGCGGCCTGACGCTGCGGCGCGGGGACCGGCTGTGGCTGGACCGCCTCGGGCCGTGGCGCGGGTTCTGGCTCAGCCGCAGCCTGCGTGGTCGGGGCGGACGGGGCCGCCTCGGGCGCGGGGTTGGGGTCCGGCTCAGCAGCCGCTTGCGCGCTCGGGGCGGGCGTAACCGCTTTGGGCGTCACAACGGTTTCGGAGGCGGCGCCGGTCGCGACGGTTCGCATCCCGTCGGGCGTGACGGTGGTTGTTTGCGTCGCCGTTTCCGCCAAGAGCGCGGCGCGTTCCTCGGGGGTCAGCGCCGATCCTGCGGGCATGGGTGGCGCCGGATCGGCAGCAACCTGCCCCAGGGTCGCAGCAGACTGAACCCCACTCTGCGGCGCGGGGGTCGTGGCGGTCTGGGGCGCGCGCGCGGCGGCAGGCGCGCTACCCGGGACCGCAGACGCGGGTGCCTCTGCGGTCTGCGGTGTAGGCTCGGCGGCAGGGGCGCTCTCTGGCAGCGCAGGCGCGGGGGCCTCGGCTGTCGTGGCGCCGGGCGCTGTAACCGGAGCGGCAGGCAGGGCTGCATCTGTCGCGGTCTCGTTGGGCTCGGGCGTGCTTTGGCCGGGCAAGAACGCCCAGACAAGCAACAGCCCGACCAAAAGCGCACCGGTCAACGGCAAAGCGCCGCGCAACCCGCTGCGGCCACCGGCTTGCTGGACCGGCGGCGCGGTCTCGGGGCGGTTGCGGCGGGCCTCGGCGGCGCGATCAAGCACCGCCTTGGCCCGCGCGGGGAGCGGCTTTTCACGCTGTTTTTCACGCGGTGCAGTAATCGCCCGGGCAATCGCGGCGGCCTGTTCGGGCGTGACCTGCGGCGCCTCGGCGATATCGGAGTCGTGATCAGGTTGAGGCATCGCGGGCGGCGGATCGTCGGACAGACGGATCGTTGCGGCAGTCACCGCGCCGAGGCCGGTAATAGGTTCCACCCGCGCGGCGGCCGCGGCCTCGCGGATAGTCTGGGCGGCTTTCTCGGTCGGGGTGATCGGTTCTGCCCGCGCGGGAGCTTCGGTCACGGCAGTATGGCCCAGATGCGGCGTAATGCGCGAGAAGCCGGGCGCGACCGGATCGGGCGCCATGACTTTGGGGGCCTCGCCGCCCTCAGTCGCGGCATTGCCATGGAGCGGGTGCTCGGCGGCACTTGTGTCACGCGCGCCGCCCGCCTCGCCAGCCTGCGCCGGGTCGGTGGTCATATCATCCGCAGCCGGGTTTTCGCCGGTCACCTCTGCGCCAATCGGCGGAGGGACCGCCGCGCTGTTATCGGCAGCTTGCACCGGGTTCGTCACCTCGTCGGCAGCCGGTTCTGGAGTCATGTTCGCCCCGAGTGTCGGCGCGACAGTCTCGCTGTCACCGCTGGCCTCAGTCAAGCCGGTCGCCACCTCACCCGCAGCGGGTTGGGTGGTCAGGTCGGCGCCAAGAGGCGGCGCAGCAGCCACGCCCTCATCGTCAGCCCGAACAGGGTTTGCCCCCTCATCCTCAACCGAGCGTTCGCCAGTCATCTCAGCATCAAGCGGCAAAGCGACAGCCGCGCTGTCATCGCTGACCTCAATCGAGCCGTTCGCCAACTGACGGGCCGTCGGTTGGCCAGTCATATCAACACCAAGCGGCGCGACGGAATCGACTTCATCGCCGGCCCGCGCCGGATCACTCACCACATCATCCTCAACCGAGCGTTCGCCGGTCATATCAACACCAATCGGTGAAGCGACAGCCGCGCCGTCACCGCTCGCTTCAGTCGAGCCGGTCGTGACCTCAACTGCATCCGATTTGGAGGTCAGGTCAGCACCAAGGCACGGCGCCATATCCGCGCCCTTATCGCTGGCCTCGGCCGAGCCAGCCAGCAGCTTATCCGCAGCCCGGCGTTCGGCGACGATCTCACGAGTCGCCACCTCACTCGCTCCCGTCAGCCCAACATCCTCATCGCCGCTCTCACCCTCACCCCCCGCCAAATCCGCGTTCCAGTCCACCGCGCCGGTGGGCAGAGGCAGGCTGGCTTGGCGTTCCTCGGACAGACGGGTCGGGCCGAACAGGACCGGGCGCGGAAAGGCCTCCGCGTCGGGGAGCGCGACGAAACTGTCCGGCTCAAAGCCGTGGCGGCGGGCGAAATCTTCGGCCTCGGTCAGGGTCTGGCGGGCGACGGCGGCGACATGGGCTGCGCCCTCGATCGTTGCTGCGCCATCGTCCTGCCAGTCAAAGGCCAGTTCCGCCACTGCATAAGGGGTCAACCCTTCAAGCGCGTTGCGCACCGCCTTGATGCGGCTGGGCGCGGGGCCAAGCGCCACCCGCGTGTAAAGGATCTGGTCGTCGGGGATCACCAGCCGCAGGATCTGGATGCCGTCTGCGCCACCCTCTGCCTCACCCTCAAGCTGCTGGCGCAAAGCGGCAAGGGCGGCGCGCAGGTCGGGCGCGTCGAAACGCGCCTCGCCCATCTCAGCCCAGTCGCCAGCGGCTTTGCGCATCAACACGACGCGTTCAGGATGGAAGCCAAGCGCATACTCGGCGGTTGGCGCGAAAACGCCCTGTTTTGTCTGCTCGTTCATGGACCGGCCCTTGAGGCTCACATTGTTTCTTCATTGCTACCGCAAAATGCCGCTCAAGAAAAGGTTAAGCTGGCCGCGATGAACAAAATCAGGCGAGCGGCGTTTCACCCCCAGAACGGTTTGCCGAGACAGGAGCAAGATATGACCAGACTGTTACAATCCGCCGCGCTTGTGGCTCTCACCGCCGCTGCAGCCGGACCGGCGCTTGCGAATACGGGGATGGGCCCCGGAATGGGTCATGGCGCGCATGCCGCGATGATGCAGGGCTGCACCATGGGCCGCC
This sequence comes from Paracoccus sp. (in: a-proteobacteria), assembly GCA_030538425.1. Lineage (GTDB taxonomy): Bacteria > Pseudomonadota > Alphaproteobacteria > Rhodobacterales > Rhodobacteraceae > Paracoccus. Next base: position 4,401 of record JAUNTZ010000043.1, on the reverse strand, counting down.
TGTCGGTGACGGGTGAAGGCACCGCGCGGGTCGCGCCCGATCTGGCGCAGATCTCGCTTGGCGTGACCACGCAGGCCGATACCGCCGCCGGCGCCATGTCGGAGAACAGCGAAAAGCAGACCGCCGTCATGCAGGCGCTGCTGGGCAGCGGTGTGGTTGAAGAGGATATCCAGACCTCGGGGCTGATGCTGACGCCGCTGATCAATTACAGCGATGAGGCCGGGCCGGTGATGACCGGCTATCAGGCGCAGAACATGGTCACGGTGCGGGTGTCCGATCTGGCCGAGCTGGGCAATGTTCTGGACGCCATCGTTCAGGCAGGCGCGAATGAGGTCAACGGGATCAGCTTTACCCGTGAGAACTCGGAAAGCGCGCAGGACCAGGCCCGCACCGCCGCCGTCGAGGATGCGCAGCACCGCGCCGAGGTCATGGCCCGGGCCGCGGGTCAGCGCCTTGGCCCGATCCTGTCGATGGGTGAGCCCGAGATGCCGCCCATGGGGCCCGAGCCGATGATGATGCGGATGGAGGCCTCGGCTGCCGATAGCAGGGCGGTGCCGGTCGCGGCGGGTGAGATCTCGCTCTTGTCGCGGGTGAGCATGGTTTATGCGCTGCTGCCAGCTGAGGGGGCTTGCGCCATGCCGGGGCAGGATGCGCCGGTTGAGACGGGTGCGGATGCCAGCGAGGCGACCACGGCGACCGACGCCGCCGAGACCGATCAGGCGCCGTCCAGCGCGAACTGATCAGATACAAGACAAGGCCGGGGCGCGATGACGCGCCCCGGTTTGCGTTTCAGGCGCTTGCCGCGCTCAGCGCCTGATCGAGATCGGCGATAAGGTCGTCGGCATCCTCGGTCCCGATGGACAGGCGCACCACATCCGGCGCAGCCCCGGCGGCGACCTGCTGTTCGTGGGTCAACTGGCGATGCGTGGTCGAGGCCGAATGGATCACAAGTGAGCGCGTATCGCCCAGATTCGCCACATGGCTGAACAGCTTCAGCGCATCGACCAGTTTCACGCAAGCCTCATAGCCGCCCTTGACCGCAAAGGTGAACAGCGCCCCCGCGCCCTTGGGATAGACGCGCTGAGCCGTCTCGTGCCAGGGCGAGGACGGCAGGCCCGCATAGGTCACGGCAGCGACGCGCGGGTCGTCCTCCAGCCATTTGGCGATGCGTTTGGCGTTCTCGACATGGCGCTCCATGCGCAGCGGCAGCGTCTCGATCCCCATCAGCGTGTAATGCGCGGCCTGCGGGTTCATGGTCATGCCCAGATCGCGCAGCCCGATGGCGATGCCGTGGAAGGTAAAGGCAAGGTTGCCGAAAGTTTCATGGAAGGTCAGCCCGTGATAGGCAGGCTCGGGCCGCGAGAGCGAGGGGAACTTGCCCGATGCCGACCAGTCGAACCTGCCGCTATCCACCACAACGCCGCCGGTCACGGTGCCATTGCCGGTCATGTATTTGGTCAGGCTGTGGACAACCAGGGTCGCGCCCATCTCGATCGGGCGGCACAGATAGGGGGTGGCAAGCGTGTTATCGACGATCAGCGGGATGCCCGCCTGATCGGCAATCGCTGCAATGGCGGGAATGTCGGTCACATAGCCGCCCGGATTGCTGATCGATTCGCAGAAAATCGCCCGTGTGTCACCGTCGATGGCGGCGCGCAGCGCGTCGTGGTCGTCCAGATCGACGAACTTCGCGGCCCAGCCAAAGCGGCGGATGGTCTGGCTGAACTGGGTGATGGTGCCGCCATAAAGCCGGGTCGAGGCGATGATGTTGCGCCCCGGCTCCATCAGCGGGAACAGCGCCATGATCTGCGCCGCATGGCCCGAGGAACAGCACACCGCCCCCGCGCCGCCCTCAAGCGCGGCAATGCGCGACTGCAAGGCGCCGACAGTCGGGTTGGTCAGGCGCGAATAGATATAGCCCACCTCTTGCAGGTTAAACAGCCGCGCCGCATGTTCGGCATCGCGGAACACATAGGCGGTGGTCTGGTAAATCGGGATCTGCCGCGCGCCGGTGGCGGGGTCCGGCTCGGCCCCGGCATGGATGGCGGCGGTGTCGAAATGCATCTCGGTCATGGTGTGCTCCCTCTGGTTGGGGTCAGTCTAGCGGTCGCGCGCGTTACCGCAATGGGGGCCGTCAAGGCGGGCCGACCAATCCTCAACGCGCCCGCTATCCAGACGCGCACGGGCATATTTGCGCCACCCCTCGGGCAGAAGCGTGAGCGCGGCCATCTCGGCCAGAGCCTCACGGTCCAGCAGATCGACATAAAGGATGCGCCACAGCCGGGTCAGCGGCCAGTCGGGCAAAACCCGGGCGACCCGTTCCAGCCGGTCGCCGGGTGCCACCAGACCCGGTTCGATGACTCGGTAATACCAGCCGCTGCGCCCGCTCGCCAGCACGCGCCGCGCCATATCGGGCAGGCCAAAGCGCAGGTTCAGCCGAAAACAGGGCTGCCGCCCCTGACTGACCCGGATCAGCGCGCCGCCAAGGCGAAAACGATCGCCAAGCGCCACATCCGCCTCGGTCAGCCCCGATGTCACAAGATTCTCACCAAACCCGCCGGGACGCAGGGGCGGTAACGCGCCCAGTTCCGCGCGCCAAAGAGCGTAATGTTCCGACGGGTAATGATGGACCGCCTTGTCGGGCGTGCCATGACGCCGCCGGTCGCCCTGCTCATCGCCCGCAAACCCGTCCATGGTCAGCATGATAGGGCCTGCCACCGGCTGCTTGTCAATGCCGCTTTGCACAGGCCCCAACGGCGCGACCTGACCGATACGAATCTCGTCAACCTGTGTCATGCCACAAGCCTATCCTTCCCACGCGCAAAACGCATGAAAAAAGGCGGACCCAAAGGCCCGCCTTGTTGTCGCATGGGGCGCGAGCTTACGCCTTGCCCTTATAGATCTCGACCAGCTTGGCCAGCATGTCCATCGCATCCTCGCGCGAACGCTGGAAGCTGTTGCGCCCGATGATCGAGCCATTGCCGCCGCCGTCGCGGATCGCGCGCGCGTCGTCATAGACCGCATCCGCGCCCTTGGCCGCGCCGCCCGAGAACACCACGATGCGGCGACCGCCGAACGCGGCATCCATGCAGTGCTGCACACGGGCCGCCTGCGTCGCTACGTCGATCTTCTTGTCCTGATAGACTTTTTTCGCCTCGGGCAGTTCCAGATGGTCGGTGGACAGCTTGATCTTGATGATATGCGCACCGAGCAGCGCGGCAATCTGCGCGGCATAGGCGGCGATGTCGATGGCGGTCTCGCCGTCCTTGCTGATCGCCTCGCCGCGCGGATAGGACCACAGCACTGTCGGGATGCCGACCGAAGCCGCCTCGGCGCGCATTTCCGCGATTTCCTCGAACATATCAAGCGCCATGTCCGAGCCCGGATAGATGGTAAAGCCGATGGCCGAGCAACCAAGGCGCAGCGCGTCCTGCACCGTCGCGGTGATGGCCTGATTCTTGCCCGCCGTGTCGGACATCAGGCTGTTCGCGCTGTTGCATTTCAGGATGGTGGGGATCTGGCCCGCGAAGGTGTCGGCGCCAGCCTCAATCATCCCCAAGGGCGCGGCATAGGCGTTCAGCCCGGCGTCGATGGCCAGTTTATAGTGATAATGAGGGTCATAGCCCGCCGGGTTGGGCGCAAAGCTGCGCGCGGGGCCGTGCTCGAAGCCCTGATCGACCGGCAGGATGATCATCTTGCCGGTGCCGCCCAGCTTGCCGGTCATCAGCATACGGGCCAGCTGGCCCTTGACGCCGGGATTCTCACCCTCGTAATTCGCCAGGATTTTCTTGACGGTCGTCGTCGCTTTCATCTCGTCCCCCGTGGATAAACAAACATCTGGGCGGGTCATAGCAGACCTTCGGGACAGGGCAATGATGGTGGCGCTAACGCCGGTGAGTTAGCGGCGAAACCGATGAAAAGCGCGGTGAGACCGCGGGTTTTGGGCCCGGTTGCATGGCAGGACCGGAACTTGTCAGAGATGGGGCGAGGCTTCGGGACAGATGCGCAGATGATCTGCGGAGAGGTCGTCCGCCGCCCGCAGCATTCCGGTTTCACCGCCCCCAAGCCGAAACGCGGCTATCGGGCGACGAGTCCCGTCAAGGTAGCCTGACGCAGCCATCCGCCGCCCGCAGCATTCCGGTTTCACCCCCCAAGCCGAAACGCCGCTATCGGGCAACAAATCCCGTCAAGGTCGCCTGACGCAGCCCGCAGCATTCCGGCTTCAACGGCCCCAAACCGAAACGCGGCGACTTGGCGCCAAGGCCCGTCCGAAAAACCCAGATTCGCAGGGGATAAAGCCGCCGACGCCCAATCGCCTCGGCATCATCGCGGCAAACGGAACTGACGGGAAAGTGGCGCGGTTGACGGGGCTCGAACCCGCGACCCCCGGCGTGACAGGCC
>JAUNTZ010000042.1 GCA_030538425.1 Paracoccus sp. (in: a-proteobacteria) | reverse complement strand
CGGCAAGGTAGACATCCTTGAAATCCTCGAAAGAGATATCCTCGGGGCAGTTGATGGTTTTCGATATCGAGCTGTCCACCCATTCCTGCGCCGCCGCCTGCATCGCAACGTGATCTTTCGGCGCAAGGGTCTGGGCGTTCACGAAATAATCGGGCAGGGGCGCGTCGCCTTTGAGGTCGCGCCACATCTGCACGGCGTAATCGACGACCTCTTCTTCGGTCCGCGAGCCGTCCTTTTGCAGCACCTTGCGGGTATAGGCATAGGCAAAGACCGGCTCGATCCCCGAGGAGACATTGCCCGCATAAAGGCTGATCGTGCCGGTGGGTGCAATCGAGGTCAGCAGCGCGTTGCGGATGCCATGGGTGCGGATCGCCTCGCGCACATCGTCGTCCATTTTTGCCATAAAGCCGGATTTGAGGTATTCCTCAGCATCGAACAGCGGGAAGGCCCCCTTCTCGCGGGCCAGATCGACCGAGGCCAGATAGGCCGAGCGCGCAATCGCCTTCATCCATGCCCGCGTCTGTTCCACCGCATCCGCCGCGCCGTAACGCAGCCCCAGCATCAGCAGCGCATCGGCCAGACCCGTGACGCCAAGCCCGATCCGGCGCTTGGCCGCGGCCTCGGCCGCCTGCGCATCAAGCGGGAATTTCGACGCATCGACCACATTGTCCATCATCCGCACGGCGGTCCGCACCAGATCGTCCAACGCGGCCTCATCCAGCGTTGCCGCTTCGGTGAAAGGCGCGCTGACCAGCCGCGCAAGGTTGACCGAACCCAGCAGGCAGGCCCCATAGGGCGGCAGCGGCTGTTCACCGCAGGGGTTGGTCGCGGCGATGGTCTCAACATATTGCAGGTTGTTGGCCTTGTTGATCCGGTCGATGAAGATCACGCCGGGTTCCGCGAAATCATAGGTCGCCCGCATGATCCGGTTCCACAGATCGCGCGCCTGCAGGGTCCGATAGACGCGCCCGCCGAATTGCAGATCCCATGGCCCGTCATCCTTGACCGCCTGCATGAAGTCATCGGTAATCAGCACGGACAGGTTGAACATGCGCAGCCGCGCGCTGTCCTGCTTGGCCTCGATGAAGGCCTCGATATCGGGGTGGTCGCAGCGCATCGTGGCCATCATCGCGCCGCGGCGCGAGCCTGCCGACATGATCGTGCGGCACATCGCGTCCCAGACATCCATGAAGGTCAGCGGGCCGGATGCATCGGCGGCGACGCCCTTGACCTCGGCCCCCTTGGGGCGGATCGTGCTGAAATCATAGCCGATCCCGCCGCCCTGCTGCATGGTCAGCGCGGCCTCTTTCAGCATCTCGAAAATGCCGCCCATGCTGTCGGGGATCGTCCCCATGACGAAACAGTTGAACAGCGTGACCGCGCGGCCCGTGCCTGCACCGGCAAGGATGCGGCCTGCGGGCAGGAACTTGAAATCCTCCAACGCGGCATAGAATTTGGCCTCCCAGGCCTCGGGGTCGGTCTCGACGCTTGCGAGATCGCGCGCCACGCGCCGCCAGCTATCCTCAACCGATGCGTCAAGCGTGTGACCCTCGGCATCCTTGAGCCGGTATTTCATATCCCAGATCTGTTCGGCGATAGGGGCGGCAAAACGGCTCATGGCGAATCCTTAGGGCAGAAACGGGGCAGGGGACGCTCAGGGATAGTTCCTTCGCGCCCGCCCTGCAAGCCGGCATTGCGGCGCTTGCGGGGCGGGTTTGCATCGGCTAACCGGATCAAAACCACTCTCGCAAGGGTCCGCGATGCGTCTTTCTCGTTATTTCCTGCCCGTTCTCAAAGAAGACCCCAAAGAGGCGCAGATCGTCAGTCACCGGCTGATGCTGCGCGCGGGCATGATCAAGCAGCAATCGGCGGGGATCTATTCCTGGCTGCCACTTGGCTTGGCTGTGCTGGACCGGATTCAGGCCATCGTCCATCAGGAACAGAGCCGCGCAGGCCACATTCCCGTGCTGATGCCGACGATGCAATCCGCCGATCTGTGGCGCGAATCCGGGCGCTATGACGATTATGGCGAGGAAATGCTGCGCATCCGCGACCGCCACGGCCGCGACATGCTGTTCGGCCCCACGAACGAGGAAATGATTACCGACATTTTCCGCGCCCATGTGAACAGCTACAAGGACTTGCCGCTGACGCTCTATCAGATCCAGTGGAAGTTCCGCGATGAGATCCGCCCCCGCTTCGGCGTCATGCGGGGCCGCGAGTTTCTGATGAAGGATGGCTATAACTTCGACCTGACCAAAGAGGATGCGCTGCACGCCTATAACCGGCATCTGGTCAGCTATCTGCGGACCTATGAACGCATGGGCCTGCAAGCCATCCCGATGCGCGCCGATGGCGGCCCGATTGGCGGCGATTATACGCATGAATTCCTTGTCCTGGCGGAAACCGGCGAATCCGAGGTGTTCTATGACAGCCAGATCACCGATCTGCGCTTTGGCGACCGGGCGATTGATTATGACAGTGTCGAGGAGTGTCAGGCGGTTCTGGATGAGTTTACCAGCCGTTATGCCCGCACGGATGAGACCCATGATGAGGCGATTTTCAACGAGATCCCCGAGGAACGCCGCCGTTCCGCGCGCGGCATCGAGGTCGGCCAGATCTTCTATTTCGGCACCAAATATTCCGAGGCGATGGGTGCAACCGTGGTCGGTCCTGACGGCGCGCGGGTGCCGGTGCACATGGGCAGCCACGGCATCGGTGTCTCGCGTCTCTTGGGCGCGATTATCGAGGCCAGCCACGACGACCGCGGCATCATCTGGCCCGAGGGCGTGACGCCCTTCCATGTCGGCATCGTCAACCTGAAACAGGGCGATGCTTCGGTCGATTCCGCCTGCGAGGCGCTTTATCGCGAATTGGGGGCGCAGGGGCTGGACGTTCTGTATGACGACCGCGACGAGCGCGCGGGGGCCAAGTTCGCCACAATGGACCTGATCGGCCTGCCATGGCGCATCACGGTCGGCCCGCGCGGCTTGGCTGCCAACAAGGTCGAACTGACCAACCGCCGCAGCGGTGAATCGGTCGAGACGTCCCCCACCGACGCCGTCGCGCGATTGGCCGAGATCTACAAGCCCGTGTTTGACGCCGCGCGGGGGGGCGCGCAGTAAGACGAAAGGCCCCGCCGGTGGCGGGGCTTTTTAGTGGCGTTAACCTGTTTTTCGACCAGACAAATGTGCAGGTTATTTCAGGACGGCTCGCCCAAGGCGCAGATCATCCGCGAGTGACGCGAAAGCGATGCGCGTCCCTCACAGCCCCAGCTTATAGCCCAGATGCGTCGCCTCGAAGCCCAGCTTTTCGTAAAACCGATGCGCGTCGGGTCGCGCCTTGTCGGTGGTCAGTTGCACCATATGACAACCGCGCGCCCGCGCCTCATTGATGGCCCAGAGAAACATCGCCTCACCCAGACCCTCGCCGCGGGCGGTGCGGGCGATGCGGACTGCCTCGATCTGCGCGCGGATCGCGCCGCGCCGGGCAAGGTGGGTGAGAAAGCTCAGTTGCAGCGTGCCGATCACCGTGCCGTCACGCTCGGCCACCGCCAAAAGCTGGTTCGGGTCGCGGTCGATCCGCGCGAAGGCTTCCAGATAGGCGCTGTCCACCGGATCGCTGACCAGTTCGCGGCTTTGGCCAAGCGGATCATCGGCCAGCATGGCGATGATTGCGGGCAGATCGGATGCCGTCGCGCGGCGGAATGATACCTCCATGACGCTCACCAATGCGGCGGGCGCTGATCGGCAAGGGGGAGGGTGCCGCCCTCGGCCTCACGTTCGGCCTCGCGTTCCAAGAGCATCCCGACGCGGGCCTTGAGCCGCGCGATGTCGCCGGCCTGCGCCGCGACCACCTCGGACAGCTCGTCCACCGTCCGGGTCAGATGGGCGATTGCCTCTTCGATCTGGTCTTGCTTGTTCATTGCCGCCCCATCCGTTATTCCCGCGCCAGATGACCAAAGGCTGATCCCATGTCGCAGGATAAGAAAAAAACCTTTCGCCCTCGTGCCGAAACGCCCAAGGGCTTTCGTGACTATTTCGGCGCGGATGTGACCGAACGCAAGCAGATGCTGGACCGGATCGCGGAAATCTATCATCTGCACGGGTTCGAGCCGCTGGAAAGTTCCGCGATTGAGACGGTCGAGGCGTTGGGCAAGTTCCTGCCCGATGTGGACCGGCCCAATGCGGGCGTGTTCGCCTGGCAGGAAGAGGACGTGCCGGGCGGCGGGCGTGGCGACTGGCTGGCGCTGCGCTATGATCTGACCGCGCCGCTTGCGCGGGTCGCGGCGCAATATCGCAACGATCTGCCCGCGCCCTATCGGCGCTATGCGATGGGTCCGGTCTGGCGCAATGAAAAGCCGGGTCCGGGGCGGTTTCGGCAGTTTTATCAATGCGATGCGGATACTGTGGGGGCGGCCTCGGTCGCCGCGGATGCCGAGATTTGCGCGATGCTGGCCCATGCGCTTGAGGCGGTGGGGATTGCGCGCGGCGATTACATCGTGCGGATCAACGACCGCAAGGTGCTGAACGGCGTGCTTGAGGCGGCGTCGGTGGATGGCGCGCAAGCCGATGACGTGCTGCGCACCATCGACAAGTTCGACAAGGTCGGCCGCGAAGGCGTTCTGGCCCTGCTGACCACGGGCCGCAAAGATGACAGCGGTGCGTTTATCGACGGTGTGGGGCTTTCCGAGGCGCAGGCCGCGCCGGTTCTGGCCTTTTTGACCTCGAAAGGGGCGGATAACGCGGCGACGCTGGACAATCTGGCGGCGGCGGTGGGGGCCTCAAGCATCGGGGCCGAGGGCGTGGCCGAGTTGCGCGACATTGCCGCGATGCTGGCAGCCCAAGGCGTGGGCGAGGATCGCGCGGTGATCGACCCTTCGGTCGTGCGAGGGCTTGGCTATTACACCGGGCCGGTGTTTGAGGCCGAGCTGAGTTTTGAAATTCTTGACGAAAAGGGGCGCAAGCGGCAATTCGGCTCGGTCGCGGGCGGGGGGCGCTATGACGGGCTGGTGGAGCGTTTTACCGGCCAGAAAACCCCGGCGACCGGCGTCAGCATCGGCGTGGACCGGCTGCTGGCGGCCCTGCGTGCCAAGGGGCTGGCGGGCGGTGAGGTGCCGGGCCCGGTCGTCGTCACGGTGATGGATCGCGACCGGATGGGCGATTACCACCAGATCGCCGCCGATCTGCGCGCTGCGGGTATCCGCGCCGAAGTCTATCTGGGCAACCCCAAGAACTTTGGCAACCAGTTGAAATATGCCGATAAACGCCGCGCCCCCGTGGCGATTATCCAGGGCGCGGATGAGGCGGCGCGGGGCGTGGTGCAGATCAAGGATCTGGTCCTTGGCGCGAAGCTCGCATCCGAGGTCAGCCATGAGGAATGGAAGGCGCAGCCCGCCCAGACCGAGGCCGCGCGCGAAAATCTGGTCGCTGCGGTGCGCGAGATTCTGGCGCGATGGTAGGCAAGGCGCAGAAACAGGCGGTCGGCGCGCGGCTGCTGGCTGCGTTTCGCGCGGCGGGTGCGGCAGAGGTCGCGCCGGATATTCTGCTGCCCGCTGAAACCCTGCTGGACCTTTACGGCGAGGATATCCGCGCCCGCGCCTATGTGACCACCGACCCGATCCGGGGCGAGGTCATGCTGCGCCCCGACTTCACCGTGCCGGTGGTGCGCGCCCATATGGAAAACGGGGCAGAGCCCGCACGTTACTGCTATCTGGGCGAGGTGTTTCGCAAACAGGACCACGGCGAGACACGGCCCGAAAACCCCCGCGACAATGAATATCTGCAAGCGGGGTTTGAGCTGTTCGCCCGTGACGCAGGCGCCGATGCCGAGGTTTTCGCGCTGTTCCACCGCTTGCTTGCGCCTTATGGGCTGCGGGCGGTGATGGGCGATATGGGTTTGCTGACCGATGCGGTGGCGGCGCTGCCTCTGTCGGATCTGCGCCGCGCGGCGCTGTTGCATCACATCTGGCGGCCCGCCCGGTTCGCGCGACTGCTGGCGCGCTATTCCGCGCCCGCCGCGGCGCGTGATCTGGCGGACACCGCCGCGCCATGGACCGGGCTTCGCGATCAGGTTGAGATGGACGCGCGCATCGCCACGCTTGCCGCCCAACCGGATGAGGCCCCGCTTTCCCCCGAATGGGGCGCGCGGCTGGAACGGCTTTTCGCCGTTGCAGGCCCCGCGCCCGATGCGATTGCGGCGCTGCGCAATCTGGCGGGTGATCTGCCCGCGATTGGCAGGGCGGTGGAACGGCTTGCCGGGCGCATCGATATGATCGCGGCGCAGGGCGTCGATGCGGCGGCGATCTGGTTCGACGCCAGCCATGGCCGCACCGAGATGGAATATTACGACGGCATGACCTTTTCCTTTGCAGCAGCAGGGCATGAGGACTGGCCGCCGGTCGCCTCGGGCGGGCGCTATGACGCGTTGACCCGCGTTCTGGGGCAGGGGCGCGCCATTCCGGCGGTGGGCGGGATCATCCGCCCTGGTCTGCTGGCCGAGTTGGAGGCGCGCTGATGCTGAAACTGGGGGTGCCATCCAAGGGGCGGCTGATGGCCGACACGTTCGACTGGTTCGCGGCGCGCGGCGTGCATCTGTCGCGGGCGGGGTCCGAGCGCGAATATGCGGGCCGGGTTGAGGGGGCGGACCTGTCGCTTGTGCTGCTCTCGGCGGGCGAGATCCCGCGCGAACTGGCGGCGGGGCGCATTGATCTGGGCGTCACCGGCTCGGATCTGGTGCGCGAAAAGCTGGCGGGGTGGCAGTCTGACGTGACCGCGCTTGCGCCGATGGGCTTTGGCCATGCCACGCTTGTTCTGGCGGTGCCGGCCTGCTGGCGCGATTGCGAAAACCTTGACGATTTCGCGGCGATCACGCGGCAGTTCCGCGAGACCCACGGCTTTCGCCTGCGCATCGCGACCAAATATCACCGGCTGGTGCGGGCGTTTCTGTCGGCTGAAGAAGTCGCGGATTATCAACTGGTTGACAGCCAGGGCGCGACCGAAGGCACGGTCGCTAACCTCACCGCCGAGGCGATTGCCGACATCACCTCATCCGGTGAGACGCTGCGCGCCAACCACCTGAAAATCCTGCCTGATGCTCAGATTCACGCAAGCCAGGCCACGCTGTTTGCCTCAAACCGCGCCGACCGGGCGCAGGTCGCGGCGCTTGCGGCAAAGCTGGGACTTTAGATAAAGCCCAGCTCCAACCGGGCCTCATCAGACATCATGTCCATGCCCCATTGCGGCTGAAAGGTCATCTCGACATCGACCTGCTTGACGCCGGGCAGCGGCTCGACCGCATCGGCCACCCAACCGGGCATCTCGCCCGCGACCGGACAGCCCGGTGCGGTCAGGGTCATGATGACGCGCACCGCGTTATCTTCCGCGATATCAATCGTATAGATCAGCCCAAGATCATAGATATTGACCGGGATTTCGGGGTCATAGACGGTCTTGCACGCCTCGACCACGCTGTCATAAAGCGGGTGATCGGTGGTCGAGGGCCGGATCAGCGGCTCGCCTTCCATCAGGGTATCGTTCATCGCATCGTCCTTGTGGTTGAGCGATTATATAAGACAATGCGCCGCCGTCTTAAAGCCCCCGCGACTTGCAAAACCGGCCCCGATTGGCAAGGCTGGGGCAGTCCTGAGAGGAGCGCGAAGATGACCGTGACGATCTATCACAACCCGAAATGCTCAACCTCGCGGCATGTGCTGGAGGCGCTGCGCGAGGCGGGGTTCGAGGTCAATGTGATCGAATATCTGAAAACCCCGCCAAGCCGTGCCGAACTGGCGCGGCTGGCGGAACGCGCGGGGCTATCCGTGCGCGATCTGCTGCGCCGCAAAAGCCCGCGCTATGACGAACTTGGGCTGGGTGACGGCGCGCTGACCGACGATCAGTTGCTGGCCGCCATCGAGGATAGCCCGGAACTGCTGGAACGGCCTTTGGTCGCGGGCGCGAACAAAGTGATGATGGTGCGGCCCAAGGACAGGGTCGCGGATTTCATCGCGGCTGAGCGTGCCTAGCCCATCACCGGATCGGCCTTGGCCAGCCGGTCGAACTGCATCAGGCTGGCGATCAGGCGCGGCATCGCGTCAAGCGGGATCATGTTCGGCCCGTCGCTTGGCGCGTTGTCGGGGTCCTGGTGGGTCTCGATGAACACGCCCGCCACGCCGATGGACACCGCCGCGCGGGCCATGACCGGCGCGAATTCGCGCTGACCACCGGATGAGCCGCCCTGACCGCCCGGCTGCTGCACGGAATGGGTGGCGTCCATAATGACCGGATAGCCGGTCCGCGCCATGATCGGCAGCGACCGCATATCCGCGACAAGCGTGTTATAGCCGAACGAGGCGCCCCGTTCGGTCAGCATGATCCGCTCATTGCCGGTTGAGGCGACCTTATCGGCCACGTTCGGCATATCCCATGGCGCAAGGAACTGGCCCTTTTTCACATTGACCACCGCGCCGGTTTCGCCCGCCGCCAGCAGAAGGTCGGTCTGGCGGCACAGAAAGGCCGGGATTTGCAGCACATCGACGACCTGACCGGCGGCGCGGGTCTGTTCGATGTCATGCACATCGGTCAGCACCGGGCAGCCGATCCGCTCGCGCACCGCCTCCAGCATCCGCAAGCCCTCGTCGATGCCTACGCCCCGGCGTCCCGATAGCGAGGTCCGGTTCGCCTTGTCATAGCTGGCCTTGAACACATAACGCGCGCCCGCATCGGCGCAGGCGGCGGCCATGGTTTCCGCGATCATCAGCGCGTGGTCCAGCGTCTCCAACTGGCACGGCCCGGCGATCACCGTCAGCGGCAGATCATTGCCGCAATCGAAGCCGCCAATGCGGACGTGTTTCGCGGCGCTCATGACGACACCTGTTCGCGCAGGATGGAAGCGGTCAAGGACAGCATCAGGTAAATCCCCAGAAAGATCAGCAAGGCGACCAGAGTGTTCTGGAACGCTTTGGGATAGGTTGCCTCATCCGGCGGCACCGGCGCAACCGAAAGCGAGAGATAACGCACCTGCTTGTTCGCCTCAATCCGGGCGGCCTCCAGCAGTTCGGCGGATGCCGCAAGCAGGGTCTGGCGGGTCAAAAGGTCCGCCTCCGCCACCCGCAACTCGCCCGAGATCGCGGCCAGCGAGCGGCGGGCATCGCTGCCCTCAGTCAGTTGCGCGCGGGTCTGGGTCAGCATCGCCTCAAGCCGCGAGATATCGCCGCGCACGCCCTGCACCCGGCTCTGGTTCGGGCGCGGGTTCGATTCCAGCTGGCCCAGTTCCAGCCGTTTCTCGGTCAGTTGCTGTTCCAGATTGGCGATCTGGTTCATCACCACGCTGCCCTCTGCGGCAGGGTCCAGAACGCCCAGCTGTTCCTGCAAGGTCTGGACCCGCATCTGGGCGTCGCGCACATTGGCCTCGGCGTTCAGATAGCTTTGCTCCGCCCCGCGCATCTGGTCCTCGCGCAGGCGCACGGTCATCTGGTCCACCATTTCCTCAGCATAGCTGATCAGCGCGCGGGAAAACGCCTCGGACATGGCGGGATCGGGGGCGATCACCTCCATGTTCAGAACGCCGTCGGTCGGGTCATAACCGATCTTCACCGAGCGTTCATATTGCTTGTAGGTTTCCTCATTCGTGGCGTTTTCGGGCAGGCGCACGATCGGGTCGATAGCCGTGTTCGAAAAGGCGCGGCGAAAGCCCAGATCGGCATCAAGCCGCAGCATCGCATCGCGTGAGGTCAGGTAGCTTTGCACTGAAACCGAGTCCGGGTTCAGCTGAATCCCCGACAGGATCGAGCTGTTGCCGACCGCCGCCGTATCCGCCTGCTGGATCAGGAATTGCGATTTGGTGCTGTAAAGCGGGGTCGCCACGCGGAAATAATACCAGCCCGCCACAATCGTGGGCAACAGCACAAACAACGCCATGCGCAGCATCAGCCAGGCCATCCGCTTGCGGCGGCGCCGCGCCAGGTCGCGCTGAATGCGTGAGATCTCGGCGGCGCGGGCCTCATCGCTCAGGGGTGGCGGCGGGCCTGCGGGGCGCGGCGTGTTCGGCTGATAGGCACCCGGAACCGAGGCCCGCTGCGCCGGGCTGATCGCGCCCAGAGGCACCATTTGCTGACCCGTGGGCGCGGCGCGGTTCGCATCGGCCCCGGCCTGCGCCACGATCTTGTTCAGGGACGAGCGATGGAACGGGTCGATGCCCTGCGCGCGCAGCCGCACGACCGCTTCTTCGTCGGATTCGACCTCGATGCCATGCATGGCGGCGATGCGGCGCGACAGGCGCAATTGCCGCGCGGTCAGCCCCTCATTGCGGACCGCCTCGATCTGGGCCTCAACGTCATCGGCGGGCGTTGTGTTGGCGGCGCTGTCGCCTGCCGGTTCCGACTGGCTAAAGCCGCCCGCGACCGAAGGCCCGAACAGCTTTTCGGGATCATCCGAGGCCGCGCCCACCTGGGCTGCGGCATTGCGTGTCAGCTGCGCGGCAGCGGCCCCGGCGGCCAGCTTGCCGGAAAGGACGGATTCGCGGCGAGACAGGCGAAATTCGCGAAGACGGGGCTTAGGCGTTATAGACATAATATTGCGTTGCTTCGGCCAGAGTGTCGAACATATACAGCTTGCCGTCCCGCAGAACAGCCGCGCTGCGGCAAAATTTTTCAAGAACTTCCGGCTGATGCGAGACGATCACCACGGTCGCCCGTTTCAGCCGTTCCATCAGCACCTGACCGGCCTTGCGGTTGAACTCGGCATCGGTGTTCTGAGGCATGCCCTCGTCGATCAGATAGATGTCGAAATCAATCGCAATCATCAGCGAGAACATGAACCGCTGGCGCATCCCGCTGGAATAGGTGCCGACCGGCATGTCGAAATATTCGGCGATATCGGCCAGCCAGCGGCAATAGGCCTCAACATAATCAGGGTCCAGCCCATAAAGCCGCGCGATAAACCGGGCGTTTTCATTCGCGGTATGCTTGTTGTTCACGCCGCCCACGAAACCCAGCGGGAAGGACACGCGGCAATCGCGCCGGATCACGCCCTCATCGGGTTTTTCCAGACCGCACATCATGTTGATCAGCGTGGTTTTGCCGGTGCCGTTCGGGGCCAGAATGCCGACCGAGTTGCCAAGCTCGATGCGAAACGATGCCTGATCAAGAATCACCTTGCGCTGTTGACCGGTCCAGAATGACTTTGACACATTGTCGAATTCCAGCATCACACCGCCTGATTGCGCCGCATGCGCGACCGCACCCCAGAGAAACCACCCTCGCCCTTGCGGGCGGGTGCAACATAGGGCGCGGGGCGGTCCCTGTCCATCATTTGCGACATATCGCGCTTTGCATCGCGCCGCGTTTGCGGTCACAAGGGCGCCA
The DNA here is from genome assembly GCA_030538425.1 of Paracoccus sp. (in: a-proteobacteria). Lineage (GTDB taxonomy): Bacteria > Pseudomonadota > Alphaproteobacteria > Rhodobacterales > Rhodobacteraceae > Paracoccus. The sequence continues at coordinate 8,959 of JAUNTZ010000042.1, read as the reverse complement.
TGAGCAGCCTTGCCCAGCAGATCAGCCATTGCAGGCTTTGCGCCGAGCGTTTCGCGGCCACCGCGACCGCGCATAGACCGCGCCCGGTGGTCTGGTTCCGCCCGGGCGCGTCGGTGCTGATCGTCGGGCAGGCGCCGGGGATGCGGGTTCACCTTTCAGGGCGGCCCTTTGACGATGCCTCGGGCCTGCGGCTGCGCGAATGGATGGGCGTCGATGAGGCGACATTCTGGGACCGCGACCGGGTGGCGATCGTGCCGATGGCGTTCTGTTTCCCGGGCTATGACGCGCGGGGCGCCGATCTGCCGCCGCCGCCGATCTGTGCCGCGACATGGCGGGCGCGGGTGATGGCCCGGCTGCGCCCGCGCGTCACGCTGTTGGTCGGCGCCTATGCGCAACGCTGGCATCTGGGCGCGAAAGGCAGCCTGACGGATACCGTCGCGGCATGGCGCGAGCATGCGCCCGCGATCTTTCCCTTGCCGCATCCGTCCTGGCGCAATAACGGCTGGATCAGGCGCAACCCGTGGTTCACGGATGAGCTGTTGCCCGCGCTGCGCGCTCGCGTGGCCGCCGACCTTAAGCAGAAAGAATGACGATGACGCCGCTTGATACCGCCTGCCCGCAACCCTTTCACGAACTCGATGCGCCTGCGCGGGCGCGGGCCTTGCAGCGGCTGGCCGACACGGAGGTTTTCGTGGCCCTTGCGGCCGAGCCCGCCGGTGACCGGGCCGAGCTGCGGATGTTTGAGGTGGGCGGCGCCGCCATGGCGCTTTGCTGTGACCTTGAGGAACGGCTCTCAGGCTTTTTCGGCGCTGCGGTGCCCTATGCGGCGATGCCGGGGCGGGTGCTGGCGGCGATGCTGGCGGATGAGGGGGCGGGGCTGATGGTCAATCCCGGCGCGACCTCGGAGATGATGCTGGATGCGGCGACGCTTGGCTGGCTGGCTGAGGCGCTTAGCGGACGGCCCGCTGAGGAGCAGGCCGCCCCCGCCCGCCTTGGCGCGCCCGCGCCTCAGATGGTGGCCGCTCTGGCCGAACCCTTGGCCGAGCGGCTTGGCGACATGGCGGGGTTGTGCAAAGGTGCTGCGCTGATCCGGGCGGACTGGGCCGATGGCGCGACCGGCCATCTGATCGTGATTGCGGGCGCGGCAGAGGCGGCGCGGCCCGCGATTGCCAAGGCGGTGGCGGAACTGCTGGCCTTTTTGCCCGCTTTGCCCGGGCCTTGCGACGTGGCCTTCGATCTGGCGGTGCCCGATGATGCGCTGTTCCTGCGGCTTGAACGCCCGGCCCCGCCGCCCCAGCCGCAGCGCGCAGGCCCCGGCATGGACCCCGACCGCCCGCCGCGCCTGCGCTAATACCCCTTGGCGCGGTCCACCAGATAAAGCGGTGCCTCGCCGCGCACCGCCCTGCGCAGGTTTTCAGCGACGACGGGCGCGGCGGTCTCAGGCCGGGTCGCGGCGGCGATATGGGGCGTCACGGTGACGCGGGGATGCGCCCAGAAGGGATGGGCGGGCGGCAGCGGTTCAGTGCGGAACACGTCCAGAACCGCATGTGACAGATGCCCGGAATTGAGCGCGGCCAGCAGATCATCCTCGACAATCAGCGTGCCGCGACCGGGATTGATGATCGCCGCGCCTTGGGGCAACAGCGCGAGCCGCACTGCGTCCAGCAGATCGCGGGTCCGGGCCGTGTCGGGCAAAAGCGTGATGAGGATATCGGCCCGCGCCAAGGCCTGCGCCAGATTGGCCCCCGCGAAGATCCGCAACCCCTCAGGCCCCCGACCCGAGGCCGACCAGCCGGCGACGTCAAAGCCCAAGCCTTGCAGCGCAAGCGCCACCGCGCCGCCAAGCGCGCCCATGCCCAGCACCGTGATCCGCCTTTGCGCCGCGACCGGCGGCACGATATCACCGCGCCATTGGCCGTCCTGCGCATAAATCGCCATGCCCAGATGCAGCCGCAGCGCCCAGCCTGCGCAATATTCGACCATGCCCTGCGCCAGACCGGGATCGACCATCCGGGCCAAGGGCTGCGTCAGGCCGGGATCAGGCGCGATGCGTTCCACCCCGGCCCAAAGCGATTGCACCAGCCGAGCCGAAGGATAGGCCGCAAAATCGACCCCCGGCCCGCCCGGCGCATAGATGATCGCATCCACGCTGTCGGGGGCGGCCTCAAGGACAAAGCGGGCCTGGGGGCAGGCGGCTTGCAGCGGCCCTCGCCACGCGTCCCACCCGTCTGCCGCGAACAGAACCCGCATCAGCGCGGCCTGTGGACATGGGCCGATTGTACGATCCCAAAGGCCATCAGCAGGATCATCAGCGCCGTGCCGCCATAGCTGACCATCGGCAGCGGAACGCCCACCACCGGGATCAGCCCCATCACCATCGCCATATTGATGCCGAAATACAGAAAGAACGTGCCCGCGATGCCAATGGTCAAAAGGCTGGCAAAGCGGTCTCGGTTGGTTAGTGCCGAGTAAAGGCAGAACCCGATCACAAGCGCATAAAGCAGCAAAAGTGAGCCTGCGCCGATAAATCCGAACTCTTCGGCCAGCGTGGTAAAGATGAAATCGGTGTGCTTTTCGGGCAGGAAGTTCAGCCGCGATTGCGTCCCCTCCATAAAGCCGCGCCCCGACCAGCCGCCCGAGCCAAGCGCGATTTGCGCCTGCATGATATTATAGCCCGCGCCCAGAGGGTCGCTTGTCGGGTCCAGAAAGGTGTCGATGCGGCGGAACTGATAGTCATGCAGGATCTGCCAGTCGGTGCCGCGACTATGCATCACCGTCCAGACCAGACCGACCGCGGCGGCGATGACCACGCCGAAATACCACAGGCTGACCCCGGCGGCGAACATCACAAAGGCGCCGCCCAGCATCAGCATCCCCGCCGTGCCAAGATCAGGCTGTTTCAGCACCAAGGCCGAGGGCACAAGGATGATCAGCGCCGGGACCAGAACCCAGAAAATATGCGAGACCTTGTTGATGTCCAGCCAGTCATAATAAGCCGCCAGCAGCAGGACGAGGGCGATCTTCATCAGCTCGGACGGCTGCAACATGATCGGGCCAAGGTTGATCCATCGCTGCGCGCCCATGCCGACATGGCCGAACAGCTCAACATAGACCAACAGCGCAAGGCACCCCAGATAGGCCACGACCGAGATGCCGCGCCAGAACCAGATCGGCACGAAGGCCAGCCCGATCATCAGCACGAAGCCCACGGCAAAACGCTCCATCTGCGGGCGCGCCCATGTCTCGGCATTGCCGCCGCCGACCGAATAGAGCATCAGAAACCCGACCGAGGCAATCGCGCTGAGCAGAAAGACCAAGGGCCAGTTCAGATATAGGATCTTGCGGATGCCGGTCGGGGTCTGGGCGACCTTGTAATCAAGATAGCTCATCGCGTCACGCCTGCGTGCTGCCGCCGGTGGCCGCGACCAAGGGGGCCATCAGGTCCATGTTGCGGTGCATTTCCTCAACCCGGCCACGCTCACCGGCCGGATAGGCGGACAAAGGCGGCACCCCACCATTCAGCGCGAACAGCAGAATATCGCGCGCCAGCGGCGCGGCGGCGGTTGAGCCACCGCCGCCATGTTCGACCACCAAGGACACCGCATAGCGCGGGTTCTCATAAGGCGCATAGCACACGAACAGCGCATGGTCGCGCCGGTTCCACGGCAGTTGGTCGTTGCGGATCACGCCCCGCGCGCGCTCGGCTGCGGTGATGTTGCGCACCTGCGAAGTGCCGGTCTTGCCCGCCATGCGCCATTCCTCAGTCACGATGCGCGAGCGCTGCGCGGTGCCGGTATTGCTGTTCATCACCGCATCCATCCCGCGCCGCGTGATGCGCAGATTGGCCTCGGACAGGCCCAGGGGCTCAAACTCGGGCTCGGGCAGGGCGACGCCGTTCACGGCGCGGATCAGGCGCGGCTCAACCATCCGGCCCGAGGCCAGACGCGCCGTCATCACCGCCAGTTGCAGGGGTGAGTTCAGCACATAGCCCTGACCGATCGAGGCGTTGATCGTGTCGCCAATCCGCCATTCCTGACCGTGGCGGTCCTGCTTCCATGCGCGGTCGGGCGCAATCCCGGTCGCCACCGCGGACATCGGCAGATCATGCGGCACGCCAAGGCCCAGCCGCCGCGCCATGTCCGCAATCTTGTCGATGCCGACCCGCAGCGCCAGTTCGTAATAATAGACGTCGCAACTCACCGCGAGACTTTGCACCGCCGCGACATGGCCATGCCCGCCACGGCTCCAGCAATGGAACCGCCGCCCGCCGACCTCAAGATGGCCGGGGCAGAAGAACCGGCTGCCCTCATTGATCACGCCCGCCTCAAGCCCGGCCAAAAGCGTGGCCATCTTGAAGGTCGAGCCGGGCGGATAGAGGCCCTGAACCGTCTTGTCAGCCAGCGGGCGGTGGTCGTGATCCATCAGCGCGCGGTAATCGGGGCCAGAGATCCCGCGCACGAACATATTCGGATCAAAGACCGGCGAAGAGGAAATCGCCAGCACATCGCCATTGCGCACATCCATAACCACGGCGGCGGCGGATTCCTCACCCAGCCGCTGCGTCGCATAGTTCTGCAGCGCCGCGTCGAGGGTCAGTTGCAGCGTCGCGCCCTGCGTGCCCTCTTGCCGCGACAGCTCGCGCATCTCGCGCCCGGTGGCGTTGACCTCAACCCGGCGGGTGCCGGCCTTGCCGCGCAGATCCTGCTCCATCCGCGCCTCGATCCCGACCTTGCCCAGCTGAAACTCGGGCAGCATCAGCACGGGATCGGGGTTCTCGATCCGCGACAGGTCGTAATCCGAGACCCGGCCCACATAGCCAAGCACATGGGCGCAATCGCCCCGGCGCGGATAGACCCGCGACAGCACCGATTCGGGCTGCACGCCGGGCAAAGCGGGGGCGTTCACCGCGATGGAGGAGAACTCTTCCCAGCTCAGATGGTCGCGGATGCTGACCGGGGTGATGGCGCTGCGGCGGCGCACGTTCTCGGACAGGCTGGCGGCCTCATCATCGGTCATCGAGATGATATGGCGCAGTTTTCCGATCACCTCATCGACATCGCCCGCCAGTTCGCGGGTGATGGTGGCGCGGTAGTTCTGTTCATTGCCCGCCAGCACGACGCCGTTGCGGTCATGGATCAGCCCGCGCACCGGCGGGATCAGCCGGATCTTGATCGAGTTGCCATCGGCCAGCAGGCGGTATTCCTCGGCATGGTCCAGCTGCATCGAGCGCATCCTGAGCCCAAGCGCCGCAATCACCGCGCCTTGCGCCACGCCCAGCATGATGCCGCGCCGCGTGATGCGGTGACTGCTGTCGCTGATATCCTTGGCGGATTTGCGCATCGTCTATATCAACCTTTCGATCTCAGCCTGACTGCGCGACCGCAGGCGCAGCACAAGGCGGGCGACCAGAACCACGACCGGATAGGCAAGCCAGGTCGCGATGATCTGCAACGCGACCTGCGCCAGCCCCGGCACCGGCAGCAGGAACAGCGCCATAATCACGCGATAGGCCAGAATCAGCAAGACGATCAGCGCCGAAACGCGCAGCCATTCGAACACGAAACCCTGATCTCGCCAGCGTTGGCTGCGGTGGCGCAACTGCTCGCTGCCAAGAAGCACAAGCGCGGCCCACAGGCCGAAGGGGCGCATGAGCAGCAGATCCTCGATCACGAAAAGCGCGACGATGACCGGCGCGGGCAGTTGATCCGGGCGGCGCAGGACCCATGCGAAGGTCAGGCACAGCATCAGTTCGGGGCCGGGACGCGGGATCTCACCGGGTGAGACCGGGATCAGCCGCGCCGCGATCAAGGCCAGCGAGACCAGCACAAAGACCACCATCCCGGCCAGACGCGCGCGGGGCAGTCCCGGCGTCATGGTGCGGTGCCCTCGGCCTCGGGTTGCGGATCGGCTTGTGGTTCTGGCGGGCCGGTGATCTCGGGCAGGGGCGGGGCGTCGTCGCTGGCTTCACCCGGCTGTTCGGGGCGCGGGCTGGGGGCGCGGGGCAGGCTGGGGCCGATCTCACCAGGGCCGGGCGGCAGGATCAGCGCGCCGGTATCGACCAGCTGTTCGGCCCCGTGGCTGCGCAGCACGCGCAGGAATTCCAGCCGCCCGTAATCCGCAGCCAAGCGCAGCCTCAGCCGCCCATCCGTCGCAAGCGCGGCTTGCCCGACCAGCAGGCCCGGCGGGAAGACCCCGCCATCGCCCGAGGAAATCACCCGGTCGCCGGGGCGGACATTTTCCGGGCGCTCGATGAAATCCAGCACCGGCAGGCCGGTATTGTCGCCGACCAGCAAGGCGTTCTCACCCGAGGGCTGGATCGTGACGGGGATGCGCGAAGACGGATCGGTCAGCAGGATCACGCGGGCGGTCTGCTGGCCCACGCCGCTGATCCGGCCCACCAGCCCCAGCCCGTCCATCACCGCCCAGCCATCCACCACCCCGTCGCGCGCGCCGACATTGAGAAGCACCGATTGCCGGAACGCCGTCCCGCTATCGGTCATCACCACGCCCGAAACCGAGGTCAGGCTGGGGTCAAGGCGGACATTGTTCTGCGCCAGCAGCTTGGCGTTTTGTTCCTCAAGCTGGACGGCGGCCTCTTTCCACGCCTGCATCCGCTGCAACTCGCGGCGAAGCTCCTGATTCTGTTCGTAAATCCGTGCATAGGATTGCAGCGATGTGACCATGCGCGTGGCCTTGGTCACGGGCGCCATGGCCCATTGGAAACCCGGCACGAAACGGTCCACAAAGTCCGAGCGCATCGCCTCGGCGCGAGGGCTGTCGATGCGCCAGAACAGGAACATCGCGATCAGGAACAGGCCCAGAACCGCAATCAGGACGCGGCGGACCGGAGTCGCGAAATCATAGCCCTTTTGCGCCATTCGGCACTTGCCCCGTTCTGTGGACCGTTCCTGTCGCCCGTTCCGTCGCCTCGTGCGGCCCGCCGCGCAGCCTTGCTATACGCTTACACGCGGCTTGCGCCTAGCGCGGTGGCGGCCCGCAGCAACCAAGGGCGAACGGAACCCGCTTACCGCCCCGTCACCGCAGCCTTTCCAGCCTCAGCGCAAGCCCGTGCGGTCTCACCGCCCGCCTTAACTATCGTAGTCGATGACGTGGCGAAGCTGCTTTTCAAACTCCAGCGCCTTTCCGGTGCCAAGCGCCACGCAATTCATCGGCTGATCAGCCAGCGAGATCATCAGCCCGGTCTGTTCGCGCAGCGCCAGATCCATCTCGCCCAGCATCGCGCCGCCGCCGGTCAGCATCACGCCACGGTCCACGATATCGGCAGCCAGATCGGGCGGCGTCGCCTCAAGCGCGATCATCACCGCTTCGCAGATCTGCTGCACCGGCTCGGCCAGCGCCTCGGCGACCATGGCCTGCGTGACCTCCATTTCCTTGGGCACGCCGTTCAGCAGGTCGCGCCCGCGCACCGGCAGGGTCGCGCCGCGCCCGTCATCGGGCATCCGCGCGGTGCCGATCGAGGTCTTCACCCGCTCCGCCGTCTGGTCGCCGATCAGCAGGTTATGGTTGCGGCGCAGATAGTTGATGATCGCATCATCCATCCGGTCGCCGCCAATGCGGACCGAGCGCGCATAGACCACATCGCCAAGCGACAGGACCGCAACCTCGGTCGTGCCGCCGCCGATATCGACGACCATGCTGCCGGTCGGCTCAGTGATCGGCATGCCCGCGCCAATCGCGGCGGCAATCGGTTCGGCAATCAGCCCCGCCCGGCGCGCGCCCGCCGACAGCACCGACTGGCGAATCGCCCGTTTCTCGACTGGAGTCGCGCCATGGGGCACGCAGACGATGATTTTCGGCTTGGAAAAGGTGGTGCGGCGGAACACTTTCTTGATGAAGTGCTTGATCATCTGTTCGGCCGAGTCGAAATCGGCAATCACGCCTTCGCGCATGGGCCGGATCGCCTCAATGCTGCCGGGGGTGCGGCCCAGCATCAGTTTCGCATCCTCACCCACGGCAAGAACCTGTTTCTTGCCATCCTTCACATGATAGGCGACGACCGAAGGTTCATTCAGGATGATCCCTTTGCCCTTCACATAGATCAGCGTGTTCGCTGTCCCCAGATCAATCGCGATATCGGTCGAAAACAACCCGCCGAACATTCTGCTTTTCCTTTGTTGCCGGATGATCCGGCCTGATGGATTGGGCGGGCCGCCCGGTTCCCCGGACGGCCTGCCGTGGCCCCCTATATAGAGCGCGGGGGCAGGCTTAAAGCCCTGTATCGGTCCCGCGCAATGATCCGCCGAGGCGACGTTACGCGATATGTGATGAAAAAATCGTTAACAAAGCCCCGATCAGGCCGAATACATGCTGACCGATTTCACATCGCTGTCCGTGCCGGTCTTTTCGGCCCGCACCCGAAGCCGGTTCAGCGCGCCGACATAGGCCCTCACCGAGGCCAGAATCGTGTCGGTATCGGCGGCCTGTCCGGTGGCGATGCGGCCATCCTCCTCCATCCGGACCGAAACCGTCGCCTGCGCATCCGTGCCTTCGGTCACGGCATGGACCTGATAAAGCTGCAAATGCGCCTTGGTCGGATAGATCGCCTTGACCGCGTTGAACACGGCATCGACCGGCCCGTCGCCTGTCGTCTCAGCGGTCTTTTCTTCGCCGTCCACGATCATGGTCAGCGCGGCGCTTTGCCCGTCGCTGCCGCAAACCACGCGCAGATGCTTGACCTGCAGATAATCGCTGTCGGTATTGGCCGCGCTGTCCTGCATGAGCGCGACGATATCCTCGTCGAACACCTCTTTCTTGCGGTCGGCCAGTGCCTTGAAGCGCACGAACACGTCCCGAAGCTGGTTATCGCCCAGTTCATAGCCCAGATCGGCCAGCTTGGCGCGCAGCGCGGCGCGGCCCGAATGCTTGCCCATCGCGATATTGTTCTCGTTCAGCCCGATATCGGCGGGGCGCATGATCTCGAAGGTTTCGACATTCTTCA
>JAUNTZ010000041.1 GCA_030538425.1 Paracoccus sp. (in: a-proteobacteria) | reverse complement strand
AGGCGGTTGTGGCTGGCGAATATGACCACCTGCCCGAAGCGGCCTTCTATATGGTCGGCGGGATCGAGGATGTGAAAGCCAAGGCGCAGAAACTCGCCGCCGAGGCGGCATAAGGGGGCGTTATGGCCGATACCATGCAATTCGACCTCGTGTCGCCTGAGCGGAATCTTTCCTCCGTTCAGGTGCGCGAGCTGCGCCTTCCGGCGAGCGAAGGCGATATGGTGGTGATGCCCGGCCATGCGCTGGAAATCGTCACCCTGCGCCCCGGCATCGTGACCGTGATCGACGCGACCGGCAAAGAGACGCAATTCGCCATCTCGGGCGGTTTCGTCGAGATCAACAACGACTCGGCCAGTCTTCTGGCCGAGATGGGTCATGCCCGCGACGATATGGATCAGGCGCGCTTTGACGCCATGGCCGCCTCGGCGCATCGCAAGCACAAGCAGGCGACCGCGCGCGGCGAGGGTGCCGAAGAGGCGGTTCTGGCCGCGCAAAAGCTGCTAAGCGACATGTTCGCGCTTGGCACGCATATCGGGCTTGATCCCAACAGCGCGACCATGCCGGAATAGGCCTTCGCCTGTCCAAAAACATAGGAAAGCCCCGGAAACGGGGCTTTTCCTTTTGCGTCTCAGCGGATTATTCTTTGCGCCAGCAAGGAGATACAGGTGAAGCGTTTCAGCCATTCAGCGGTTGGTGTTCAAAGCGGTCAGCAGGTTCTGTTCTCGGCATTTGAAGATGGCGGCCCGATGTGGTCGGGCGAGGGGCCGCGCCATAGCGTGACCCGGGTCATGTTCGCGGACGCTTTTCTGGATGTGCCGATTGTGCAGGTCTCGATCCAGATGTGGGACATCCGCCACGGCGCCAATCACCGCGTTGATATTTCAGCTGAAAACATCACCGCTGAGGGGTTCGACATCGTGTTTCGCACCTGGGGCGACACCCGCATCGCCCGCGTCCGGGCGGGCTGGCTGGCCATTGGTGCAACCCTGCATGAGGACGATTTCGACCTGCGCTGAGGCGGGCGTCTTTTGTCGCCCACCCCGCGGAGGCATACGCCCGCGCGGGCGCTGCAGGTTAGCCCAAAGCCTCAGCCAGAATCGCCTCGGCCTCATCTGCGCAGCGGGCAAGCGCATCGCGATTCTCACCCGGATAGAACCGCGCGCGCAGCGCGGTGGGCATCGGCGCGGGGCGCGGGGTCAGCACGCGCGGGCCAAGCCGCTCGGTCTCCGCCTGCCAGCTATGAGCCAGCGACATTTGCGCGGCTTTGGTTGCGCCATAGCTTGCCAGATAGGGGCGGCCCGCCACATCATCATCGGGGATGATCGCCACGCCCTTGCGCGCCAGAAGCAGAGGGTGCATCAGCCGGATCAGCCCCTGCGTCGCGCTGAGATTGATGTCCAGCGACTTGATCCAGTCGCGCGGGTCGATCTGGTTGGCGGGGTTCAGCGGCGCGGCATGGATCGCGCAATGCGCCCAAAGATCCAATCCGCCCCAACGCTGCGCCACCGCTCCGGCCAGCTGGATCATCGCCTCGGCGACCGAGACATCCATCGGCGCCAGTGTCGCGCTGCCGCCTGCGGCCTGAATGCGGTCGTCCAGCTCTTCAAGCGCGCCCGAGGTGCGGGCAACCGCCAGAATATGATAGCCGCGCCGGGCAAGCCCTTCGGCCATTGCGGCGCCAAGCCCGCGCGACGCGCCGGTGACAAGCGCGATTTTCTGATCTTTGTGTTCCATAACAGACCCTTTCGCACCAAGCGCGGGCGGGCGCAAGCGCCGCGCGGGGGCGTTGACAAACTGTCGCGCTTGTCGTCATTATCGCGCCATCATTCGTCCAAAGGATCACGCTATGACGCTTACTCAGGCCGCGCTTCCCGAACGCTCGCTTTTGACCAATACGCTGCTTGTTCTGGCAGGCACGGCGCTGCTGGCGCTGTCGGCTCAGGTCTCGGTGCCGATGATTCCGGTTCCGATGACCCTGCAAACGCTGGCGATTTCGATCATCGGGCTGACCTATGGCTCGCGTCTGGCGGCGCTGACCGTGATTGCCTATCTGGCCGAGGGTGCGATGGGTCTGCCGGTCTTTGCCAATGGCGCAAGCGGTGCGGCGCTGATGGGGCCGACGGCGGGCTTTCTCTTCGGCTTTGTCGCGATGGCATGGCTGACCGGCGTGATGGTGGAACGCGGGCTGGACCGTGGCTTCGCCCGGCTCTTCGTCGCGGCTTTCATCCCCGCGATGCTGCTGTTTGTGCCGGGTCTTGTGGTGCTGAAAATGTTCACCGGCATGGGCTGGCAAGCGGCCTTCATGGCGGGCGTGGCACCCTTCCTTCTGGGTGCCGTGGTCAAGGCCGTGATTGCCGCGATGGCCGTCGCCGGTGGCTGGAAGGCCCTGTCGAAATAAGCCGGACCCGTTCGGCTGAGAACGCGCCGCCCCTCGGGGCGGCGTTTTATTTTGCCCGCAGTTCGGCCAAAGCGTCCGCACAGACACCCAGATCGCGCCACTGACAGCCACCACAAAGCGCGCTCAACTCCTCAGGCGCGACCTCTGCCGCGCGGGCCTCAGCCTCAGCCCATGTCAATTCCATTCCATCGGACAGACCCAGCCGCGCGGCATGACGCGCATCAAGGGCCGTGATCTTGTCTTGCTGCACGCAGCCCGCGCCTCGGCGTGAGGGGCAGGGCGCGCAGATCTCATCCGCGGCAAAGGTGAACTGCACCTTTACAGCAGGATCCTCCCGCAACCGCCCCACAACCCGGTTCATATTCTGGGTAAAGGCCGGCGAATAGCCATGCCCGCGCCAGCCAATCGCGCAAAGCACATGATGCGGGCGCAGCAAAACGGCCCCGGAATCGCTCCGGGGCCGCGTCGTGTCATGCTCAGCCGCCATCAGCGATTGGCGACATCGACGTAATCACGGCGCAGCTCGCCGGTGTAAAGCTGACGCGGGCGGCCGATCTTGTTTTGCGGGTCGCCGATCATCTCTTTCCACTGCGCGATCCAGCCGACCGTGCGCGACATGGCGAAGATCGGCGTGAACATCGAGGTGGGGAAGCCCATCGCCTCAAGGATGATGCCTGAGTAGAAATCGACATTCGGATAGAGCTTCTTGGAGACGAAATATTCGTCCTCAAGCGCGATCCGCTCCAGCTCCTTGGCGACCTGAAGGGTCTCGTTATCCTCAATCCCGAGCAGGTCCAGAACCTCGTCGGCGCTTTCCTTCATCACCTTGGCGCGCGGGTCAAAATTCTTGTAGACGCGGTGGCCAAAGCCCATCAGGCGGAACGGATCGTCCTTGTCCTTCGCCTTGGCGATATATTCGGGGATGCGGTCCACGGTCCCGATCTCACGCAGCATTTCAAGGCAGGCCTGGTTCGCGCCGCCATGGGCCGGACCCCACAGACAGGCGATGCCCGCCGCGATGCAGGCAAACGGGTTCGCGCCCGACGACCCGGCCAGACGCACGGTCGAGGTCGAGGCGTTCTGCTCGTGATCGGCATGCAGCGTAAAGATCCGGTCCATCGCGCGGGCCAGCTCGGGCCGCACCTCATATTTCTCAGCCGGAACCGAGAAGCACATATGCAGGAAGTTCGACGCATAATCCAGATCGTTGCGCGGATAGACGAAAGGCTGCCCGATCGAGTATTTATAGGCCATGGCCGCAATCGTCGGCACCTTGGCGATCAGGCGCATGGCGGCAACCTCGCGCTGCCACGGGTCGTTGATATCGGTCGAATCGTGATAGAAAGCCGACATCGCGCCGACCACGCCGACCATGGTCGCCATCGGGTGACTGTCGCGGCGGAAGCCCCGGAAGAAATAATGCATCTGCTCATGCACCATGGTGTGGCGCGTGATGCGGGTCTCAAAATCGACCATTTCCTGCTGGTTCGGCAGATTGCCATGCAGCAGCAGATAGCAGACCTCTAGGAAATGCGATTTGTCGGCCAGTTGCTCGATCGGATAGCCGCGATACCACAGCTCACCCTTGTCGCCGTCGATGAAGGTGATGTCCGATTCGCAGGCAGCGGTCGAGGTAAAGCCCGGGTCGAAGGTGAACACATCCGCCTGACCGTAAAGTTTGCGGATATCAAGGCAATCCGGCCCGACGGTCGGGCTGAGAACGGGCAGCTCATATTCCTTGCCATCAAGATTCAGCAAGGCCGGTTTCTTTTCCGCCATCTATACGCTCCTGTTTTGGCCGGCTGGGCCGGGTTTGTGGAATGGGGCCGCTCAGCCCGCCTGATCCTGTATCCGCGCGCGGGATTCGGGCGCGCCGAGGGACAGCATCATGTCAAAAACACTTGGGGTTGCAGTCCGGCCAGCCAGAGCAGCCCTCAGCGGCGCCGCGATCTTGCCCAGACCAAGGCCATGCTGTTCGGCGATCTGTTTGGCTGTCTGCTCCAGCTCTTCCCGTGTCCAATTATCATGCTGCAACGCGGCAGTCAATTCGGACAGCATACCACGGGATACCGGATCGAGCGCCTTGGCCGCCTTTTCATCCGGGCTCACGGGCCGCTCGATCATCGCGAAATGGGCCTGTTCCAGCAGGTCCGGCAGGGTTTTTGCCTTTTCTTTCAACACGCCCATCGCGCGGGTGATGCGCTCGGCCTGAACCGGGCTCAGGGCGGGTTTCGCATTCGCAGAAAGATAATTGTTCAATTCCTCCATCAACGCATCATCCGGCGTCGCGCCGATATGATATGCGCTGACATGCTGCAGCTTTTTGAAATCGAGCCGCGCGGGCGCGCGCCCGATTCCCTCCAGACCGAACCATTCAAGCGCCTGAGCATCGGAAAACAGCTCATCATCGCCATGGCTCCAGCCAAGCCGCGCCAGATAGTTGCGCATCGCCGAAGCCGGATAGCCAAGCGCCGCATATTCATGCAGGCCCACCGCGCCATGGCGTTTCGACAGCTTTTTGCCGTCCTCGCCATGGATCAGCGGGATATGGGCAAAGACCGGGCGCGCCCATCCCATCGCGTCATAGATCTGCGCCTGACGCGCCGCATTGGTCAGGTGGTCGTCGCCGCGAATGACATGGGTCACGCCCATATCGTGATCGTCCACCACCACCGCCAGCATATAGGTGGGCGTCCCGTCGCTGCGCAGCAGAACCATATCGTCAAGGTTTTCATTGGCGAAGGTGACCTCGCCCTGCACCTGATCGGCAATGACCGTCTGGCCCGCGCGCGGGGCTTTCAGGCGGATGGCATGGGGCGCGTCGGGGTGGTCGGTCCGGTCGCGCCAGGGTGACAGGAAGGGTTGGTTGGGGTGGGCCTCGCGGAAACCCGCGATTTCTTCGGGCGTGGAATAGCAGGGATAGGCATGGCCCGCCGCGACCATCGCGCGGGCGACTTCTGCGTGACGTGGGGCGCGCTCGAACTGGCTGATCGGGGCGCCATCATGATCAAGACCCAGCCATGCCAGCCCGTCCAAAATCGCCTGCGTGGCCTCGGGGGTTGAGCGCGCTCGGTCGGTATCCTCGATCCGCAGCAGGAACTGCCCGCCGCGCCCCCGCGCGAACAGCCAGTTGAACAGCGCCGTCCGGGCGCCGCCGATATGCAGATAGCCGGTCGGCGAGGGGGCAAAGCGGGTCACGACGGCGCGTTCTTGGGTCATATCGGTCTTTCGGGACGGCGTTAACGAAATATCAAGACTTGGGTGGTTAGGCTTTGGGGGAGGGATAGCGAAGGGCCTGCGAAAGGACAAGATGAGCACGGCATTGGCGGGGCAGATGCGGGGCAGGGCGCAAGGCTGGCTGAGCCAGCTGCGCGACGGCTTGCGGCTGCCCGACCGATCCAAGGTCAGGCGGCGCAGCATGGGCTTGCGGGCCGGGCTTGTGCCCTGGCTGCCGGTCTGGATGGGCTGCGGCATCGCCTTGTGGTTCTGGCTCCCGCAAGATCCGGGCCGGGGCGCCTATCTGCTGGCCGCCTGTCTGGGTCTGACGGGGCTTGCGCTGTGGTTCTGGCCCGCGGGCTTTGCGCGCGACGAACCGCGCATCTGGGGGATTGCGCTTGCCGTGATGATGGCGGGGTTCGGGCTGTCGGGCCTGCGCGCCCATCAGGTCGCAGCACCCGTCCTTGAATGGCGCTATTACGGCCCGATTGAAGGCCGCGTGGTTGAGATCGACCGCTCGGGCCGCGACCGCCTGCGCATGGTTCTGGATCACGTCCGGCTTGGCACCTACGGCCCGCATGAGACCCCGCGCAAGGTGCGGCTGTCGCTGATGTCGGACCAGATCCCGCCCGAACCCGGCGCGCGGGTGATGCTGACCGGCCATCTGGGCCCGCCCCCCGGCCCGGCTGAACCCGGAGGCTTTGATTTCCGACGTCAGGCTTATTTTCAGGGCCTTGGCGCGGTCGGTTATGTGCGCACCCCGATCATGCGGGCCGGTGAGACCGATCCGGGCCGGCTGATGGCGCTTCACCGGCTGCGCATGGCGATGTCGCAGGCGATGCAGGACCATATTCCGGGCCAGCCGGGCGCGGTCGCCTCGGCGCTGATCACCGGCGACCGCTCGGGCATTTCGCCCCATTCGCATGAGGTGATGCGCGGCTCGAACCTATCGCATCTGATCGCGATTTCGGGGCTGCATATGTCGATGGTCACGGGCTTTGTCTTTGCCGGGCTGCGCGTGTTGCTGACCGCGCTTGAGGCGCTTGCGCTGTGGCGGGGCCGCGCCTTTCGCTGGCAGGGCCGCAAGATTGCAGCCGTGGGCGCCCTTCTGGCCGCAGCGCTTTATCTGGTCGTCTCGGGCGCAAGCCTCGCGACGGAACGCGCCTTCATCATGGTCAGCGTGATGCTGGTCGCCATTCTGGCCGACCGCCGCGCGATTTCGCTGCGCAGCATTGCGGTTGCGGCGGTCATCATTCTGGCCGCCTCGCCCGAGGCCCTGTTCGCCCCCGGCTTCCAGATGAGTTTTGCCGCCACCGCCGCGCTGATCCTGTCGGTCGGGCCATGGAACCGCATCTCGCCCTATGTGCCGGTGCTGCTCAGGCCCTTTACGATGCTGCTGGTCTCATCGCTGATTGCGGGCTTTGCAACCGCGCCGATCGCGGCGGCGCATTTCTCGCGGATGGCGCAATACGGGCTTTTGGCCAATATGCTTGTCGTGCCCGCGATGGGCAGCTTCATCATGCCCGCAGGCGTCATCGCCGCCCTTGTTGCGCCTTTGGGGCTGTCATGGATTCCGCTTTGGGTGATGGGCTGGGGCTGTTGGTGGATCCTGACCATCGGCGAATGGGTCGCGGGGCTGAAAGGCGCGGTGACCCCGATCCCCGCCGCGCCCGACTTCGTTCTGGGGCTGATGGTGCTTGGCACCGCGATTGCCGTGCTGATCCCGTCCGGGGGCGACAGGCGCGGGTTGCGGCTGCGCGTGGGCGGCGGTCTGGCGCTGATCGCGTTGTCCTTCGCGCTGTGGATCGCGGCACCGCGCCCAGGCCTGCTGATCGCGCCCGAGGGTGAGGCGGTCGCCCTGATCACGCCTGAGGGCCGCGTGCCCTCGAAACCGCGCGGCGGCAGTTTCGCGGTCTCGCGCTGGCTTCTGGATGATGGCGACCTGGCCGAGCAGGAAGAGGCCGCCGCCCGCCCGCTTTGGCACGGCGCGCAGCGCGAAAGGCGCGCCAGTTGGGCCGATGCGGGGCTTGAGATCGTTCACCTGAACGGGCGCGGCTCGGCGGAACGCGCCCCCTCCGAATGCCGCGAGGGCGTGATTCTGATCGTCGATGATGCGGTGCGGGATCTGGCCGGGCCGTGCCTGCTCTTCGACACGACCCGCCTGTCACAGACCGGCGCGGTGGCTTTGGATTGGCGCGGCGGGCTGGTCATGCGCAGCGAGGCCGACCTGAGCGCGGGCCGCGCCTGGGGCAAGCTGCGCGTGATGCGAACAGACCGAGGGGGTGCCTGAGAGGAGGTTCACCACAATCAGCTTTGGCCGTGCGACACAGAGCGCCACGCCCGCGCGAAGGGCGTTGCAGTTCGTTCCGGACCTTGACCGATTCACTCCGCAACAAAGCACAAAAAAACCGGCGCGAGAAACCCCGCGCCGGTCCGGTGAGCTGTTGCGCGGCGCTTACGCCACTTCGGCAAAGACCTTGTTCAGCGCGGCTTCGAGCTTCTCGAAGATCTCGTCCATCTGTTCCTCGGTGAGGATAAACGGTGGGCAAAGCACGATGGACTGGCCAAGCGGGCGGCAGATCAGGCCCATATCGGTGCAGGTATTCGCGATGCGTTCGGAGACCGAGAGATCGCCGGGGAAGGGGGTCTTGGTGGCCTTGTCCTTGACCGCCTCAAGCGCCCACATGAAGCCCACGCCGCGCAATTCTCCAATGTTATCAGAGCGCTCCATGATCGCGCGCAGCCCGGCCTCAAGCCGGGGGGCAAGGCGGCGGACATTCTCGGCCAGACCCTCGTTCATCACCACGTCGATGGCCTTGAGCGCAACCGCGCAGCCGACCGGATGGCCTGAGGCGGTGAAGCCGTGCGGGAATTCCTCGATCGCGGCGACGGCCCGGTCCATGCGGTCCGAAAGGTCCGGGCCAAGGATCACCGCGCCCATCGGGAACAGCCCCGCGGTCAGGTTCTTCGACGAAATGATCGCGTCGGGGGTAAAGCCGTAGGTCTCACAGCCCCATGTGTTGCCGGTGCGCCCAAAGCCGCAGATCACCTCATCCGAGATCATCGGGATGCCGTGCTTTTGCAAGATCGGCTGGATCGCCTGGAAATAACCCTTGGACGGCGGGATCACCCCGCCCGCGCCCATCACGGGTTCCGCGAAGAAACCGGCGATGGTGTCGGCGCCTTCGCGGGCGATGACCTCTTCCAGCTCATCGGCGAGGCGCTGCGTGAACTGCTCCTCGGTCTCGCCGTCCCGGCCCTCGCGCCAGTAATGCGGGCAGGTGAGGTGAATGAACCCCTCCATCGGCAGGCCGAAGACGCTGTTATAGGGCTTGCCGGTCATGCTGGCCGAGACGGCGGTCACGCCGTGATAGGCGTTCCAGCGGGTGAGAATCTTGCGGCGTTCTGGCTTGCCTTCGGAGCCATGCAGGAACCACAGCATTTTCACCATGGTATCATTGGCTTCCGAGCCAGAGTTCGTGTAAAACACCTTGCCGCGCTCGAAGGGTGAGACCTGAACCAGCTTTTCGGACAGCATCACCGTCTGGTCCGACATCCGCCCGAAAAAGGCGTGATAGCCGGGAAAGCGGTCATATTGCGCCTTGGCGGCCTCGGCCAGGCCCTTGTGGTCAAAGCCCGCGACCATGTTCCACAGGCCCGAATTGGCATCCAGATAGCGGTTGCCGTTCACGTCGAACACATAAGGGCCCTCGCCATGGGTCAGCACCACCGTGCCGCGCGCCTCGACGCTTGGCAGGTCGGTAAAGCCATACATGGAATAGGTTTCGGCGCGGGCTTCCCAGCTTTGCGGGGTGGTCATGACAGGCTCCCTGAGCGTGAATTTGCGCCAAGGCTAACGATCTGGCGGGGCTTCGGCAATGGGGGCGCATCAGCGCCGGCGCGGCAGCCCGATCTGGTCAAGCGCGGCCTCAATCCGCGCCGCGCTGCCTTCACCGCTCACAAGCGCATCGAACCGCGCCCGCAGCGCGTCCTTTTCCGCGCCCTTGCAATCGTTCCACGGGCGGCCCTGCAAACCCATATGCAGCACATAATAGCCGATGAAATGCGGGCGGGTGCCGTGGCTCAGCATCCGCGCATAGGCCGCATCGGCGCCAAGCGCGCGCAGGGTTTCGGCATCCGGCACGCCCGCCGCCACCAGGTCGCGGGCCATCGCAGGTCCGATATTGCGAATCGTGGTCAGCTCACTCACGGCGCGCCTTTGCAAAGCCCCCGCAATTCCTATATCAGCGCGGCCAGAACAGGAACATGCCGATGACCCAGACGCCCAAGAAATTGTTCATCAAGACCTATGGCTGCCAGATGAACGTCTATGACAGCGAACGCATGGCCGAGGCCATGGGTGCCGAGGGTTACGTTCTGACCGAGGATCAGGCCGAGGCGGATATGGTCCTGCTCAACACCTGTCATATCCGTGAAAAGGCGGCGGAAAAGCTCTATTCCGATCTGGGGCGGCTCAAGCCCTTCAAGGCGGAAAAGCCCGATCTGAAAATCGGCGTAGCGGGCTGTGTCGCGCAGGCCGAGGGTGAGGAAATCATCAACCGGATGCCGATCGTCGATCTGGTCGTGGGCCCGCAATCCTATCACCGCCTGCCCGCCATGGCGCGCGGCGAGGCCCCCGCCGTCGAGACCGAGTTCCCGGCCGAGGACAAGTTCGACCACCTGCCCAACCGCGCCACCCGCCGCGCGCCCACGGCTTTTCTGACCGTGCAAGAGGGCTGCGACAAGTTCTGCGCCTTCTGCGTCGTGCCCTATACACGCGGGGCGGAGGTCAGCCGTCCGGTCGAACGCATCCTGCGCGAGGCCCGCGATCTCGTCGAACGCGGCGTGCGAGAGATCACGCTGCTTGGTCAGAACGTCAATGGCTGGCATGGCGCGGGGCCGTCGGGCGCGGAATGGGGCTTTGGCCGGCTGATCCGCGCGGTGGCCGAGATCGACGGGCTGGAACGCATCCGCTACACGACCAGCCATCCCAACGACATGGCCGATGATCTGATCGAGGCGCATGGGTCCGAGCCCAAGCTGATGCCCTATCTGCATTTGCCCGTGCAATCGGGGTCCGACCGCATCCTCAAGGCGATGAACCGCAAGCACACGGCGGAGGGCTATCTGCGCCTGATCGAGCGCATCCGCGCGGCGCGGCCTGATATCATGCTGACCTCGGATTTCATCGTGGGCTTTCCGGGTGAGAGCGACGCGGACCACGCCGATACCCTGCGCCTGATCGAAGAGGTGGGCTTTGGCACCGCCTTCAGCTTCAAATACTCACCCCGCCCCGGCACCCCCGCCGCCGACCGCCCCGAGATCGACAGCGCGGTGGCCGATGCGCGTTTGCAGGAATTGCAGGCGCTGTTGTCGCGTCAGCAGCGCGCCGCGCAGGAAAGCATGGTCGGGCGCAGGCTGACGGTGCTGTTTGAGAAAAAGGGTCGCACCGAGGGGCAGATGATCGGCAAGACCGGCTATCTCCATAGCTGTTTCGTCGATGGCCCGGACCTCAACCCCGGCGATCTGCGTGAGGTCGAGATCACCCATTCCGCGCCCAATTCGTTGGCCGGGCGTCTGGTCTAGCGGCGCGGCAGGATCAGCGTGGTGATGCCGGGGGCTTGCCTCGGGGCGTCCATGCGGTGCTTGGGAAAGCACTGGTTGCTTGCCTCGACATAGGAATAGCCGAGGCTATTCCGCGCCCAATTCGTTGGCCGGGCGTCTGGTCTAGCGGCGCGGCAGGATCAGCGTGGTGATGCCGGGGGCTTGCCTCGGGGTGTCCATGCGGTGCTTGGGAAAGCACTGGTTGCTTGCCTCGACATAGGAATAACCAAGGCAATCGGCGCGTGACAGGCAGATCTCATAGCAGTCGCGGGGGGTGATGCCGCTGATCCCCTGTCGGTCATAATCGCCGCCGATCACATCAGTATTCTCCAGCACGATCGGGCCGCCGTCGGGCGTGACGCCTGATGCGATGGACTGGCCCGGATGGCGTTGATCACGGGCGGGGGCGGGCGCGGGCGGTGTCTTGGTCGGGAAGGCGGTTTGCGGCGCTGTCTGCGGGGTGGCGGTCCGTGGCGCGGCCCCGCCGCAAGAGGCCACCAGATCGGCCAGATCGCGTTCCTCCAGCCGGTAATCGAGCCCCAGATAGGCGGTGGGCGAGGCGCTATAGCGCGCGCCAAAGGACTGCGCCCGACCAATCGCGGCCAGCTGCGCGGGGCTCAGCGTAAACAGCGTCAATGAGCGGTGATCCTCGGGCGGCAGCACCTGCATCTCGGCGGGCGGCTGGGTCTGGCCGTCGATCACCACCTCGAAACGGTAGGCATTGGGGTCAAAACCGCCCGGCATCAGGATATGGGGGTCAAGATAGGCCGAAAACAGCACCTCGCCCTCGGGCGTGCATTGCGCGGCAATCTGGTGGCGGCCGGTGGCGCTGTCCACCGTCAGCAGAAGATAATGCCGCCCGCTTTGATGGCGCCATTCGGCGGATTGCGCGCGCACCATGCCGGTGACGACGCGAAAATCGATCAGATCCTCGGGCTCCAGCCAATACATCCCCATCGGCCCGACCCGCGAGATCAGCGTATAAAGCGCCGGGTCGACGCCGCGCTCCATCATGAATCGCACGATATCCCCGGCCAATTCCTGTGAGACGCTCATCCCCTCCCAGACGGTGAGGCTGGTGGTCTCATCGACATAGAACTGGTGCACGCCCAGCTGTGAGCCCGGGCGCATATAGCGGAAATGCCCGCCCATATAGGCGAAAACGCAGGCCGAGGCGCATTCAGCGGGCGCCGTCCCGCGCGCCACGTCGGTTGCGACCTGCGCGGGCAGATTGGCCAGATAGCGGCCCATCTCCAGCCCCTCATGCAGCGAGCCGCCGGGCGAATCGAAGGTGACGGTGAAAAAGCTGTTCTCAGAGGGGTTCAGCGCGGTGATCTGGCGGGCCATCTCGGCGGTGTCGCCATAGGTGAACTCACCCGAGACATGGATATTGACCGCGTGGGTGAACTGGTTTCGCTCGTCCGTGACGGTGATCCGGGCAGCCTCTGCGGGGGCGGCGAAAACCGCCAGTATGGCCACAGCGAGCGGGGCCAAGCCGCGCTTGATCATTGAACGAAACCCCATCCCTGCCTCCTTGGCCTGTTCTTGAGAAAGGCTAAGTCAGGCAGCGCATTCAGGCAAGCCTGCCGACCCGGTCGCGGGACCGGGTCGCGCATTTGTCAGGGCGCGTTACAGGTCGCGCTTGGTCGCGGCGTCGATGCTGATCGGGCCGGGGCCGGCAAAGACCAGATAGAGGAACACGAAACAGTAAAGAATCGCCGCGTCACCGCCGTTCAGGACCGGGAAGAAGCTTTGCGGCGCATGGGCCATGAAATAGGCAAACGCCATCAGGCCGGACAGCACAAAGGCCACCGGACGGGTGAACAGGCCCACCACCAGAAGCGCGCCGCCGAACAGCTCAAGCACGCCCGCAATCCAGGACAGGGTGAAGGGATCGGGGTTCATCCCCTCGGGGAAACCAAGGATCTTTTGCGTGCCATGGGCCATGAAAATCAGGGCGGCGATGATGCGAAGAACGCTGCGCATGGTCGGCGCATAGCTGTTGAGTTTGGCAATCATGTTCATTTTCCTATAATCGCGCTCAGGTTGTATTTGCTCTATGTTGTTTAGTTAGGGCGGCAGGGCGGATGGCGCAATGCCGATATCGTTCGATAATGCCGAACGCTGCGTTACGCGAAGCCCCTGCGATCACGCAAGAGTGCGCCACGGGACGGCGTTCTGCGGTTGGCAATCCGCCGCGATAGGTTCAAGTTTCTGCATATATCCGTGGCCACGGCCACTTTCACAAAGGATCACGTGATGAAACATCTTTCCGCCGCTGCGATTGCCCTGCTGATGTCCTCGGTCTCTCTGCCCGCGCTTGCTCAGGCGCAGGCCTTGCCCGATTGCGGCCAGCATGGCGGGGCTGCGGAACCGGGGACCATCGACGGCGTGATCGAGGGCGATCAGTATTGCGAATATCGCTTCGACGCGGCGGCCGGTCAGGAAGTGGTTGTCGATCTCGATTCCGATGTGCCGTTCGAGGCGTTTCTTTATGAACCCGTCTCGAAGATCCTGCCCAATGGTGAGCCGGTCGCGCTCCCGCAAGACGCCACCTATACGATCCGCGTCGGCATGATGGAGGCCATCGCGACTGAAAACCCCGGCCCGCAATCCTTCACCTTCAGCCTGCGCCTTGAGGGGCAGGGGGTCGATCCGGCGACGCTGCATGCGGGTGGCCATATCTCGGGGGCTGAGCTGGCCGCGCTTGATCTGGGCGGGATCTGGGAAGGCGTGATCCCCTGCGCCAGCTGTCCGGGGATTGAGGTCTTCGTCAGCCTTGACGATGACGGCACCTATACCCGCACCCAGACCTATCTTGAAGAGGAAGACGGCGTGTTTCAGGACAGCGGCGACTGGTTCATGACCGATAATGTCATTGTGCTGGCTTCGGATGATGAGGACGAAGACGACAGCTTTCTGGTCCTCGACGGGCCGGATGCGATGGTCTTTTCCGACGATCAGGGCCAGCCTGCGGGCGCGCAGTATCGCCTGACCCGCACCAGCCGCTGAACCGCGCAAGGCCCGCCACCCCGGCGGGCCTTACCCGTAATAAAGCGCGGTGCGCTTGCCGCCCAGATCGACCACCTCGATCTCCATGTCATAGATATTGCGCAGCGCCTCGGTGGTCATGATCTGCGCGGTCGGGCCATGCTGGCACAGCCGCCCGTCCTTCAGCGCAATGATCCGGTCGCAATACCAGGAGGCGAAATTGATGTCATGGAGAACGACAACCACGGTCTTGCCCAAGTCGCGGCACATGACCCCAAGGGTCTGCATCATGCCGCGCGCGTTCTTCATGTCCAGATTGTTCAGCGGCTCATCCAGCAGGATATAATCGGTATCCTGACACAGCACCATGGCGGCAAAGGCGCGCTGACGCTGCCCGCCCGAAAGCTGATCCAGAAACCGCCCGGCCAGATCGTTCAGGCCCATGAAGGACAGCGATTTGTCGATCTGTTCGTGATCAGCCGCACTCAGCCGACCCATCGAGTAAGGATAGCGCCCGAATGAGACCAGATCGCGCACGGTCAGCCGCGCGGTCATATGGTTGTCCTGCCGCAGGATCGACAGCCGCTTCGCAAGCGCATTGTCATCGCCCTTCGCGATGTCGATGCCGTCCAGCACCACCCGGCCCGCCTCAAGCGGCAGAAGGCGGCTGATCATCGCCAGAAGCGTGGACTTGCCCGCCCCGTTCGGCCCGATGATGCCGGTCATAGAGCCGCGTTCGATGGTCAGGCTGACATCCTCGATAATGGGCATGTCGCCATAGGATTTGCTGATATTTTCAGCGACAATCACCGCGCCGCTCCTTTCAGGACAAGATAGATAAAGACCAGACCGCCCAGAAACTCGACGATGATCGAGAGCGCGGTGTTGAAGGAAAAGACCCGCTCCAGCAGGGTTTGCCCGCCGACCAGACAGATCACCGCCAGCAGCACCGTCGCGGGCAGGATATAGCGGTGGCGCGAATTGCCGATCAGCCCATGGGCGAGGCTGACCACCAGCAGGCCGAAGAACGAAACCGGCCCGACAAGCGCGGTCGAGACCGAGACCAGAACCGCGACCGTGATCAGGATGATCAGCACATTGCGGCGGTAAGGCACGCCCAGACTGATCGCGGACGCCCGGCCAAGGGTGAGGACGTCAAAGGAATGGCCCATCCGCCACAGAATCACCGTCGCCACCACCAGAATGGCGGTCGAGACCCCCAAAAGCTGCGGCTGCACGGTCTGGAAACTGGCGAAGAACGTGTCTTGCAGCACCTGAAAGGCGTTCGGGTCCATGATCCGCTGCATGAATTGCGCAAGGCTGCGGAACAGCACGCCAAAGACGATGCCGACCAGAACCAGCAGATGCAGGCTGCGCTCTTCCCCCACAAAGAGCCACCAGAAGAGCAGCCCCGAAAAGCCAAGCATCAGCACGACTTCCATCGCGAAACGCGCATTCACGTCCAGAATGACAAGCGCCGAGACGCCCAGAAAATGCACAAGCGCCGTCTGCACAAGGATATAAAGCGCGTCGAACCCCATGATCGAGGGGGTCAGGATGCGGTTATTCGTGACGGTCTGGAACAGCACCGTGGCAAGCGCGATGGAATAGGCGACAAGGATCAGCCCCCACAGCTTGCGCCCGCGAAAGGGCAGCACAAAGCCCCAGTTGCCGCGCGCGCCAAGCGTCATATAGGCCAGGATCGAGATCCCGGCCAAAAGCGCAAGGATCAGCAGGACCAGATGCGGGCGGCTCAGTCGGTCAATACGCATGGCGGCGCGTTCTCAGCAGCAAATAAAGGAACATCGCGCTGCCGATCACGCCCAGAACGACGCTGATCGGGATCTCATAGGGAAAGCGCACAAGGCGGCCGATCATATCGCAGGCCAGCACGAAAATCGCGCCGGTGACCGCGACCCATGGCACGGTCGCGCGCATATTGTCGCCGACCCAGAGGCTGACGATATTCGGCACGATCAGCCCCAGAAACGGGATCGAGCCGGTCGAGACCAGACAGACCGCCGACACCACCGCGACGATCACCAGCCCGAAAATCATCACATGGCGATAGTTCAGGCCCAGATTGGCGCTGAAATCCTCACCCATGCCCGCAACGGTCAGCCGGTCGGCGGCCAGCCAGGCGGCAAGCGTGCCGCCAAAGGCCAGCCATAACAGCTCATACCGACCGCGCAGCACGCCTGAAAAATCGCCCATGCTCCACGCCAGAAGTGAGGGCAGAAGATCAAAGCGATAGCCGAAAAACGTGGTGATGGCGCCGATCACGCCTGACAGCATGATGCCGACCAAAGGCACCAGCAGCACCTCTCGGGCGGGGATCGCGCGGGTCAGGCGCAGGAACAGCGCCGTGCCGCCAAGCGCGAACAGCGCCGAGAGCCCCATCTTGCCCATCATCGGCCATGCCGGAAAGAACACGGTCGCGGTCAGAAAGCCAAGCGTGGCGGATTCGGATGTGCCGATGGTCGAGGGCTCAACAAAGCGGTTGCGCACGATGATTTGCAGCACAAGCCCCGCAATCGCCAGCGACGATCCGGTCAGGATCAGCGCCAACGTGCGCGGCACCCGGCTGACCAGAAGGAAAAGCTGCGCCCGCCCGGTCTCATCCCCCTCCCACAGCGCGCGCGGCGACAAATCGCCCACGCCGATGAACAGGCTGCATGCGGCCAGCAGGATCAAAAGCAAAAGGGCTGCGGCCAGCCAAAGCGGTTTCATCGGGGTCTTGCCTGTCCTTGGAGAGGGTCGGATTTGGCGGCCTCGCTTAGCGCCGGGGCCGCCGGGTTGGCTCAGCCTTGATGGGCCGCGTAGCCCGCGATCACCTGATCCAGAAGCAGCATCAGCCCGGTATAGCCGTGCATGGTGACATAGGCCGCCGCCGGGTCCAGATAGACGATCTGGTCATTCGCCCAGAAATTGGTCCCATGCAGCAATTCATTGTCCAGAAGGGCGCGCGCGGCCTCGCCGGCGGTGCCGTTCACGCCCGCGTCGCGGTCCACGACGAACAGCCAGTCAGGATTGGTTTCAGCCAGATATTCAAAGGAAATCGCGTCGCCGCCATGGTCGCGGTCGTCCACATCGTCAAAGACCGAAGGCACGTCCAGCTCATCATAAATCCAGGACACGCGCGAGGCCGGGCCGTAAATCCCGATCTTGCCCGCATTGGTCACGATGACCAGCCCGGTGCCTTTGCCTTGGGCTGCGGCGCGGGCCTCTTCCAGCTTGGCGTCGAGATTACCGATCAGTTCAGCCGCACGATCCTGACGCTGAAAAATCTCGCCATAGGTGGTCAGCCATTCCTTCACCCCGTCGATCAGCGCGGCGTTGTCGATCGAGGCGTCGAGGGTCGTCGTGATCTGCGACATCGTCGGATAGGCGGTGCGCGAGCGCGCGGCGACGATCACAAGATCCGGGTTGGCCGCCGCGATCTGTTCGAAATCAGGCTCTTGCAACGAGCCGATCCGCGCCGCATCGGCGGGCAGAAGGGGTTCAAGATAGGCGGGCGTCGCGCTGCCCGGAATGCCCTGCACCTCAACCCCAAGCGCATTCAAATTGTCAAAAGCGGCCCAGTCGGCGACGAACACCGTCTGCGGCACGTCCTCGATCACGGTTTCGCCTTGCTGATGGGTGATGGTGACCGGCTCGGCCCAGACCGCACCGCTCAGCGCGGCCAGAGAGACCGCACAAGCGGCGCCAAATCGGGAAAATGTCAGCATGTCTTGCTCCTGCTGTGACGTTTCATCCGTTGGCTGACGCATTGGCGTCTGGCTGCGGCTTGGCAGGGCTTAAAACCTGATGGCAGGCGCGTCAAGAATGACCAAGCGAAATAATCAGGATAAACACCGCGACATATCGCGCAGAAAAAAGGCCGGATCGCGTGATCCGGCCTTTTTGCCTGTCAGCCCTGCGGTCCGGGCGGGGTGCCGTCCGGGTTCAGCCGGATCACCGTTTTCTGGCGCCGCCATGTGCGGATCGCGCCCCAGATGGTCAGCAAAAGCAGAACGGCGGTAATCCCCAGCACGATCGCCGAGATTGGCCGGTCGATAAAGATCGAGAAATCCCCGCGAGAGCGCAGCATGGCGCGGCGGAAATGTTCCTCCAGCAGCGGGCCAAGCACAAAGCCCAGCAGCAGGGGTGCGCCGGGCCATGAGAAGATCCGCATCACATAGCCCAGAATGCCAAAGAACAGCACCAGCCAGACATCGAAGGCTGAGTTGTTCACCGTATAGGTGCCGATGCAGATGAACATCAGCACCGCCGGATACAGAAGGTGATAGGGGATCATCAGCATCCGCACCCACATGCCGATCAGCGGCACGTTCAGCACCACCAGCATCAGGTTGCCGATCCAGAAGCTCATTACCAGCCCCCAGAACAGCGAGGGCTGTTCGGTGACAAGGCTTGGCCCCGGCGAAATGCCATGAATGATCAGCGCGCCCAGCATCAGCGCCATGGTCGGGCTGCCCGGGATGCCAAGGCTCAGCGTCGGGATGAACGAGGTCTGGTCGGCCGAGTTATTGGCCGATTCCGGGGCCATGATCCCCTCAATCGCGCCCTTGCCAAAGCGCGAGGGGTCTTTGTTGACGCGCTTTTCCACCGCATAGGACATGAACGATGCCACCGAAGGCCCGGTGCCCGGCATGGTGCCGAAAAACGCCCCGATGGCCGAGCCGCGCCCCATCGCGCCCCATGACCTCCGCCAATCGTCCCGGGTCGGCGTCATGGCGCGCAGCTTGACGCTTTCAGGGTCGATATCGCCCAGCTTGATGCGGCGCACCGAGGCGATGATCTCGGCCACGCCGAAGATGCCCATGGCCAACGCGACAAGGTTGATCTTCTCGGTCAGCTCCAGATAGCCCAGCGAAAAGCGCGGCGTGCCGGTGAACACATCGGCGCCCACCGTGCCGAACATGATACCCAGCACCACCATCGCCAGCCCCTTGACCGGCGAGCCTTCCGAGATCGTCGAGGCCGCGACAAGGCCCAGCACCATCAGCGCGAAATATTCCGGCGATGAGAATTTGAGCGCATAGGACGCGATCACCGGCGCAAACAGCATCAGCAACAAAATCCCGATCGAGCCGCCCACGAATGACGCAACCGTGGTCATCAGCAGCGCGACCCCGCCGCGCCCCTTGCGCGCCATCGGGTAGCCGTCAAGGCAGGTCACGGCATTGGCCGGTGAGCCCGGGATATTCAGCAGGATCGAGGCCGTGTTGCCGCCATAGCTCGACCCATACCAGATCCCCGCCAGCATGATCAGCGCGGTCGTGGGGTCCAGATAAAAGGTCAGCGGAAACAGCAGCGACATCGCGGCCAGATGCCCGATGCCCGGGATCACGCCCACAAAAGTGCCCAGCAACACGCCGATAAAGCAGTAAAGCAGGTTGTTATAGGTCAGCGCCGTTTCCAGACCCAGACCGATATTCGAAAACAGATCCATGCGCGCCCCCTCAGAACGGCCAACGGGCCATGGCCAGAGGCACGCCCAGACCCACGCGGAAGATCAGCCATGACATGACGCAAAGCGTCACGGTCAGGATGATCAGGCTGACGGGGCGGAACTTCAGCTCAGCCATGGATGAGATCAGCACCAGAACCACAATCGACGGCAACAGCCCGAATGGCCGGATCATTGCCGCGAAGGCCGCGACACTCGACAGCACGAACAAGGGCGACCAGATGCGGATCTCTGGCATGGTGCCCTGGCGGAAAAAGGCGGGGATGGCTTGCAGCAGGCCGAAACCGGCAAGGATCAGCCCCAGAAACATCGGGAACATGCCCGGACCCATCCGGTTGATCGTGCCAAGATCATAGTTGAAGTAAGCATGGGCTGAAAAGCCCAGGCCGGTGACGACCAGCAAGGCGCCCCCGACAATATCGGTGTAATCTCGCGACATCATGGAAAGTTAACCTCATATCCGCGCGCGCTCTGGGCGCGGCGGTGATGCCAAAGGGGAAAGGGCAGGGGCGGCCCGATCAGCCGCCCCCAGTCCCGCATCAGTTGGCGTATTCGCCCGCCGCATGGATCACCGGCGCCCAGAGCTCAATCTCGGTGGTGACCTTCTCGCGCAGGGCGTCGGGCGTCGCATCCTCAGCCGAGGAAGGCGCGGTGCCAAGGTCAGCAAAACGCTCGATCACGGTTTCGTCGGCAAGCGCCTTTTGCAGCGCCTCGGACAGGCGCGTCACGATGGCCGCATCGGTCCCGGCGGGCGCATAAAGCCCGTGCCAGATGG
Organism: Paracoccus sp. (in: a-proteobacteria); assembly: GCA_030538425.1. Lineage (GTDB taxonomy): Bacteria > Pseudomonadota > Alphaproteobacteria > Rhodobacterales > Rhodobacteraceae > Paracoccus. The sequence goes on along the minus strand of JAUNTZ010000041.1, from coordinate 1,134 downwards.
TGACCTCAAAATCGTCGGGCAGGCCCGCCTCGGCAGGGGTCGGCAGGTCGGGCAGGCTTTCCAGACGTTCCGGCACGGTCACCGCATAGGCCTTGATCGAGCCGTCGCGGATCTGCGCGGTGGTGTTGGTGGTCTGGTCGCACATCAGATCAACCTGGCTGCCCATCAGATCGGTCAGCGCGGGGCCGGTCCCCTGATAGGGAATCGTCGTCATCGAGGTGCCGACCGCATCCATCAGCATCAGCCCGCACAGATGGCTGGCCGCGCCGATCCCGGCATTGGCATAAAGCACGCCCTCACCCTCTTCCTTGATCCACTCGATCACATCGGCCAGGGTTTCATGTTCCATATCGGGGCGCGCGACGATCACCATCGGCACCTCGGTGACCAGACCCACATATTCAAAATCCGAGGTCGGATCATAGGGCAGGTTGGGATACAGCGTCGGCGCGGTTGCCATGCCGATATGATGCAAAAGCAGCGTGTAGCCGTCATTATCGGCCTGCGCGACGCGGGCCGCGCCCAGGGTGCCACCGGCCCCGCCGACATTTTCAACCACGATCTGCTGGCCCAGTTCCTCGCTCATCGCGCGGGCGATCAGGCGGGTCACGGTATCGGTCGGGCCACCCGCCGAGAAGGGCACAACGACGGTGACCGGCTGGGTCGGGTAATCCTGCGCGATGGCAGGAACGGTCAGCGCGGTGGTGGCCAGCGCGGCGGCAATGATGGATTTCTTCATGAATCCGTTTCTCCTGTGTTGGACTATAGGCTCCTCCAAGCCCTTTTCGGGTCTAGCAAAGGGCAGGGAACCGGGCAACTGCGTTGCAGCCAGTGCCGATTAAAAATGCGCAACTGGGTGGCGACCCCGTGACGCGGGGTCAGACGTCCAGTTCCTCAACGAAGCGGGCGTTTTCCTGAATATACTGGAACCGCAATTCGGGCTTTTTGCCCATCAGCCGCTCAACCAGATCGCCGGTCTCGCCCGCCTCATCCTCATCAATCGCGATGCGGATCAGTTTGCGCGTTTCAGGGTTCATGGTGGTGTCTTTCAGGTCCTTGGCGTCCATCTCGCCCAGACCCTTGAAGCGCTGCACGTCGATCTTGCCGCGCCCGCCAAGGCCGCGGGCCAGCATC
>JAUNTZ010000040.1 GCA_030538425.1 Paracoccus sp. (in: a-proteobacteria) | reverse complement strand
ATCAACTGCCCCGAGGATATCTCTTTCGAGGATTTCAAGGATGTCTACCTTGCCGCATGGGATCTGGGCTGCAAGGGCTGCACCACCTATCGCCCCAATGACGTAACCGGCAGCGTTTTGTCGGTCAGCGAAAAGTCTGAGACCGCGCCCGAGGCTGACCGTGGCGCGGAAGTGGTCTATCTGACCGAACCGCTTGACCGCCCCGCATCGCTTGAAGGCGCGACCTACAAGCTGAAATGGCCGGGCAGCGAACATGCCATCTACATCACCATCAACGACATTCTGCATGGCGGGCATCGCCGCCCGTTCGAGGTGTTCATCAACTCGAAAAACATGGAACATTTCGCCTGGACGGTCGCGCTGACGCGGATGGTCTCGGCGGTGTTCCGGCGCGGCGGCGAGGTGTCATTCGTGGTCGAGGAACTCAAGGCCGTGTTCGACCCGCGCGGCGGTGCATGGATGGAGGGGCGCTATGTCCCCTCGATCCTGGCCGCCATCGGCGGAGTGATCGAGCGCCACATGATCGCCACGGGCTTTCTGGCGGGCGAGGGGATGGGGCTGAAATCCGACCCCGTGAGTGAGGCGAATGTCATCGCCATCGGCGAACGCCCACGCGGCGCGGCCTGCCCGTCCTGCGGACAATACGGGATGCGCATGATCGAGGGCTGCATGACCTGCCCAAGCTGCGGACACAGCAAATGCGGATAAGGAAATGGGGCCGTGCGGCCCCTTTTTCATGTTGATTCGTCGCGAATGGCAATCAGCGTCCAGCAGGGTTGCGGGCTGAAATCGAAGTGAATCAGATTGCCGCTGTCCGGCCCGCGCACGGTGAAGGTTTGCGCGCCATCGGCGGCGGGCCATGACATCAGCCCTTGGGCCCCGCTCTGCAAGGCCGCATAGGAATGCTGCATGAGCGGGAAACGCAGCGCATCGCGCGAGATGGTTTCGGTGACCATGGCCGGTTGCGGCTCGGCGGCCATATCCAGATATTCGCTTTCGATCTGGGGCGCGGTGAACTGGCGCTGTAACGCCTCGTCCTGCGCGAAAGCGTTGATAAAGGACTGAAAATCGCTATGCGGGCAGGACGCATCCTGAGCGGCGGCTGCACCCGCAAGCAGCATGAAAGGCAGGGCGAGGGCAATTCTTGTCATGGTGTCACCTTTGAACCGAACATATCTGAACAAAGGCTAAGTGCGGGGCTCGCGCCCGGTCAATACAATTGTCCGCCACAGCGGATCACGCCGCCGTCAGCATTGTGACGGCGGCGTGTGTGTTTTTCAGGCCAGAGGCTTCAGCCCGGCCTCGATCTGGGCGCGGCGCGGCTCAAGGAAAGGCGGCAGCGACAGCGCCTCACCCATGGTCTCGAACGGCTCATCCACGGCGAAACCGGGCGTGTCGGTCGCGATCTCGAACAGCACGCCGCCCGGTTCGCGGAAATAGAGCGAGCGGAAGTAGTAACGCTCAACCTCGCCCGAGTTCGGCACACGGAAATCGCGCAGCCGCTGCGCCCATGCCTCGATCGTCGGCACATCCGGCACGCGGAACGCGACGTGATGGACCGCGCCCGCGCCCTGCCGCGCTTGCGCTAGACCGGGCTGCACCGCGACATGCAGCTCAGCCGCCGGACCGCCCTCGCCCATGGTAAAGACATGGACCTGCCCCTGCCCGTCCGGGTCGGCATAGTCGCGCGCGCGGGTCATGTTCATCACGCGGGTCAGCACCGCCTCGGTCGGGCCAAGATCGGGAACCGACATGGTGATCGGCCCAAGCCCGCGGATCTGGTGCTGCGCCGGGACGGGGCTGCGATCCCACGGATGGGACGCGCCCGGCTGATCCGCGATCAGGCGGAACCGCTGGCCTTCGGGGTCTTCGAAATCAAGGCTGTCGCGACCGTCCAGAACGCCCGTCCGACCGGGTGCCACGCCTGCATCGCGCAACCGCGCGGCCCAATAGTCGAAACTGTCGCCATTGATCCGCAGCCCGGTGCGCGTCACCGCATTTGTGCCGCGTCTCTCGCGCGCGACGGGCCAGTCGAAAAAGGTCAGGTCGCTGCCGGGACTGCCCGCGCCATCGGCAAAGAACAGGTGATAGGCCGAAACATCGTCCTGATTGACGGTCTTTTTCACCCGGCGCATCCCAAGCGTATCAGTGTAAAAGCGGTTATTGGCAACCGCATCGGCGGTCACGGCGGTCAGGTGGTGAATGCCCGTAAGCTGCATGGTGGGCCTCCTTTCGTTACCCTGTTATATGGGCGCGCGCGCGCCCCGCGCCACCGCCCACGCGCCGCAAACGGCGTTCGACAAAGCCGAACGAGCGGGCTATTCTCGCACCCATGCGTTACGATCTGGACCAGCTTGAGACCTTTCTGACCGTGATCGAGGCTGGCACGATAACCGCCGCCGCGGCGCGGCTGAACCTGTCGAAATCGGTGATCAGCAAGCGCGTCTCGGACCTTGAAACCAGCCTTGGCGCGGCGCTGTTCCGGCGCAATGCGGGCCGGATTGAGCCGACCGAGGCCGCGCAGCGTCTGGCCGAACGTATCCGCCCTGCTTTGGCCGATCTGCGTGCCGCCACCGAAAGCGCGGCCTGGGGCGGGGCGGAAGGCTTGCGCGGCACCCTGTCGATCAGCGCGCCGATGAGCTTTGGCACGCTGTATCTCTCGCCCGTCATCGCCCGCTTTGCCCGCGCGCATCCGGGCCTCAGTCTGCGGGTCGATTACGACGACCGTTCGCGCGACCTGATCCGCGACCGTTTCGATGTCGCTGTGCGGGTGGGCCAGCTGCGCGACAGCGCGCTGATGGCGCGCAAGCTGTGTGAGGACCGGCTGATCCCCTGCGCGTCACCCGAGTTTCTGGACCGCCATAACCGCCCGCAAACCCCTGCCGATCTGGCCGGTCTGCCGGTGATCGGCTATAGCAACCTGTCCAATGCAAGCCAGTGGCAGTTCGGCACCGGGCGCCACGCCACCCGCCCCGCCGTCACCGAAATCGCCACGGTGAACAATGGCGAGGCCTCGCGCGATATGGCGATTGCAGGGGTGGGCATGACGATGCTGCCCGGCTTTATCGTGATGCCCGCGATGCGGGCGGGTCTGCTGGAGCGGGTCTTGCCCGATCTGGCCGAGCAAACCCTGCCGATCAGCGTGGTCTGGCCGCCAGTGACGCCGATGCCCGCCAAGATCCGCGCCTTTGTCGATCATCTCGCGGCAGAGCTGGCGGGCGGCGGGCCATGGAGCGACGAAAAAGGCGGCCCGAGCGGGGCCGCCTGAAGGATCATTCCGACTTGGCGCGGGCGGCCTTGGTCGCCTCGGCCCACCAAAGCAGTTCGTCCAGCGTCGATTCGAGCGAGCCTTTCAGGTGATCCTCGACCTCGGACATCGGCTTGTCTTCACCCAAGGGCGAGACCTTGAAGAAATCGCCCATGCCCAGATGCACGCCATTGCGCAGCGGCACCATCTGAAGCTCAATCGCGATCGTCCGCAGATGCTCTGCCGCGCGGGCACCGCCAACGCTGCCATAGGCCATGACGGCCATCGGCTTGCGGTTCCACTCTTTATAGGCCTGATCAAGCGCGTTTTTCAGCGCGCCGGTGATCGAGCGGTTATATTCGGCGGTCAGAAAGATATAGCCGTCGAACTCACCGATCTTGTTCTGCCAGGCCACGGCCCGGTCATCCTCGGACGGCATCCACAGGTTCGAGGCTTTCTCATTGAAGAATGGCAGGTCAAATTCGCGCAGATCGACCAGCTCAAACTCGAAGCGGTCATCCTTCGAGGCGGTGTCGAACAGCCATTTCGCAGGCTTGTCAGCAAAGCGGCTGTCGCGGGTCGAGGAAATGATAATGGCAATTTTCGGTTTGGACATGAGGGGCATCCGTGTTGAAGTTGGTTCTGTCACCAACATAGAACCGCCCCAAGGGTTCCGGCAGCGGCCAAGATTCAAATGCGGCGTTCGCGTGGGGCGAACGGGTCGGGGCGCGGCACGGGCACACCATGGCCGAGGCGTCATGGTTGCAGCGATGCCCCCCCTTGCGGCACCGGATCATTAAAACAGCTTGGGACAAAACAACCCTGAATTGCCCTAACAGAATACACCGTTCAGTTTTGACTTTCCAGCAAAAGCATAGCTAAAGGGACAACTTGAACGTGTAAAATTATACCGAAAGACAGTTTTTAGTTTGCGCATCTTATCATTTGTGTCATCGGGAAATGGTGGCTTGCCACTTTTTCTGAAGCGCCCGGCGGGAATGTGCAGCGGGCTGGTCAGGTCGGCACGCGCGTGGCGCGGGCGCTTGTCAGCGCATAACCTCTCTTCAGGCCAAATCTATGCAACGGCGGTTCTTTGCGGCTGCCTCGTCTTAAGAGTGTAACATGGCCAATTATTACGTTGTAGAGAACACCTCGGGCTTCCCTTCCACCCTGACCATTGACGGCGTTGACTATACTGTCACTGCCAGCAAGAACGTATTCGGCAACACCGTTGCGCTGGATCTTCCGCCGGGTGACAACAAGATCCTGATTGATCCGGGCCGCAGCTCCGATCTGACTGTCGGAAAGACCATTGCCTCCGGCGACCGGAATGTGCAGGTCGATTTCAACGGCTCGACCACGAATGCGCAGCCGGCGACGATCTCGTTCAACAACGTCGCGATCAAGCCGACCATCAATGTTGATGCGGGTGAGCAGGTCAACTGGAATGTCGTCAACACCCCGGGCGGATTGCTTGCCAAACCGCTGACCGTCAATGTCGGTGAGGGCGGCAGCTTTGGCGACATCAACAGCAGCAGCGGCGGCGCTGATCAGGTGATCAACCAGGGCACGGTCGGCGATGTCGAGCTGGGCGGCGGCCTCAACGGCAATGACACCTATATCGGCGGCGCCGGTTCGACCGCGGGCGATATCTCATCCTCGGGCCGTTTCCTGACCGTGAACACCGGCGACGGGGCCACGATCAGCTCGATCAACCATGGCGGGGGGATCATCAACACAAAGACCACAGTCACCGTGGGCGACGATGTCACAATCGGTGATATCAGCGCCCCGGGCACCGAGAACGCGATCCTTGAGCTAACAGCGGGCGACAACGCACGCCTTGGTGACATCACGTCGGGCGGTGGGGCATCGCGTGGCGGCAATGACCGCATCGAGGTTGGCGACAATGCCGTCATCGGCACCGTCGATCTGAACGGTGGTCATGACACGCTGATTGCTGGTGACGGGCTGACCATCGGCAATATCGAGATGGGCTATGGCAATGACAGTATCAATGTCGGTGCGGGGGCCGTCTTTGCTGGCCGGATCGTGACCGGCAATGATCTTGCAGTTGCTGAAAATGACGCAGACACGCTGATCATCGGCGAGGGCTCGACCGTCACCGGCTATATCAACACGAATACCGGCGACGATTATGTCGATATCGGTGCCAATACGACCCTGCTGGGTGAGGGTGGCAGCGGCGCACATGCTCTGAATACCTATACCGGCAACGACACCGTTATCATCCGCGACGGCGTCGTGGCCGACAAGACCATTTTCACCGGCGCAGACAGCGATCAGGTCGAGGTGTATGGCTCCGGCGACTATACAGTCGACATGGGCAGCGTCTCGTCCGCGGAAGAGCGTTTCCAGGGCGCGCCATGGTTTGGCAATGAGGATCTGCTGATCATCAACATTTTGCTGAGCGAAGTGGCAGCCCTGCGCGATGTCCTGACGGCGGCCGGCTATCGAACGCGTTCGGACGGTCCTGATTCCGGGTATGTTGGCGGCTGGAACCGTGGCGAGGGGCTGGACTGGATTTGGAACGGCGTCACCTATAAGGATGCCGAATGGGTGCAGTATCGCATTATCTGCTTCGCCGCAGGCACCATGATCGAGACCGTAACGGGCGCCGTCGCGGTTGAGGATCTGCGCGAAGGCGATCTGGTCGTGACACGCGACAATGGCTTGCAGCGGCTGCGTTGGATCGGCTCGAACGCGATGAGCGCGGGGCGGCTTGCGGCCTCGCCCTCGATGCAACCGATCCGCATCCGCCGTCACGCGCTTGGCAAGAACGTGCCTTCGCAAGACCTGTTGGTCAGCCCGCAGCACCGGGTTCTGGTCCGCTCCAAAATCGCGCAAAAGATGTTCGGCACCGATGAGATCCTTGTCGCCGCGAAACAGCTTTTGCAGGTCGAGGGGATCGACATCGCCTCCGATCTGTCCGAGGTGACCTATTACCACTTCCTGTTCGACCGCCATGAGATCGTCATCTCGAACGGGGCTGAGACCGAGTCGCTTTATACCGGGCCTGAGGCGCTGAAGACCGTGGGCGCCGCCGCTCTGGACGAGATCTTCGCGATCTTCCCCGAGCTGCGCGCGCGTGACTATGCGCCGGTCTCGGCCCGCCATCTGGCCTCGGGCCGGATGGGCCGCAAGCTGGCGACCCGTCACGCGCAGAACCGCAAGGCTCTGGTCAACTAAGCGCCCCCGAAACAGGAAAGGCCCCGCGATGTGCGGGGCCTTTTGGCATCCGCGCCGTGACGATCAGCGCAGCCTTTCGCGCGCGATCTGCACCGCGATCACATGCGGCGAGACGTCATCGGCGGCGGCGCGGGTCATCACCTCACGGACCTGTTGGCGAAAGCCGGGGAACCAGTTCTCGACAAACTCGGCGGCGGGACGGCCCGCGATCTCAGCCGCGACATTGGAGATCCCGCCCGCATTGATCAGGAAATCGGGCATATAGGTCACGCCCTGACGGTGCAGGCGCTCGGCGTCTGCCTCCGTCTCCAACTGGTTATTCGCGGCACCGGCGACCAGTTTCGAGGTCATCTCGGGGATGCTGCGCGCCGACAGCGTGCCGCCCAAGGCGCAGGGCGCGTAAACGTCGCATTCGGTGGCGTGGAAGCCCGCAACAGGCCGGATCTCAGCCCCGAAGCGGGCCGCCGCGTCGCGGCAACGGCTTTCGTCGATATCGGTCACGATCAGGCGGGCGCCGTGGTCATGCAGCATCTGGCACAGGTGCTGGCCGACATGGCCAAGGCCCTGAACCGCGACCGTGACACCGCGCAGATCGTCGCGCCCCATCACCTGCTCCACCCCGATCCGCAGCGATTCGAACACGCCCCGCGCGGTCACGGGCGAAGGGTCGCCGCTTGCGAATTCACCATCGGGAAGGCCCGCGACATGGCTTGTCTCACGGCTGACCTCGACCATATCGGCGGTCGAGACGCCCACATCCTCAGCCGTGATATAAAGCCCGTTCAGCCGCTCCACCGCGCGGCCAAAGGCGCGCATCAGTTCAGGCGTCTTGGTCTGGCCCGGCGCCAGCATGATCACCGCCTTGCCGCCGCCCAGATCAAGCCCGGCCACCGCGTTTTTCAGCGACATGCCGCGCGACAGGCGCAGCGCATCGCGCAGCGCGTCGGCCTCTGTCTCATAGCGCCACAGCCGGCATCCACCGGCGGCAGGGCCGCGACGGGTGGAGTGGATCGCGATAATCGCGCGAAGCCCGGTTTCCGCGTCGGACGCAAAGCTGACCAGCTCATGGCCGTCGAAATCCTGATGAGTGAAAAGCTGCATGAAACCCTCCCGTTGTGCAGCGGCGGGCGTTTGGACGCCGTGATCCGGCCAGTATCGCGCGTTTGTTGAAAAATGTCCTTTCAGTTTCTGCCGCGTTCAAGCGATAATGCAAAAGAATCGCCCGATATTGCGGCACATCCCAGAAGATACATCCCCTATGCATGACGAACTCGACAAGATCGACCGCCACATCCTTGCCGCGCTGCAAGGCGACGGGCGGCTCAGCAATGCGCAGCTGGCCGATGAGGTCGGCCTGTCGCCAAGCCCCTGCTGGCAGCGCACCCGCAGGCTTGAGGAGCGCGGCTATATTCAGGGATACACCGCCATTCTGGACCCCGCGCGGCTGGGCATGGCCGACACGGTGATCGTCGAGGTGATGCTGGAACGTCACGACGAACACCTGCTGGAACGCTTCGGCACCGCCATGGCCGCCATCCCCCAGGTGCTGGAGGTTTACCTGACCACGGGCGAATATGATTACCTGCTGAAAGTCGCAGTCAGCGGCACGCGCGGATATGAGGATTTTCTGCGCAACCACCTCTACCGCTTTCACGGCATCCGCAACTCGCGTTCGGTCTTTACGCTGCGTTGTCTCAAATCGGGTCAGGTGCCGGTCGCGCCATGAAAAAACCCCGCCTTTGCGGCGGGGTCAGTGTTTTCTGCCCGATCAGTTTCTTAGCTGCAACCCGAGGTGCCGCCGCAGGTGTTGCACTTCATGCAGGTGCCGTTGCGCACAAGGGTATAGTTGCCGCATTCGCCGCAGGGGTCGCCCTCATATCCCTGCATCCGCGCCTTGGTGCGTTCGTCCATCGCGGCGACCGCGACGGTGGCGGTCTCAAACACCGCGCCCTCTTCGGCCATGCCCGCCGCCACAGCCGAGACTGACGCCGTAGAGACCGACGCCGTCCGCATCGCCATCAGATCGGCGGGCAGACGTTTGCGCAGATAGCCGGTCGAGCTGATCTGTTTCAGCATGGCCAGCGATTTCAGCTCAGCCGGTTCCGACACGGGCGAGATATTGGTCTGCCCTTCGGCATCCCCGCCGCCCAGATCGTCAAAGCTCGCGCCCGCCGGTTTCACATGGGCCAGATCGGTGCGGTCCAGATAGCTGACCGCCAGTTCGCGGAACACATAATCCAGAATCGAGGTCGCGTTCTTGATGCTGTCATTGCCCTGCACCATCCCCGCCGGCTCAAAGCGGGTGAAGGTGAAGGCATCGACGAACTCTTCCAGCGGGACGCCATATTGCAGCCCGACCGACACGGCGATGGCGAAATTGTTCATCATCGCGCGGAAGCCTGCGCCTTCCTTATGCATGTCGATAAAGATCTCGCCCAGCTTGCCGTCGTCATATTCGCCGGTGCGCAGATAGACCTTGTGCCCGCCGACCACCGCCTTTTGCGTATAGCCCTTGCGGCGGCCGGGCAGTTTTTCCCGGTGGCTGCGGACCATTTCCTTGATGATGATCTTTTCGACCACCTTTTCCGCGATCACCGCCGCCTTTTCCTGCGGGCTGCCGGTTTCCAGAATCTCGGCGGCTTCGTCGTCGTCCTCGACCAGCGCGGCGGCCAGCGGTTGCGACAGTTTCGACCCGTCGCGATACAGAGCGTTCGCCTTGATCCCCAGCGACCACGACAGTTCATAAGCCGCCAGAGCGTCAGCAATGGTCGCGTCGTTGGGCATGTTGATCGTCTTGGAAATCGCGCCCGAGATAAACGACTGTGCCGCCGCCATCATGCGGATATGGCTGTCCACCGACAGATAGCGGGTGCCGCGCTTGCCGCAGGGGTTGGCGCAGTCGAACACCGCGTAATGTTCGGGTTTCAGGAAGGGCGCGCCCTCCAGCGTCATGGTGCCGCACACATGGTCGTTGGCGGCGTCGATCTGCGCCTTGCTGAAACCAAGATGGCGCAGCAGGTCAAAGCCGGGATCGGCCAGCTTGTCAGCCGGGATGCCCAGCGTGCCTTTGCAGAAATCTTCGCCCAGCGTCCACTGGTTGAACACGAAGCGGATGTCAAAGGCCGAGGCCAGTGCCGCTTCGACCTTTTCGATCTCGGCCGGGCCAAAGCCGTGGCCAGCCAGCGCGGTGTGGTTGATGCCGGGGCAATTGCCGATGCTGCCGTGGCCGACCGCATAGGCGATGATTTCCTCGATCTGGGCCGAGCCATAGCCAAGCGCAGTCAGCGCCGCCGGAACCGACTGGTTGATGATCTTGAAGTAACCGCCGCCCGCCAGCTTTTTGAATTTCACCAGCGCAAAGTCGGGTTCGATGCCGGTGGTGTCGCAATCCATCACCAGACCGATGGTGCCGGTCGGCGCGATCACGGTTGCCTGCGCGTTGCGATAGCCGTGCGCCTGACCCAAGGTCAGCGCGTCGTCCCATGCGCTGCGGGCCAGATCGACCAGCCGCTGATCCGGGCAGTTCGCCGCGTCCAGCGCCACCGGGGCGACGTTGACGTCCTGATAATCGCCGCTGCCATGCGCCGCCGCGCGGTGGTTGCGGATCACCCGCAGCATGTGATCGGCGTTGCGGGCATAGCCGGGGAACGGGCCAAGCTCGCCCGCCATTTCGGCGCTGGTGGCATAGGATACGCCGGTCATGATCGCGGTCAGCGCCCCGCACAGCGCGCGGCCCTGATCGCTGTCATAGCCAAGGCCCATATTCATCAGCAAGCCACCGATATTGGCATAGCCAAGCCCAAGCGTGCGGTAATCATAGGACCGCTGCGCGATTTCCTTGGACGGGAATTGCGCCATCAGCACGCTGATTTCCAGCGTCACCGTCCACAGCCGGGTGGCGTGAACATAGCCCTCGGCGTCGAACTGCCCGTCGCGGTAAAAGGTCAGCAGGTTCATCGAGGCAAGGTTACAGGCCGTATCGTCCAGGAACATATATTCGCTGCACGGGTTCGAGCCGCGGATCGCGCCGTCTTCGGGGCAGGTATGCCAGGCGTTCACCGTGTCGTGGAACTGGATGCCCGGATCGGCGCAGGCCCATGCGGCATGGCCGACCTGATCCCAGAGCTCGCGCGCGCTGACCGTCTTGGCGACCTTGCCATCGGTGCGGCGCAGCAATTCCCAAGGTGCATCCTCGCGCACGGCGCGCAAGAACGCATCCGTCACGCGCACCGAGTTGTTCGAGTTCTGCCCCGAGACGCTGATATAAGCCTCCGAATCCCAATCGGTGTCATAGGTCGGAAATTCAATCGAATCAAAGCCCTGCCGCGCATATTGCAGAACCCGGTTGATATAGGTCTCGGGGATCATGGCGCGTTTCGCCGCGCGAATCGCGGTTTTCAGCGCGCCATTCTGCGCGGGATCAGTTGCGGCCTCGATGCTGCCATCCCATTCGCGGATCGCGGCGAAAATCTCGTTCAGCCGCGCCTCATGCATTTTCGAGCCGGCGACCAGAGAGGCGACCTTTTGTTCCTCGATCACCTTCCAGTTGATGAACTGTTCGATATCGGGGTGATCCATGTCGCAGATCACCATTTTCGCGGCGCGGCGCGTGGTGCCGCCCGATTTGATCGCACCTGCCGCACGGTCGCCGATTTTCAGAAAGCCCATCAGGCCGGACGACTTGCCGCCGCCCGACAGCTTTTCCCCCTCACCACGCAGCGAGGAAAAGTTCGTGCCGGTGCCCGAGCCGTATTTGAACAGCCGCGCCTCACGCACCCACAGGTCCATGATGCCGCCTTCGTTCACCAGATCATCCGCGACCGACTGGATAAAGCAGGCATGGGGCTGGGGGTGTTCATAGGCACTGTCGGATTTGACCAGCTTGCCGGTCTTGTAATCGACATAGAAATGGCCCTGCGACGGCCCGTCGATGCCATAAGCCCAATGCAGCCCGGTATTGAACCATTGGGGCGAGTTCGGCGCGGCCATCTGGCGGGCCAGCATGAAACGCATTTCGTCATAATAGGCGCGGGCGTCGGATTCATCGGTGAAATAGCCGCCCTTCCAGCCCCAATAGGCCCAGGCGCCCGCTAAGCGGTCGAACACCTGCTTGGCCGAGACCTCACCGCCGAACCGCGCCTCGGCGGGCAGACCGGCCAAAGCGTCGTCATCCGCGACCGAGCGCCACAGGAACTCCGGCACACCCTTTTCGCGCACGCGTTTCAGCGCGGCAGGCACCCCCGCCTTGCGGAAATACTTCTGCGCGATCACATCCGAGGCGACCTGAGACCAGCCCTTCGGCACCTCGACCGCCTCATTGCGGAACACCACGGTGCCATCAGGGTTGCGGATTTCCGAGGTGGTGGTGACGAACTCGATCTCGCCATATGCGCCCAATGCGTCGGTGGTGAAACGCCGTTCGATTTTCATGCCCGTATCCTGTCCCTGTCCCGCTTTGGGGGTTGTTGTGCCAAGCCCGCAGCCGCCATCCCGCAGCCCAAGCAGGCGGCGCGACGCGAGGCCCAAACGGGCCTGCGATTGTTGCTGTCGGGTGGGCCGTGCCGCGTGTCGGTGGATCTGTTACGCCACCAGATATAGTATCGCCTTGGCCTCGACCCACAACTTGCCGCGTGTCGATCACGGATTCAACAAGTTTTTGACACCGTAACGACGGTTTTTCTGTTTGACTTTCGCGGGCGGGTTCAGGGCGGTTTTCGCGACTCAAAAGTTAACGCGGGCGCGGGGGGCGGATTTCCGAATGATCGCCCGGCACTAGCGCGAAAGGCTCAGCCGGTCTCGACGATTTGGGAGGCTCTGGGCGGCGGGTTCAGGGGGTGATGATGCGGCGCTCTGTGACAATTATGTCAAGGCGCTGATCGGTGGCCTCGGTGGGGATCTGAGCCACGATCTGCGCGTCAAAGCAAAACCCGATGGCGGTCACCGGCCCATTGGCGCGCAGATCGGCCAGCGTGCGGTCGTAGAACCCGCCGCCATAGCCCAGACGGTTGCCGCCTGTGTCCGCGCCCAGAAGCGGCACGATCAGAACCTGCGGGACCAGTTCGGGCGCATCCGGCAGGGGGTGGCTTGTGCCGAACGCGCCCTGCGCCAGATCATCGCCCGCCCGCCAGCGGCGAAACCGCAGCGGCTGGGCGCGCCCGGCCACCACCGGCAGGCAAAGCGGATCACTCCAGCCGCTCAGCGCGCCGCGCGGGTCGGCCTCATCGCCCATCGGCCAGTAAAAGGACAGCACGCCGCCCCGCCCGCTGAGAGCCCGCGCCAGCATCGCGGCAGGCGCCCCCGCCCCAAGCGCAGCACAGGCCGAGGCCCGCCGCGCGGCAAGATCTTGACGCAAAACGGGCTTGTCTAAAGCAGCATCCATGTCGCCAGTCCCAGAAAGGCGAAAAAGCCCACCACATCCGTCACCGTGGTCACGAATGTGGGCGAGGCAAGCGCCGGATCAGCGCCCAGCTTTTCCAGCGCCAGCGGCACCAGAACACCGCCCAAAGCCGCCGCAAACAGGTTGATGATCATGGCAAGCCCGATCACCACGGAAAGCATCGGGTCGCGAAACCAGATATAGGCGACCAAGGCCAAAAGCAGCGCGAAGGTCGTGCCATTGATCAGCCCCACCGCCATTTCGCGCCGCACCACCCGCAGCGTATTGTCCGAACGCAGGCTTTTGGTCGCCAGACCGCGCACAACCACGGTCAGGGTCTGCGTGCCGGCATTGCCCCCCAGCGAGGCCACAATCGGCATCAGCACGGCCAGCGCGACCAGCTTTTCGATGGAATCCTCAAACAGCGCGATCACGGTTGCGGCAATCAGCGCGGTGAAGATGTTCACGCCCAGCCACGGCACCCGCTGGCGCACGGTTTCGGCGACGTTATCGGTGATGCTCGATTCGTCGCCGACACCGGCAAGGCGCAGGATGTCCTCTTCGTGTTCCTCATCCAGAACCGCCATGGCGTCGTCAATCGTGATCACGCCGACCAGCCGGTCAGAGGCATCCACCACCGGCGCGGAAATCAGGTGATATTTGTTGAACGCATAGGCCACGTCGCCCTCATCCGAGAGAGCGGAGATGGTGCGGAAACTGTCCTCGGTGATGTCGGTCATCCGCGCATCGCGCCGCGCGGCCAGAACGCGGCCAAGCGTGACATAGCCCACCGGGCGGCGGCGCGGATCGACCAGAACGACGTGATAGAACTGATCGGGCAGGTAATCCTCACCGCGCAGATAGTCGATGGTCTCACCCACGGTCCAATGCTCGGGCGCGGTGACGACCTCGGATTGCATCAGACGCCCCGCCGACTGTTCGGGATAGGTCAGCGACTGTTCCACCGCCGCACGGTCGGATTCGTCCAGAGCGGCCAGGATTTCCTGCTGTTCCGGGCCGTCCAGATCCTCGATCAGGTCGACAAGGTCGTCGCTGTCCATTTCGCGGACGGCCTCGGCCAGAACCTCGCGCGGGAGGGCCTCGATAATGTCCTCGCGCACCGATTCGTCGATCTCGGACAGAACCTCGCCGTCGATCTCGGCCGATGAAAGGCCCAGAAAGGCGGTTCGCCGGGCGGGGCTGAGGTTTTCGATGATATCGGCGATATCGGCCGCGTGCAGCGGGTCCAAAAGCGCCTCAAGCCGGGCCTGATCGCGCGCGTCGATGGCTTCGAGAATTTCACCCAGTCGGGCGCGGCTTGGGGCGAACTCTTCGCGTTCCGGGTCGCGGGGGGCGGGATCGCGGGGGGCCGGGTCGCGCGGTGCAGCGCCTGACGGTTCGGGGGCGTCGTCCGCAAGCCTGCGGTCGTCGTCGTCATGCTGATTGCTCATCACGGCCCCCGTCGTTCACATAGGTTGATCCCGGCAGGCCGCATGCCCGGCCCGTCACGGCGCAGTTGAACCAAGCGCCCCTGTTAGTCAAGCATCCTGCAACAGCGCCAGAGCCTGCGCATGAAGCGCGGGTGAGGCCGCGGCCAGCACCTGCCCGCCCTGATGCGCGGGCCCGCCCTGCCAGTCCGTGACGATGCCGCCCGCCGCCTCTATGACCGCAATCGGCGCGGCCACGTCATAGGGCTGCAAACCCGCCTCGATCACCAGATCGACCTGCCCCAAAGCCAGGAGCGCATAGCCGTAGCAATCAAGCCCGTAACGGGTCAGCCGCACCTTGTCCGCAACCCGGCGAAAGGCCGCCGCCTCAGCCTTGGTGCCGATTTCGGGAAAGGTGCTCAGCAGGATGGCCTGATCCAGAGCCACGCCCTGCCGGACCCGCAAATCGCGCCGCCCCATCGGGCCGGTCAGTTCCGCGCGGCCCAGCCCGCCCTCGAACCGCTCGCCCGTATAGGGTTGGTCGATCATGCCATAAACCGGCCCGTCAGCATCGCTCAGCGCGATCAGCACGCCCCAGCTGGGCGCCCCGCATAAAAAGGCGCGGGTGCCGTCGATCGGGTCCAGCACCCATGTCAGGCCGGATGTGCCGGGGGTTGCGCCGAACTCTTCGCCCAACACCGCGTCCTCGGGGCGGCGGGCGGCCAGAATGGCGCGCATCGCGCGTTCGCTGTCGCGGTCGGCCTCGGTCACCGGGTCAAAGCCCTGCGCGGCCTTGTTGTCCTGCGCCAGCGACGGGTTGCGAAACAAGGGCAGGATGCGCGCGCGGGCCGCATCGGCCATCTGATGCGCGGTCTCAAAAATATCCTGCCGGTCCATCGCGCCCCTCCATGCGTCCTGCCGCGCCTTTAGCCCGGATGCGCCCGCCCTCACAAGCCGAGCGGCTTTCAGGCCGCCGAGGACAGCACCTTGGCCAGTTCAAAGATCTGGTGCCGCTGCGCCTCGGGCATGGCGTAATAGGCGCGGATCAGCTGCATCGCCTCACGCTGCGAGAGGATATCGGGGTCCAGCCCGCCATCATCGGGCGACGCGCTGTCCTCAAGCCCCTCGAAAAAGAACGCGACCGGCGCGCCAAGCGCCTTGCCGATGTCCCAGAGCCGAGAGGCCGAGACCCGGTTCGCCCCCGTCTCGTATTTCTGGATCTGCTGAAATTTGATGCCGACCTGTTCGGCAAGTTGCTGCTGCGTCATGCCGACCAGCCAGCGCCGCTGGCGAATGCGCGCACCCACATGGATATCAACGTCGTGTTTCATAATTAACCACCACACTCAATCACAAGACGATTAGCGGAACCGCATCGGACGAATCGAGACCTGCCAAACCGAACGGCGTCAAACTTGACCTAAAAGACAGGCCGTGAAAAACATAGTTACAAAATATGAACTGATTTTTCAGGAAAATGACAAGCCAGAAGCCAAGCCAGCCGTCGAATCAAACCCGTCACGCGATGATCGACGCGCCGGGCGCGGTGCCGCGAATCGCTGCCTCGCCCATGGGTGAGCCGGGGCCAGGGCAGGTCCGGGTCAAGATCTATGCTGCGGCGCTGAACTTTGCCGATCTGCTGATGGTCGAGGGGCTCTATCAGGACACGCCCGCCTTTCCCTTCGTGCCCGGCATGGAGGGCGCGGGCATCGTCACCGCCTCGGGCGAGGGTTGCGGGCTGGCCACCGGCACAAGGGTCGCGGTGGCCGCGATGGGCTGTCTGGCCGAAGAGGCTTTGTTCGATGAGGCCGCCTGCCAGCCGATCCCCGAGATGATGAGCTATGAGCAGGCGGCGGGCTTTCAGGTCGCCTATGGCAGCTCACATCTGGCGCTGTCGCTGAGGGGCGCTTTGCAGCCCGGTGAGACGCTGGCGGTTCTGGGCGCGGCGGGCGGCGTGGGCCTGACCGCGGTTGAGATCGGCGCGGCCATGGGGGCGCGGGTGATCGCGGTGGCGCGCGGCGCGGACAAGCTGGCGGTGGCGGGCCGCGCCGGGGCCTCTGTGCTGATCGACAGCGAGACCACGCCCGACCTGAAGGCCGCCCTTCGCGAGGCCGGGCCGGTGGATGTGGTCTATGATCCGGTGGGCGATGCGCCGGGGCTGGCGGCCTTTGGCGCGCTGCGCAAGGGCGGGCGCTTTCTGGTTATTGGCTTTGCGGGCGGCAAGCCGCCTGCGCTGCCGCTCAACCACGCTTTGGTCAAGAATATCGCGATTCACGGCTTTTACTGGGGCGGCTACCGGAGCCTTGATCGCGCCCCGCTGCGGGCCAGCATGGACGCGCTGTTCACCATGTTTGAGGCGGGCAAGCTGCACCCGCATCTGGGCCGGATCATGGCGCTTGACGATCTGGCCCGCGCCTATGATGCGCTGCGCCGGCGTGAGGTGACGGGCAAACTGGTGATCCTGCCCCATGGCCCCGATGCCTGACATCAGCGTGAGATGCGTGGCATTTTAAGCGTTTTTCTGACCCGCGCCGATTGAAATTGGCCCGGTTTCCGACAATATAACTGCACAAAGGTGCGTCCCGCGCCGCCACACGCCAATGAGGAGATTATTCATGGCAGAATTCGACTCCCTGCGTCAGGCTCACGCCCGCGCGGGTGCCGCAAGCCAGGCCCGCATCGACGAGGGGCTTCGCGCCTATATGAACCGCGTCTATGGCATCATGTCCGTGGGCATGCTGGTCACCGCCGCCGCCGCCTGGGCCATTTCCGGCCTTGCCGTGACCGAGGTGAACGGCCAGCAACAGCTGACCGAGCTTGGCCGGATGATCTACACCACGCCGCTGCGCTGGGTGATCATGTTCGCGCCGCTGATCATCGTGTTCGGCTTTGGCGCCATGATCAACCGCATGTCCACCGCGACCGCGACGACCGTGTTCTATGCCTTTGCCGCGCTGATGGGCGTGTCGATCTCTTGGATCTTCCTGCAATTCACCGGCATGTCGATCATCCAGACCTTCCTGATCACGGCTGCCGCTTTTGCCGGCCTGTCGCTTTATGGCTACACGACCAAGCGCGACCTGTCGCCGATCGGCACCTTCCTGATCATGGGTCTGATCGGCCTGATCATCGCGATGATCGTCAACCTCTTCGTGCAATCGGGCACGATGCAGATGGCCATTTCGGTTCTGGGCGTGCTGATCTTCGCGGGTCTGACCGCCTTCGACACCCAGCGGATCAAGAACGAATATGTCGCCATGGCCGCTTCGGGCAGTGATTTTGTAGGCAAGGCCGCCATCATGGGCGCGCTGACCCTCTATCTGAACTTCCTGAACCTGTTCATGTTCCTGCTGCAATTCCTGGGCAACCGCGAGTAATCGCGCCCAAAGATTTGCCAAAGGCCGCCCCTCGGGGCGGCCTTTTTCATGCGCCCCCTTTTCGTGCTCTCAGGCCGGGTCGGGCGTGCCGTCGAACCGCTTTTCAAGGCTGGTCCAGCAATCGGCGTAATCGTCCTGCATCGGCGCCTCGGACGCGGCAAAGCGGGTCAGATGCTGCGGAAAGCGGGTCTCGAACATGAATTGCATCGTGTTGTCCTGCTTGACCGGCACCATCGGCTCGGTTGAGCCATGTTCGAACGCGTTGCGGTCGGGACCATGGGGCAGCATCATGTTATGCAGGCTCATCCCGCCCGGCACAAAGCCCTGCGGCTTGGCGTCATAGATGCCGTGAATATTGCCCATCAGCTCGGACATGATGTTCTTGTGATACCATGGCGGGCGGAAGCTGTGTTCCGCCACCATCCAGCGTTCGCGGAACAGCACGAAGTCGATATTCGCCGTTCCCTCCTGCCCCGAAGGCGCGGTCAGCACGGTAAAGATCGACGGGTCGGGATGATCGAACAGGATGGCTCCGACCGGGGAATATGTCCGCAAATCATACTTGTAGGCGCAATAGTTGCCATGCCACGCGACCACATCCAGCGGCGAGTGCTCGATATGGCTTTCATGGAACTGGCCACACCATTTCACCACGACCCGAGACCGCGCCGCGCGATCCTCAAAGGCCGCGACCGGACATTTGAAATCGCGCGGGTTGGCCAGACAGTTCGCGCCGATGGGCCCGCGCCCCGGCAGGTCGAATTTTTGCCCGTAGTTTTCGCAGACAAAGCCGCGCGCGGGGCCGTCCAGCAGCTCGACCCGATACACAAGCCCGCGCGGAATGATGGCGATCTCTCGCGGCTCCAGCTCAATCACGCCCAGTTCGGTGGCGAAACGCAGCCGCCCCTCTTGCGGGACGACCAGCAATTCGCTGTCGGCGGAATAGAAATACTCATCCTCCATCGAGGCCGTGACCAGATAAATATGGCTGGCCATGCCGACCTGCGTGTTCACATCGCCCGCCGTGGTCATGGTCCGCATGCCGGTCAGCCAGGTGAGCCGTTCCCCGGAATGCGGCACCGGATCCCAGCGGTATTGGCCAAGGCTCGCCACATCCTCGATCACATGGGGCGCGGTTTTCCAGTAAGGCAGATCAATGCGCGAGAACCGCCCCACATGCTTGACCGAGGGCCGGATGCGATAGCACCATGTCCGTTCATTCTGCCCACGCGGCGCGGTGAAGGCGGTGCCCGACAGCTGTTCCGCATAAAGACCGTAGGCGCATTGCTGGGGTGAGTTCTGCCCTTGCGGCAGCGCGCCCGGCAGGGCCTCGGTCTCAAAATCATTGCCGAAACCGGGCATATAACCGTCATGCGCGGCGGTCCCGTTACGGGTTTCGGCCCGCGTCATGGCGGGATGCGGGTGGGTCATCTGGCGCTCCTTCTCCTGCCCTCTTTTCTTGCGCCGAAAATACGTTTCATTTGAAACAAAGTCAATCCTTGCGCGCGGTTGCCACATGGCGGAGTTCGCGGCACAATGGCCGGGCAAAGCGACAAAAGTTAAACGGCGGTCCCGAAATACGCGGGCTATAGTTCCCGGAACCAAGCCGCCACGACATCGAAAGCGGGATGATATGACTGACCGTCCGATTGCCTATTGCGGGCTTGCGCCCACGCCATCCGAGCTTGCCGGTGCGTGGAACCTTGACCCGGTTTTGCTGGCCGGACTGGCCGGGCTGGCCTGGCTGATCCATCGCCGCGCGAGCCGTCCGGGGCTTGCTTGGGCGGGGTTCGTTCTGGCGGTTGTCGTGTTTGTCTCGCCCTTGTGCAACCTGACCTCGGCGCTGTTTTCCGCCCGGGTCTTTCACCATGTCGCGCTGTCGGCGGCGATTGCGCCGCTGTTTGTGCTGGGCTTTGGTGTGGGCGGGCGTTTGGGCGGGCGTCTGGCGCAGCACGGGCCGCTGGCCGCGCTGTTCCATGCGATTGCGATGTGGCTGTTCCATGCGCCCGCCGCCTATGATTGGGCCTTGTCCAGCACCGCCGGGTATTGGCTGATGCAGGCGGCGATTGGTCTTTCGGCGCTGTGGCTTTGGGCCGCGATCATCCACGGCCCGCGCGGCAATGCCTTTGCCGCCGCCGCGATCAGCTTTCTGCAAATGGGGATGCTGGGCGCGATCATCGTCTTTGCCGCAAACCCGCTTTATGCCGCGCATCTGCTGACCACGGAAGCCTGGGGCCTCAGCGCGCTGAGCGATCAGCAAATCGCGGGGCTGATCATGTGGGTGCCAGCCGCCGGCCCCTATATGGCAGCGATGCTGCTGGCGGTGCGCGGCCTCTTGGATGAGCCCGCCGAACAGGGCCAGACCGCATGAGCTTTGACATCTGGCTCTCGGCGGTCAAGCTGATCCATATCGCGTCGATTTCCATCTGGATCGGGGGATTGCTGGCGATGCCCTATCTGACATGGCAGCGCCACGGCCTGTTGCGACAGCAAGGCCGTGAGGCGGTCCATCGGCTCCACCGGATGGTGCGGATGCTGCATGTGAACCTTGTGTCGCCCTTCGCGGTGCTGGCGATTGGCACCGGCATCGCGCTGATCTTCATGCGTGAGACCTATGGGCCTTGGTTCACGCTCAAGATGGCTTTTGTCGCGGTTCTGGTGCTGGCCCATAACCTTGCCAACCGCACGCAGCGACGGGTCTTTGCCGATGACCCGGTCGAGGGCGACGCCCTGCGCGGCACGGATCACGCCAATCTCAGCGGGATGCAGGCGCTTGCGCTGGGGGTGATGATCGCGATTGGCTCATCCGGGGTTCTGGTCGCGGTGCTGGCCAAGCCCGATATCCATCTGCGTTCCGTCGCGCCCGAGCTGTTCACCCCGGGCGCGCTTGGCCAGCGGCTTGGGCCGCTTAATCCCTTTGCGACAGATTGAGGGCGATGCCGTGATCGAAAATCAGCTTGCCCCCATGCCAGCCCGCGATACCGGCAAAGACCGTGGACAGCAGCGACAGCGCCATGCCGTCGGGCAGGACCGGATAATCGCCGCTGAAGCGCAGGCCCCAATTCGCGGCGCAGGCGGCCAGAAAGCTCATCGCGGCGGCGGCATGGGTCCAGCTGGCGCCCCGGTTGCGGATGCCCTTGACCGCGATAACCTCGACCAGACCCACAAGGCTGGCCGCAGCGCCGGTCAGAAAGGCCGCGCCCGCAGCCCAAGTTCCGGCGCGGGCGAAGAACGGATCACCGGCCAGCCAATAAAGCAGGTCAAGCCCCAACACGCTGACCGCCAGCGCAATCGGGAAATGCACCAGCATCGCATGGATCGGATGGCCAACAAGGGCCACCGCCGAGCCGGTCTCCATCGCGGCAAGCTCTCGCATTACGGGGTCGGTCGGTTTGTCGGACATCGCGCGCCTTTCCTGCGGGTTCCACCAAAACTAGCCGCTTGCGCCGCACTTGTCACGCTTGGCGGTTGCTCCGGCGAGTTGTCGGTCTTTGATACGGCCGGGCGCGGGGCTGCGGAAATCAACCTGATGTCACTGATCTTGCTGGGCGGTTTCTCAGTGATCTGGGTGGCGATGGTGGCGCTGTTTCTGTGGGTCATGCTGCGCCCCGCCGCGCTGTCGCGGCTGTCGATCAGATCGTGGCTGATCTGGGGCGGGCTGGCTTTGCCTTTGGCGGTCATGGTGCCGCTGTTCATCTGGGCGGTTGTCTTGACCGACCGGCTTTGGCCGCGCGGTGAGCCCGACCACCTGATCGAGGTTGAGGCCTATATGTGGGGCTGGCAGTTCCGTTACCCACAACTGCCGGGCGCCGAAAGCCATGACATTCTTTATATGCCAGCGGGCGAAAAGGTGCATCTGCGCATCACCTCACGCGATGTGATCCATTCGGTCTGGATCCCGCGCCTTGCGGGCAAGCTGGACGCGACGCCGGGCCATTACGGCACGCTTTGGCTAGAGGCCGACGCGCCCGGCATCCTGCAAGGCCAATGCGCCGAGTTCTGCGGGCTGGGCCATACCGAGATGCGGTTCATCGTCGATGTCCGCAGCCCCGAGGAATACGCCGCAGCGGTTGCCGGTCTGCTGGATGGCTCGACCCCGCGCCGGGTCGATGAACTGCCGCTTGAGACGCTCCGTGAGACAGGGGGCGAGACCGGGGGCGCCGCCCGCGCCGTGCTCGCCGGGCCAGAGGGAGACCAAGCGCCATGAGTGCCACCGAAGCCCCGCGCGAGATCACCGACGCCGCCCTGCCCCTTGCCCCTGCGGATGACGGCCTGTCACCCATCGAGCGGCACAAGGCGCTTGACGCGATCTGGAACCCCGGCAGCGGCTGGCGCGGGTTTTTCACCACCGTGAACCACAGCGCGCTTGGCCTGCGCTTCATGTTGACGGCGGCGTTTTTCTTCGCGGTGGGCGGGCTCTTGTCCATGCTGATCCGCGCGCAACTGGCCACCCCCGACAGCGCCTTCCTGAGTGCCGAGGCCTATAATCAGGTCTTTACCATGCACGGCACGATCATGATGT
>JAUNTZ010000039.1 GCA_030538425.1 Paracoccus sp. (in: a-proteobacteria) | reverse complement strand
TGGCGGTGGCGAGGTCGATGCCGCGCTTGAGATCCATCGGGTTCATGCCAGCGGCGACGGCTTTCATGCCTTCGCGGACGATGGCCTGCGCCAGAACGGTGGCGGTGGTGGTGCCGTCGCCGGCCTCATCATTGGTGCGCGACGCGACTTCGCGGACCATCTGCGCGCCCATGTTTTCGAACTTGTCGGACAGCTCGATTTCCTTGGCGACCGAGACACCGTCCTTGGTGATGCGGGGCGCGCCGAAGGATTTGTCGATCACGACGTTGCGGCCTTTGGGGCCCAGGGTCACTTTCACCGCATCGGCCAGAATGTTGACGCCTTTCAGCATCCGGTCGCGGGCATCGGTGTTGAACTTGACTTCTTTCGCAGCCATTTGATTCTCCTATAGAATGACGGACAAAAGGGGGCGGCTTATCAGCCGATCACGCCCATGATGTCGCTTTCTTTCATGATCAGCAGCTCTTCGCCGTCCAGCGTGACCTCGGTGCCCGACCATTTGCCGAACAGCACGCGGTCGCCCGCCTTGACGGCCGGTGCGATCAGCTCGCCCGAATCCTTGCGCGCGCCTTCGCCAACCGCGACCACTTCGCCCTCGGCGGGCTTTTCTTTGGCGGAATCGGGGATGATCAGCCCGCCTTTGGTTTTTTCGTCGGATTCGACGCGGCGGACCAGAACGCGGTCATGCAGCGGTTTGAAAGCCATATCTAACACTCCGGTGTTATGTTTGAACCTTGTTGGCACTCGGCCTTGCTGAGTGCCAATGCCGGTCAGATAGGCGGGCCTCACGCGGCTGTCAACGGGCGGTTCGGGAAAAAAGGCTGGCGGGGCAGGGCGCGCTCTGCCAGTTTGGCGGCGAGTTCAAGGACGGGGTAGGGCGATGAAAACGCGGATTGCGGCAGGAGTGGTTGCGGGGCTGGTGGCGCTGATGCTGGCGCAGCCCGGACAGGCGCAAGAGGCGGCAACCGGCGCGGATGCCGTCTGCGCGGGCCGCAACCTGATCGAGACGCTGCATGATGAGGCCCGCGCCAAGCTGGATGCGGCGGTTGAGGGCGTGCCTTACGCCCAGGGCATCCTGTGGCGGGCCGAACGCGGCGCGGCGCGGCTTTATCTGGTCGGCACCTATCATTTCGACGATCCGCGCCACGCGCAGACCTTGGCGGCGGTTGGCACCACGCTGGCGGATGCGCAGGCCCTGCTGGTCGAGGCAGGCCCCGAGGAAGAGGCGCAGCTTCAGGCCGCGCTGACCCGTGACCCCTCGCTGATCGTCGATGCCGAGGGGCCGACGCTGCGCGCGCGGCTCAGCGACGCCGAATGGCAGGCGCTGTCAGTGGCCATGGCGGATCGCGGCATTGCGGGGGTGATTACCGCGCAGCTGCGGCCCTGGTATGTCTCGGTCATGCTGTCGCTGTCGCCTTGCATGATCGCGCAGGCGCGTAGCGGCGCGGGTGAGGGGGGGCTGGACGCGCGGATGATCGCGGCGGCTGAGGCGGCGAAGGTGCCCGTGATTGCGCTAGAGCCATGGGACACGATGTTCACCCTTTTTGCAGAGCTGCCCCCGGAACAAGAGCTCGACATGATCCGCGTGGCGGTGCCGGGTGCCTCGCTGGCGGATGATTACGCGGTCACGCTGGCGGATGCCTATTTCGCGGGCGATGTCTGGATCTTGTGGGAATTCGGGCGTCTGGAAAGCCATGCGCTCTCCGATCTGGATGCGGCCACGATCGACGCGCAGATCGACCTTGCCCGCGAGCGGCTGATGGATGCGCGCAACCGCGACTGGATCGCGCCGCTGACCCGCGCCGCCGAGGATGCCGCAGGGCAGGGCGGTCATGTCGTGGCAGCCTTCGGCGCGCTGCACCTGCCGGGCGAGGCAGGCGTGCTGCGCCTGCTGGAACAGGATGGCTGGACGATCTCGGTCTGGGAATGAGCCCGCTTTTCGCGCGCCATCACAGGTTTTTCGTGGCTCTTGGGCTGGGTCTCGCCATCGGCATCGCGGCCTTCCCGCTGCCCTTGATCCATCGCGTGCTCTTGGGCAGTAACCTGTTCTTTCTGCTCTATCTGATCCTGACCCTGCGCTTTGCCAACAGCCTGACGCAGGCCGATCTGCGCCGCCATGCCGAGCGCGCGGATGAGGGTCTGCCATTCATCCTGATGATTGCCGTTGCCGCTGTTCTGCTGTCGGTCTGGGCGATTTTCGCGCAGCTCAACAATATGAAGGCCGCGGGCGAGTTGGGCGTTCTGTTGGCGCTTGGCTCGGTCCCGCTGGGTTGGGCGACGCTGCATATGGTGCTGGCGTTTCATTACGCGCGGATCTGGTATGCGCGCGATGGCGAGATCGAGGATCAGGGCGGCCTTGATTTTCCGGGCTGCGACGCGCCGGGCATGTGGGAGTTTCTCTATCAGTCCTTTGTCATCGGGCTTTGCGCGCAGGTGGCCGATGTGAATGTGACCACGACACGGATGCGGCGCATGGTTCTGGCCCATTCCATCGGCGCGTTTTTCTATAACACTGTGCTGATCGCCCTGGCGGTGAATGCTGCGGCCAGCTTCGGTCAATAGACAAGCCCCGCCGCGCAGCCTATACAGCGCGCGACACCGAACCAAAGGGACACGCTCATGATCACCATCACCGGCCATAAATCCCCCGACACCGACTCGACCGGCTCGCCCGTTATCTGGGCCTGGTATCTTGCCGAAGTGCGCAAGACCGCCGCGCGCGCGGTGCTGCTGGGGGAACCCAATACCGAAGCGCTTTGGATGCTGCGCCGTTGGGGCATCGACAAGCCCGAGATCGTGTCGGATCTGGGCGCGGGCGACAAGGTGGTGGTCGTGGACACCAACAACCCGGCCGAGCTGCCCGCAAGCATCAATGAGGCCGATGTGATCGAGATCATCGACCATCACATGCTGGCCGGTGGCCTCAAGACCCGCGCGCCGATCAATATCACCATCCGCCCGCTGGCCTGCACCGCCACGCTGATGCATGACCTGATCGGCGACGATCTGGACCGCGCGCCCGCTTTCGTCAAAGGCGCGATGCTGACCTGCATCCTGTCCGACACCCTGGAATTCCGCAGCCCGACCACCACCGCCCATGACAAGGCCGTGGCCGAAAAGCTGGCCGCGCAACTGGGGATCAATATTCCCGAATATGCCGCCGAGATGTTTGCGGCGAAATCCGACGTCTCGGCCTTTGGCGACGACGCGCTGCTGCGCATGGACAGCAAGGAATATGAGCTGGGCGGCAAACAGCTGCGCGTCTCGGTTCTGGAGACCACCGCGCCGGGCGTGCTGCTGGATCGCAAGGATGCGCTGATCGCCGCCATGCCCGCCGTGGCCAAGGCTGACGGCGCCGACGAAGTGCTGCTGTTCATCGTGGATATCCTGCGCGAAGAGGCCACGCTGTTGGTCCCGAACGACACCGTGCGCGCGATTGCCGAGGCCTCCTTCGGCCTGCCGGTCCGCGGCGATTCGGTCGTGCTGCCGGGCATCATGTCGCGCAAGAAGCAGATCATCCCCGCGCTGAAAATCTGATCCAGCGACGCAAACACGGGGCCGGGCTGCCATCGCCCGGCCTTTTCTTTTGACCAGACAGGCCCCGCCATGACCCGCATCATCCAGTCCCTTGCCGATATCTCCGCCGATTATGACGTGCTGTTCTGCGACCTCTGGGGCTGTCTGCATAACGGGCAAGAGCCCTATCCTGCGGCGGTTTCCGCGCTGCAAGCCTTTCGGATGCGCGGCGGCAAGGTCTGTCTTTTGACCAACGCCCCGCGACCGGCCGCCTTTGTGCAGGCCTCGCTTGACCGCATGGGGGTGCCGCGCGATGCCTGGGACGTGATCGTCTCATCGGGCGATGCGGCGCAGGATGCGATGTTCGCGGGCGCGGTCGGGCGCAAGGTCTGGCATCTTGGCCCCGACAAGGATCTGGGTTTTTTCGACATTCCCGAAGGCCATGAAAACAGCCCCCAGATCACCAGGGTCAGCCCCGATCAGGCCGAAGGCATCGTCTGCACCGGCCCCTTCGATGAGCTGCATGAGGTGCCCGAGGATTACCGCGCCCGCCTCACGCCCTTGCAGGAACGTGGGCTGAAACTGCTTTGCGCCAACCCCGATATCGTCGTCGATCTGGGCGAGACGCGGATCTATTGCGCGGGCGCGATTGCCGCGCTTTATGAGGATATGGGCGGCGAGAGCCTTTATTTCGGCAAGCCCCATGCGCCGATCTATGATCTGGCCCGCCGCCGTCTGGGCCTTGGTCCCCAGGCGCGGATTCTGGCGGTGGGCGACGGGATCAACACCGATGTCGAGGGCGGGGCCGCGCAGGGGATCGACACGATCTTTGTCACCGGCGGTCTGGCATTCGAGCAATTCGGCCCGGATGTTGAGAACCCCGAACCCGAAATGCTGCGCGAATGGCTGGCCAGCCGCGACCGCGCGCCCGAATATGCCATCGGACGGCTGCGCTAGGCGCGCAACAATCTGATCCGCGACCCCGCCGCCGTGATATTATGTTGCGACGACGTGCCGATGCTGCTATGCAGCATCCATCATCAGGGGGGGGCTGGTCTTGGACAATCTGCCGCGCGGAACCATCGTCATCGAGGAACTCGAGATCGGCATGACCCGCTATCTCCAAAAGCAGGTCACCGACGCCGATATCGCGAAATTCGCCGAGATCTCGACCGATCACAACCCCGTCCATCTGGACGATACCTATGCGCAGGACACGATATTCGAGGGGCGGATTGCCCATGGGATGCTCTCGGCGGGGCTGATCTCGGCGGTGATCGGGGAACAGCTTCCCGGCCATGGCACGGTTTACCTTGGCCAGACGCTGAAATTCATGGCCCCCGTGCGGCCCGGCGATCTGGTCCGCGCCGAGGTCACGGTTGAGGCCATCGACCACGCAAAACGGCGCGTCACGCTTGCAACGCGCTGTCTGGTGGGTGATACGGTTGTCGTCAGGGGTGAGGCCCTTGTGCTGGCGCCAAGCCGCAGATTCGACTGACGCAGGACCGGGGCGGCGCCCCAAAAGGGGGCGCGTGTGCAAATTCATCACCACTGGACCGGGTTGCCCGCCGAGGCGCGGGGCGCGAGCGTGGCGATGGGCAATTTCGACGGCATCCACCGCGGCCATCGCGCGGTGATCGACACGGCCCGTAGCGCCGCCGATGCCCAGCTGGGCGTCATCACCTTTGAACCCCATCCGCGAGAGTTCTTCGCCGCCCGCGCAGGCAAACCCGTCACCCCCTTCCGGCTGATGAATGCCGAGGCGCGGGCCAACCGGCTGGCGCGGCTGGATGTGGCGCAGCTTTACGAACTGCCCTTTGCCGCGACGCTTGCCGGGCTGACTCCTGAGGCTTTCGCGCGTGAGGTGCTTTGCGAGGGGCTTGGCGTGGCCCATGTCACCGTCGGCGCGGATTTCCGCTTTGGGCGCGACCGGGCGGGCGATGCGGCCACGTTGCGCGATCTGGGCGCGGCGCTTGGCTTTGGCGTCACCATCGCCGATCTGGTCGGCGAGGCGGGGCAAGATTACAGCTCGACCGCGATCCGAACCGCGCTGAGTGAGGGCCGCCCCCGCGATGCTGAACGGATGCTGGGTCATTGGCACCGGATTGAGGGTGAGGTGCTGCACGGCGAAAAGCGCGGCCGCGAACTGGGTTTTCCGACTGCGAATATGTCGATGGCCGGGCTGCATCTGCCGCGTCTTGGCGTCTATGCGGTGCTGGCCGATGTGCTGACGGGCCCCCATCGCGGCACCTATCCCGGCGTGGCAAGCCTGGGCGTGCGGCCCATGTTTGGCGAAAACACGCCCAATCTGGAAACCTATCTGTTTGATTTCA
The DNA here is from genome assembly GCA_030538425.1 of Paracoccus sp. (in: a-proteobacteria). Taxonomy (GTDB): domain Bacteria; phylum Pseudomonadota; class Alphaproteobacteria; order Rhodobacterales; family Rhodobacteraceae; genus Paracoccus. The sequence continues at coordinate 16,359 of JAUNTZ010000039.1, read as the reverse complement.
CGGGCGATCTTTATGGCGCGCATCTGTCGGTCGCGCTTGTCGAATTCCTGCGCGATGAGGCGCGCTTTGACAGCCTTGACGCGCTGATCGTGCAGATGCAGGACGACGCGGCCCGCGCCCGCGCGGCTCTGGCACGCTGATGCGCCCGCGTTTCTGGGAACTGCCTTTACGTGAGTTAACCACCCCCGAATGGGAGGCGCTTTGCGATGGCTGCGGCAAATGCTGCCTCAACAAGCTGGAGTTCGAGGATACCGACGAACTGGCCTTCACCCGCATCGCCTGCCGCCTTCTGGACGGTGAGACCTGCCGCTGCACCCGCTATGAGACCCGGCACCGCTATGTGCCCGAATGCGTGACGCTCACCCCCGACAAAATCGCCGCGATCAGCTACTGGCTGCCCCGGACCTGCGCCTACCGGCTGCGCCATGAGGGCAGGCCGCTTTATGGCTGGCATTACCTTGTCTCGGGCGACCGAGAGGCAGTTCATCGCGCGGGTGAGTCGGTGCGCGGCTGGACGCTCTCTGAGGCGGAGATCCCCGAGCAGGATTGGGAAGACCATATTATTGAGGATCTGGCATGAATTTTGCCTCGGATAATGGCGGGGCCGTCCATCCCGCGATCATGGCGGCGATGGTTACCGCCAATGAGGGCGCGGTGGCCTCATACGGCGATGACCCGCTGACCCGCGCGGCAGAGGACCGCCTGCGTGAGGTTTTCGATGCCCCGGGTCTGCGCATGTTCCTGACCACCACCGGAACCTCGGCCAATGCGATCTCTTGCGCGGCACTCTGTCCGCCATGGGGCCGGATCTTCTGTCATGAGGACGCCCATATCGAGACAAGCGAGGCAGGCGCGCCCGAGATGTTCACCGCAGGCGCCAAGCTGACCCTGATCCCCGGCGAGGGTGGGCGGATTGCGCCGGACGCCTTGGACCGCGCGGCGCGCCATTGGGCCGGGCAGGGGCTTCATTCTGGACAAAATGCCATGGTTTCGATCACCAATGCGACCGAATGGGGCCGCATCTATCGCCCTGATGAGGTGGCCGAAATTGCGGAAGTGGCGCGCAGGCACGGGCTTGGACTTCATATGGATGGGGCGCGTTTCGCCAATGCGGTGGCCGCAACCGGCGCGCATCCGGCCGATCTGAGCCATCGCGCGGGCGTCGATATTCTGGTCTTTGGCGGCACCAAGAACGGCGCGATGGGGGTTGAGGCGGTTCTGGTCTTTGACGCCGCCCGCGCCGAAACGGTCGAGTTCATGCGCAAACGCTCGGGCCATCTTCTGTCGAAACATCGCTATCTGGCGGCGCAGATGCTTGCGATGGTTGAAGATGGGCTGTGGCTGGACATGGCCGGTCACGCGAACAGGATGGCGGCGGAACTGGCGCAGGCGGTGGCCGCACTTGACGATGTAAGGCTGATCCAGCCGGCTGAGACCAACCAGCTGTTTCTTGACATGCCAGCCGAATACGCTGCCCGCGCCCGTGCGGCAGGCGCGGTGTTTTACGACTGGCCGATGCCCGAGGCGGTGGAAGGCCGGGTCGCGCTGCGACTTGTCACCTCATGGGCCAGCTCTCGCGACGATATCGCCGCGCTGATCCGTGCGATGGCGGCTTAGAACCGCACCAGATTATTGCCCGGATCACCGACGCGCGCGCCTTCGGTCGCATAGGCCTCGGGCGCGGTCTGCTGCATCCCGCTCAGCACCGTGGAGGCGAGAAAGGCAATCGCGAATGTGGCGACAAGGGCGGCAAGAAAGGCTTTCATGGCAAGCACTCCTTATTGTTGTTGCTGTGGTTGCGCGGCGCTTGTCAGGCGATCCAGAACGGCGCGTGCAATATTGATATAAGCCTGCCCCAAAACGCCGCCGGGGTCCAGCGAGACGACCGGGCGCCCGGCATCCGAGGCCTGGCGCAGCTCCATCGTCAGCGGCACCTCGCCCAGAAACGGCACGCCCAGCCGCGCGGCCTCATCGCGCGCGCCCGCCTGACCGAAGATCGCATGGCGATTGCCACAATCGGGGCAGATGAAATGGGCCATATTCTCGACCACACCCAGAATCGGCACATCGGTCTTGCGAAACATCGCGATGCCGCGCCGCGCGTCGATCAAAGCAAGGTCTTGCGGGGTTGAGACGATCACCGCGCCCGCGATGCCCACACCCTGCGCAATCGCCAGCTGCGCGTCGCCAGTGCCGGGCGGCATGTCCAGAACCAACACGTCCAGCTGGCCCCATTCGACCTCATGCAACAGCTGTTTCAGCGCCGATTGCACCATCGGGCCGCGCCAGATCATCGCGGTTTCGGGATCGACCAGAAGGCCCATGGACATCGCCGAAATGCCATGCGCCTCGGCCGGGATCAGGCGGCGCTCAGCCGTGACGCGCGGCGCGGCGTGGAGGCCAAGGAGCGTCGGCACAGAGGGCCCGTGAATATCGGCATCAAGCAGCCCAACCCGCAGCCCAAGCGCGCGAAGCGCGAGCGCCAGATTGGCGGCGGTTGTCGATTTGCCGACACCGCCCTTGCCCGAGGCGACCGCGATGATATGGCGCACGCGGGACAGCCCGTTTTCGGGCGCGTTGCCAAGGCGCGGCGGCTGAGCGGATGGCTGCGGTGCCGCCTGCGCGGTCAGCGTGACCATGGCGCCGGGTGCGATAGCGTGCAGCGCCTCTTGCGCCTGCTGCCGCAGCGGCTCAAACGCTGCGGCCTCATCGGGTGTGACGGCAATCGCCGCTGACAGCCTGCCGCCCGCAAGGCTTGGCCCCACAAGCCGGTCCGAGCCGCCAAGCACCCCGCCCCCCGGCAAGGCAAGCGCGGACAAGATTGCCCGCGCCTGTTCGATCAGATTGTCCGACATGGTTTATTCGGCAGGGGTCGCGGCGGCGCCCTTCACAGGTGCTGTGCCCTTGGCCTGCTTCTCCTTGACCCATTCCGAATGGTGTTCCTTGGCCCAGTTCAGATCCACCTCACCCGAGCCCATGGCATCAAACGCGCCTTCCATGCCGATGGTGCCGATATAGATATGGGCCAGAATCACCGCCGTCATGATCGCGGCGGCAAAGCCATGGACCAGCTGGAACGTCTGCCATTGGCCCGCACCCGCGGTCTGCGCCGGGAAAAGCAGCATCACCCCGGTAAAGGCCAGAGCCGCACCGCCCAGAACCACCGACCAGAAGATCACCTTCTGACCTGCGTTGAACTTGCCTGCGGGGGGATGCACGCCTTCCTGGAAGATGCCGCCGCCCTGCTTGATCCATTCCAGATCGCGCTTTTTGGGCAGGTTGCGGCCGACCCACATCACAAAGATCATCGCCAGCCCGACCATGAAGGCCCAACCGATATAGTTGTGGATCATCTTGCCGGTCTGGGTCATCGCGCCAAAGCCGCCTTCACCCACCAAAGGCAGCATGAAGGACCGCCCGATCACCAGATTGAGCCCGGTCAGCGCCAGCAGGACGAACGACACCGCCGTCACCCAATGGGCAAAGCGCTCAATCCCGGTGAAGCGGGTGATCTTGACGCCCGACAGGCCCTTTTCGATGCGGATGCGGCCCCGGTAAAGGTAAAAGCCGATCAGCACCAGCAGGGTCAGCACGATGATCCCGATCGAGACCCATTCCAGAAAGCCGCTATTGGTCGCGGCCCAGCCTTTATTGGCGGGCTTGATCAGACCGGCGGCGCTTTCATTGGGGATGGTGATGCGGCCCACGACCTGCTGACCCGGGCCAAGCGCCTCCATCAGCGATTCTTCATGCACCGACAAAGCGGTCGGGTTGACCTGATTGCCGGGCTCGATCAGCGCGGGCGTGGCCTCAGCCGCCTCTTGGGCTGCGGCGTCGGTTGCAGCCGTGCGGTCCACCTGATCCGAGATCTGCGCCATCGCGGGCGTGCTCAGGCCAAGTCCTGCAGCAAGGGCCATGGCGGACAGGATACGCGAAAATGCGGTATTCATAATGGTGCCCTTTCTCAGACCTGAACCGTTTCGCCGTAAGCGGTGCGCCAGCCCCAAGCGCCCGAGCCATAGCCGCGCGTCACCACCCGTTCACGATAGATTTCCGCGATGATGTCGCCGTCACCGGCCAAAAGCGATTTGGTCGAACACATCTCGGCGCAAAGCGGCAGCTTGCCCTCGGCCAGACGGTTGGTGCCATATTTGACATATTCCGCCTCGGTCATGTCCGCCTCGGGGCCGCCCGAGCAATAGGTGCATTTGTCCATCTTGCCGCGTGAGCCGAAATTGCCGGTGCGCGGATATTGCGGCGCGCCGAAGGGGCAGGCGTAGAAACAATAGCCGCAGCCGATGCAGGTGTCCTTGTTATGCAGCACGACCGCGTCGGTGGTGGTGTAGAAGCAATTGACCGGGCAGACCTGCGCGCAGGGCGCGTCGGTGCAATGCATACAGGCCATCGAGACCGAGCGTTCGCCCGGCAGACCGTCATTGATCGTCACCACCCGGCGGCGGTTGATGCCCCAAGGCACCTCGTGTTCGTTCTTGCAGGCGGTGACGCAGGCATTGCATTCGATGCAGCGGTCGGCATCGCAAAGGAACTTCATTCTTGCCATGTCGCGCTCTCCTTATGCTGCTTCGATCTGGCAAAGCGTGGCCTTGCCTTCATGCATCCCCGTGACCGGGTCATAGCCGTAGGTGGTGATCACATTGGCCGATTCGCCCAGAACAATCGGATCAGAGCCGGCGGGATAGTTGCCGCGCTGATCGACTCCCTGGAACCAGCCGCCAAAGTGATAGGGCATGAAGGCCGTGCCGGGGGCGACCCGTTCCGTCACAAGCGCCTTGACCCGCGCCTTTGAGCCGCCTTCGGGGCCGTAAACCCAGACCCAGCCGCCGTCCACCACGCCGCGCGACGAGGCATCCGCCGGGTTGATCTCAACGAACATATCCTGCTGTAATTCGGCCAGCCAGCGGTTCGAGCGGGTTTCCTCACCGCCGCCCTCATATTCGACCAGACGGCCCGAGGTCAGCACAATGGGGAAGCGGCCCGGGATATTATCGGCCGCAGCCTGCGCCTGAACGGTGTGACCGATATTCGGCATCCGCATCTGGCGACCGTCATCGCGGGTCGGATAATCGGCAATCAGATCGGGGCGCGGGGTATAGATCGGCTCACGATGGACCGGGATCGGGTCGGGCAGGTTCCACGCCACGGCGCGGGCCTTGCCATTGCCAAAGGGCACACAGCCATGCTGCAGGGCAACCCGCTGAATCCCGCCCGAAAGGTCGGTGGACCAGCTGACCTTGCCGGTCGCCTCGGCATCACCGCCGCCGATTTCTTCGATCACCGCCAGTTCCTCAGCGGTGAGATCCGCATCCCAGCCGAGTTTCTGCAACAGCGCATAGGTGAACTCAGGGTAGCCATCCTCAATCTCAGACCCCTGCGGCCAACTGCCTTCGGCCAGAAGCGAGACACCCTCACGTTCCAGACCAAAGCGCGGGCGGAACGCGCCGCCGCCATCCATCGGATGCAGGTTGGTGTTATAGAGGATATGCGTCCCCGGATGGCGCAATTCCGGCGTCCCCCAGCAGGGCCAGGGCAGGCCGTAATAATCGCCGCCCACTTCGGGATCGTCGGCAGGCGCGCGCAGCGTGATCAGATCGAACTTGTCCTGATTGCGGATATGCGCCTTCAGCCGCTCGGGCGACTGGCCGGTATAGCCGGTTGACCAGCCGCCGCGATTGATTTCCTCAAGAATGGATTCTGGCGTGGGCTCAATGCTGAATTTGCCCTGCACCATGTCGAAATTCTTGAACATCTCATCGGCAAAGCCCAGCTTTTGCGACAGACGGTAGATCACCGCATAGTCGTTATCCGCCTCAAAGCCCGGCTCAACGATCTTTTCGCCCCACTGCACCGAGCGGTTCGACGCCGTGCGCGAGCCGGAACATTCGAACTGCGTCCCGATCGGCAGCAGATAGGTGTTGTCCGCGCGCGTATGAAGCGAGGCAAAGGTCGTCGGATGCGGGTCGGCCACGACCAGCAGGTCAAGCGCATCCATCCCGCGCGCCGCGTCGGCCATGCGCGGCACGGTGTTGCCGCCGTGACCAAAGACCAGCATCGCCTTCACATTGTCGCGCTGATCGACCTCATCCGAGGGCATCAGCGTGGCGTCGAACCACCGGGTCGAGGGGATGCCGGGGGTTTCCATATTCTGCTGGCGGGTGCGGCCCTCACGATCCGCCTTGGCGGGAACCTCATCAAAGCGGCTGACGAAATAGTCGTAATCGACCTCCCAGACCCGCGCCCAATGTTTCCACGCGCCGGTTGCCAGCCCGTAATAGCAGGGCAGGTTGCCGACATCGAGACCGAAATCGGTCGCGCCCTGCACGTTGCAATGGCCCCGGAAGATGTTCGCGCCCATGCCATTGCCACCGACATTGCCGGTCGCCAGCAACAGGTTGCAATAGGCCCGCACGTTCGCGGTGCCCACCGTGTGCTGCGTGCCGCCCATGCACCAGATGAAACAGGACGGCTTTTGCGTCGCGAAGGTATGGGCCACCCGGCGCAGATCGGCCTCGGCAATGCCGGTGATGCGTTCCACCTCGGTCGGGTTGTATTTCGCGACCTCGGCCCGCAATTCATCCATGCCATGCACGCGGGCTGCGATGAACTCACGATCTTCCCAGCCGTTTTCAAAGATATGCCACAGGATGCCCCAGATGATGGCGATATCGGTGCCGGGGCGCATGCGGATATAGTCGGTGGCATGGGCGGCGGTGCGGGTGAAACGCGGATCAATCACGATCACATTGGCGCGGTTGGTCTCTTTGCCGTTCAGGATATGCTGAAGGCTGACCGGATGCGCCTCGGCCGCGTTCGAGCCCATGAAGATCATCGTGCGGGTGTTGCGGATATCGTTATAGGAGTTGGTCTGCGCGCCATAACCCCAGGTGTTGGCCACGCCCGCAACCGTGGTCGAGTGGCAGATCCGCGCCTGATGGTCCACGTTATTGGTGCCCCAGAAGGCGGCGAATTTGCGGAACAGATAGGCGCCCTCATTCGAGAACTTGGCCGAGCCCAGCATATAGACCGAATCCGCGCCATTGGACTCACGGATGGCCTGCATCTTGTCGCCGATCTCATCAATCGCCTGATCCCAGGTGATGCGGACCCATTGGCCGTTTTCTTTCTTCATCGGGTATTTGGTGCGGCGGTCGCCATGGACGATTTCGCGCACGGCGGCACCTTTGGCGCAATGGCTGCCCCGGTTGATCGGGCTGCTGAAACCCGGCTCCTGCCCGGTCCAGACGCCGTTCTGCACCTCGGCCTTGACGGTGCAGCCGACTGAGCAATGGGTGCAGATATTTGTGCGGATCTCAGAGGCCAGCTGCGGATTGGTAAACCCCGCCTCGGCGCGGCGCAGCGTGCCCGCACCCACCGAGCCAAGCGCGGCCAGACCGCCCACGGCAAGGCCCGAATTGCGCAGAAAGCTGCGCCGGTCCACGGGTTTCGCGGCCAGATGATTGGCCGCCTGCATTGCCGCCTGTGCCAGACCGCCCGAGGCGGCATTGCCCGATGATTGACGTTTGATCAGCATGGCTCAGGCCCCCCGGTAATAGCGGTTCACGCGGTAATAGGTTTCGATATGGTCGGTCATGTGATAGCGGGCGCGGGTCCGCTCATCCCCGGTCTCAGTCGCGAAAGCAGGGCTTGCCGAGCCGCCGATCAGGCCGGCACCACCGGCCACCGCAGCCCCCGCCGCAGCCCCGAAAAAGCCACGCCGCCCGATGGTCGTGCGGGTCTTGTTGTTGTCATCGGCCATTGGCTTACCCCCTTGTCGTCCTGTATTTCGTTTTGCGCATCCGCGCGTTGTTCCTGTCGCGCCTTCGCGCGTGTTATTCTTGTCGCGCCTTCGCGCCTGCGGCTCACGCGCTTTGACGCGCCTGCTCTATCGCGCCAGTGAAAAGGCGCGGGTCTCAATCGCCATGAAGGCGCGCCCGATGGCGGCGACATGGCGGTAAAAATCAGCCGAGGGCGCGCGACCCAGATCGTCGAAGAACATCGTAGCCCAGGGCGCGACATGGCGGGCGAAAAACCCGGCCTCAGCCTGCGCCCCGCAGCCCAGAGCCGCGCCGTCGATCTGGCGTAGGGCCAAGCCCTCCATCACCTCAAACAGGGTGGCGATATGGTCCTCTGGCTCAAAGCGGTCGGCGCTGCGGGTCAGGCCAAGCGCGCCCAGATCGCCGCGCAGATCGGCCAGCGGACGTTCGTTGAGAAAGCCGGTGAGATAGAATGAGGCATAGGGCAGCAATTCGCCGCGCCCGACCCCGACAAACAGCGCGAAATATTCCTGCGCGACGGTTTCGGCATCCGCCTTCCGCGCCGCATCCGCCAGCGCACCATAGGCGCGGCCCAACTCACTGTCATCGCCCTGCAACTGGCCAAGTGCCGCCAGCAAGCCCTGATCAGGCGCAGACGCCAGCAGGCGCGACAGCAAACCGTATTGCTGCGCGCGAAGCACGTCTTCTTCACTGGCTTGGCCGGGCAGATCTGCCGCAGCCTTGGCTTGTGTCACCATGAGTTCCGTCCATCGGCGGCCCAACGCGACCGCTCATGCTTATTATGTCAGTTCTTTACGCAGAATCCAGCATATTTTCCGCAATTGGGGCGGAAAGATATGAAAAATCTTACATAATTTTCGGGGCACCTGCTATGGCGGCGCTGCTATGTCGGCGTGGCCGAGCCGTGGCGACGCGGCGCGGGCTGATCTTCCGCGCGCGCGATCTGCGGCGGCTCGGACGGCTGCGGCGTTGCGGGTGGTGGTTCCGGCGGGCGCACGGGCGCAGGCGCAGGCTCGGGGGCCGGGTCTGTGGGCGCTTCATCCATGGGCGCGGGCGCTTCAGGCGCAGCCTCTGCCTCTTGCGGGCGCAGTTTATCGGCCATGTTCCGCACCTGCTCGGCCAAGAGTCGCCCGCTATTGCCCGGCACGGGCTCGGATGCGTTCCAGTCCCAGAAATAGTCCCGCGCGGGGTCGGTATAATCCGCAATCGCCGGATCAGCCGCCCAAGCCCGGCGCAAAGCGGCGTTGCGCAGCGCTGCGGGCACGCCCTTTTGCAGAAAGGCGCGGATATCCGTGGCGGCAGTGATCTCGGACAGATCGGGCAGGGCGGCCAGCAAGGCGGCCTCGGCCTGCGCATCTGGCGCGGTCGCATCTTCGGGCGGTGGTTCGGGCGCGGGTTGCGGTTCCGCCTGCTCCTCGGCCTCACTCTCGACCTCAGGCGTCCGCTTGCGCCGCGACCAACGGCCCAGAAAATCACCCTCACCGCTCATTTGCGAATCCAGTTCTGCTCGGGCGGCAGGATGCGTGGCGCGCGGGTCTCCGAACCATCGGGCTGGCGGTCCTTGCGCCGTTTCACGAAGACCTCCTCAACATGATAGGTCTGCGCAAATGCGGCCAGCTCGTTGGCCAGATCCTCGGGCATCGGCACCGCCTCAACCATGCGGCCCGGATCCGAGGCCAGCGATTCCCCCTCATAGGGATCGGCGGTCAGCATCTGCACCGCGTCGCCATCCATCGCCACCCAGATGCGCGGGCGGCCCGAGCGCAGGTTGTCCAGATAATTGCTACTATCGCCCGAATGAAGGTTCAGCCCCGCGCGGCCCATCCAGACCGTGCGGATGCCCGCATCCTCATGCATCAGCGTGAGGGGGGCCAGTTCCGCGCCGCCCATCATCACCGCATAGGGCCGCAGCACCCGTTCCGCCCAACGGTTCGCGGGCGGGTGAGATCGGGCAATCAGCCCCAGCTCGATCAGCTTGCGCGGCATGGCGCACCCCCTCTGGTGTCATCTTGCCGCCGATTCTGCCCGCGCAAGGGCAACCCGGCAACAAGGTTCTGCGGCTTGAGCCGGATCAGCCGGTCCGGCCCCATCCCCAATAACAGCCAGACCGGCCCGCCCTCCAGCCGCGCCTCAAGCGCGGGGTCAAGCCGGCCCGCCTCGGGCTCAAGCGCGAACAGCCCGACCAGTTCGGCAGGCGCCGCGTGACCGTGCCAGAGCGCATTGCCGATCTCACTCCCCTCGGCGTTCAGCCCGATATAATAGCGCAGGGCGACCTCACCCGTCTGCGTCACCGGGCGGATCCGGGCGCGCAGCCCGGTCAACTGGCGCAGCAAGGCCCCGGTGGCATCCGCAAAACCCTGCCGCGCGGCGGGCTCGGCCCCCCAGGGCAGCACCATCGTATGCGCGTCCGAGCGGCTCCAATAGCTCCAACCAGTATCGGGGCGCATCACGTCCAGCCCCTCAACCCCGCCCGACAGCATCGCGCCCAGCGGGTTCTGATGCATCGCGGCTTCGATCTCCTCGACCGTCTCGGCATCCGCCAGCATCAGTGAGCCATTGCTCAGATGGCCGCGCTGCGGGCGGAAATAGAGCTCACCGGCGCGCAAAGTGAACGGATCGGTGCAGCCGTTCAGAGCGTTACGCAGCACAAGCTGGATCAACTGGTCGCGAAAGATCGGCGGCACCTGGCCGGGGTTTTCCAGAATATCGCGCGTGGCGGTTTCCAGATCGGGCGCGGCCAGCAGACGGTCGCGCAATTCCAGAAACATCGCCCAGTTCTCACGCCCGTCGGGGTCGGTGATCTCCGCAGGGTCGGCCTTAGCACGCGGGTTCTCACGCAGCCGGGCGAAGATGGCGCGTTCGGCCGCACAAGCATCCTCGGGCGGCGCCAGTTCGGGACGCGCCAGCCATGCCAAGAGCAGCTCATCGGTGACCTGCATCCGGCCTTCTGCGTCAAGCCGGGTCAGGTGATGGCCGCTTGCGACCCAGAATTCAGGCATCGGCGCCCCCTTTTTGCCCTGCCAGATCGGCCAGCGACAGCGCCGGGCCATCCTCTTCATCGCTTTCGACGATATGGAAGGCGCGGTCATGCCCGGCCAGATCCCGCCCGCCGAACAGGGTCTCATCGCGCGGGCGCAGGCTGCGGAACCGCTCATGGATCTGGCCATCCTCAAAGCCGCGATGAAGCGCGATCAGCCTGCCTTCGCCCTGGCCCCGGCAGAGATCTGCGGCCAGCATGATTTCCTCAGACGCGGCGGGCCGCGCGGTGGCGAGATCGGGCGCGCCCAGATGGGCGACAAGGCCGCGCGCGAGGGCCTCGATGGCCGCGTCACGCTCAGCCTCGGTCGCGGGGGTCACGCAGGCGAGGGTTGAGTGGCCGAAGCTCTCCACCCCCAGAAAGCCGCTGCGAAAGGCGATCTGTTGCTTGCGATCAAGGCTTGCGGGGTCTCGGCCTGCGAAGAGAAACGTGCCCGGCACCGCCCATTCGCCGGGGGCTGCGGCGGGGGCAAAGATCACCGCATCCGAGGCATCAAGGCGAATGGTCCGCAACAGCATCATGCCGCGCCCTTTCGCAGTGCCGCGGCCAGCGTCACCTGCGCCGGGCCGCGCCGGAAGGTGCCGTCCGCCTCCATCACCCAGCCGCCGCCCAAACGGTCCGCATAAGGCGCGATCATGGCCGCCGCGCCCTGATGCTTCCAGCGGTCGAGATAGAGCATGAACCACGCAGCAAAACTCTCAACCACGGCGGGCGGATCGGTGAAGCCTTCCTCGGCCAGCGATGTAGCGCCCGGCGCGGCGCCCTGTTCGGCAAGGTGGTCGCGATCAGCGGTCAGCGTGGCGGCAAAAACCATCCAGTCGGGGGCCGTGTCCTCAGCCGCCGGGGCGTGAGCGAGGCGGGCGGTGCCCAGATCCATCTTGTCGAAGATCAGCCGCGCGGGGTGGTCGATCTCGATGGCGCGTTCGGGGGGCGCGTGGCTGGCGATGGCCTCACTCAGCGCGGCCATGGCGGCGACAAAGCCAAGCCGCGCCTCGGCCAGCGGTTCTTCGGGCTCAAGGATCAGCGCCAGCTCCAAAAGCCCCGGCCCGGTCGCATCACCGCGCCGCCACGACCAAAGCAGCGCCCCCGCGCCAAGCGTTACGGCCTCTGCGCAGGCAGCCGCGAACAACCCGCCTTGGGCGCGATATTCGGCGCGGTAGGGCGGGGGCAGGGTCAGCGCACGCGGCGTGATCTGGTCTTGGGGCGCCGTTTGCGGCATCTGCGGTCCTTGCGCTTGGGCGGAATGTCGGCGCACTATATCGCCGCGCCGCCGGTCCGCAACCCGCCGACTGAATCACGAAAAGGAACGCCCATGTCCAGCCTGACCCGCCCGCAAAAGCTGTTGATCTGCGATTGTCAGGGGACAATTCCGCTTGATCAGGCAGGCGAGGCGCTGCGCCGGGCCTGTCCGTCGGGCGCTGCGGCAAGCGAGGCCTGCCGGGGCCAGCTCGACGCGTTTCGCGGGCTTCTGGATGAGGCGCGGGACGAGGGCGCGGCCCTGACCGTCGCCTGCACCGCGCAGGCGCCGCTTTTTGCGGAACTGGCAGGCGAAGAGGTCACGTTGCGCTTTGCCAATATCCGTGAGACGGCGGGTTGGTCGGATGAGGGGGCGCGGGCAGGGCCGAAAATGGCCGCGCTGATCGCCATGGCGGAGGTGCCGCCGCAGGATTTTGCCATGGTTTCCATGGAAAGCCGGGGCGTTGCGCTGATTCTGGGCGCGGATGAGGTCGCGTTAGAGGTCGCCCAAAGCCTTGCCTCGGATCTGGATATCACGCTGTTGATGTGGCCCGGCGCGGAACTCACCCCGCCCGGCGCCACGCTGTTCCCGATCTGGCAGGGGCGGGTCAGCCATGCGAGCGGGCATCTGGGCGCGTTCCGGCTGGAGGTGGATGATTTCGCCGCCCCCGCGCCCTCATCGCGCGGCGTGATGCGCTATGGGCCCGCGCGGGACGGGGCGGTCTCGCAGGCCGATCTGGTGATCGACCTGACCGGGCGCGATGCGCTTTTCGCGGAGGAGTTGCGGCCCGGCTATCTGCGCGCAGGTCCCGGCGACAGCGCGGGCGTGGCGCGGCTGACCGATCAGGCGCGGCAGATGGTCGGCACCTTCGACAAGCCGCAATATATCAATTTTCGCGCCGATCTCTGCGCCCATTCGCGCAACCGCATCACCGGATGCACGCGCTGTCTTGACCTGTGCCCGGCGGGCGCCATCACGCCTGCGGGCGACACGGTGGCGATTGACCCGATGATCTGCGCGGGCTGCGGGCAATGCGCCACGGCCTGCCCGACCGGGGCTGCGGGCTACGCGCTGCCCGGGCCTGAAACCGTGGTGGCGCAGCTGCGCGCCGGGCTTGACGCCTATCATCTTGCGGCGGATGAGACGGACCCTGCGCCCGTGATCCTGTTCCATGATGGCGACCATGGCGCGGCGCTGATCGACGCATTGGCCCATCACGGGCCGGGCCTGCCCGCGCGGGTGATCCCCTTTGCGCTCAATGAGGTCACCCGGCTTGCGCCCGAAATCATCGCGGCGGCAATGGCTTATGGGGCGTCCGTCGCCGTCCTGACGCCCGACAGGCCGCGCCATGATCTGAGCGCCTTGCGCGCGGCGTTTGATCTGGTCGGGCAGGTGGCGGGCAAATCCGGGCTTGCCGCGCCCGAGCTGATCTCGACCGACGATCCCGACCGGCTGGCCGAGGCGAGCCGAGGGCTTCCCCGCGAGCCGCAACGGGCGCGATCCGGCTTCTTGCCGCCGCGTGACAAGCGCGGGCTGCTGGTGACAGGCGTGGCCGAGATGATCCGCCACGCGCCCGCCCCCGAATTCGAGATCTCGCTGGAACGCGGCGCGCCTTTTGGCACCGTCACCGTGGACCCCGATGCCTGCGTGCTGTGCCATGCCTGCACCGCCGCCTGTCCCTCGGGCGCGCTGTCCGACAATCCCGAAATGCCCGAGTTGGCCTTTACGGAAACCGCCTGCGTCCAATGCGGGATCTGCGCCGCGACCTGCCCCGAAAGCGCGATCACCCTGACCCCGCGCATCTCGCTTGCGGCATGGGACCGCCCGCGCCGCGTGCTGCATGCTGAGCCGCCCTTCGCATGCGTCTCCTGCGGGACCGCCTTTGCCACCGCCTCAGGCATCGCGCGGGTGCGGGACAAATTGGCGGGGCATTGGATGTTCTCGGGCGGGCAGGGGGCAGAGCGGTTGCGCCTGCTTGAGATGTGCGAAAACTGTCGCGCGGTGGAGGCGGTCAAGGCCGGTTTTGACCCGCATCAGCCGGGCTGAGCCTGGGCGCGCGGCGGAACCTGTTGCGCAGCGAGGCGTTTCAGGCAAGATTATGCAGAAACATGCATTGCTTGCCGCGCTTGCGCGTAACCGGAGGTCACCATGTCGCACCACACCCAACGCCTTTCCCTGATTGCAGGGGCTTTGGCCCTGCCGCTGCTGGCCGCGCCGGCGCAGGCTTTGCTGGTCGATAATGTGCCAGATGAGACGATTGCCGCCTGCCAGGCCGATCCGGGGCTTCAGGGCTGCGCGACGGTGCTGACCGGGATCTATGTCTGCGAAAACGCCCCCGACATGCAGGGCTGCGCCGCCTTCGCGCAGCGCCTCGACGCCATCGGCACGCCTGACAACCCCGCCGAGGCGGTCGCTGCGGCCGAGGGCAATCCGGCTCTGGAAGAGGTGGTGGTGAACGCCCGCGGTGAGGGCGCGTTGGTCGATGATCTCGATGCGGGAGAGTTCACGCCCGAGGAACTGGCCGGGCAAGAGCCCGAGGATATGGCCCCGCGTGTGGATGAGGCCGCGCCTGCTCAGCCCGCGACCGCGCAACCCGCGACGGCACCGGCACCGGCACAGGCCGCACCTTCACAGCCCGCCACCGATGGGGCGGCGCAACCCGCAACTGCACAACCTGCCCCCGCACAGCCTGCCACCAATGCACCCGCACAACCCGCGACCGAGACCCCCGCGCAGCCCGCGACCGAGACCCCCGCGCAGCCCGCGACAGAACCCACCCGCGAGGCGCCCGCCGATGCCGGTGAGGCCACCACGCAGCAAGCCCCGGGTCTCGCGGATGAGCCGCAACAGACCGTCACCGAACAGCCCCCCGAAGGCGGCGCCACCGCCCCGGGTCAGCCGGTAACGCCCCGCCCGGCGCAGTAAGCCCCGCCGCCGCTGCGCCCGATCCCGGTTGCAGGCGGCGGTTCTGGACTTGGCCGCCGCGCGCGGCTAATCATCGCGCAAAGACCACACAGCCCGCGCCCTTGCGCGGCCCGTTCCCGTGAAAGCACCCATGGCCAGCCTGAACGACATCCGCTCGACCTTTCTTGATTACTTTGCCAAAAACGATCACCGCGTCGTGGACAGCTCTCCGCTTGTGCCGCGCAACGATCCCACGCTGATGTTCGCCAATTCGGGCATGGTGCAGTTCAAGAACCTGTTCACCGGCATCGAGACCCGCGATTACAGCCGCGCCACCACCGCGCAGAAATGCGTCCGCGCAGGCGGCAAGCATAACGACCTCGACAATGTGGGTTATACCGCGCGCCACCATACCTTCTTTGAAATGCTGGGGAATTTCAGCTTTGGCGATTATTTCAAGGATCAGGCGATCCCCTATGCCTGGGAATTGCTGACCCGCGATTTCGGCATCCCGAAAGACAAGCTGCTGGTGACCGTCTATCACACCGATGACGAAGCTGCGAATATCTGGAAAAAGGTCGCGGGCCTGCCCGATGAGCGCATCATCCGCATCGCCACCAATGACAATTTTTGGCAGATGGGCCCCACCGGCCCCTGCGGCCCCTGCACCGAGATCTTTTTCGACCACGGCGATCACATCTGGGGAGGCCCGCCCGGTTCCGCCGATGAGGATGGCGACCGTTTCATCGAGATCTGGAACCTCGTCTTCATGCAGTTCGAGCAGTTCGAGGACGGCTGGATGAAGCCCTTGCCGAACCCCTCGATCGACACCGGCATGGGGCTGGAACGGATCGGCGCGTTGCTGCAAGGCAAGCATGACAATTACGACACCGACCTGATGCGCGCGCTGATCGAGGCCTCGGCCCATGCGACCAGTTCCGACCCCGACGGGCCGGGCAAGGTCCATCATCGCGTTATCGCCGACCATCTGCGCTCGACCTCGTTCCTGATTGCGGATGGGGTGATGCCCTCGAACGAGGGGCGCGGCTATGTGCTGCGCCGGATCATGCGCCGCGCGATGCGCCATGCGCATATGCTGGGCGCGCAGGATCCGGTCATGCACCGCCTTGTGCCCGCGCTTGTCCGCCAGATGGGCGCGGCCTATCCCGAACTGGTGCGCGGTCAGGCGATGATCGAGGAGACCCTGCGTTCCGAGGAAACCCGCTTTCGCCAGACCCTTGATCGCGGTTTGCGGCTGCTGGATGACGAGCTTTCGCGCCTGCCCGAAGGCGCAGCCCTGCCCGGTGAGGCGGCGTTCAAGCTGTATGACACTTACGGCTTCCCGCTTGATCTGACGCAGGACGCGCTGCGCGAACAGGGCCGCAGCG
>JAUNTZ010000038.1 GCA_030538425.1 Paracoccus sp. (in: a-proteobacteria) | reverse complement strand
TGGCCTATGACGGACGGCGCGGTGAGATGTTCACCCAACAGCTTATCGCGGCGCTCAAGATCATTCAGGCGGGCGACGTGGCCCCTGAACAGATGCTGGGCAGCTGGGCTGGCGCGATGGGTCACACGCAGTTCATGCCGACCTCTTATCTCAGCTATGCGGTTGATTTCACGGGCGATGGCCGCCGCGATATCTGGTCGGACGATCCGACCGACTCGCTGGCATCGACCGCCGCCTATCTGGCCCGGTCCGGCTGGCAGCGTGGCCTGCCCTGGGGGGTTGAGGTGCAACTGCCGCAGGGCTTCAACTATGGTGCCATCGGGCGCAGCAACACCCGCAGCGCCGCGCAATGGCAGGCGATGGGCGTGCGCGCCTTTGGCGGCGGCAACCTGCCCGGCTATAACGGCGCGATCATCGCGCCCGCAGGCGCGAACGGCCCGGCTTTCTTCGTGTCGCGCAACTTTACCGCGCTGCGCGCCTATAACGCCTCGGACAATTATGTGATGGGCGTGGGGATGCTGGCCGACCGTATCGCGGGCCGTCCCGGCGTTCGCGGCGCATGGCCCCGGGCCGAGGGCGCGCTGACCCATAACCAGAAAGAGGAAATCCAGCGTCGCCTGAACCAGCTTGGCTTTAACGCGGGCGAACCTGACGGGCTGATCGGTGAGAACACGATGGATGCGATCCGCGCCTTCCAACGCTCGCGCGGGTTGCAGCCGGATGGCTATGCGAATACGGCCCTGCTGGCGGCTTTGCGGCGCGGGTAAGGACGGACCGGGGCCAGCCCCGGACCCCGGAGTATTTCGGCACAGAAGAAGCCCGTTCTCTTGTGTTGAAATACTCGCCGGGGTGAGCGCCTGCGGGCGCGAGGGGGCGGCAGCCCCCTTTCTTTATGGCTGACGCAGAGACTGCCCGTCGCGGAACAGGTGCAGCCGTTCGGGCGCGGCGGTCAGGTGCATCTTGCGGTTCAGATGGCCCGAATGGATGCCCGGCAGTTTGGCGATGACCGGATTGCGGCCCGCCTGACCTGCGCCGAAATAGAGCAGGGTCACTTCGCCCAGAGCTTCGGTCAGGTTCACCTCGCCCTCGAAAATCGCGGGGCCGTCGGTCTCGGTCAGATGCTCGGGGCGGACGCCCAGATTGACCGCTGCGCCCTGATGTTCCGCTGCTGTCGCAATCGGGACGGTGGCGATCAGCCCGCCGTCAAGTTCGACCTGCGTTTGCGGGCCAGTGGCGGTGATGCGACCGGGCAGAAGGTTCATCGCGGGGCTGCCGATGAACTGGGCGACGAATTCGGATTGCGGGCGCTCATAGAGATCAAGCGGCGCGCCAACCTGCGCGATCCCGCCGCCGGCAAGCACGACGATACGGTCGGCCAAGGTCATCGCCTCGGTCTGGTCATGGGTGACATAGATCATCGTGCGGTCGGGCATGGCGGATTTGAGCTGCGCGATCTCGATCCGCGTCGCCACCCGAAGCGCCGCGTCAAGGTTCGAGAGCGGCTCATCGAACAGCCAGACCTTGGGGTCGCGCACAATCGCGCGGCCAATCGCGACCCGCTGCCGCTGCCCGCCCGACAGCGCCTTGGGCAGACGGTCGAGATAGGGCGTCAGTTGCAGCATCGCCGCCGCGCGGTCGGTCGCGGCGCGGATCTCACCCTGCGACTTGCCCGCGATTTGCAGCGCAAAGCCCATATTGTCGCGCACGGTCATATGCGGATAAAGCGCATAGGACTGAAACACCATCGCGATGCCCCGCTGCGAGGGCGGCACATCGTTCATCACCTGCCCGTCAATCGACAGCGTGCCGCCGCTGATCTCTTCCAGACCCGCGATCATCCGCAACAGGGTGGATTTGCCGCAACCCGAGGGGCCGACAAAGACGATGAACTCACCCTGGGCGATGTCCAGATCAATGCCCGACAGCACCTGCACATCACCGTAAGATTTCGCCACATCGCGCAGAACAAGACCGGCCATGCCCTAGCCCTCGCTGATCTCAACCTGCCACGGGGCAAGACCGCCCGAGGCCGCCCCCGACAGGTTCGCACGCAGGATCACGCGGTCATTGCCCGATGTGCGGGTGACGGTCAGCACATCGCCCTCGGCGCTGATGGTTTGCGCGCCGTCGCGCAATGCGGGATGGCTGCGGCGGCGGGCAAGGGCCGCGCGGTAATGGTTCAGCATCGTATCGCCCTGTTCCTGCGCGGCGACGGCAAGCGGCAGATGCGCATCGGGCACGGGCAGCCACGGCTTGGCCGTGGTGAACCCACCCTGCGGCGCGTTTTCCCACACCATCGGGGTGCGGCATCCGTCGCGGCCCTTGAACTCGGGCCAGAACTCGATCCCGTAGGGGTCTTGCAGATCCTCGAAGGCGATCTCGGCCTCGGGCAAAGCCAGCTCCTCACCCTGATAAAGACAGATCGAGCCGCGCAGCACCGACAGCACGTCGATATAGGCCCGCGCGGCGGCATCGGGCAGACCCCAACGGGTGACATGGCGCACGACATCATGGTTGGAAAACGCCCAGCAGGGCCAGGCATTGGGCGCCTGCGCGTCCATCTGCTCAAACACCTGCACGATGCGCGCGGCGCTCAGATCCTCGCCGGAGAGAAAGTCGAATACATAGGACATATGCATCCGCCCCGGCACGCCGGTATAATCCTCAAGCAGTTCAAGCGCGCGTTCGCTATCGCCGATCTCGCCCACCGCCGCCGCGCCATAAGGCTCCATCACCGCGCGCAGGCGCTCCAGAAAGGCAAGGTTTTCGGGCTGCGATTTGTCATAGCGGTGGCTTTGGTGGTTATAGGGGTTCACTGCGGGCGCGGTGTCCGACTTGCGCAGTTCCGGCGCAAGCGGCGGGTTGTCGCGCAACTGCCGGTCGTGGAAATAGAAGTTGATCGTGTCCAGCCGGAACCCGTCCACGCCGCGGTCCAGCCAGAACCGGGCCACGTCCAACGCCTCATCCTGCACTTGCGCATTGTGAAAGTTGAAATCGGGCTGCGAGGTCAGGAAGTTGTGCAGGTAATATTGCTCGCGCCGCGCATCCCATTGCCACGCACTGCCGCCGAAAATCGAAAGCCAGTTGGTGGGCGGGGTGCCGTCCGGCTTGGGATCAGCCCAGACGAACCAGTCGGCCTTGGGGTTGTCGCGGCTGGCCCGGCTCTCAGTAAAGAACGGATGCTGGTCCGAGCAATGCGACAGCACCAGATCAATCATCACCCGCAGGCCCAGTTCATGCGCGCGGGCAATCAGCGCGTCGAAATCGGCAAGCGTCCCAAAGATCGGGTCGATGTCGCGGTAATCGCTGACATCATAGCCAAAATCCTTCATGGGCGACTTGAAGAAGGGGCTGATCCAGACCGCATCCGCGCCAAGCGCCGCGATATGGTCGAGCCGCTGCGTGATGCCGCGCAGATCGCCCGTCCCGTCGCCGGTGCTGTCCTGAAAACTGCGCGGATAGATCTGATAGATCACCGCGCCGCGCCACCAATTTTTATCCATAACGCCCCTCATTTCACCGATCCGGCCAAGAGGCCACGGACCAGATATTTCTGCATTGCAAAGAACACAATCAGCGGCACCATGATCGACACAAAGGCCGAGGCCGCCAGCAATTCCCATTCCCCCCCGCGCGACCCCATCAATTCACGCAGCATCCCCGTCATCACCAACTGGTCGCGGGTATTGCCAAGGAACACGGTCGCGACAAGCAGGTCGTTCCAGACCCAAAGGAACTGAAAGATCGCAAAGCTGGCAAGCGCAGGAAAGGACAAGGGCAGCACGATGCGGCGGAAGATCTGGAACTCGGTCGCGCCATCGACGCGGGCGCTTTCGATCACCTCACGCGGCAGGCCCGCCATATAGTTGCGGAGCAGATAGACCGCCATCGGCAGGCCAAAGCCGGTATGGGCCAGCCAGATGCCGATATAGCCCTTGCCCAGCCCGATCTCATTATGCAGGCGCAACAGAGGGATCAGCGCGACCTGCAACGGCACCACCAGCAGCCCGACCACCGCCGCCAGCAACAGCCCCCGCCCCGGAAAGCGCATCCATGCCAGTGCATAGGCGGCAAAGGCCGCGATCAGGATCGGGATGATGGTCGCGGGGATCGTCACCGTCATTGTATTGAGAAAGGCGCGGCCAAGACCTTCGCCTTGCAGCACGCGGGCATAGTTGGCGGTGGTGAATCGCGGCGGCTCGGCTGTGGTGACAAAGATCCGCTCACCCCGGGTGATCTCGAAGGGCGCGGGCTGGCTCATCCGGTAGTCGCCGTTCGCCGCCACGCTATAGGTCACGCCGCCGCGTTCGGCGCTGTCGCCCGGCGCGAATTCGGAGGGCGCGCGGGCGCCCAGACCCCAGCCGGTCAGGCGCTGCCCCTCGGTCAGCAGATTGCCCTCGATCACATAAAGCGGGCCGTCCTGTTGCTGATCGGCGGCGGTGCCGCTGCGCACAAAGCCGGTCTGCGAGGAGGGGAAGGGCGCCTTCCACCACCCCGAATAGGCGATCTGCGCCCGGTCGCGAAAGGACGAGACCAGCAGACCGGCGGTCGGGATCGTCCACAGGATCACCAGCAACAATGCGGACAGATGCACCGCCCAGACAAGCGCCGGTTTGCGGCCCGCGATGCGATCCATCAGCGCCCCTCCCGCCGCAGGTTGCGGATGTTCCAGACCATGATCGGCACCACCAAGCCCATCAGCACCATGGCCACCGCCGAGCCGCGCCCGAAATCCGGGCTGCCGCGGAACATCCAGTCATACATCAGGTTCGCCAGCACCTGCGTGCCCCATTGCCCCGAGGTCATCACGAACACGATGTCGAATATCTTCAGCACGATGATCGTGATCGTGGTCCAGACCACCGCAATCGTGCCCCAAATCTGCGGCACCTTGATGCGGAAAAAGATCTGCCACGGGTTTGCGCCGTCCAGAATGGCGGCCTCAACCGTTTCCTCAGGGATGCCGCGCAGCGCGGCAGAGAGGATCACCATGGCAAAGCCGGTCTGAATCCAGATCAGCACCAGCATCAGGAACAGGTTGTTCCACAAGGGCAGGGTCAGCCAGACCTGCGGCGTGCCGCCAAGCGCCTGCACAACGGCGTTCAACAGGCCGATCTGTTCCGTCCCCGGCTCGCGATATTCATAGATGAACTTCCAGATCACCCCCGCGCCGACAAAGGAAATCGCCATCGGCATGAAGATCAGCGATTTGGCGAAATTGCCCCAACGGATGCGGTCGGTCAGTTGCGCGGCGATCAGCCCGAAAAAGGTCGCCGCCGCCGGCACCACCAGCAGCCACAGCATATTGTTGCGCATGGATTCGCGAAAGCCCTGCGACCCGGCAAGCCATTTATAATTCGCCAGCCCCACGAACTCGGTCCGGCCTGAATTATGCAGCGAATACCATAGGCTGACGAAGATCGGGTAAAGCAGATAGACCCCCAGAAACAGGATTGCCGGGCCAAGGAACAGCCATGGCCGGATCACCCCGGCCCGCACCACATTGCGCCCCGCATTGGGGCCGCGCGCGGGAAAGGCGCGGTCCAGAAGCCAGTTCGACCCCCAGAACCACGCGACGCAGCCGAAAACGCCTAAAACAATCGTTCGCAAGGCAAGGAAAAACAGCTCCATCCCGCGCATCCTTTGGAAAATGGCGGGCCGGATCACCCCGGCCCTGCCGATATCAGCGGCCCGATATTACTGAATCGTATCCCAGGTGGCCTGCACCGCATCGGCAGCGTCCTGCGCCGACTTGCCGCCCACGAAATCCACCATGGCCGACCAGAACGCGCCCGCTCCGATCGCGCCGGGCATCATGTCCGAGCCGTCAAAGCGAAAGGTCGTCGCATCCAGCAGGATCTGCCCCATCCGGCGCACCGTCTCATCGGAATAGGCATCCATGTTCACGCCCCGATGCGGGGTCATAAAGCCCTGCTGCGCCATCCAGATCTCATGCGCGGCGGGGGTTTTCAGGAACTCGATAAAGGCCGGGCCGACCGGGTTGTCAGTCAACAGCGCGAACGAGGTGCCGCCACCCAGCAAGGGCTGGCCCAGACCGGCCTCTTCCGAGGCGGGGAAATAGAAGAAATCCGCGTCCTGCCCGATCTCGGTGCCTTCGGGAAAGAAGGTGGTGATGAAGCTGGCCTGACGGTGCATGTAGCAACCGGGGGGCGAGGTGAACAGACCATTCGGGCTGTCACGGAAATCGGTCGAGGCCACCGCGCCGGTGCCGCCCGCGACGAAATCGCTGTTCTTGGCGAACCAGCCGAACGCGTCAATCGCGGCGACCACCTCGGGCGCGTTGAACGGCATCTCATTGGTGACCCATTGGTCATAGGCTTCGGGCGGGTTGATGCGCAGCATCAGATCCTCGACCCAGTCGGTCGCGGGCCAGCCGGTCGCCCCGCCCGAGCCAAGCCCGATGCACCATGCCGTCTCGCCATCCGCCGCGATCTGTTCGGTCAGCGCGCGCAGTTCCTCAAGCGTCTCGGGCACCTCATAACCCGCATCCTCGAAGTTTTCCGGCACATACCAGACAAGCGATTTCACATCCGCCTTATAAGGAAAGGCATAGACCTGTTCCGCCCCGTCCGGCCCCGCATAGGTCACCAGATCGGCCCAGCCATCGCCCGCCGCGTAATTCTCGCGCAGCCAGTCGCCCAAATCCGCGCCAAGCGGCTTGAGCCGCCCGGCCCGCGCCAGATCGGCGGCCAGCCCCGGCTGCGGGAACACCGCCATATCGGGCGGGCTGCCGCCCTCGGCGTCGATCACGATCTGCTGCTCGAAACTGTCCGAGCCGTTATATTCGACGCTCGCCCCGGTCGCGGCCTCGAAATAGGGCAGGATCGAGACGAAAAGATCGCGGTCGCCCGACAGCCACGGGCCAAGGATGACCAGCTTTTGCCCGTCCAGCCCGCCATGTTCGGCGGCGAAATCGTCAAGGCTTTGCCAGTTGATGTTCGGGTTCTCGCCGGGCTGGAAAATCATCTCGGCCTGCGCGGCCCCGGCGCAAAGCGCAATGGCGGCAACGGTGGTCAGCACTTGTCTTTTCATCTGGCTCTCCCTTTGTTGACATATCTTGAAAGACAATTGCGCCTCTCTGGCAATAAAAATCTATTTCCGGCCTCTTTCATGCCGCAGCGTCAGAAGCCCGCAGACGACCTGACAAATCGCCGCAACCCGCTGATATTAAATTTAATAATTGCTAACTTCCGGCTTTGTTCGTGGACAGCATGGCGTTAAGTTGACAGGTTCGTCGGGATTATACCCCCGATGCTGGCCTATGACTGCTCCTTCGCAATTCGTGTCTTTCCTTCAACGCCATGCCGAGCTTGGTCCTGCCGAGTTCGAGCGTCTGGCCAAAATCGAAACGACGCGGGCCAGCTTTCGCGACGGCGAGACCATCATCCCGCTGCAAAGCAAGCTGGAACAAAGCTGCATCCTGGTCTCGGGGCTGGCCCTGCGCGTCCACAGCGCCGAGGTTCTGAACCGCAGCCGCGTCATCAGCGCCATTCATGTGCCGGGCGACTTTGTCGATCTGCACGGGTTTTTGCTGTCCGGTCTGGGCCATGAGGTCGTGGCCTCGGGCCATGCCGTGACCGAGTTCATCAGCCATGACGAACTCCGAGAGATCACCCGCACCCATCCCCGCCTGACCCGGCTTCTGATGATGTGCACCGCGATTGACGCGGCGGTGAACCGGCAATGGCTTGCGGCGGCGGCCAGCCTCCATTCGACCGCCCATCTGGCGCATCTGCTTTGTGAGATCTACACAAGGATGGAACAAGCCGGGGCCGCTGACAGTCACCGCATGGTGCTGCCGCTGTTGCAGCGTGATCTGGCGGATATGCTGGGCTATTCGACCGTGCATGTGAACCGGGCGGTGCGTGATCTGCGCGACGCGGGACTGGTCCGCTGGCAGGGCCAGCATATCGAGATCGAGGACTGGAACGGCCTCATCCGACTGGCGCGCTTCAGCCCGAAATATCTGAGCCTCGGGGCGCATAGCCGTTAAGCGGGGCGTTGCTATGGGATGCGGTTGGGGCTGTTTGCTGAACAGCGCCCGAGCCGACCGGATCAAGTATCTCAGCCTCGCCGCGCATTGCCGCTGATCGGAGCGGCTTCATCTCCATGCGTGCCCTAAAGGCCATATGCCTCCGGCGGCACTTAGAACCGGCGCTCTGCACCCCCGCACCAAATAAAAACCCCGCCGGTCGCTGAGACGGGCGGGGTTTTTGAATCTGGTGCCGGTGAAGGGACTCGAACCCCCGACCCCATCATTACGAATGACGTGCTCTACCAGCTGAGCTACACCGGCAAACTGGATGCCGCGCCGGATAGCAGGTTCCGGCGCGGGGTGGAAGGGGTTTTTACCGCTTCTTTTCGTCCTCGTCCAGAGGTTCGACATCGGGGCGGACCATCACGATCTCATCCTCGTCGGTTGCCTCCTCAGGCGCGGGGCGGGCGCGAAGCTCGACCGGGCGCGGGCCGCCACGGTCGGGGACCGGGTCAGAAAAATGCGCGGGCGGAGGGGTGACGACAACCGGCGCATCCTCAGCCTCAACCGGCGCTTCGGGGACGATCTCGGCATCGGTCACGGTCGAAGAGGGCGCATAGCTGTCGTAATCTTCCTCACGCGGGACCATGCCGGGGGCGACTTTCGGAACCTCGGTCGCGCGGGGCGGAGCGGCGGCAGGAGCCAGCACCGGCGCGGGGATATGCCGCGCGGTGTCGGGCGCGCCCTCGGCATAGGCGTCGGCCTCATCAAAGGCCGCCTGCACATGAGCCTCAGACCCCGCAGGCCGCCCCACGATCAGCGGCAGCAGTTCCGCCCCGTTGGGCGTCGCGGGCGCGGTCGGCGCATCCACCGGCTCACGCCAGCTCAGCGTATCAAAACCGTGGCAGGACGAACAGACGGGCGCCCATTCGGGCATGACATGTTCGCACTTGTCGCACACCCATTGCGGCCCGCGCGAGGCGTTCAGCGCCCGCACCAGCCAGCCGCGCACGGCGGCATCGTCCGCGCCTTCGCCGCGCTCCACCGCCGCCATGATCGCCAGCGAACGCACGGTCGGATGGGTGGTCGCCAGATCGCCAAGGGCGCGACGCGCCGCCGGGAAATCCTCAGCGGCAAGCAACAGTTCGGCGCGCAGCAGGCGGGTTTCCTCATCATCGGGGTTGCGCCGCATCAGCGCCTCGAACCGCAAAAGCCGGTCGGCTGCCGATTCCGCGGGCGCAATCTCGGCATAGGCCGCCGCGATATCGGGATGGGGCCGCACCGACCAGGTTTTCTCCAGCACCCGCGCGGCATTGCGCAGATCCTTTTGCGCAATATAGGACCGCGCCGCCAGCACCGCCGCCGGGATCAGGTCGGGGCTGGCGCGGTTCGCGGAAATCGCCGCCTCACGCGCGGAAATCGAGTTCTCATGCGCCAGAACCTCGGACGCCTCTTTCAGCGCCAGAACGGCATCGCGGCGCATATGCACATCCTGCGGCAGGTCGCCCAGCTTGCGCTTGTTGCGCAGCACGGTGCGCGCGCCCTTCCAGTCGCCCTGTTCGGTTTGCAGACGCAGCAGGGTTTCCTGCACCTCTTCGTGGCGCGGCTTCAGCGCATAGGCTTTCTCAGCCAGGCGCAGCGCGGTGGCGTCGTCGCCCTCGGCCAGCTTTTGCCGCATCAGCCCGCGCACACCGACAAAGCGGGTCGCGTCGTCCTCCAGCAGCTTGCGATAGACCTGATCGGCGGTGGTGCTGTCGCCCGCGACCTCAGCCGCCTGCGCGGCCAGAAGGTTGGTGACGCGGCGGTCGGTCAGGTATTTCTCGGCCTGCGCGGCCTTTTCCTGCGCCACGCGGCCCTCGCCCGCAGCAATGGCCAGCAGGCCCTCGGACAGCGCCTTATAGCCCTTGCGCTCGCGCTGACGCCCGAAATAGCGGTCGATCGAGGTCTCATCCCCGGCCAGAAACCGCAGCAGCGCCCAAAAGAGGCCCAGCACGCGCAGCACAAGCCACGAAATCACCATGAACACAAGCAGAGCAACAAGCGCCTGCACCGGGCCAAGCGTGTATTGCGTGCCCGCAAAGGTCACGCTCAGCGCCTCGCCGGTCACGGCAAGCTGGTTCAGCCCAAGCGCGATGGCCAGCACCACCGCGAAGAACATCAGGATCTTCAACAAGGACAAAAGCATGGGAAAATCCTCAGTTCAGACTGGTGGCAACATCGTCAAGCGCGGCTTGCGCATCAAGCCAGGCGCGGGCCTGCGCGGTCCACCCAGCCATCGCCTCCTGTCCCGGCTGCGACAGCGCGGCCAGCTCGGACAAAGCAGCCTCGATCTGGCCCGCCTGCACCGCAGCACCCGCGCGCGACAGGACCGCATCGGCATCGCCGCCTTCGCGCGGCGTGACCGAACGCGCGCCGGTCTGGACCCGCAGGAAGCGCGTCACCGCGTTCGCAGAGCTGTCATCCGCGCCCGATTGCAGCGAGGCCCGCAGCGCCGCCCGCGCCGCAGGGTCAAAGCCCGCCTGCAATTCGTCCAGCGTGGGAATATCGGCGGCGCTCAGCGCCTCGGGCACGGTCACGCCCGCCTCGGCCAGATCCGAGGCCGCCGCCGCGCGATCACCGCCGGTTTCAAGCGCGGCCCGCAGCGCGGCGAAGGACGCCACCGCCTGCGCCCGCTCACTCGCCGCCGCCGCATCGGCCTGCACGGATTCGAGGGTCTGCTGCGCCTCAGACGCGGCGGCCTCGATCCGGTCGCGGGTCTGGGCGGCCTCTTCGGCCATGCTGCGCAACTCGTCGAACTGGGCGCTGTCGATCTCCGGGCGGGCCTGCAAGTCCTCAATCCGGGATTGCTGTTCGTCCAGTTGCGATTGCAGCGCGGCGATGCGGTCCTCAAATGCCGAAAGATCGGCGGCGGGCTCTGCCGAGGCTTGCGCTTCGGCAGGCTGCGCGGGTTCGGCCACCGGCTGCTGCTCGGGCTGAGGCGCGGGCGCTGCGGCCAGATCGGCGATGCGGGTTTCCATTTCCTCAATCCGCTGGTTCTGCGCGGTCAGGGCGGCCTGCAATTCCTCGGGCGTGTCGGCCCCGGATTCGGGAAGTTCGGCCAGAACCGCGCGGGCGGCGTCCTCGGCGCTTTGGCGGATCGTGTCGGCCTGCGCCTCAAGCCCGGCCTGAACCTCTGCGCGGGCGGTCTCGGTCGCAGCCTCTCGCGCTGCATCCGTCGCGGCGCTGACGGCGTCGGCGCGGATCGCATCGCCGTCGACCTGCGGGGCGGGTTCCTGCGCGAACGTTTCCTGTGTGGGCAGCCATGCGGCGGGCAGATGGGGCAGCGCCCAGATCGTCGCCGCCGAGCCAAGCGCCGCCGCGACCACACCACCCAAAGCGACCGGCCAAAAGCCAGTGCGCTTTTCGATCACCTGCGGGGCCGGGGTGACGGGGGCCATAGCGGCGGGCGCGGGCGGCTCAGCAGCCATCCCTTCATCCTCGCGCACGGTCTCATCCTCAGCGGCAAAGGGCGACGCCTTGGGGACGCGGGGGAGTTCGTGGTAATCCTCTTCGCTTTCAAAAGGCGCATCGCCCTTTGGTTCGGCATCCTTCGGCGCGGCGGCGGGCAGCGGATCATCGCTTTGCCCGACCAATGCCGAATCGATCATCGGTTTGGAGTCCGATGCGGCGGGCGCGCCATCACCTGCCGCGACCTCACGGCTTTGGATCGTGCCCCCTGTTTCGGCGGCACGCGGCGCATCTTCCGTCATCCCCGTCGGAGTCTCGTTCTTGTCAGATGTCACGCTGCTTCCCCGTGCAAAAATCCACCACCGCCAAACCGCTGCGGCCCGCCCTGGCGGCAATGTAGCCGCCGCGCCCTATCCGCTTCAACCCGCAGGAACGTGTTGCGTTCCAGAAACGCCGCCCGAAAAGCCCCAACCTTGAACCACGCCCTGGATCGCGCGCAGCATGGCGCGGCCATCGGGCGCATCGGCAATCACCCGGCGGGCGGCGGGCGCGTGAAAGCGGGCATCGGCGCGGGCGCTGATCGCGACCGTGGTGAGCGAGGCACGGGGCGCGCCAATCTGTCGCGCCAGAATCGCCGCGCTGCGGGGCGAGAACAGCGGCAGGATCACCGGCGCATCCCCCTGCAACAGCGCGCGCGCCTCGACCGACAGGGGCAGTTCGACCTGATCATAGGCGGTCACCCCGCGCAGCGGCAATTCGCGCGCCCGGTGGCGGCCATGAACATGCAGCCAGTCCTCATGCCCCGCCAGCATCGGGATCAGCCGCGCCGCATCGCCCGGCCCGGCCTTGGCCACGAAACCCGCCGCCCGCGCCGCATCCGCCGTCTGCGGCCCCACGCAAAGCGCGGCCCGCCCCGCGCCCGGCCCGGCAAATTGCACCGCATTGGCCGAGGTAAAGACCAGCCCCGGCGCGGTCTTGAGCAAGTCGCGGTCAAAAGGCACCGCCACGATGGCCAGCACCGGCGAGATCACGCAGGTCAGCCCCGGCAACAGCGCGGCAAAGGCGCGCGACTGGGCTTCGGGGCGGGTCAGAAGGCAAACGGGGGCGGTCATTGGCTTTTCCGGCTGGGACGCTTATCTGACAAGCCTAACCCCCGGCCCATCCGACAGGCAAGCATGACCCTGACCTTTCTTGGCATCGAAAGTTCCTGCGACGACAGCGCGGCGGCTGTGGTGCGCGAGGATGGAACGATTCTGGCCTCGGTGGTGGCGGGTCAGGCAGCGCTGCACGCCGATTTCGGCGGCGTCGTCCCCGAGATCGCCGCCCGCGCCCATGCCGAGCGGCTGGACCATTGCGTCGAGCAGGCTTTAGCCGAGGCAGGGCTGCGGCTGGCCGATCTTGACGCGATTGCGGTCACGGCGGGGCCGGGGCTGATTGGCGGGGTGCTGTCGGGCGTGATGCTGGCCAAGGGGCTGGCGGCGGGGTCCGGCCTGCCGCTTGTCGGGGTCAACCATCTGGCGGGCCATGCGCTGACCCCGCGCCTCACCGACGGGGTGGATTATCCCTATCTGATGCTTCTGGTGTCTGGCGGGCATTGCCAGTTCCTGCGCGTGGACGGGCCGCAGGCCTTCACCCGTCTTGGCGGCACCATCGACGATGCGCCGGGCGAGGCGTTCGACAAGGTCGCCAAACTTCTCGGCCTGCCGCAACCGGGCGGCCCCTCGGTCGAGGAGGCGGCGAAGGCGGGCAACCCCGCGCGCTTTGCCCTGCCGCGCCCGCTGCTGGACCGCGAGGGTTGCGATTTGTCCTTTTCCGGGCTGAAAACCGCCGTTTTGCGGGCGCGCGACGATCTGGTGGCGGCACAGGGCGGGCTGTTCGCACAGGACCGGGCCGATCTATGCGCCTCGTTTCAGGCGGCGGTGGCCGATGTGCTGGCGACCAAGACCGCCCGCGCCCTTGCCGCCAGCCCCGCGCCACTGCTGGCCGTGGCGGGCGGCGTGGCGGCCAATGCCACCATCCGAGCGGCGCTTGAACAGGTCGCCGAGGCAGCGGGCGCGCGTTTCGTCGCCCCGCCGCTGCGGCTTTGCACCGACAATGCGGCGATGATCGCATGGGCCGGGATCGAGACCTTCCGCGCAGGCCATCGCGACGACATGAGCCTCGCCGCCCGCCCCCGCTGGCCTCTGGACCAAAGCGCCGCGCCGATGCTTGGGGCGGGCAAGCGCGGGGCGAAGGCGTGAGGGCTTCGCTGTGCCAGACGCCGCGATGTTGCATGGGCGGGGAGCGAGACCTGCGGCGCGGACTATCTCAAACCCAGCCCCGCGCGCAGACTTGATTGCGCTCAACCAGACCACCCACACGGGCCACCTCGACGACCGCGCCCGTTGCCACGCTGACCTTTCCACCAGACCGCTGCTCCGATGCCGGGCACGTGGTGAAGGCCCAGGGCTTGGCACACACCGCCAAGTCGCGCGGGATGCGGCGATATTGAATGGCAGGGCGAGACCTACGGCGTGGACCATCGAAAACCCAGCCCCGCGTGCAAAGGTGGTCGCCGTCAACCAGGCCATCGCTGACCGTTAAGCCAACCCACAGCGCCGATACCGGGCGCAAACAATAGGGGGGCCAAAGGCGGAAGGCTTGGCTCATGCCGCCAAGCTCTATCAAGCGCCGCAATATTTCACGGGCAGGATTGTGGCCCTTACAGGCTGGCGGGCAGGGCTGCCGCCAATCGGACTATTCGTCGGGTCGCGCGGACCTTTGCACCAGACCGCAGCGCCGATGCTTGGGGCGGGCAAGCGGGGGGCCAAGACGTGAGCCTCGCCAAACGTCGCGCATCGCGCTAAGCTGCGCCCGATACCGACAGCCCGAGGCCCGTATGCAGCAGATCCCGCCCGAAGCGCAGGTTATCCTCATCAACGCGCTTTGCCTTGGCGTGGTCTGGTTTGGCATCATGCCCTCGCTCCGCGACAAGACGCTTGGCGCGATGATGCGCGTTGATCTGGTGGTCAGCGCGCTGATGATCGCGCTGATGGCGGCGCTTTATGCCGGGCGGGGGATCGGGTTCTCGCTGGTTTTTGCGGAGACCGGCTGGTTCGGCTTCTGGTTGCTGACCTATATCGCGATGGAGATGCCGCTGATGCTGCGGTTCTGCCGCGCCCATGACATCGACCTTGGGGGCGACGCATGATTGCGGTTCTTGGTGCAGGCGCGTTCGGCACCGCGCTTGCCATCAGCCTTGCCGCGAAGGGGCCCGTGCGGCTTTGGGCGCGCGATCCGGCGCGGGCAGGGGCGCGGCTGCCGGGTGTGGCGCTGCCCGACGCGGTGCGCGTGACCGACAGCCTCGCCGATCTGCCGGAAACGGTGCTGCTGGCCGTTCCGGCGCAGGCTTTGGGCGAGTTTCTGGCTGAAAACGCGGCGCAACTGGCGGGGCGGCGGCTGGTCTCCTGCGCCAAGGGGATCGACCTTGCCACCGGGCAGGGGCCGGTCGCGATGATCGGGGCGGCCTGCCCGGATGCGGTGGCGGCGGTGCTGACCGGGCCGTCATTCGCCGCCGATATCGCGCACGGGCTGCCCACCGCGCTGACCCTTGCCTGCGCGGATGCCGCCACGGGCGAGGCTCTGCAAGAGACCCTCTCGACCCCGAACCTGCGGCTTTATCGCAGCACCGACACGGTGGGCGCGGAACTGGGCGGCGCGCTGAAAAACATCGTCGCGATTGCGGCGGGTGCGGCGGTTGGCGCGGGTCTGGGCGACAGCGCGCGGGCCTCGATCGTGACGCGAGGCTTTGCCGAGATGACCCGCTTTGCCACCGCAAAGGGCGCGCGGGCTGAGACTTTGGCGGGCCTGTCAGGTCTGGGCGATCTGGTGCTGACCTGCACCTCGGATCTGTCGCGCAACTTTCGCTATGGCCGCGCGCTTGGCCGGGGCGAGGCGTTCGACCCCGCCATCACGGTTGAGGGCGCCGCCACCGCCCGCGCCGTCGCAGCCTTGGCGCCGAAGATGGGCGTCGCCATGCCGATTGCGCAGGCAGTGGCGGGGCTTGCCTCTGGCCGGTTGCGGGTGCAAGAAATCGCCAGCGACCTGATGGGACGCCCGCTGAAGGAGGAATG
The DNA here is from genome assembly GCA_030538425.1 of Paracoccus sp. (in: a-proteobacteria). GTDB lineage: Bacteria > Pseudomonadota > Alphaproteobacteria > Rhodobacterales > Rhodobacteraceae > Paracoccus. The sequence goes on along the minus strand of JAUNTZ010000038.1, from coordinate 6,937 downwards.
AATGCCGCTATTCGCCGTAATCTGCCGCGACCGCAAGGACGCCTTGCCCGTCCGGCAGGAAAACCGCCCCGCCCATCTGGCCTATATCGAGGAAACCGGCATCGTCACCATGGCCGGCCCGCTGATCGAGGCGGGCGAGATGGCCGGTTCGCTGATCGTGCTGGACTGCGACAGCATCGACGCGGCACGGACATGGGCCAAGGACGACCCTTACGGTCGCGCGGGCCTGTTTGAGCAGGTCGAGGTCATCGAATGGCGCAAGGTTATCGGCTGATGGCTTACTGGCTGTTCAAATCGGAACCCGACGTGTTCTCATGGGACGATCTTGTCGCCAAGGGCGACCGAGGCGAGGAATGGGACGGCGTGCGCAACTATCAGGCCCGCAACAATATGCGCGCGATGAAGCTGGGCGACCGGGGGCTGTTTTACCATTCCAACGCGGGCAAGGATTGCGTGGGCATTGTCGAGGTCGTGGCCGAGGCCCATCCCGACAGCAAGGCCGCCGATCCGAAATGGGAATGCGTGGACATCAAGGCGGTGCGCCCGATCCCGAATCCCGTCTCACTGGATCAGGCCAAGGCTGAGCCGCGCCTGGCGGATATGGTGCTGGTCAACAACTCGCGCCTCTCGGTGCAGCCGGTGACGGATGCCGAATGGCAGGTCATCATGGAACTGGGCGGCGTGGCGTGAGCGTGATTGTCACGCTTGCCGCCGCCTCGGTGGCCTGGGTGGCGGGCTCACTGTGGTATATGACATTCGCGCGGGCGTGGCTGCGGGTGTCGGGCGTGGAACTGGACGCGCAGGGCCAGCCCGCCAATCGCAGCATGGCGCCGCTTCTGGTCTCGGGCCTGTGCCTGATCGTGGTGGCCGCGATGATGCGCTATCTGTTCGGTCTGGCCGGGATCGGCGGCATCGGGCGCGGCGCGCTGACCGGGGCGGCAATCGGGCTGATGATCGGGGCGCCCTGGCTGGTGCTGACCAATAGCTATGTGCGCCGCCCGGCGCTGCTGAGCCTGATTGACGGTGGCTATGCGGTGTTTGCCTGCGGGCTGATCGGGATGATCCTTGGCGCGCTGTAAGCGCCACGTTACCCGCACATAATAGGTAAAATTACGGGCTTTTGTCTTGACGCGAGGGGTGGGCGCCCCCTTATGGCGCAAGCGGACATATTTTCGGGCAAGGCGATGCGCAGGTTTTTCAATTTATCGACACTGGTTTTTCTGATCATCGTCGGCTTTCTCGCCTTCTGGATTGGGGGCGGGATGCTGAACCGCGAACCCCCGCAAGAGGTTGTCGCACCGCAGATTCCCATCCCGGTGGTCGCCGCCAGCTTCAGTGAGGCCGAGTTGGTCACGCCCGAGGCCGCGCTTTACGGCGATGTCGTACCCAATCAGATCGCGGTCGTGCGCAACCGCGTCGGCGGCCTTGTTGAGGATGTCACAAGCCTTGGCGCGCAGGTCCAGCCGGGCGATGCCTTGGCCCGGATCTCAGCCGATGCGCGCGAGGCCTCACTGGCGCAGGCGCAGGCGCAGCTGAGCTCGGCCGAGCGCGACTATGAGGCGGCCCGCACCCTTGCCCAACGCGGGGTCAGCTCTGACGCGGAACGCCAGTCGCGCTTTGCCCAGCTTGAATCCGCCCGCGCGGGCGTCCGTGCCGCTGAGCTGGAGCTGGCCAATACAGAGATCACCGCACCCATCGGCGGCACCGTCTCAAACGTGATTGCAGAGGCGGGCAGCTTTGTGCCCGCAGGCAGCGAAATCCTTGAAATCGTTGACAATGACCCGCTTATCGCGCGGGTTGAGGTGCGCCAATCGGAAATCGGCCAGATCCGCCGCGGCATGACCGCGCAGGTCGAATTCACCGGCGGCATTCAGCGTGAGGGTCAGATCAGCTTCATCTCCCCCATCGCGACCGCGCAGACGCGGACCTTTCGCGTTGAGGTCGAGATCCCGAACCCGGACACCGAAATTCCCGCCGGGCTCAGCGCTGAAATCCGCCTGCCGCTGGCCACCCAGAAGGCGCATAAGCTGTCGCCCGCGTTGATCCGGCTGGACGATCAGGGCCGGGTCGGGCTGATGGCGATTGATGAGACCGGCGACCACCTGATCTTTCATCCCATCGACATCGTGCAGGCCCGCGCGGACGCGATCTGGGTCACCGGCCTGCCCGACCGGGTGCAGCTTGTGACCATCTCGCAAGGCGCGCTGAACAGCGGCCAGCAGGTCCGGGTTGAGGAAACGCCGGAAAACTATCGCGGGATTCTGGGCGGTTGGGGCGGCAATGCGGCCACCGATAGCGCCGATTCGCAGGCAGCAAGCGCCGCCGCAGCCGGTATCGCGGGCGATTCGGTGCAGACCTCGCCTCTGGCCGCGCCGGAGGACGGGCCGGAGGCGACGACGGACGCGACCGAAGCCACCACCGACAGCACGAATTAAGGCGCGGGGCCCAGCCATGAACGCATTCATCGCCGCCGCCTTCAGCCGCGTTCGCACGGTTGTTCTGATCCTTGTCATGCTGCTGGGCGCCGGGTTCTGGTCCTATGTCAGCATCCCCAAGGAGTCGATGCCTGAGGTCGATATCCCGATCTTTATCGTCAACACGACCTATTCCGGCGTCTCGGCAGAGGATTCCGCCCAGCTTTTGGCTGAGCCGGTTGAGCGGCGCGTGAACTCGCTGGACGGGCTGCGGCGGATGACGACCACCGCCGCTGAGGGTTTCGCGACCATCCAGCTTGAATTCCGCGCCGGTTTCGATCACCAGACCGCGCTGCAATCCATCAAGGATGAGGTGGACAACGCCAAAAGCGACCTTCCGCCGGGCGCTGACGGCCCCTTCGTGCGCGAAGTCGATATGTCGATGTTCCCGATCCTGACCGTCGCCCTGTCGGGTCAGGTGCCCGAACGCGAGCTGATGCGCCTTGGCCGCCAGCTCAAGGATGAGATTGAGACGGTCTCGGGCGTGCTTCAGGCCGACCTGACCGGCGACCGTGAGGACCTTCTGGAGATCCTGATCGACCCGGTGGCGATGGAGACCTATGGCATCTCGCCGGGCCAGCTGGCGCAGGCGGTGCAGTCGAACAACCAACTGATCGCGGTGGGCAGTTTCGACACCGGCGCGGGCCGCATCGCCATCTCGATCCCCGGCACGGTGGTCGATATCGCCGATATCATGTCGATTCCGGTTCTGGTGGACGGGGCGACGGTGCTGCGCGTGCAGGATCTGGCCGAGGTCCGCCAAAGCTTCGAGGACCCGGTCAGCTTTGCCCGGATCGACGGCCAGCCTGCGCTGTCCATCGACGTGCGCAAAAGCTCGGGCGCGAATGTGATCGACACGGTGGCCATGGTCCGCGCCAAGGTCGATCAGGTCTCATCCGAATGGCCCGATCAGGTGCAGCTTGCCTTCATGAACGACCAGTCGGTCGAGATGCGCGACCTGTTGGCCGACCTGCAAAACAACGTGATCGCCGCCGTCATTCTGGTCATGCTGACCACGGTTCTGTTCCTTGGCGTGCGCGCCTCGTTTCTGGTCGCGATTGCGATTCCCGGCTCATTCCTGTCGGGGATTCTGATCATCTCGGCGCTTGGATTCACCATGAACGTGGTGGTTCTTTTCGCGCTGATCCTTGTGGTGGGGATGCTGGTTGATGGCGCGATTGTGGTCGTGGAGCTGGGCGAAAGGCTGATCGCGCAGGGCTATGACAGCCACACCGCCTTCCGCATGGCCGCGCAGCGCGTGGCATGGCCGATCACATCGGGCACCGTGACCACGCTTGCGGTGTTCTTTCCGCTGCTGTTCTGGCCCGGCGTCGCGGGTGAGTTCATGTTCTACCTGCCCGCCACCATGATTGCGACCCTCTTGATGTCGCTTTTCATGGCGCTGATCTTTGTGCCGGTGACCGGGACGATGATCGGCAAGGCCCCCGATGACGGGCCTGATGCCGATGATGACGACCCCAAATCGGCCATCAACGGCGTGTCGCGCTTTGCGATCAAGCGCCCGGGCCTGATGCTTGGCCTTGCCACCCTTGCCATGCTGGGGGTGTTCTATGCTTACGGCATTTTTGGCAAAGGCGTCGATTTTTTCCCCGCCACCGATGCCGAGCGCGCCCAGATTCAGGTTCAGGCCGACGGCAACCTTGCCGTGGTTGAGGCCGACCGCCTGGTCAAACTGGTTGAGGCGCAGGTCATCGGCCATGAAGGGGTTGAGCGGGTTTATTCGCGGACCATCGGCTCGGTTCAGGAACGGGTGCGCGGCCAGCTGGCGACCGATGTGATCGGCATGATCCAGGTCGAATTCACCAACTGGCGCACAAGGCCGCGTTCCGGCGTGATCATCGACCAGCTTCGCCATGAGGCCGACCAGATCCCCGGCATCACCGTTCAGGTTGAGGCGGCAGCCTCGGGCCCCGCCGCCTCGCGGCCCGTTCAGGTTGAGGTCACGGCCACCAACCGCGCCGCGCTGAACGCCGCTGCAACGCGGGTCGAGCAGATCATGGTTGAGCAGGGCACATTCGTCGATATCGGCAATGACACCCCGCGCCCCAACCCGGAAATTCGCCTTCAGGTCGACCGTGAGGAGGCCGCGCGCTACGGCGTCGACATGAACAGCCTTGGCACGGCGGTGCAATTGCTGACAGGGGGCGTTGAGCTGGGCACCTATCTGCCTGATTTTGCTGATGAAGAGGTCTCGATCAAGCTGCGCTATCCGCCCGATCAGCGCAATCTTGAGAACCTGGCCAATCTGCGCGTGGCGACCTCGGCGGGGCAGATGCCGATCTCCAACTTTGTGCGGCTTGTCCCGGCCCCGGCGCCCGCCGCCATCACCCGCATCGGCGGGTCCGAGGCGCAGACCCTGTCCGCAGATATCGCGCCCGGCACTACGCTGAACGATGAGCTGGCGCGGTTGCAGCAATCGCTGTCCGCCGAGGATTTCGGCCCCGAGGTCAGCGTCACCTTCGCCGGTGAGATCGAGGATCAGCAGGAAACCATGCAGTTCCTTGTCATCGCCTTCATCGTCGCGGTGTTCCTGACCTTTATCGTGCTGCTCACGCAGATGAACAGTTTCTTCCAGACCGTGCTCATCCTCTCGGCGGTGATCTTCTCGCTGGCGGGCGTGTTCCTTGGCCTGATGATCCGGCAAGAGCCGTTCTCCATCGTCATGGGCGGGATCGGGATCGTCGCGCTTTTGGGCGTGGTGGTGAACAACAATATCGTGCTGATCGACGCCTATAACGAACATCGCGCCAACGGGCTTGGGCCCGACCGCGCCGCCATGCGCGCCGCAGCCGAGCGCTTCCGCCCGGTGATCCTGACCGCCGCCACAACGATCATCGGGCTGATGCCAATGGTGATGGGGCTGACCATCGACTTTGCCGGGCGCGATATGTTCATCGGCGCGCCCTCGGGTCAGCTTTGGGTGCAGCTTGCCACCGCGATTGCGGGCGGTCTGACCACCTCAACCATCGTGACGCTGTTGCTGACCCCGACCCTGATCGCCTGGGACGGCCGCCGCCGCGAACGCAAGGCGCGCCGCACAAGGGTCAAGCGTGAGATGCGCCGCCGTGCCGCGCGCCGCAGCACCCCGCAGATCAGCCCCGCCGAATAAGGCGGGGTTCAGCGGCAGGCGGCTGGATTGCCGCCGACCGCGGAAATGGTCCAGTCGCTCATCTGGGTCAGCAATTGCAGCGTGGCCCGGTCAAAGGCGGGCATCAGCTCACGCGTGTCGGCCTCTTCGACCGGCACAACGACGTTGAACTGGCGCCGCGCGACAATGTTCGTGGTCATTTCCTCAACCAGCTGGGCGTTCACCTGCAACTCAACCGTGACCGCCTCATCGGGCGAAATCGCGGCGTTGAACCGGGTGATCTCGGTCAGCAGGGCGACATCGCCCGACATGCCCAGAGGATCGCGCCCGACATAGCGGAAGATGTCATAGGCGCCAAGGCTGCGCACCAGCAGCGTGCGGACCATCTCGGGCAGGGGGTCGGCCCAACGCGAATCGCCCAGATATTCGGCCTGAAGCACGTTGGGCCGGACCATGATCCGGTCGCTGTCCAGCGAGCCTGAGACCTTGGGCGGCTCAACCACCAGCTCGATACGGCTGCCCTGCCCGCAGGTGCGGGGCGTATCGACCGGCGGGCGCAGTTCAAAGACATCGCGCACCGGCTCGCCCGACAGCGCCGAAATCGCGGCGCAACCCGGCAGGGTCAGCATTGCAGCAATGGCAAGCGCAAGAGTGTGGCGGGACATGGCAAACCTCATTATCGGCGGAACTCGGGCGCGGATTGCGGCCCGCGAATGATCTGGGAGGGGTTGCGGCGCAGCTCAGTCACCATCTGGTTCAGGTTCTCGACCAACCCGCGCAGATCGCGCGACAGGCGGGTCAGCTGCGGCAAGCCCTCTTGGCTGAAATCGGAGAACGGGGCTGAGGCCCCGGCGACAATATCGTTCATTCCGCCAAAGGCCCGCGCCGCCGAATCCGCCGCCTGACCGATGCGGTCGGTGATCCCCGGCAGGTCGCGGCCAAGCTGCGCGATGGCGTCATTCGCGGTGCCAAGCGTCTGGCGCAGGTCGCTGATGACCGGGCCAATATCGGTGTTCAGCATCCGGTCGGCGCCGTCAAAGGCGCGGGTCGCGGCACCAATCGCACCACCCGCCCCCGCAAGCGCGCCGTCAAGCTGCGTCAGCGACTGCCCGGCCCGTTCCGACAGGCTGCCGAAATCGCGCCCGGCCTGCGCAACGGTATCGTCAAGCTGCGCGGTCAGCCGGGTCAGGTCGGCGGCGATATAACGCTGAACCGTGTCAAGCGTGCCGGTCGCCGCGCCAAGCGTGGCATCGAACACGCCCGCGCTTTCGGTGAACTTGTCCAAAGCCACATCCACACGGCCAAGCGTCGCGGTCGCGGCATCGCCAAGCCCGCCCAATTGTTCACCAAAGCC
>JAUNTZ010000086.1 GCA_030538425.1 Paracoccus sp. (in: a-proteobacteria) | reverse complement strand
CCGTCAGAAGCAACGGCACCTACGACAATTTCGGGATGGCCATGAGCCACAACCTTGAGGCGCTGGTTACGCAATACGGGCTGTCGAATATTCACTTGAAGGTCATGGGCACCACTGGCCCCGCCCCCCTGCCGGTCTGCTTCTCCGCCGATGCGATGATCGAAACGGATCGTGGTCTGGTTCGTGCCGGTGATCTGGTGGCGGGCGACATGGTGCGCACCCGCGATTCGGGGTTCCAGCCGGTTCGTTGGGTCGGCGCGCAGGTGCTGACCTTTATGCCGTTCAGCGCCGCTTCGCTGCGTCCGGTCCGCATCAATGCCGGGGCGCTTGGCGATGGCCTGCCGGTCGCTGATCTGGTGGTCAGCCCGCAGCACCGCGTTCTGGTGCGTTCCAACATCGCGCAAAAGATGTTCGGCACCGATGAAGTTCTGGTTGCGGCCAAGCAGTTGCTGCAAATCGACGGTATCGACATTGCCGAGGATCTGGCCGAGGTGACGTATGTCCACTTCCTGTTCGATCAGCACGAGATTGTCTTTGCCAACGGCGCCGAGTCGGAATCGCTGTTTACCGGCCCGCAGGCGCTGAAAGTCGTCGGCTCTGCCGCTTTGGAAGAAATCTTCGCGATCTTCCCGGAACTGCGTGACCGCGACTATACGCCCGAACCGGCGCGTGTGCTGGCCTCGGGGCGGATGGGCCGCAAGCTGGCGGTGCGGCATAATCAGAACGGCAAGCCTCTGGTGATGTAATCGCCCCTTGGCATTGATCCGACCCCGGCAGGCCCTGCGCCCGCCGGGGTTTTTTCTTGCGCGGCCCCTGCGCGCGGCGCAAAGAAGGGCGCGAAAGTGAGGCGGGGGGATCATGCTGGACAAGCTGGAAATGTTCATCGCCGTTGCCAAGGAACAGCATTTCGGCCGCGCCGCCGAAAGCCTTGGGATCACGCAGCCCACGCTCTCGGCGGGGATCAAGCAGCTAGAGGAACAGCTTGGTGTCTTGCTGATCTTTCGCGGCTCGCGCTTTGGCGGGTTGACGCCCGAGGGGCAGACCGCGCTTGTCTGGGCGCGGCGCATCGTGGGTGATATGCGTCAATTACGCGAAGAGATGCGCTTTACCCAGCACGGGCTTGCGGGGCGGTTGCGCATTGCGGTGATCCCGACCGCGATGACATGGGCCGCGCATCTGGTCACGGGCTTCAGCCGCCGCCATCCCAATGTGCGCTTTACCATCCTGTCGCGGAACTCGGCCGAGATTCTGTCGATGCTGGACAACCTGGATGTGGATGCGGGGATCTCTTATCTCGATAACGAGCCGATGGGCCGCGTGACCACCGAGCCGCTTTATGCCGAGCGTTATGTTCTGGTCTGCGCCGAGGATTCGCCCTTTGCCGCGCAGGACCGCGTGGAATGGTCAGCCATGGCGGGGGTGCGGCTGTGCCTTTTGACGCCTGACATGCAGAACCGGCGGATCGTGGACAAGAATTTTGCGGCCGCCGGGGTGGTGCCTGATGCGCTGATCGAGTCGAACTCGACCGTGGTTCTGGTCGCCCATGTCGCGGCAGGCGGCTGGGTTACGGTGCTGCCCGAGGATGTGGCGCGGTTCCTGATCGTGGGCAAGCCCCTGCGCGCGGTGCCTTTTTCGCAAGAGGGGCAGGCGCATCGCGTCGGTCTGGTCGCCCCTTACCGCGAGCCGAATACGCCGGTTCTGGACGCTCTTTTGACCGAGGCGCGGCGGATTTACCGCGAAGGACGATAGGGATTTTCTATCACCTGACGGAAATGCGATATTGATTTCGATATAGTGCTGCGTTTCACTACCCGGACGAATTGGGGGAATGTCAGCCATGCCAGCCAGCAACCCGGCCCCGTCCGAGGCCGAGATCCGCGACGTGATTGCGCCATACGCCGCGTTGGAGGGGCCTTTGCTGCCCATGCTTCACGCGCTGCAAGAGGCGTTCGGCCATGTGCCGCAGGCGGCCTATCCGGTGCTGGCGGCGCAGTTGAACATCTCTCGTGCCGAGGTTCATGGGGTGGTCAGCTTTTACCACGATTTCCGCGATGCGCCTGCGGGGCGTCATGTTCTGAAAATCTGCCGGGCCGAGGCCTGTCAGGCAATGGGTGGCGACGGCCTGGCCGAGGCGGCTTTGGCGCGGCTTGGGCTGGACTGGCACGGCACGACGCCGGACGGGCGGGTGACGGTCGAGCCGGTTTATTGCCTTGGCCTCTGCGCCTGTGCGCCTGCCGCGATGCTGGATGATCGCGTGGCGGGACGGGTCGATGCAGCGCGTCTGGATGCTCTGATCGCAGAGGCGCGGGCATGAAGATCTATGTTCCCGGTGACAGCGCCGCCAAGGCTTTGCGCGCAGATGAGGTCGCCGCCGCCATCGCGCGCGAGGCCGCCGTGCGCGGGGTCGAAGTGCAGATCATCCGCAACGGCTCGCGCGGGATGGTCTGGCTGGAACCCTTGGTCGAGGTCGAACGCGACGGCATCCGCCATGGCTACGGCCCGTTCGCGCCAGCCGATGCGGGCGCGTTGCTGGACGGCGCGCTTGCGGGGCTTGGCCCGGTCGATGATCTTCCATGGATGGCGGCGCAGACACGGCTGACCTTTGCGCGCTGTGGTGTCATTGACCCGCTTGATCTGGACAATTACGCCGCGCATGGCGGGCTTGCCGGTCTGCGCCGTGCGGTAACGATGGACCCCGCCGCCATCGTGCAGGAGATCACCGATAGCGGGCTGCGCGGGCGCGGCGGGGCCGGTTTCCCCACCGGCATCAAGTGGAAAACCGTGGCCGAGGCGCAGGCCGGTCAGAAATATATCGTCTGCAATGCCGATGAGGGCGACAGCGGCACGTTCGCTGATCGTATGTTAATGGAGGGTGATCCCTTCACGCTGATCGAGGGCATGGCGATTGCGGGCCTCGCCGTGGGGGCGACGCGGGGTTATGTCTATACGCGGTCCGAATATCCCGATGCGATCCACGTCATGGAAAAGGCGGTGCGGATCGCCCGCGCGCGTGGGGTGCTGGGCCGCGATGTTCTGGGATCGGGCCGCGCCTTCGAGATCGAGATCCGCAAGGGTGCCGGAGCCTATGTCTGCGGCGAGGAGACCAGCCTGCTCAACAGCCTTGAGGGCAAGCGTGGCATCGTTCGCGCCAAGCCGCCTTTGCCCGCGCTTGAGGGGTTTCTGGGCCGCCCGACCGTGGTCAATAACGTGATCTCGCTGGCGACCGTGCCGGTCATCATGGAAAAGGGCGCGGCGCATTATGCGGGCTTTGGTCTGGG
>JAUNTZ010000085.1 GCA_030538425.1 Paracoccus sp. (in: a-proteobacteria) | reverse complement strand
CCCCCGCGCGCAGCCCATGGTGAACAGCGTGATCGAGACCGCCGCCACGACCACCGCCGCATAGCCAAGCGCGTGATAGCCAAGCTGTTGCGCCAAGGCTCCGCCGACGATGGGGCCAAGTGCCGCGCCTGACATCAGCATGGCGGGCGTTGCCGCCACCGCGCGGCCCGACGGATCCATCCGCGCCAGCAGGCCAAAGGCAAAGGTATGGGTAAAGATCTGCACCGCCACGAACATCGCCGCCACCGGCGCCCAGGCGGTAAAGGCCGTCGCCCCCGTCACCACAAGCGCAAATGCCGCCTGAACCGCCGGGCCGATGCGGACCACGGTTTCCGGGCGCAGCCGCTTTTCCAGCAGCATGGCGGCGGGACCGACCAGCACGAAATTGACCACACCAAGCGCGATCAGCACGGCCAGCACGTTGGCCTCGGGGAAGCCGCGGGCCTTGCCGATGACCTCGACAAAGGAAAACACCATCGCCTGATTAAAGGTCATGGCGCTGATCCCCAGGATCACCAGCCAGACGCCCGCGCCAAGGCCCGACAGGTCGCGATCAGGCTCTGGCACCAGCACCGAGACCGGCGGGAACAGCACCGCGCAGGCCAAAGCCGCAACCGCCATGACCGCCGCCAGTGCGATGAACAGCGCAGCACCCCCTTGCGCAATGATGATCTGCGGCAGCACGCCAAGCGCGATGATCCCAAACGCTCCGATGGCCACGGTCGCGATGCCGAATGTGCGATGCGGGTTCGCGGTGCGTCCCATGGTGCCATGCACCGCCGACAGCGCCGCCCCGACCGCAACGCCCGTCAGCGCGTGCAGCACCCCAAGCCCCGCGAAATCCGTCCGGGTCGAGGCCAGTGCAAAACCCGCCGCGCCAATGGCAAAGCCGCCCGCCGCCACCAGCCGCGGGTGGATTTTGTTGAAGCGCGGGGCGACAACAGCACTGGCCGCCACCGCGCCCAGCAGGAACAGCGTGACCAGCCCGCCCGCCTGCTGCGGCGTGAACCCGAACCGCCCGATCAGCGCGCCGACCCAAACCGGCAGCGCCACAAGGTCGATCATCCCCGCGCAATGTGCCACCACCAGCGCCAGCATTGCGCTGACGCCCAGTTTTCCGTTTGTCATTGTTTTCCCTCCCTTAATCTGGCCTATATCGCCTCGGCCAAGGCTCGCATCGAGCCGCCCATGATCTGCGCATGTTCGGCCTTGTCGCCGCCGTTCAGCTCGATCTCGGCAAGCCGGCCCGAGTTCTCGACCACCATGCGGCAGCGATCCCAGCGGCGCGTCTCGAAACGATCCAGCGCCTCGGGCAGATGGGTGGCGCTGGCGATGCTTTCGGCCAGAACCACGGCATCCTCGACCCCGATGCAGGCCCCCGCCGCCAGATGGGGCGTGGTGGCGTGAACCGCATCCCCGATCAGCACCACCCGGCCGCGATACCACGGGCGTGGCATCAGGAACTGATCCAGCGGGCGATAGATGATCTGGCTGTCCGGTCCCAACCCCTCGCGCACCCGCGTCAGGATGGGTGAGGGGAATTGCGCCAGCAGCGCCGACAGCCGGTCGGTGAACTGCGCCTGCTCGACATGGGCGCGGTCGCAGATTTCGGTCAGGAACAGATAGGCCAGCCCGTCACCGACAGGGTTGATCCCGGCCTTCAGCCCGCCCGCCATCCACATCGTCGGGCAGGTGATCTCAACCGGGGCCGGGAACACCGCCCGCCACACCGCCTGACCGATGAACCGGGGCGCGGGCGCATCGGGAAACACCGCCGCCCGCGTGGCCGAGTTCAGCCCATCCGCCCCGATCACCAGATCATAAGTCGCGCTGATGCCATCGGTGAAACTTACTGCGATGCCATCCGCACCGTCTTGCAGGTCGGTAAAGCTTTGCCCCAGCCGCACATTCACCCCGCTGGCCCGGACCGCATCGCGCAGAATCCCCGCCAGCACCGGGCGCATGATCGCGCCACCGCCCGGAATACCCGGCCCAACGGCGGGGGTCGGCACGGTCACAAGAACCTCATCCGTCGCGGGATTGCGTATCTGCACCCCTTCGGTGGCCGAGCCTTTCTTGAGGTATTCGTCCAGAATCCCGATCCGCTGGAACACTCGCATGGTCGCGCCATGCAGGCTGATGCCCGCGCCATAGCTGCGCCAGTCGGGGTCGATCTCGACCAGATCGACCGACAGACCGGCGCGGTCAAGCTCTAGCGCGGCGGTCATGCCGGAAAAGCCTCCGCCGATAATCAGAACGCGAGTGATGCCGGAATTGGCGGCCATGTTATCCCCTCCCCTTGATGTTGCTGGCCTGCCCCTTCCTCTGGGCGGGCGCTGGCTTGTGGTCAGTCGGCCTTGCCCTCGGGGCCGCCCATCGGGAACCACTTGTCCCGGTGCTGAAACAGGAAAATCTGCGAGTTCTCGGCATTGGCCTGCGCCTCGCGTGCGGTCCATTCGTCGTCATGCTTGTCCATGTCGGCGTCATATTCGAAATGGCAGCCAAGCGGGCTGTTGAAATACCAAAACCAGTTTGATCCGAACTTGTGCCGCCCCGGCCCCCAGAAGCTTTGATAGCCCTTGTTCACGAAACGAGTTCCGGCCAGCATCAACTCGGTCGGGCCGCCCATGTGAAAGGCCAGATGCTCGCAGCCCTTCATGTATTCGGGGGTGCGGATAAAGAAATGCGTGTGGTGATCGTCGGTGCCTTGCGGGCGCAGGAACGGCCCCGCCCCGGTCAGAACGTCGGTGATGACATGGCCAAGCCGGTGGCAGTAGAACTGCACCGCCACGTCGATATCCGGCACGAACAACACCACATGCGACAGCGAGCGCGGCGCCGCGGGCATCCCTTCCCACACGCCCAGCTCATTCGGCGCGCGCTGCGCGGGGGCGCCGGGGGCGTTGATCTTTTCGGCGGGCATGTCCAGCTTGCGCCGCTGCGTGATCTGAAAGCGCAGCTCGAACCCGTGGTCGTCCTTGAACTCGATCGCGCCATCGGCCAACCGGGTGACGCGGCGGTCCTTGCTGATCTCGGCCTCGATCGCGTCCAGATCGGCGGCGGATTTCACCCCGAAAATCTGCTGGCGCAGCATCGACTGCGTGGGCAGCGGCGCGGGCAGCGAAGGGTCGTTGCGGTCGCGGATGATGATGCCGGTCCCGTCCAGAGCCTCGAACCGCCCGCCCTTGTCGGTGACATCGACAGGCGTCAGCCCGAAATCGGTCAGAAAGGCGGCGCATCCCGCCAGGTCATCCACCCCAAAAACAAGAAAATCCGGCCCGATGATTTGCATGATGCGCCCCTCCATGGTTGTTCTTCATGGATGGCGGGG
>JAUNTZ010000037.1:1471-25069 GCA_030538425.1 Paracoccus sp. (in: a-proteobacteria) | reverse complement strand
GCCTGAGCGCACCCGCCGGGGCGCTGCCCCGGACCCCGGGATATTTGGGGACAAAAGACAATAATGCCGGAGACGGGCGGGCGGCGGCGCGGTCAGTCTTCCAAAGCCTCGAACCCGGCCTTTTGGCGGGCGGTCCAGATCACGCGGAACTCTTGGCCCGCATCGGTCGCGGTCTCGGTCTCGACCACACCCGCCTCATGAAGCCATGCGCGCCTGCGCCCGTCGCCAAAGGGCAGCGTCACGACATCGCGTTCGCGCGGCTCATCGAGGGCCACGGCAAGCGCGGCATCAATCGCGGCGACCAGATCGCCCATCCCCTCACCCGTCAGCGCCGAGACCGCCTGCACGCCCTCGGTGCGCCGGTCAGTGCGGCGCAGGGCCTCTCGGGTTTGCTCGGACAGGGCGTCAATCTTGTTCCAGACCTCGATCAGGGCGACATCCTCATCCACGCCCAGACCGTCGAGGATCTCAGCCACGTCCGCCGCCTGTTCCTCAGTCTCGGGGTGCGAGATGTCGCGCACATGCAGGATCAGGTCGGCCTCCAGCACCTCTTCCAAGGTGGCGCGGAAAGCCGCGACCAGTTCATGCGGCAAATCCGAGATAAAGCCCACCGTATCCGACAGGATCACCTTGCGCCCTGCCGCGCTGCCATCCGCCGAGGGCAGACGGATCGCCCGCATGGTCGGGTCCAGCGTGGCAAACAGCATGTCCTTGGCCAGAACCTCGGCCCCGGTCAGGCGGTTGAAGAGCGTGGATTTGCCCGCATTGGTATAGCCCACAAGCGCGACGATCGGGTAAGGCACCTTGGCACGCGCGGCGCGATGGAGGCTGCGGGTCTTGACCACCCGTTCCAACTGGCGGCGCAGCCGGGTCATCTGTTCGTCAATGGCCCTGCGGTCGGCCTCGATCTGAGTCTCGCCGGGGCCGCCAACAAAGCCAAGCCCGCCCCGCTGCCGCTCAAGGTGGGTCCATGCCCGCACCAGCCGCGTGCGCTGATAGGACAGCGCGGCCAGCTCGACCTGAAGCACGCCTTCGCGGGTCCGCGCCCGGTCGGCGAAGATCTCAAGGATCAGCCCGGTGCGGTCGAGGATCTTCACATCCCACGCCTTTTCCAGATTGCGCTGTTGCACCGGCGTCACCGGCCCGTCGATCAGGACCAGTTCGGCCTCAACCGCCGCTATGGCCGCGCCTGCCTCATCCAGCTTGCCGGTCGAGAACAGATGGCCGGGGCTGGGATTGCGCAGCCGCACGACCTCGGCTCCGACGATCTCGACGCCGGGCAGCGCATGGGCAAGCGCCACCGCCTCATCAAGCGCGTTCTCAGGTGTCCGGCGCGGGCCGTCGCGCCCGTCGATCTCGGGATGGATCACAAAGGCCCGCGTGGGGGCGCGTTCGGTCTCGAACGGCTCAGCCAATCACTCTTCGCCTTCGTAAAGGGAAATGGGCGCGCCGGGCATGATCGTGGAAATCGCGTGCTTATAGACAAGCTGCGACTGCCCGTCGCGGCGCAACAGGACGCAGAAATTGTCAAACCACGTGATGACGCCCTGCAACTTCACGCCATTGATCAGGAAAATCGTGACCGGGACTTTCGCCTTACGGACGTGATTCAGGAACGCATCCTGAAGGTTTTGTTTATCGCCAGCCATCCCGCTCCCGTTTCATTGTTGTTTTGTATGATATTTAGGCAAGGAAAATCGGGCTGGCAAGCGGCGCGTCGGTTTTGATTTGGCAAGCGTGACTTTATCGCCGCCAATGATCGGGCGCGAACATCGCCAGAATGGCCAGCGTCTCAAGCCTCCCCACGATCATTGCCCCGGCCAGAACGCTTTTGGTGAAGGGCGCAAGCCCCGACCAGCCGTCAAAGGGCGCCGAGGCCAGACCGGCGCTTGCTTCGGTCACCGGGATCAGCGGGATCGTCGAGGCCAGAGGCCCGGTATTGGTCAGCGCGGCAATCGACAGGATGACCGCCGTGTCGAAGGGCACCGGCCAGAGTGAGACCAGAACCACCGTCGCCGCAATCGAGACCGCGAAAAGCATGAAAAAGATAAACGCCAGAAACGCCCCCTTTTCGCGCAGCCGCCGTTCCACCGCGCCGCCGCCCGCGACGGAATGGGGGTGGATCATGCGCTCCAGCTCTCGCTGAGACTGGCGGGCCAAGGCATAGACGCGCAACAGCTTGACGCCCCCCGCCGTGGTCGCCACGCCCCCACCCATGATCGCCAGCCCCGCCAGCAGCAGCCCCGGCGCGGAGAGGCCCGACCAGGCCCGCGCGCCCTCCCACTCGGTCGAGTTCCAGCCGGTCGTGGTCAGATAGGACAAAGCGTTGAAAAACCCGCCCCATGCGGCGGCCAGCCCGCTTTGCGCGGCGACTGCCTCGCCGTGGGTCAGCGCCACGAAATGGCGGGCGAACAGCGCAACCGCGACCGCCAGCACCACGGCCAGCGCCATGCGCAATTCCGGGTCGCCTGTGACGCGCGGGCTGGCGCGCAAGGCGCCGCCGCCGGGCCAGAACCTCCGCGACAGGGCCAGCACCAGAAAGCCCGCGACAAGGATCTCACCCGCCAGACCCGAGCTTGCGCCCACACCGCCCGCAACCGGGGCGATGCCGCTTGTCGAAAGCGTGCCCATCGCCCGCATCAGCGCGACCAGCGGCGCGTCGCCCGCCATCAACAGCGCGACATACAGCGCGGCGGTCAGCCCGGCATAGACCGGCGCGATGGCCACAAAGCTGCGCGCGATACGCGCCGCGCTGTCGCGTTCGGCGGAGGCGGCGCGCAGCGTCGCGCTTGCGTCCTCGCCCGATGGCGCCAGGATCTCAAACCCGCCGAGCCGCAGCGGTGCCAGAACCGAAATCGCGGTGACAAGCACGAACAGCCCGCCCGCCCAGCCGACCAGCCCGCGCCACAGATGAACCGGCGGCAGCAGCAGCTCGGGCGCGTAAAGCGTCGCGCCGGTGGTGGTCAGCGCGCTGACCATCTCCCACCATGCGTTGAAGAGCCCGGTATCCGGCAGCGCCTGCGCCAAGGGCAGTGCCAGCACCACCGGCAGCAGCACCATCACCGCCAGCATGGTGCGCAGGATGGACCGTTCGGGCGCAGCCCCGCGGTTTCCCCGCACCGCCAGCCCGGCCATGATGGCAAGCACCAGCACCATCGCCCCGCTGGCCCCAAAGATCCGCGCCAGCCGCAGATCCCCCAGCCCAAGCGCATAACCCGCAGGCAGCAGCATCAGCGCCCCCGCCCCTGCGGTCAGCGTGACCATCAGCGGCAGGCGGGCCAGCTCGGTGGCGGGGCGCAGAGGACCGCTCATCAGAAATAGTCGATCGAGACCTGCAACAGCGCCTCGACCTGCGCCACATCGGCCGAGAGCGCGAAGATGCAGATGATATCGCCTTCGTCCAGCCGCAGGTCGCCGACCGGCCGCACCAGCCGCCCACCTTTCTGGACCATGCCGACGATGGCGCTTGGCGGGAACGCGATCTCACGAATGGTCTTGCCCGCCACGGATGAGGTGGACAGCACCTGCGCCTCGATCACCTCGGCCTCACCGTCGCCGATGGCATAGACATCGCGGACCCGGCCATGGCGAATATGGCGCAGAATGGTTGAGACGGTCGCCGCGCGCGGGTTGATCCAGGCGTCGATATCCAGTTCCGCCAACAGCGGGATCAGTGAGATATCATTGACCAGACAGACCGCCATGCGCGCCCCCGCCTGCTTGGCGCGCAAAGCGGCAAGGATATTGGTCTTGTCATCCTCGGTCAGGGTGAGGACGGCATCGGCGCGCTCCACCGCCGCCTCAGCCAGCAATTCGGGCGCAAGGCCGTCGCCATTGAGGATCAGCGTGTGGCCCAGCAGATCGGCCAGTTCCTCGGCGCGGCTGCGGCTGCGTTCAATGATCTTGGCGCGGTAATGGGCGGGGGCGGCCTCGATTTCCTGCGCGACGGCCAGGCCCACATGCCCGCCGCCGATCAGCACGATGCGTTCGGTCGCCGGGCTGGCCTTGCCGTAAACCTCTAACGTGCGGGCGGCGTCACCGGCAGGGGTGAACAGATAGACCTGATCCCCGGCGGCCAGTTGGTCGCCGGCATCGGGCGCGAACAGTCGGCCCGCGCGGCGCACGCCGACCACCACCACGGGCAGGGTCGGGAACAGGTCCGAGAGCTGTCGCAAGGGCGTGTTCAGCGCGGGGCTGTCAGGGTCCAGCGTGACGCCCAGCAGATGCACCCGCCCGCCCATGAACTCTTCCGCATCAAAGGTCGAGGGCGCCCGCAGCCGCGTCATTGCCGCATGGGCCACCTCACGTTCGGGGCTGATCACCACGTCGATGGGCAGGTGGTCAGTGCGGTAAAGGTCGGAATAAATCGCATGGAGATAGGCCGCGCTGCGCAGCCGGGCGATCTTGCGCGGCACCTGAAAGACCGAATGGGCGATCTGGCAGGTGACCATGTTCACCTCATCCGAATGGGTCGCCGCGATGATCAGATCGGCATCGCGCGCGCCCGCCTGATCGAGGATCTCAGGATGGCTTGCAAAGCCCGCGACCCCTTGGACGTCCAGCGAATCGGTGGCGCGGCGGATCAGTTCGGGATTGGTGTCGATCAGCGTGACATCGTTGCGCTCACGCGACAATTGACGCGCGATCTGCCAGCCGACCTGACCGGCGCCGCAAATGATGATCTTCATGCCCGCCCCTTTGCGCCCGACGCTTTAAACTGGCTGGCGCAAGTTTAGGCCAGCGGGCGGGGCGGCGCAATTGGCGCCTATTTCCCCACCATCTCATCCTCGCTGCGCACACCGCCGACCACGCCCAGCGATTTGAGCTTGCGGTGCAGGGCGCTGCGCTCCATCCCCACGAATTGCGCGGTGCGTGAGATATTGCCGCCAAAGCGGTTGATCTGGTTCAACAAATATTCGCGTTCGAACAGCTCCCGCGCCTCGCGCAGCGCAAGTGAGGTGATACGCGGGCCAAGGGTCAGGGTCTCAGCCTCATTGCCGGGGCCGGTCTGGGCCTCCAGCTCGGACGGGTTGATCGGGCCGCTGTCTTCGGCCAGAATCAGCACCCGCTCCACCATATTGCGCAATTGCCGCACATTGCCCGGCCAGTTGAGCGCCTGAAGCGCGGCCACGGTTTCCTCGGGCAGGTCGCGGGCGGGCAGGTTCTGTTCCTCATGGAACTGGCGGATAAAATGCTCAGCCAGCAGCTGGATATCGTCGCGGCGCTCATCCAAGGGCGGCACCGCCAAAGGCACCACATTCAGCCGGTCGAACAGTTCCTGCCGGAAGCGGCCCGCCGCAATCTCACCGGCCAGATCGCGATTGGTCGAGGAAATCACCCGCAGATCAACCCGCACCTTGTCCGCCCCACCCGCGCGGGTGAATTGCTGTTCGGTCAGCACGCGCAGGATCTTGGGCTGCGTGCCAAGCGGCATGTCGGCGACCTCATCGAAATAGATCACGCCGCCATGGGCCTGTTCCAACAGCCCCGGCTCAACCCGGCCATCGGATTCGCGACCGAAGAGAACCTCCTCCATCCGCTCGGGCTCAATGGTCGCGCAGGGGACGATGACAAAGGGGGCCTCGGCACGGGGCGATTGCGCATGGATATAGCGCGCGGCCATTTCCTTGCCCGTCCCCGGCTCACCCGACAGCATCACGCGCCCGTTCGACTTGGCCAGCTTGTCCAACTGATCGCGCAGACGGCGGAAGGCGGCGGAACGACCCAGCATCTCGGACTGGCGCACCTCACCCCGGCGCAGCTTGGCGTTTTCGCGGCGCAGGCGGTTCGTCTCCATCGCGCGGTTGATGACGACCATGAGCTGATCAATATTGAACGGCTTTTCGATAAAGTCATAGGCGCCCTGCCGGATCGCGGCGACAGCGATTTCAATATTGCCGTGACCTGAGATGATGATGACCGGCACATCGGGATTGTTGCGCTTCACCTGTTTGAGAATGTCGATCCCGTCCATCCGGCTGTCCTTGAGCCAGATATCAAGGATCATCAGCGACGGCTCGGCCTCATTCAGCCGCGCTATCGCCTCATCCGAGTTGGCGGCAAGCCGTGTCCCGAACCCCTCATCCTTGAGGATGTCCGAGATCAGTTCGCGAATGTCCTTTTCATCGTCAACGATCAGAATATCGGTCATTTCATACCTGCCTCTTGTTCCTTGTTCTTGCGCGCCGCACCGCGCACCGGATTGCGTTCGCGCGGCAACCTGATTTCGGCCTGTGCACCCTGCCCTTTCGGCGCGTCATGCAGCGCAAAGCTACCGCCATGTTCCTCGATGATCTTCTTGACGATGGGCAGGCCAAGGCCGGTCCCATGCGCCTTATGCGTGACATAGGGGTCGAAGAGGCGCGAGCGGTCCTCGGGCAGGCCCGCGCCGTTATCGGTGATGCAGATCGTCACCGCATCGGGCGATTCCGCCAGCGTGACGGTGATCTGCGGGGTCCAGCCCTCGGGCGGGTCTGCGCGCAGATCGTCCATCGCCTCGCCCGCGTTCTTGAGCAGATTGGTAAACACCTGCGCCATCATGGTTGCGTCGCAGTCGATGCGCACCGGATCGGACGGGATCTCACGATGAAGCGCGGCGTCCAGCGCGTCTTGCTGGATCAGCACGGTATCGCGCAGCAGCTTGGCGATATCGGTCTCACGCCGGTCGGGCTCGGGCATCCGCGCAAAGCGTGAGAACTCATCCACGATCCGGCGCAGGTCATTGGTCTGGCGGATGATCACATCGACATATTGATCCAGCGCCTCTCGATCATCGCCCGCGACCGGCGCGAATTTGCGCCGCAGCCGTTCGGCGGAAAGCTGGATCGGGGTCAGCGGGTTCTTGATCTCATGCGCCACGCGCCGCGCCACATCGCCCCAGGCCGCCATGCGCTGCGCCGAGACAAGCTCAGTCACGTCGTCAAAGGCGACCACATAGCCGGCCAGCGTTCCGTCCTCACCCGAACGCCCCGCCATGCGCACCAGCAGGCTTTCCATCCGGCCATCGCGGACCAGCCGGATCTCATCCTGCACCGAATCGGCCAAGGTCTCAGCGGCGCGGGCGAACAGGCCCGCGAATTCCGGCACCACCTGAGCCAGCGGGCGGTCATGGTCGCGGGCCGGGTCCACGCCCAGCAGCCGCATCGCGGCGCGGTTGACGAAATCCACATCGCCCTCGGCATCCAGCCCGATCACCCCCGCCGTCACCCCCGACAGCACCGAATCGAACAGGCGGCGCTGTTCGTCGCTGGCGCGGTGGCTGTCGATCAGCGCGTCGCGCTGGGTCTTCAACTGGCGCATCATGTTGTTGAAACTGCGGCCAAGGGTCTGAATCTCATCGCCGGTATCGGGTTCGGGGATCTGCAAATCCAGCTCACCCCGCCCGACCCGTTCCGAGGCATCGGCCAGCCGCCCGATGGGCAGCGAGAGCCGATCTGCGAACCACAGGCCCAGCCACATCGAGGCCATCACCAAAAGCAGTGCAAAGCCCAGATAAACCAGCGAAAATTCCAGCAGCGCACGGCCCCGGTCGCTTTCCAGCTGGCGGTATTCTGTGATCGTCTCTCGGGTGTCGTCCAGCAGGCCCAGCAACTGCCCGTCCACATCGCGGGTCACATAGAGGAACCGATCGGCGAGCGGCGGCAGCGCGGCCAGGGCGCGGAACTCGGATCGGTCCCAATCCTCGATCAGGATCACGCCGTCGCGGCGGGCGCTGTCGAACTGGGCGCCGGTGGGCTCATTGTAATAGAACTGATAGGACCGCTCACCCCGCGCGCGGATCACGCCCGCACCGTCGATCACATAGGCCTCGCGCAAGCCGCGCTGAATCTGCGGCTGATATTGCGCCAGCAGAACGCGCAAATCGCCATCGTCGATCAGCGGATTGGCCCGCGCCGCCTGAATGAGCGCGGCGGCAAGGGCGCGGCTGTCCTCGCTCAGATCGGTGCGATGCTGCGACTGATAGGCCACCGCCGCCGCCTGCGAGGTGTTCACCACCTGCTTCACCCGGTCGGAAAACCACCCCTCCAGCCCCGCATTCACCAAAAGCCCGGCAAACAGCGCGATGATGATCGTGGGCACCATGGCGATCCCCGCAAAGACCGTGACCAGCCGGGTATGCAGCCGCGCGCCCTGTTGCTGGCCCCGCGCCCGCCCCGCGATCAGGCGATAGGCCAAAAGCCCGCCCAGCAGCAGGATATAGGCGAAATCAAGCACCAGCACGACGCGCAGCAGGCGTGAGTCGCGCAGCTCACCGGCCAGGCTGATGACAATGATCGTGATCAAGGCCAGCACCGGCGCGGCCAGCACAAAGGCCAGCAGGGCCGAGTTGCGCAACCTCTGCAGCATGCGCAGCCGGACAATCTGATCGGCCAGCGTGCCGCCCGAACGGGCGCCACGACGAGCACCACGACCCGCCAGCCGTTTCGCGCCTGTCAGCCCGTTTTCCATCGCTGAACCATGCCCGCTCCGCCCTCAATCATAAAACTGCCTCTGCCCGTCTTGCGGGCGCACAGGCGGCGCTTGGCTGCGCCGTCCTGCCGGTCGTGACCGAAACGACACAACCCTTGTGGCTGTTTTACATCAGTTTGCGGCGGCGTGTCACCTGTATATTCAGGTCGGTCAGTTTCTTGCGCAGCGTATTGCGGTTGATCCCCAACAGCTCGGCGCAGCGCAGCTGATTGCCCTGCGTCGCGTCCAGCGCAATCTCCAGCAGCGGGGCCTCGATCTCACGCAGGATGCGGTCATAGAGGCCGGGCGGCGGCAGGGCCTCACCGTGGAGGTCGAAATAGCGCGACAGATGCGCCGCGACCGCATCCGAGAGCCGCCCTTGCACCACCGGCGACGGCTTTCTGTCGGCGGGATGGAGTGCTGCGGTGATCTCATCCGCGCCGATCTCGCCCGCCCCGGTCAGCGCAAGGCGGCGCATCAGATTGTCCAGCTCACGCAGGTTGCCGGGGAAGGGATGCGCCCGCAGCACCGCCAGCGCCGCCTCAGACAGACTGCGCGCCCCCAGCCCCTGCGCCGCCGCCCGCGCCAGAAAATGCGCCGACAGCGCGGGCAGGTCATCCAGCCGCGCGGTCAGGGGCGGCACCGCCACGGTGACGGCGGCCAGCCGATAGAACAGGTCTGGCCGCAGCCCCTCGGCGGCCTCCGCCGCGCCGGTCGAGATCAGCCTTGGCGCGTCCGCCCCCGAAGCCTCGATCAGGGCCAGAAGACGGGCCTGCGCGGCGGCGTCGAAGCCTGCCGGATTCTCGATCAAAACCGAGCCGCCCGCCGCCTGCGCGAAGGCGCGGGCCAGCGGATCGCGGGCCTCACCCGCAGCCGCATCAGCGGGACCAACCACCACCAAAGGGCGCTGCGCCCGCGCCGACAGATCATGGATCGCGCGGGCAACCATGGTCTTGCCCGCCCCCGCATCGCCCGTCACCATCACCGGCAGATCGACATTCAGCACCCGCGCCACCAGCCGGAACATCGCCTGCATGGCCTGCGCGTGACCAATCAGCGGCAGGCCCGCCAGATCGGGCGCAGGCTCTGCCGGGGCGGCAGGCTCGGGGTCCGAGAGCCGGGGGCGACGGGCCAGAGCATCACGCGAGCGGGCCAGCAGGTCGGGCAGATCAAAGGGCTTGGGCAGGTAGTCGAAGGCATCCGCCTCGGTCGCGCGAATGGTGGTCACGATGGTGTTCTGGGCTGAGATCACGATCACCGGCAGATCCGGCCTTGCGCGACGGATGGCCGGGATCATGTCGATGCCGTTGCCATCGGGCATCATCACATCGGTGACGACCAGATCGCCGCGCCCCTCTTCGGCCCATCTCAGCAATTGTTGCAGGCTGCCGGTGGCATGGACGCGACAGCCCGCGCGGGTCAGCGCTTGCGTCAGCACCGTGCGGATGCTGCGGTCATCATCGGCGACAAGAACGGTTCCATCCATGTTTTCAAGCCCTTGCGAATGACAGGCGGAACAGGGTCCGGCCGGGGCGCGATTCCAGCCCCACCCAGCCGCCATGATCGGCCATGATCTTTGAAATCAGCGCCAGCCCCAGCCCGGTGCCGTTCTCGCGCCCCGAGACGAAGGGCTCGAATATCTGCGCGGCCAGATGCGGGGGGATGCCCGGGCCGTCATCTTCAACCTCGATCTGAAGCGGCAGGGCCTGCGGCCCGTCCGGCCCCGCGACCCGCAAGGCGCCGTCGTAATAGCTGCGCAGGCGGATCGTGCTGCCCTGTCCCCGCCCCATGGCCTCGGCGGCATTGCGCATCAGGTTCAGCATGACCTGCACCAACTGGTCATAATCGCCCAGCGCCTGCGGCAATGAGGGGTCGTAATCCGTCACGATGCGCAGGCCCTGCGCAAAGCCAAGCGTGGCTGAGCGCCGCGCGCGTTCCAGCACGTCATGGAGGTTCACCGGCACAATCGCGGGCGGGGTGGTGTCTCCGAACCGCTCAACCTGATCCAGCAAGGCGACGATGCTGCGCGATTCGGCGACGATCAGGTCGGTCAGCTCGCGGTCCTCATCGCCCACATTCATCGACAAAAGCTGCGCCGCACCGCGAATCCCGGCCAGCGGGTTCTTGATCTCATGGGCCAGCATCTCGGCCATGCCGATGGCCTGGCGCGCCGCAGCCCGCGCGGCATGACCGGGGTTCAGCCCCGCCGCGTCGCGGGGCGTGACCAGAACGACCGCGCCGCCGGGCAGATTATCAGGCGCGGGACCGATCCAGACATCGCCGTGACGCGACAGATGCCCGCCCTGCCGGTCGCCCAGATCAAAGCGCATAAGCGGTTGCGACAGCCCCGCCCGCCCCGCAGAGAGCCGCGCCAGCAGCTCGGCCAAGGGCGGCTCGGTGCGCAGCCGGGCCTGCATCGCCTCACCCTGCAAGGGCTGCCCCAAGGCGGCGCGGCGCGACAGGTTCAGCCAGCTTTCCGCCGCATCGTTCAGCGCCACCACGCGGCCCGCCCCGTCGATGATCAGCGCCGGTAAAGGGAGCGCATCAAAACCGGGCCCGGCGACAAAACCGCTCATGCCGCCCCTCCGAAATGCAGCCGGATCAGCCGCAGCGTCTCAGCCCAGCCCCCTGCGCCCGCGGCCTCGGCACACCAGCCCAGATGCTTGCGGGGGACGCGAAGACCCGAAGCTGCCACAAAACCGCTCATGCCGCCTCTCCGAAATGCTGGCGGATCAGCCGCAGCGTCTCAGCCGGTGAGGCCGCGCGCATCATCTCATCGCGGCCCGTCGCCCCCACCGCCTCGGCATACCAGCCCAGATGCTTGCGCGCGACGCGAAGGCCGGGATCCACCCCATAAAAACCAATCATATCCTCATAATGCTCGGCCACCAGATCGGCCAAAGCGCCCCCGCGCGGAACCACAGGCGCGGGCGTGCCGCACAGATCGGCGGCGATCTGGGCCAGCCGCCAGGGCGCGCCCTGTGCGCCGCGCCCGACCATCACCGCATCCGCACCCGAGAGGCGCAGCGCATCCCGCGCCGAGGCCGCACAAATAATATCGCCATTCACGACAAGCGGCGGGCGGCCCGGCAGGTTTGCGACCGGCGCAATCGCCGCCCAATCCGCGCGGCCCTTGTAGAACTGCGCCCTTGTGCGGCCATGCACCGCCAGCATCGCCACGCCCGCATCCTGCGCGCGCGCCGCCAGATCGGCGGCATTGCGGCTGTCATCATCCCAGCCCAGCCGCATTTTCAGCGTCACCGGCAGATCGACCGCCCCCACCACCGCGTCAATCAGGCGCAGCGCGTGGTCAAGATCACGCATCAGCGCCGCGCCCGACAGCCCGCCCGTGACCTTCTTGGCCGGGCAGCCCATATTGATGTCGATGATCCGCGCGCCCATCCCCGCCACGATCCGCGCGGTCTCGGCCATCGGTCCCGCCTCGCGCCCGGCGATCTGGACCGAGACCGGCAGGCTCCCTTCCGTCAGCGCCTTGGCGCGCACGCCCGCGCGGGGGCTAGGGCGAGTGGTGACCATCTCGGTTGAGGCGACCATCTCGGAGACGACCAGCCCGGCCCCGAACCGCGCCACCGCGCGACGGAATGGCAGATCGGTAATCCCCGCCATCGGCGCCAGAAAAACCGGCAGGCGCAGGGTCTGGTCGCCAAGGGTGATGGGCTGAAAAGGCATCATGATCTTTCCTTGAGCCAAGCGCGGCGCGGGCTTCAACCTTCACCGCCCGCGCGCAGACTTTGCAGCGCGATGAGGCGGCTTATCTGCCCGCGCTTTAAGCATTTGCCTTAAAAAGAGGCAATCGGCAAATGCAGCCCGCGCTTTCCCCGCGCGTGCCAAGCCGCTAGGCTGGCGCGAGCCAAAGGGGGAAGGCGCATGTTCCTGTCGGTTTTCGATCTGTTCAAGGTGGGTGTCGGCCCGTCCTCATCGCATACGATGGGGCCAATGGTGGCGGGGGCGCGGTTTCTGGACCATCTGCGCGGCCTGCCCTTTCGCCCGCACGGGCTGCGCGCCAGCCTGCATGGCAGCCTTGCCTTCACCGGCAAAGGCCACGCCACCGACCGCGCCACCATCCTTGGCCTTGCGGGCTTTACGCCCGACAATATGGACCCTGACCGCGCCGAGGCCGCGCTGGCCGCCAATCGCGACACGCTGACCCTGACGCCTGATGGCTTCGCGCCCCTGCGCTTTGATCCCGAGCGCGACCTGATTTTCGATTTTGACCGCCGCCTGCCCGGTCATGCGAATGGGATGATCCTGATGGCGACCGATGCGCAAGGCGATGTGATTGCGCAGGTCACCTATTATTCGGTCGGCGGCGGGTTTGTGCTGACGGAGGACGAACTGGCGGCGGGCCCGTCGGACAAGGCGCAATCGCCGGCGCCCTACCCGTTCCGCTCGGCGGCACAGATGCTGGAGATGGCCGCCGCCTCGGGGCTCTCCATCGCCGCGATGAAGCGCGAGAATGAGCTGGCGAGCCTGAGCCGCGCAGAGCTTGACGCCGGGCTGCGCCGGATCTGGCAGGTGATGCGCGGCTGCATGGAGCGGGGGCTGGAGGCGACCGGCACCCTGCCCGGCGGTCTGGCGATCCCCCGCCGCGCCAGCGCCATCCGCGCCCAGCTTGAGGCCGAGCGCGGTGCGAATCTGGCGGCGCCCCATATCATCAACGACTGGATGTCCACCTATGCGATGGCCGTGAATGAGGAAAACGCCGCCGGAGGGCAGGTCGTCACCGCGCCCACCAATGGCGCGGCGGGGGTGGTGCCTGCGGTGATCCGCTATTGGCTCGACCATGTTCCGGGCGCGTCCGAGCGCGACCTGCCCGATTTTCTGCTGACAGCGGCGGCGATTGGCGGGCTGATCAAGCATAATGCCAGCATCTCGGGCGCGGAATGCGGCTGTCAGGCCGAGGTGGGCAGCGCCTCGGCCATGGCGGCGGCGGGGCTGGCGCAGGTGCTGGGCGGCAGCCCCGCGCAGATCGAGAACGCCGCTGAAATCGCGCTGGAACATCACCTTGGCATGACCTGCGACCCGGTCGCCGGGCTGGTGCAGGTGCCGTGCATCGAGCGCAACGGTCTGGGCGCGATCAAGGCGGTCAGCGCGGCCAGTCTGGCCCTGCGCGGAGACGGTCGCCATTTCGTCCCGCTCGACGCCGCCATCGAGACGATGCGCCAGACCGGCGCGGATATGTCTGAGAAATACAAGGAAACCTCGCTGGGCGGGCTGGCGGTGAACGTGCCGAATTGCTGACATCCGCCAGTCACCGCGCGCCAGTCTGGCCCTGCGCGGCGGTGGTTGCCACTACGCCGCGCTCGACGCCGCCACCGAGACGATGCCACAGACCGGGACGGATATGTCCGAGAAAGACAAGGAAACATCGCCGCGCGGCCTCGCGGTGAACGCCCCAAATTGCTGAAATCCGCCTGCTACCGCGCCTCTTTTCTATGCGCGACGACGGTTGCCATTTCGTGCCGCTCGACGCCGCTATCGAGACGATGCGCCAGACGCGCGCGGATATGTCCGAGAAATGCAAGGAAACCTCGCTTGGCGGGCTGGCGGTGAATGTGCCGAATTGCTGAAAGCGCCGTGCGCGCCTCTCGGCCCTGCGCGGCGATGGTCGCCATTTCGCGCCGCTGGACGCTGCTATCGAGGCAATGCGCCAGACTGGCGCGGATATTTCAGAGAAAGACAAGGGAACCTCACTCGGCGGGCTGGCGCTCAGTGCGCCGAATTGCTGGAACCTGGCCGCCTCCGCGCCTCTCATCGCCCTGCGCGGCGGTGGTCGCCGTTTCGTTCCGGTCGATCCCGCTCGAGACGATGCGCCGATGAGCGCAAACACGTTCGAGCAAGACAAGGCAGCATCGCCGCGCAGCCCCACCGTGAACGCCCCAAATTGCTGAAATCCGCCGGCCATCGCGCGGCGTGCTTGCCGCCCTGCCGCGCAATCGGTTAAGGCTTGGACAAACGGAAAAGAGGGACATCCGATGAACTTCCGCCTTGCCTTGGCGCTGATCCTGCCGATGGGGCTTGCCGCTTGCGGTGACACCGATTTCGCGATGCCATGGGACCGCCCTGAGCCGCCCGCGCCCGAGGCACCCGCAGGCCCGCCCGCGCTTCGCGCGCCCGAAGTCTCGCCCCTGTCGGTCCCGATCGAGATCGAGGGCGGTGAGAAAACCGCCGTCGCCACCGCCGAGCGCACCACTCTGGACACCACCGCCTTTGTCGCGCGCGGCAATGAGCCCTTCTGGACGGTCGAGGTCTCGGGCAATACGGCGCGCTACATCACCCCCGACAACCAGAGCGGGCGCAACATTCCGGTGCAGCGCATCGTCTATGCCAACGGCGTGGAATATGTGGGTGAGCTGAATGGCCGCGCGTTCACGCTCAACATCCGGGCGCAGGACTGTGCCGATACGATGTCGGGCGAGAAATTCCCGATGACCGCGCGCCTGCGGGCCGGGTCGCAATCGGGCGCAGGTTGTGCCAGCCCGGCGACCGCGCAGTAAGGACAAGGGCGCGGGCGGGACCCGCGCCTTTCGCTGTGGCGGATCGGCCACCAACATGGCCGCAACGTCATATGTGATTGGCGCATGGCCCGCGCCCTGATTATAGTCGGCGCACCCGCTCGCCGCGCAAAGCACGGTCGAGAACCGCCGTCAACCAAGGACCAGATCATGCGATTCCGCACGCTTTTCATGACATCAACCGCTCTGGTCATTGCAACCGCCGGAACCGCTGTGCCTGAGCGGCTGATCGCCCGCCATGTCAACACGTTCGGCCTGCCCGGCGCCATCGACACGCCCACCGCCGAAACCTTTGCCGAGGGCACGCTGGGCGGCAGCATCAATTATTCGGACTACGCGCGGCGCAACACGCTGATCTTTCAGCCGACGCCTGGGCTGACCGGCGCCTTGCGCTATACCAGGATGGACGGGGTTGACCGGCGGCTGGGCTATCTCTGGGACCGCAGCTTTGACGTGCATTATCAGGTGGTTGGAGAAGAGGGCTGGCGGCCCGCCATGGCCGTGGGTCTGCGCGATTTCATGGGCACCGGGGTCTATTCCGCCGAATATCTGGTCGCGACAAAGACGGTCAGCGACAATATCCGTGTGAGTGCCGGGCTTGGCTGGGGCCGTCTGGCCGGGGCATGGCGTCCGACCGAATATGGCGATGAGGGCGGGCGGCCCAATTACGATCAATGGTTCACCGGCCCCGCGCGGCTGTTCGGCTCGGTCCATTGGCAGGCCAGTGACCGCATCGGCGTCGTCGCCGAATACAGCCATGACAATTATGAACTTGAGGTCAGCGAGGGCAAGCCTGAGCCGGGCCGCCTCAGCCTGGCGGTGAACTATCGTCTGGGCGAAAGCTATGACATCTCGGCCTATACGGTCGGCGGTGAGGTGATCGGCGCGCAGATCAATTTCGCGCTGAACGCGCGGCAATCGCCCTTCCCATCCGGGCTGGAAAGCGCGCCCGCGCCGGTGCGTCCGCGCCCTGCCCCCGCCGCCGATCCTGACGGTTGGTCGGGCGCATGGTCCGCCGATCCGACCGCGCAACCGGCGATCCAGACCGCGCTTGCCACCGCGCTGGCCGGTGAGGGGCAAGAGCTTCAGTCCATGGTGCTGACCGCGAACCGCGCCGAGGTCCGCATCCAGAACAACCGCTATAATCAGCAGGCTGAGGCCATCGGGCGCACCGCGCGGCTGATGACGCGGGCGCTGCCGCCCTCGGTCGAGACCTTCACGATCACCTCGGTCGAACGCGGGATGCCAACCTCGTCGGTTACGGTCCGCCGCAGCGATATCGAGCGGCTGGAGAACACCGCAAGCGCCAATATCGCGCAGGTCGCCAGCCTCACCGATGCCGCACCGCGCCCGGCGGGTCTGGTCGCGACCGAGGGGCTTTATCCGCGCTTTGTCTGGTCGGTCGCCCCCTATACGCGATTTGGCATGTTCGATCCCGAAAAGCCGTTCAACTATGAGATCGGCGCCGAGGCCGCCGCGCGCTATCACATCACGCCGGGCCTTGTCGTCTCGGGCGCGCTGCGTCAGCGGGTGCTTGGCTCCATGGATCAGGACGGGCCGGGCCGGATGAGCGCTGAGGAATATCTGGCGCAGGGCGACGATATGGGGCCGTTTGACGTGCCGCGCGTGCGTTCGGACTGGCGGATGTATACCGGCAACCGCGACCCGCATATCCCGCATCTGACCCTTGCCTGGTATGCGCAACCGACTGAGGCGGTCTACACCCGTGTCACCTTCGGCCTGCTTGAGACCGCCTATGGCGGGGTCTCGGCCGAGGCGCTTTGGAAGCCCGCCACCTCACGGCTGGGCTTCGGGGTTGAGGTCAACCGCGTGCGCAAGCGCGATTTCGACGGGCTGTTCGGGTTTCGCGATTATGAGACCACGACTGGCCATGTCTCGGCCTATTACGATTTCGGCAACGGCTTCTGGGGTCAGGTCGATGCGGGCCGCTATCTGGCTGGCGATGTCGGCGCGACCGTCGCGCTCAACCGAGAGTTTGAGAATGGCTGGCGCATCGGCGCCTATGCGACCAAGACCGATATGAGCCGCGAGGCATTCGGTGAGGGTTCATTCGACAAGGGCATCGTGATCTCGGCGCCGCTGTCATGGGCGACGGGCCAGCCCTCGCAACGCACGGTGGGCGGCACGCTGCGCTCGCTCAACCGCGATGGCGGGGCGCGGGTCGATGTGGACGGGCGGCTTTATGAGACCGTGCGCCACAACCATGCGGGCAGGGTTTATGACGGCTGGGGAAGGTTCTGGCGATGATCGCAGGCAAGACAAAAGCGGCCCTTGCGGCCACGGCAATCCTGGCTTTGGCGGCCTGCGGCAATGCCCCGCGTGAGGATGCCAGCCCGTTCTCGGTGCTGCGGCAGGCGGCGGGGCAGATGCTGCCCGGCGGCGGGGCGGCGGCAGAGGGCGCCGCGCAGGCTGCGCCCGACACACCCGACGCGATGGCCGCCCGCGCGCGTGAGGCCAATCCCGGCCCGCTGCTTCTGGCCGTTCTGGAATCGACCGAGGCCGCACAGGTGCTGGCCCTGACCGGCGAGAATGGCGGGATGCGCACCTATATGACCGCGAACCAGCAGGCGCTGATCATGCGCGGCGGAGTGCTGAGCGGCACGCGCGGCATGTTGGGCCATGACCTGTCCACGGCTGAGGCCGACGGCGCCGCCGCGCTGATCCGCGCCCGCCGCCCCGGTCAGGCGAATCGGGTCATGCGCTATCTTTCGGGCGACGGGGTGGAACGCCCGCTGCCCCTGCAATGCGATGTGGTGGTCGGCGGCCAGCAGGATTACGGCTTCGCGGGCAATAGCTGGCGCGGCACTCAGGTCGCCGAAACCTGTCGCGGTGCAGGCGGGCTGAGCGTGCAGAACAGCTATCTGGTGACGGCGGACGGGCAGATCCCGCTGTCGCGGCAATGGATCGGCCCGCAGCTTGGCCATGTGATCTTGCAGACCATTCGCCCCTGAGGCGCGTCAGATCGACATGACAAGGCCCGGCCCGCAATCCGCGTGGCCGGGCTTTGTTGTTCCAGTCGCTTCTTTCATGCCGCGCCGCGTCGTGACCGAACACAAAAACAGGCCGGAAAATGAAAAGGGCTGGCACGAAGGCCAGCCCAATCACATCCTTGCACGAGGCAAAGATTAGCTGTCGTCGCTCGAGTCCGAAGCGATCGCGGCGATGACGGCCAGAGCCAGCAGAGCCGGAACGACGAAGCCGGCATTGGTGCCAGCCGGGCGGGTGTCAACAACGATCGGCTCGACTTCGACGACGGGGGCAACATAGCCACCGGCGAAAGCCGAGGAAGCGGTCAGGCCGAGGGCCAGGGCGAAGGTAGCAACTTTGGTCATGATCATGCTCCGTATTTTTGCTTGTGAAGGCAACCGTTTCCGGCTGCATCGAAGCGACAGTCTCACAAACAGCTTGGCTTTGAAAGTCGGAATAAACTATGGGCCGCGCGGGTTTGCTGCAACTGTTGCATATTTCACAACAACCTCGGCGGGGGTCGGTTCCGCAGGAAGATGGCAGGCGGCGGGCCTGTGACGATAAGGACACAATCCCCCCTAGCGGCGGCGAAGCGGCAGGCATAGCAGGAAGAAAATGCTGGCCGCGACCACCATTGAGGGCCCGGCGGGCGTGTCACCCCACAGGCTTGCCCCCAGCCCCGCCAGCACCGCGACCGCCCCGATCAGCGTTGCGATCACGGCCATGTGTTCCGGCCCGCGCCCGATTTGCCGCGCCGCAGCGGCGGGAATGATCAGCATGGCCGAGACCAAAAGCGCGCCCACCACCCGAATCGCCACCGCAACGGTAATCGCAAGGGCGAGGGTCAGAATCAGCCGCTCATGCCGGGGATTGATGCCTGCGGCCAGCGCCAGCTCCTCATTCATGGTCGCGGTCAGCAATCGCTGCCAGCGCCAGACGATCAGCGCCAGCACGCCAAGCCCGCCCGCCCAGATGACCGCCAGATCGGCGCGGCCCACGGCCAGTATATCGCCGAACAGCCATGCCGACAGGTCCGAGCGCAGCCCCGGCACGAAACTGGCCGCGACAAGCCCGGTCGCCAGCGCCCCGTGCGAGATCACGCCCAGCGCCGTATCCATCGCCTCGCCGCGCTGCCCCAGAACGGCCACGACATAGGCCACCATCAGCGCCACCGCCAGCGTGCCCGCATAGACCGAGATCCCAAAGCCCAGCGCCATCGCCACCCCCAACAGCGCGGCATGGGCGGTCGCATCGCCAAAATAGGCCATCCGCCGCCAGACCACAAAACTGCCCAGCACGCCGGTCGCCATGACCAGCCCCAGCCCCGCCAGCGCGGCTCGGGTTACGAAATCATCAAGCATGGGTGGCGGACCTCTTGGCGGTCTGAAGGCGCTGCGAGGCCGCGATATATGGACGGGCGAATGCCGACCGAACGGCAACCCGCTCAACGGGGACGCAGAGGCTCCATTGCGCCAGCCACGACCCGGCGCGCCGCGCCCATGCAGACGCCCACTCCGCCCACAGCGCGAGGGTTAATCTTTGCAGACGCAGTGCGGCACGGGTCACGAAATCATCGAGCATCGGCGGCGAACCTCTTGGCGGTCAGGAAAGGCTGTGCCGCCGCGATATATGGGCGGGCAAATGCCGACCGAACAGCAACCCGCTCAACCGAGACGCAGAGGCTCCGTTGCGCCAGCCACAACCCGGCGCGCCGCGCCCATGCAGAGGCCGACTCCGCCCGCAGCGCGAGGGTTAACCTTTGAAGGCGCAGCGGGGGGCGGGTGACAAGATCATCAAGCATCGGTGGCGAATCTCTTGGCGGTCAGGAAAGGCTGCGCCGACGCGATATATGGGCGGGCGAATGCCGACCGAACGGCAACCCGCTCAACCGAGACGCAGCGGCTCCGATGCGCCAGCCACGACCCGGCGCGCCGCGCCCATGCAAACGCCGACTTCGCCCACAGCGCGAGGGTTAACCTTTGCAGACGCAGTGCGGCACGGGTCACGAAATCATCGAGCATCGGCGGCGAACCTCTTGGCGGTCAGGAAAGGCTGTGCCGCCGCGATATATGGGCGGGCGAATGCCGACCGAACGGCGACCCGCTCGACCGAGACGCAGCGGCTCCGATGCGCCAGCCACGACCCGGCGCGCCGCGCCCATGCAAACGCCGACTTCGCCCACAGCGCGAGGGTTAACCTTTGCAGACGCAGTGCGGCACGGGTCACGAAATCATCGAGCATCGGCGGCGAACCTCTTGGCGGTCAGGAAAGGCTGTGCCGCCGCGATGTGCGGGCGGGCAAGCGCGGCCCGAGCGGCAGGCAGGCGCAGCGCACTAAGGCACTCGACCCGCTCCGCAAAAGGCGCAAGCGTCAGATCGGCGCTGTTCGCCTCGCGCCAGCTCACACCCTCAGCCCTACGTGACCCCATGCCGATGCCTGCAATCCGGCCAATCGATACGCTCCTGTGTGCTAGCCAAAGCCCGGCTGCGCGCGGCCACGCAAACCCGGACTCCACCCGCGCTGCGCGGGTCAGCCGTGCGGGCGCTGCACGAACGTATAGCGCCGCAATCCCCCCGGCCCGCCCCGCGAAGGGCCCAAGCGCCACATCGGCCCGGATCACGCCCTCACCCATGCCCATGCCCGCAATTCGGGCCGTGGATATGCACATGCGCGGGCTCGGTCACATGATCGTGGTCATGGTCGTGGCGGTGACGATACAGAGCCAGCGTCTCGGCCGATTCGGCGCCGAACAGGGCGCGATATTCCGGCGCCTCGGAGACCAGCTGCGGGCTGCCCTGACAGCAGATATGCCCGTTCAGGCACAGCACCCGGTCAGAGGCGCGCATCACCACCAGCAGGTCGTGACTGACCATCAGCACCGCCGCCCCGGTCTCTTGCCGGATCTCGTCGATCAGCTGATAAAACGCGACGATCCCCGGCTGATCAAGCCCCTGCGTCGGCTCATCCAGAACCAGCAGATCGGGGGCGTGCAGCAGGGCGCGGGCCAGCAGGACGCGCTGAAACTGGCCGCCGGAGAGGCGAGTGATCTGGCGGTTCTCCAGCCCCTCGGCGCCGGTGCGGGCCAGAACGCGGGCGGCCTCGGCATCGCTCACGCGGCGCGGCAGAGACAAAAAGCGCCGCACCGTCATCGGGATGCGGTCGTCGATATGGACGCGCTGCGGGACATAGCCGATGCGCAAACCCGCCCGGCGCATCACGCTGCCCGAGCTGAGCCGCAAATGCCCAAGCACCGCCCGCACAAGCGTCGATTTGCCCGAGCCGTTCGGCCCCAGAACGGTGACGATCTCACCCGGCAAGATGCTGAAATCGACATCGCGCAGCGCCGGGCCTGCGGCGTCGCGATGCTGTACGGTGACGCTGCGGGCCTCGATCAGCGGGGTCATGCGGCGCAGGCCGGGCACAGGCCCAGCGCCTCGATCGTGGCCCGTTCCACCACAAAGCCCGAGGCAGCGGCGACCCCGCCCAAAGCCTCACGCAGGGCGCCCGCATCGGATTCGGCAATCGCGCGACATTCGCGACAGATCAGAAAGGCCGGGGCATGGGCCGCATCGGCATGCTGGCAGGCGGCAAAGGCGTTCAGGCGCTGCACCCGGTGCGCCAGCCCGGCCTCGACCAGAAATTCCAGCGCGCGATAGGCCACCGGCGGCTGTTTGCCAAACCCCTCGGCGGCCAGCCGCTCCAGCACCTCATAGGCGCCCATCGCCCGGTGATCTTCCAGCAACAGCTCCAGCACGCGCCGCCGCACCGGGGTCATGCGCAGCTTGCGCTCGGCAATCAGCGCCTCGGCCCGCGCCATGGCGTCGCTGGCACAGGCGTGGTGGTCATGGGCGAAGAAGATCCGCTCGCTCATAAAATGTTATCCTGTAACATTTCGGTTGATATGTTATTTAATCACATATACCCCTAGGCCGCGCCACTCAAGGAGATGATGATGAAAAAGACCCTGGCCCTGCTGCTGACGACGCTTGCCACCCCTGCACTGGCCCAGGTGCCGCAGGTGGTCACCGATATTCCGCCCGTCGATTCGCTGGTCCGGCAGGTCATGGGTCATCTTGGCGCGCCGGACCTGCTGCTGGAACAGGGCGCGAATGCGCATGATTTCCAGCTGCGCCCCTCGCAGGCGCGCAGTCTTCAGGGGGCTGGTCTGCTGGTCTGGATCGGCCCCGAGATGACCCCATGGCTGGATCGCGCAGCGCAGGGGCTGACGCCGGGCGCGGAGTTGCGGCTGCTGGCCCTGCCCGAGACCTTCACCCGAGGTTATGGCGCCGATGAGGCGCATGACCACGACCATCACCACGATCATTCACATGACGGCACCGACCCGCATGTCTGGCTGGACCCGCATAATGCCGCAATCTGGCTTGACGCGATTGCCGATGCTTTGGGCAGCCTCGACCCCGAAAATGCCGCGACCTATGCCGCCAATGCGGCCACGGCCAAGGACCGCCTGAGCGCGCTTGATACAGAGATCAGCGCCCGGCTCGCGCCTTTTGGCGACCGTCATTATGTCGTGTTCCACGATGCCTATGGCTATTTCACCGCGCATTACGGGCTAAAGCCCGCGCTTGCCGTCTCGTTGGGCGATGCCAGCGACCCGTCAGCGGCGCGGCTTCGCGCCATTCAGGCCCGGATTGCCGAGGAGAAGGTGACCTGCGCCTTCCCCGAGGCGAATCACAACCCCGCCTTGGTAGAGCGCGTGATCGAGGGCTCGGATGTCCGCCTTGGCGCGGCGCTTGATCCCGAAGGCGCGCAAATCACGCCCTCGGCCACGCTTTACGCCGAATTGCTGGGCAATATGGCAACGGCGTTCGAGCAGTGCCTCTCGGCGGATTGATGCGCAGGCGGGCGAATGCCCGACTCTTTTACTTTGACAAAGGTGAGCGTTTCGGTCAGGCTTGGATCATACAGTCAGAGGACACGCCATGACCGCCATTCACCCCGCCGATTTCGCCCGCGCCGCGTCGCAGATCCCGCAATTGCCGCTGCATGACGCGGTGTCGCTGACCCAGGGCGGCAATCAGGCGCTGATCGCGCTGAACGATCAGGTTTATCATCTGCGCATCACCCGCGCCGGAAAACTGATCCTGACGAAATGAAAAAGGGCCGCGCGATGCGGCCCTTTCCCTTTACCGACGCGGCCCGCCCTTGGGACCACCCGACCGAGGCCCACCCTTCGGCCCGCCCGCTCGTGGCCCCGCTGACCGAGGCCCGCCCGGCTTGCCATCGCGGGGCGCGTAGGGCTTGCGCTCGCCGTCGCGCGGTTTGAAGCCACGGCTTTCACCATCACGCGGTGCGTAGGGTTTCCGCTCACCGTCGCGAGGTTTGAACCCGCCCCGCTCACCGTAAGGCTTGCGCTCGCCGTCGCGCGGTTTGAAGCCACGGCTTTCACCATCACGCGGTGCGTAGGGTTTCCGCTCACCGTCGCGAGGTTTGAACCCGCCCCGCTCACCGTAAGGCTTGCGCTCTCCGTCGCGCGGCTTGAAGCCACGGCTTTCACCATCGCGCGGGCCGTAGGGTTTCCGCTCACCGTCACGCGGCTTGAACCCGCCACGCTCACCGTAAGGCTTGCGCTCGCCGTCTCGCGGCTTGAAGCCACGGGCATCGC
>JAUNTZ010000037.1:0-1371 GCA_030538425.1 Paracoccus sp. (in: a-proteobacteria) | reverse complement strand
CGCTCACCGTAAGGCTTGCGCTCGCCGTCTCGCGGCTTGAAGCCACGGGCATCGCCGTCGCGCGGGCCGTAGGGTTTCCGTTCGCCGTCGCGCGGTTTGAACCCGCCCCGCTCACCGTAAGGCTTGCGCTCGCCGTCTCGCGGTTTGAAGCCACCGCTTTCACCATCGCGCCGCGCATAAGGCTTCCGCTCGCCGTCGCGGGGCTTGAAACCACCCCGCTCACCATCGCGCGGGGCATAGGGTTTGCGCTCACCATCCCGCCCGGCAACATCCGCGCGGCGGGCCGAGTTCCAGCGTGGCTTGCGCCCGCCCTCGTCCTCACCGCCGCGCGGCGTAAAGGGCCGGGCCTCGCCGTCTCGTGGCTTGAAGCCGCCGCGCTCACCATAGGGATTCCGCTCTCCATCGCGGGGCGCGTAGGACTTCCGTTCGCCCTCACGCGGCTTGAAACCACCCCGCTCGCCGTCACGCGATCCAAAGCCGCCACGCTCGCCATAGGGTTTGCGCTCACCGTCGCGTGGGCCAAAGCTGCGCTCGCCATAGGGCTTCCGCTCACCGTCACGCGGGGCGTAAGGCTTGCGCTCAGCACCGCGTTCGCCGTCGCGCTGACCATAAGGCTTGCGCTCGCCATCGCGGGGGCGGGAGCCACGGCCTTCGCCGTCACGCGCGCCGAAGGGCTTGCGTTCACCGTCACGCCCACCAAACGGCTTTCTCTCTCCGTCACGCCCGCCAAATCCGCGCTTGTCCCCGTCACGCGCAGGTCCTCTGCCGCGCGCGGGGCGGTCGTCCGGGGCCTCCGCGTCCGGCTCGCCGGTCAGCAAGCCGCCAAGCTGGTCTTTCAGCACGCGGCGGCGCACTTCCTTAACCTCGTTTTCCTCCATCCCGGTAAGGCGGAACGGGCCGTAGCCGATGCGGATCAGCCGGTTCACCATGAGGCCGACATGGGCCATGGCGCGGCGGATCTCTCGGTTGCGGCCCTCGCGGATGCCGACGGTCAGCCAGGCGTTGGCGCCCTTCTGGCTGTCGATCTTGATCTCCATCGGCTGAAATTCCTCGCCGTCGATCACCGGGCCGTCGCGCAGGGGCTTGAAGATCAGGTCATTGGGCTGGCCGTTCACCCGCACCCGATAGCGGCGCAGCCAGCCGGTCGCGGGCAGCTCCAGCCGCCGCTTCAACTCGCCGTCATTGGTCAGCAGCAGCAACCCCTCGGAGTTGAGGTCAAGCCGCCCGACCGACATCACGCGCGGCAGATCCCGGGGCAGCGCGTCAAAGACCGTCTGGCGGCCCTTTTCATCGGATTCAGAGGTGACCAGCCCGACCGGCTTGTAATAGAGCCAAAGCCGGGTTTCCTGCTTTTCGTCCAAAGGCTTGCCA
>JAUNTZ010000036.1 GCA_030538425.1 Paracoccus sp. (in: a-proteobacteria) | reverse complement strand
GCCCCGGCACGGCCTCGGGCGTGATCTTCCTGACGCTGGAGGACGAAACCGGCGTGGCCAATGTGGTGGTCTGGAAGCGGGTCTATGCGGCATTCCGCAAGGCGGTGCTGACCGGCCGCCTCTTGCGCGTCACCGGCCGGCTGGAGCGCGACGGCGCGGTGATCCACCTGATCGCAGAACGGATCGAGGACCTGTCACCCCGCCTGATCGCCCTCGGCCGCGCCGACGGGCAAGCGCCAGATCGCACCACCGCCCACAGCTACCGCCAATCCGCCCGCCACCCAAGAGAACAGGCCAAGCACCTGTTCCCAAGCCGGGATTTTCATTGAGGGGGGAAGCTGCCCTTCGCTCGTGCGAGCCATTCATACAGAGATCTGGAAGCTCACCTCAGGTGGCGCTACCCTAACCTGCTCCTGTCACTATTGCTTTGATCAGATAGTTCATAGGTGAAGAATTGGCGAAATACTCAAGCTTGTGATTGCGCGA
This sequence comes from Paracoccus sp. (in: a-proteobacteria), assembly GCA_030538425.1. GTDB lineage: Bacteria > Pseudomonadota > Alphaproteobacteria > Rhodobacterales > Rhodobacteraceae > Paracoccus. Next base: position 25,381 of record JAUNTZ010000036.1, on the reverse strand, counting down.
TATTGGCAAAAGGCTCCTGTGACCGACGGCGCTCGCCCATGAAAGCCAATCCGAACGGCCAGCAACAAGATGTTCATCACGCATTTCTACAAGCCCAAATCGGTTGTCCGAAATTTCTAAAATTTTAGCCTTTGAGATGATCGAGGAATTAGGGTGGTGGTATAGTTTTGAAATTATTTTGGGGGCATGTGGGGTGCCCATCGCATGGTCTTGAAGGATCCAAGCGAACCAAAACAACTGATATTCCTGAAGGCCGTCGTGGTCGGCAGCGTTGAGCAGAATCTCACCGATAAGGTTCTTGTCTTCGATATATTTGCAGAATGACCAAATGTTCTTGGCTAAATGCGGAAAGCTTGTGGCGAAAAGAGCAAGGTGCGGCTGCACTTCTTCAGGGTGATCGCGAAATAGGTTTAGGACAAGCTCTGCATCTTCCTCTTCAAGGTGTTGAGATTTTAGAAGTTCTCGTAGATATTCAAGCTCTTCATCGGTCATCTGGATTTCGTCAAGCGCGGCTTCGAAATCGTCGAGATATGCTAGAAGCGCCGCTTTTCTGCGCTTGGCCAGAAGTTGGCTTTTCACTTCATCTATATTATTTTCAACTTGTACGACGGCGGCGCCGCCGGCAAACGTTTTACTTGGGTTAACGGATAATCCTTTTTGCCCAAGTAGCTTTTGTATTAAATAAAAGTCTTCAGCCAATTTTTCTTGATCGTCTGAGTATAATACCAAGTCATCCATGAACCGAACGACGGCACTAGACTGTATGGCGTGATGCTGTTCGATAAATCGAAGAAAGTCACTGCCGACCATTTTTGCTGGATATATTCCCTGCGGCCAGCAGTCAATACTTCGCCCCGAGTTGCTTTGCCTCAAATAACTTCCAAGGGCATTAACGTCGTCCATTTCGACATCAAGATTGGCAAACCAAGCAACAATGTCATGATGGTATAATCCGTTGAAATATGAGGCGACGTCAAAGCTCAGGGAATGGTCAAATAGTGAGGCATAGGCGGCAACTGCCTTTTTGTAGCCTGTGTAGGATGAAGTTGCCGGGATCGGGTTCCCGTCCTCAAAGCGATAGCCAAAGTGCTTTTTATCATCGTGGAACGGCTTGCGAAACTTCGAGCGATTTCGAAATATTATATCATATAGGAAGAACTCAGACACTGGGTCAAGCTTGACGGTTCGACGAAGATGGTTTCGGGGCTTTGACGCATATACTCGCGTTTGCGCGAGAAATTGGTATGCCTGATCTTCATCTGATTTGCTCAAGCATCTTTGTATATAAGCCTTAATTTCATTTGCGCCATTGCTAATGAGAAAGCGGCACGTTTCCATTGGGAACAATGTGCTGGAGAAATCGTATTCAAAAAAACTCTATGGGTGTCTGCATGTCAAAGCTCGTGGTTAAAGTCTGTCTGCATGTTGGCCTAACTTATGCACCTATTCGCACACCAAATCCGCAGCCCGCGCATCACACCCCCCCCCTCTCACTCCGACCGAAACCGCCACTCCCCCTCGCCCAACGCGGGGGCGGCGCGTTCCGCTGCAAGGGGGCTACGCGACATGGTGATCGGGCTGCGCAGGCCGGGGATGCCCTCGGGGGCGATGACCAGATTGCGGGCGGTGATCTGAGGCTCATTGAGCGCCTCGGCCACAGAGTTGATCGGGCCTGCGGGGACGCCTGCGGCCTCGCAGGCGGCGATCAGATCGGCGCGCGGGCGGGTGGCCATTGCCGCGCTCAGCACCGGGATCAGCGCCGCGCGGTTCGCCACTCGGGCGGGGTTGGTGGCGTAATCGGGGTTGCGGGGCAGGTCCCGCAGGCCGAGCGCCCCACATAGTGCACCGAATTGCCGGTCATTGCCACAGGCGATGATAAGATGCCCGTCGGCGCAGGCAAATACCTGATATGGAACGATATTCGGATGCGCGTTGCCCAAGCGCTGCGGCACGACCCCACCCAGAAGATAGTTCGTTGCCTGATTGGCCAGCACGGCCACGCCGCAATCCATCAGCGACAGGTCCAGATGCTGCCCAAGTCCTGACCGCTCACGCTCGGCCAAAGCCGCCTGAACCGCGATCACGCCATAAAGCCCGGTGAAAATGTCGATCCAGGCGACGCCGACCTTTTGCGGCTCGCCCAGGGGCTCGCCGGTCAGGTCCATAATGCCAGACATGCCCTGAATCAGGAAATCATAGCCCGGCTGCGCGGCGCGCGGGCCGGTCTGGCCAAACCCGGTGATGGATGCGTAAACCAGACGCGGGTTCAGTGCCGACAGGCTGTCATAATCCAGCCCGAACTTGCGCAAACCACCGACCTTGAAATTCTCCACCACCACATCCGCGCTTGCGATCAGTTCGCGCAGGCGGGCCAGATCGTCCGGCTTGCCGAAATCGCAAACCACCGAGCTTTTCCCCCGGTTCGCGGCGTGGAAATAGGCCGCGACCCGCTCACTCCCGCCATCCGCGCGCGGGCGGTCGATGAAGGGCGGACCCCAGCGGCGGGTATCGTCGCCCTCGGGGGATTCGACCTTGATGACCTCGGCCCCCAGATCGGCGAGGGTCTGGCCGATCCACGGACCGGCCAGAATCCGCGCCAGTTCGACGACGCGCAGCCCCTTAAGCGGCGCCTCAGCCAAAGGCGGCGATCCCGGTTTGCGCCCGGCCAAGGATCAGCGCGTGGACGTCATGCGTGCCCTCATAGGTGTTCACGGTTTCCAGATTGGCCGCGTGGCGCATGACGTGATAGCCGATCTGGATGCCGTTGCCGCCATGCATATCGCGGGCCATGCGCGCGATCTCCAGTGCCTTGCCGCAATTGTTGCGTTTGACGATGGAGACCATTTCCGGCGCGAAACGGCCTTCGTCAAACAGCCGCCCGACACGCAGCGATGCCTGAAGGCCAAGCGAGATTTCCGTCTGCATATCGGCCAGCTTTTTCTGATAAAGCTGGGTCGCGGCAAGCGGGCGGTTGAACTGATGCCGGTCAAGCCCGTATTGCCGCGCGCGGAACCAGCAATCTTCGGCGGCGCCCATCGCGCCCCACGAAATGCCATAACGCGCGCGGTTCAGACAGCCGAAGGGACCGCCCATGCCCTCAATATTGGGCAGCAGCGCGGTTTCGGGCACCTCGACATTCTCCATCACGATCTCGCCGGTGATCGAGGCGCGCAGGCTCAGCTTGCCCTCGATCTTGGGCGTGGAGAGGCCGGGCATCCCCTTGTCCAGCACAAAGCCGCGCACCTTGCCGCCATGAGCATCGGACTTGGCCCAGACCACGAACACATCCGCAATCGGGCTGTTCGAGATCCACATTTTCGAGCCGTTCAGCACATAGCCGCCTTCGGTCTTTTTCGCGCGGGTCTTCATGCCACCGGGGTCGGAGCCTGCGTCAGGCTCGGTCAGGCCGAAACAGCCGATGAACGCGCCCGAGGCCAGTTTCGGCAGGTAGTGCTTTTTCTGTTCCTCGGACCCGTAAGCCTCGATCGGGAACATCACCAGCGAGGATTGCACCGAGGCCATGCTGCGATAGCCCGAGTCGATCCGCTCAATCTCGCGCGCGACAAGGCCGTAGGCGACATAGGACGCGCCGACGCCGCCATAGTCCTCATCCACGGTCACGCCCAAAAGCCCCGCCTCGCCCATTTCGCGGAAAATTTCGGGGTCGGTCTGTTCGTTCAGATAGGCGGCCTCAACCCGCGGAGCCAGCCGGTCGGCGGCAAAGGCTGCGGCGCTGTCGCGGATCATCCGTTCCTCTTCGGTCAACTGATCGTTCAGGAAAAACGGGTCGTCCCAACTGAACGGGCCGCCTTTATGGGATTTTGTGGACATGGGGTTACTCCTCTTTTGGGCAATTTAACGATCCGGGCGCGGGATGGAACCGGCATATTGGGACAGATTGTCGCCCGCGGCTTTACTTGGGGCCGCAATCGGCTAGACAAGACGGGTCGGGCTGCGGATAGGGGGCGCCGCGCCATGCTGCTGACGATCTGGCCGATCTTTGCGCTGATCCTGCTGGGCTTCGGGCTGGCAAGGCGGGGCTTTCCGTCATCCGGCTTCTGGCCCGAGGCCGAGCGCATCAACTATTTCCTGCTGTTTCCGGCGCTGCTGATCTCCAGCCTTGCAAACGCGCCGCTCAGCGATCCTGGGCTTCTTCGGCTGGGTGGCGCGGCGGTGGTCACCATTCTGGTGGCCTCGGCGCTGCTATGGCTTTACCGGCGCGCGCGCCCGATGCCTGCGGCGCGGTTCGGGCCGCTCTTGCAGGGCGCGATCCGGTTCAACACCTATCTGGGGCTGGCGATTTTGGCGCCGATTCATGGGCTTGAGCGCGCCGCCATCTATCTGGCGATTGCGGTGCCTTTGGTGAACCTGCTGTCGATCATCGCGCTTGGCGACGGGGCGAAGGGGCGGATGGCGCGCATTGTGGCGGGCAATCCGCTGATTCTGGCCTGTATCGCGGGGATCGGGCTGGCGGCGTCGGGGATCGGTCTGCCTTTGGGGCTTGACCGGCTTCTGGCGCTGATCGGGCAGGGGAGCCTTCCCTTGGGGCTGCTTTGCGTGGGCGCGGCGTTGCAGCTCTCATCGCTGCGCCGCGATCTGGCGGGGCTTGGGGCGGCGGTCATGCTGCGGCTGGTGCTGATGCCAGGGCTTGCGCTGTTGGTGGCCGCTTTGTTTGGGCTGGGGCGGGAGGATGCCCTTGTTCTTGTGGTGTTTTCGGCTGTCGCGACGGCGCCCTCTGCCTATGTGCTGACGCGGCAGCTGAACGGGGACGGCGCCTATATGGCGGGCATCGTCACGGCACAGACCATTGCTGCGGCGATCAGCCTGCCGGTTGTGCTGGCACTGTTCGATCTGATCCACCCCTGAGATCATGCAAAAAAGGCGCACCCGAGGGTGCGCCTTTCTGAAACTCGACCAGACGATCAGTTCGTGGTCGCCGGAGCCGCAGGGGCGGCGGGATCAACCGGAGCCGCAGGGTCAGCCGGGGCGGTGTGGTCCGCCGGGACAGCCGGATCCGCCGGAGCGGTCGTCGCCGGCGCAGGCTCGGTCGTGGTGGTCGTCGCCGGAGCGGTCTGGCCGGTCGGTGCCGGGGCGCTTTCGCGGTCACGGAACACATAGGCCGGGGCCGCATCAGCTTCTTCGCGGGTCAGCGTGGTGGTCACCTGGTTCGCGTCATAGTTGATGGTCAGGTCGTCCCAAGCGACGGCGATTTGCTTTTCACCGATGCCAAGGAAGCCACCGACGCCGATGATCGCGGCCTTGATCTGGCCCGAGTCAACATCCATGATCACGTCGCGGATATCGCCGACCTTCTCACCCTCGGGGGTCATCGAATAGACCGAAGAGCCGGTCAGCCAGTCAAGGCGCAGCTCGTTCATGCCCTGCTGCTGCTCAACCATGGCGGCGGCGTGAGCCTCGGTCGGCTCGGCGGTCTCGGTCACGACAACGGTTTCCGCCGGTGCATCGGTGGTCACGACAACGGTGTCAGCGGTGGTCGTCTGGTCAGCCGGGGCCGTCGTGGTGGCCGTCTGGGCAAAGGCAGCGCCAAAGCTCATCGGGACGATCAGGGCGGTGGTCATAAGGATCTTACGCACGGTATTCCTCCTTGGTTAGCGTGTGGCGCGGGCGCTTTGGCGCGCTGCGCCTTTCGTATGAGCGTTCAACCACCCAACCGCCTGTGCGGTTCCCGGCTTTCCGCGAAGTTGATGAAGGTTAAACCAACGGCTTGAAAGATCAGGCTTTTCATCGGCAAAAGATCGCCGATGGCCGCGCCGGTCTTTCGGCGCGGTGACCTGTGGAGGCGTCGGGCCTTAAAGCTGCGGCGCGGTGGCGGTCTGGTCCAATTCGATACAGGCCGCCATGCCGGTGGCCGTTGGCATCTCGGGCGGGATCGCGCGCTTGCATTCCTCGCGCATCAGCGGGCAACGCGGGTGGAAGGTGCAGCCGCTTGGCGGGTCGATCGGGTTCGGGATCTCACCCGTCACCGGCTTGCGCTTGCGCCCCGACATATCAAGATCGGGCACCGCGTCCAGCAGCATCCGCGTATAGGGGTGGCGGGGCAGGCGGAACAGTTCCTTGCCCTCGGCAATCTCGACCAGACGGCCCAGATAGAGAACGCCGATGCGGCTGGCCATATGGCGCACGACGGACAGGTCGTGGCTGATGAACAGATAGGTCAGGCCCAGCTCATCCTGCAAGTCGCGCATCAGGTTGAGAATCTGCGCCTGAACCGAGACATCAAGCGCCGAGGTCGGCTCATCGCAGACGATGAATTCGGGGCGCGAGGACAGGGCGCGGGCAATCGCGATGCGTTGCCGCTGGCCGCCGGAGAACTCATGCGGGAATTTGGTGGCGTCACGGGCCGACAGGCCCACCAGATCCAAGAGGCGGCCCACCTCATTGGCCACATCCGCGCCCTTATGGGTGCCAAAGGTGCGCATCGGTTCGGCGATGATGTCACCGACCCGCCAACGCGGGTTCAGGCTGGCGAAAGGGTCCTGAAAGATCATCTGAAAGCGCCGCCGCAACTGGCGCAGCGCAGCGCCTTTCGCGGTGGTCAGGTCCACACCATCGAACAGGATCTGGCCTTCGGACACCGGGACCAAGCCCACGATCATCTTGGCAATCGTCGATTTGCCCGAACCGGATTCGCCCACAAGGGCAAAGGTCTCACCCCGGCGGATGTCGAAGGAGACATTATCGGTCGCGGTCAGAAAAGCCCGGTCCTCGCCCGCGATCACGCGGTTGAGCCATGGCGCTGACACATCGAAACGCCGGGTCAGGTTCTGGACGGAAAGAAGGGCGTCGGTCATGCCTGATCCTTGTCGTAAAGCCAGCAGGCGACCTCACGGCGGGGGCCGCGCGGGGTCATCTCGGGGCGCTCGGCCCGGCAGCGGTCAAAGGCGCTTTCGCAGCGCGGATTGAAGGCGCAGCCGGTCGGGATGGCGTTCAGGCGCGGCATCGCGCCGGGGATCTGCACCAGCCGGTCGCTGTCCTGCGCCAGCGTCGGGATCGAGCCCATCAGCCCGCGCGTATAGGGATGTTCGGCATTGCGGATCACGTCGCCCACCGGCCCGATCTCAGCCATGCGGCCCGCGTAAAGCACCGCCACACGGTCGGCGGTCTCCGCAATCACGCCCATATCATGCGTGATCAGCATGACGGCAGCGCCGCGTTCCGCCGTGATTTCCTTGAGAAGGTCGATGATCTGCGCCTGAACCGAGACATCAAGCGCGGTCGTGGGCTCATCGGCAATGACCAGCTCGGGTTCGGCAGCAAGGGCCAAGGCAATCACCACGCGCTGACGCATCCCGCCCGAAAAGTGATGCGGGTAATCGTCGATCCGCCGCGCCGCCGCCGGAATCCCCACCCGGTCCAGAAGCGCGATGGCGCGGGCGCGGGCGTCCTTCTCAGAGAGCGGCAGATGCGTGCGGATCGTCTCCGTCAACTGCCGCGCCACGGTATAAAGCGGGTTGAGCGAGGTCAGCGGGTCCTGAAACACCATCCCGATGCGCCGCCCCCGGATGCGGCGCATGGCGGCGGGGGTGATGTTGTCGATCCGTTCACCATGGAGCCGGATCTCACCGCCCGCGATGCGGCCCGGCGGCTCTAGCAGGCCGATGATCGCGGCGCCCGTGATCGACTTGCCCGCACCGGATTCGCCCACCACGCCAAGCACTTCGCCCGGCATGATGTCGAAGCTCACCCGGTCAATCGCGCGCAGGATGCCGCGCCGGGTCGGGAACTCGACCACAAGGTCGCGGACCGAGATCAGCGGGGTTTGTGTTGTCTCGCTCATCAGCGCAGCCTCGGGTTCAGGGCATCGCGCAGCCAGTCGCCAAGCAGGTTGACCGACAAGGCAAGCGCAAGCAGGGTCATGGCCGGGAAGAACAGGATCCACCATTCACCCGACAGCAGAAAGCCCTGACCAACGCGGATCAGCGTGCCAAGGCTGGGCTGGGTCGGCGGCACACCGACGCCCAGAAAGGACAGCGTCGCCTCAGCGATGATGGCAAGGGCAAGGCCGATCGTCGCGATGACCAGAACCGGGCCCATCACATTGGGCAGGATATGGCGCAGCGCGATGCGCACCGGATGCACCCCGATCACGCGGGCCGCCTGCACATATTCCTTGTTCTTTTCCACCATCGTGGCGCCGCGCACGACGCGGGCATATTGCACCCAGTCGGACAGGCCAATGGCGACGATCAGCACCCATATCGCCATCTGGTCGCGCATTGCGGGCGGCAGGATCCCGCGCGCAATGCCAAAGATCAGCAGCGCAATCAGGATCGAGGGGAAGGACAGCTGCACATCGGCAATCCGCATCAGCAGCGTATCGACCCAGCCGCCTCGAAACCCGGCCAAGAGGCCCAGACCGATGCCCAGCACCATCGAGAAGATCACCGCCGCAAAGCCCACGAACAGCGAGATCCGGGCGCCATACATGATCGTGGACAGGATATCGCGGCCTTGCCCGTCGGTGCCCAGAAGATAGGTGTTGCCGGTGCGGCTGGGCTCCATCGGCGGCGTGAAGCCGTCCATCAGCACCAGTGAGGACGGATCGAACGGGTTATGCGGCGCGATCCAGGGCGCAAACACCGCGCCCGCCGTGATGATCAGCGCGACAAGTGCGGCGATGATGGCGACCGGCGAATGGCGGAACGACCATGCCACATCGCTGTCCCATGCGCGGGCCAGGAAGGAGGGGGCTTTTTCGGGCGTGAAATCGGACATTTGTCTTCCCTCAGTGGCGCGCGGCGGCCCGATCCACGCGCAGGCGCGGATCGACGGCGTAATAAAGCAGGTCAACGATCAGGTTGATGATCACAAAGACCAGAGCGATCAGCAGCAGATAGGCCGACATCACCGGAATATCGACCGCCTGAACCGAGCGGATGAACAGCGCACCGACGCCCGGCCAGTTGAACACCGTCTCAGTGATGATCGAAAAGGCGATGATGCTGCCCAGTTGTAACCCGGTGATGGTAATGACCGGGACCAGCGTGTTCTTGAGCGCATGGCCGAAATTCACCGCGCGCGAGGACAGGCCACGAGCGCGGGCGAATTTGATGTAATCGGCGCGCAGCACTTCCAGCATCTCGGCCCGCACCAGACGCATGATCAGGGTCATCTGGTAAAGCCCAAGGGTAATCGCGGGCAGGATAATCGCCGCCCGGCCTGATGCCGTCAGCAGGCCCGTGGTCCACCAACCCAGATCGACCACCTGACCGCGCCCGTTCGAGGGCAGCATCCCAAGTTCGACCGCAAAGACCCAGATCAGCAGCACCCCGATCAGAAAGGTCGGCAGCGAAACCCCGATCAGTGAGACGGTCATAATCGCGCTTGACACCCAGCCCTTGCGGTTCAGCGCGGTATAGACGCCAAGCCCGACGCCCACCACAAAGGCGATGATCCCCGAGACCATGGCCAGTTCCAGCGTCGCGGGCAGGCGCGACATGATCAGCGGCAGGACAGGTTCGCGCAGACGGTAAGAAAAGCCGAAATCACCCTGCGCCGTGCGGCTGACAAAGCGGAAGAATTGCTGAATCACCGGATCGTTCAGGCCCAGCTGTTCGCGCAAAAGCGCGCGGTCGGCGGCCGAGGCCTCTTGTCCCAGCATCGACGCAACCGGGTCTCCGACAAAGCGGAACAGCGCGAAGGACACCAAGGCAACCGCCAGCATGACCAGAACGGATTGCGCCAGCCGCCGGATGATAAAGGCCAACATCAGCAAAGCCCTGTTCGGGACCGAGACGACGCGGCAGGCGCTGTCCGGTCGGGTGGGGCGGGCCCTGAGGCTGGCCCGCAGCACGGCGGCGCGTGGAATGCTGCGCCACCAATCGGTTGGAATGCAGCCATGGGCCGCAAGAAGCAGGCTCGCCGCTTAACGCGCTTTGCCGGTTTGTGCAATTGCCCGGCTGCGAAAGATCGTCGCGGGATGCGGGCGTGCCCTGACGAGTATGCGGGGCCGCATCTGGCGCGGCCCCGCGATACTTGCGTCAGTCGATGGTGACCGCGTAGATCACCGGCTGATTTTCGGGATGCACGTCGATATGCACACCGTCGCGGGTCGCATAGGCCAGCATCTGGTTGTGAACCGCCAGCAGCACGCGGTCCTCTTGCAGCTTGTCCCAGATCTCGGCGATGGTGCCGTTGCGATGCTCAAGATCGACATCCGAGGACAGCGTCTCGATCTTCGCATCCACATCGGCATTCGAGTAGTTCGATGCGTTCCAGCCGCCCAGATTGTCGGTCTTGGTGTGGATCAGGAAGTCGAACACATACTGGCTGTCAAAGGGCGGCACGCCCCAGCCCATCAGGAAAAAGTCCGACTCGCTGTTCTGGACCAGCGGGAAATGCAGGCTGCGCGACTGGGCGACAAGGTTCACATTGACGCCGATCTGGCCCAGCATCCCGACATAGGCCTGACAGATCGCCTCATCGTTCAGATAGCGGTCATTGGGGCAGTTCAGGTCCAGCGAGAACCCGTCCGGGTAGCCCGCCTCGGCCAGCAATTCGCGGGCGCGGGCCACGTCGGGTTGCGAATAGGCGTCCAGCTCCTCAGTCCAGCCATTCGCGAAGGGCGGGACGGCGACGCCGGTCGGATCGGATTCGCCACGCATCACGACCTGCTGGATCGCGTCACGGTCCAAAGCCAGCGCGAAGGCCTCGCGGACTTCGGGTTTCTGGAACGGGTTGTCATCGGTCGAGGCGCTGCGCAGCGTATCGGAACCCATGTCATAGCCGAAATAGATCGAGCGGTTCTCCGGCCCACGGGTCACGGTGATGCCATCGGTGCCGTCAAGGCGCTGAATGTCCTGCACCGGCACGTCCTGCACGAAATCGACCTCACCCGACAGCAGGGCGGCGACGCGGGTCGCGGCCTCGGTGATGGGGGTGTAGATGATCTCGGTCACGTCGGGCGTGTCGTTCCAGTGATCCTCGAAATGGGTCAGCACGGTGCGGACCTCGGGATCGCGCGAGGTCAGGCTGTAAGGCCCGGTCCCGTTGGCGTTGCGCGCGGCAAAGCTGTCCTCACCGGCGGCATAATTCTGCGGTTCGACGACGTTGTTTTCCTCGGCCCAGTCCTTGTCCATGATGAAGGCATTGGTGAGGTTCTGCGGATAAAGCGGCGCGGGCCCGTCCATCTGGATGCGCACGGTATAGTCGCCATCGGCGGTCACGTCGCGCACGGCGGCATGAAGCGCCTTGAAGTCCGAGCTTTCGGCCCGCAGACGGTTGAGCGAGAACACCACATCCTCAGCGGTCAGATCGGCGCCGTTATGGAACTTGACGCCCTCGCGCAGGGTAATGACCCAGACGGTCTCATCCTCCGGGTCAATCTCCCACGAGGTGGCCAGACGCTGCGAGAGTGAGCCGTCCAGCTCACGCAGGACCAGCGTTTCATAGATATTGTGCAGAAGGGTGGTGGTCGGGCCTTCGTTCTGCGAATGCGGATCAAGGGTCAGCGCATCGGCCATCCGCGCCCAGCGCAGCGTTTCGGCCTGAGCCGAGGGCGCCATCGCCATGGATGCGGCAACAAGGGCCGAACTGGCCAGCAGCGTGTGAAGCTTTGTCAGCGATCTCATAAGTTTCTCCCAGTTGGCAGGCCCGTTGACCGGGCTTGATGAGGGCAGGTTAGACGAGGCCGCATCAAAACAAAAGCCGGTTTGATCGACAGGTTGCACAGGCCCAGCCATGGCCCCGGCAGAGTTAAAAGGGGCGGCAGGTTGCCCCGCCGCCCCTCCGGGTCCGTTGTCGCAGGCTCAGGCCGTGCGGGCCTGTCCCGGTTTCCTTGGCAGATGGGGCTGATCCCATTTGCGGCGCGGCCATTGCAGCATCACCACAAGCGCAATCAGCCCAAGCGCCGGAACATACATCCACTCATTCATCAGCCGGTCGGGGTTGCGCTGCAAGACGCGGGTGACGGTCTGGCCCGCCTCAAGGTTCAGCCGCTCGGCCTGAGACCGGAAGTTCACACTGCTGACCTGCGTCTGGCCCGCGAACTCCATGGTTTGCAGGCCCGCCGCGTTCAGCCTCTCCTGACCGGGACGGCCCGCATCACCCATCGGCAGGCGCACGATGCGGGTGTAATCCTCACCCGACATGTTCACGCCGCCGACCTCGAAGGTCAGGAAGCCGCCCTGCGGGGTTGCCTCGGCCCGCTGGACAAGCTCGGTCGCAGGCAGGCTCAGGTTCGGGTCGCTGATGCGGTCCATGAAAAAGCCCGGGCGGAACAGCATGAACGCCGCAAGCGCCAGCAGCGCGGTTTCCCAGATGCGTGAGCGGGTGATGAAGATCTGCTGCGTGACCGAGACGAAGGCCAGCATCCCGATCAGCGTGCCGACCACCACCACGACCATATTGCCCCAGCTTTCAATCCCGATCAGCAACAGCTTGTGGTTATAGATGAACACAAGCGGCAGGATTGCCGTCCGCATCTCATAAAGGAACGCCTGAATCCCCGTCTTGAGCGGATCGGCCCGCGAAATCGCCGAAGCCGCGAAAGAGGCCAGCCCGACCGGCGGGGTCACATCGGCCATCAGGCCGAAATAGAAGACGTAAAGGTGAACCGCGACCAAGGCCACGGCCAGACCGTTCAGCGTGGCGACCTCAACAATGACCGGGGCCAGCAGGGTGGCCACGACGACATAATTCGCCGTGGTCGGCATCCCCAAGCCCACGATCATGCAGATCAGCGCGGTCATCAGCAGCATCACCAGCAGGTTCCCGCCTGAGACGGAAATCACGATCTCGGCCATGACAAGGCCCACGCCCGTCATGCTGACCGTGCCCACGACCAGCCCCGCCGCCGCCGTGGCGATGGCGATGCCGACCATGTTGCGTGCGCCGGTGGCCATGCCCTCGACCACGTCGATCAGCCCCTCTTTCAGCTCTGCCGCGACATTGCCCGCGCCCCGGAACAGCGCGATCAGCGGGCGCTGCGTGGCGACCAGAACGATCAGCGCAAGTGAGCCGTAAAAGGCCGACAGGCCGGGCGAGAGCTCCTCGACCATCAGGCACCAGACAAGGATAAAGACCGGAAGGAAGAAATGCAGCCCCTGCGGCGCGGTGCGCGCGGCATCGGGCAGTTCCTGGGCCATCTTGTCGGGATCGTCGGCCTCAAGGTCAGGGAAACGCGCGCGAATGGCGATCGAGACCAGATAGATCACAATCGCCCCGATCACCACGGTCCAGCTTGCGGCGGCGCCGAAGGTGCTGCGGGTCCAGCCAAGGCCCACGCCCACCAGCCAGGAAAAGATCAGGATGCCCGAAATGGTCATGCCGGCAATCGCCAGCGACATCGCCGCGCTGCGGTGCCGGGTGCGCGGCAGGCCCGCGAGGTTGTATTTGCGTGCCTCGATATCGACGACATAGAACAGCGACAGATAGGTCAGCAGCGCGGGCACGATGGCGTGGCGGACGACCTCGGAATAGGCGATGCCGACATATTCCGCGATCAGAAAGGCGGCGGCGCCCATGACGGGCGGCATGATCTGCCCGTTGACCGAGGCCGAGACCTCAATCGCGCCCGCCTTGACCGGCGGATAGCCGGTGCGTTTCATCAGCGGAATGGTAAACGTGCCGGTGGTCACCACATTGGCCACCGATGAGCCGGAAATAAGCCCGGTCGAGGCTGAGCCCAAGACCGCCGCCTTGGCAGGCCCGCCGCGCAGATGGCCCAGGAGGCCAAAGGCGATCTTGATGAAATAATTGCCCGCCCCCGCGCGCTCTAGCAGCGCGCCGAACAGAACGAAGAGGAACACGAAACTGGTCGAGACGCCCAGTGCCACGCCGAACACGCCCTCAGTCGTCAGCCAGTATTGCGAGGCCGCGCGACCCCAGCTTGCCCCGCGATGGGCCAGAAGCCCCGGCAGATAGGGGCCAAAGAACGCATAGGCGATAAAGGCCGCGCCCACGATCGGCATGGCGATGCCAAGGGACCGCCGCGCCGCCTCCAGCAGAATCGCCACCCCGGCAATCGCCGCGATCATGTCCATCGTGGTGGGCAGGCCCGGACGACGGGCCAGTTCCTGCTGGAACAGGAACAGATAGGCCGCGCAGAACGCCCCGGCCAGCGCCAGCACCCAGTCGATCACGGGGATATGGTCGCGCGGTGAGCGCGCAAAGGCCGGATAGGCGGTAAAGACAAGGAAAATGCCAAAGGCAAGATGGATCGACCGCGCCACATTGGCGTTGATCAGAAACCAAGGCGAGGCAATCGCCAGCTGGAACAGCGCCCATGCCAACGGCACCAGCAGCAACAGCCAGCGCGAGAACGCGTCGCGCGGCATGCGCCCGCCGGTGTCGCTTTCGGCGACCATGCGGGCAAGATCTTCGGACTCGGGTGTCTGATGGGCTGAGTTGGGCGCTGTCATGTCCCTGTCGCTCCTTTTGCGGACGATTATGTTCTTTTTGTTCCGGGGCAGGGCGGGCCCGCCCCGGAAGTTGTCAGTGAGGCGGGTGGTTTACTCGATCCAGCCCTGCTCACGATAGAACTGCTCGGCGCCCGGATGCAGCGGCACCGACAGGCCGTCCTCGACCATCCGCTCGGGGTCGAGATTGGCGAAGGCCGGGTGCAGGCCGCGGAACGTGTCCATGTTCTCGAACACCGATTTCACCAGATTATAGACCGCCTCATCGGGGACATTGGACGAGGTGACCAGCGTGGCCAGAACGCCGAAGGTCGGCACCGCGTCGTCATTTCCGGTATAGAGACCGCCGGGGATATCGACCTTGGCGTAATAGGGGTTTTCCTCAACCAGCGTATCGACGCCCGCACCCTCAACCGGGATCAGTTTCGCGCCGCAGGTCGTGGTCGGGTCGGCTATATTGGCCGAGGGGTGGCCGACGGCAAAGAAGAAGGCGTCGATCTGGTTGTCGCACAGCGCCGGGCCTTGTTCGTCGGGGCGCAGCTCAGCGGCCAGTGCCAGGTCCGAGCGCGACATGCCCGAGCCGTCCAGCAGCAGGTCAACGGTCGCCTGCGTGCCCGAACCCGCCGGGCCGATATTGACGCGCTTGCCTGCGATCGAGGCCAGATCGGTGATGCCGCTATCGGCGCGGGCCAGCAGGGTAACCGGCTCGGGGTGGATCGAGAACACCGCGCGAAGTTCTTCATAGGGGCCCGCATCGGCAAAGCTGGACGAGCCTTCATAGGCGTGGAACTGCCAGTCCGACTGGACCATGCCGAAATCGAACTCACCCTGGCGCATGGCGTTCAGGTTGAACACCGAACCGCCGGTCGATTCCGCCGAGCAGCGGAAGCCGTGATCGGCGCGGGTCTGGTTCATCAGCCGGCAAATCGCGCCACCGGCGGCATAATAGACCCCGGTCACGCCGCCGGTGCCGATGGTGACGAATTGCTGCTGCGCGCTGGCCGCGCCTGCAAACATGGTGCCACCCAGCAATGCGGCGGCGCCAAGCGACATGATCTTGTTGGACTTCATCTTGCATTTCTCCGTCATAGGCCCTGCTTCCGGGGCGTTTGGCAGTCGTCCCGGATACTGGCCCGTAACGGACCGGCAGGCCCGGGCAATGCCTGTATGAGACCCCAGCTTGGCGTTTGTTTCAAGAGTTTGATGCCGGTTTATGCGGCGCGGGCCGCGAAACCTGCCCTTTTGAACAGGCAAACCCGGCGCCGAGTAAAACAGATCAATCGCGTGGGTCGGGGGCGCCCTGCAAGACTTATCGCGTCAACGCCAGCGAGAACCACGGCACATAGGTGATGATCAGCAGAGCGACCAGCAATGCCGTACACATGCCAACCGAGGCGCGCACGAACTCATTCACGCGGACTCGGGTGATATTGCACACGACCAGCATCACCGTGCCGACGGACAGGTCGCCAGAGCGTGATTGGACGACGCACCACCCCGCGGCTATGGCTGAGGGGGTGTTGCAACATCGCCTGCCCTTGGCCGGGAAATGTTGTGATTGTTGACGAAAACTGGCGGGCCTTGGGCGCAAATGCTATCCTTTGCCCCAGAAATTCCACCCGCCGCATCCGATATGCCGGCTGAGACGAGGCACAATTGACTGGAACCGGCCAGAGGTTCCGGCACAACCGAGCAGAGAGACGCATAAGACCATGACCCAGAATCACCTCCGCACCCTGTTGCCGCGCCGCGCTTTTCTGGGCGGTGTCGTTGCCCTCGGCGCGGGCGTCACCGCCGCTTCGGCACAGGACGCCCAGCGCAATATCTCATCCTTCCGCGCCCGCCATTGGAGCGAGTTCTTCCCCGATCTGGGCCCGGGCGTGATCCTGGCCGATGTGACCTCGCGCGCGGTGCATTACTGGTCGGGCGATCAGCAGACCTATCGGGTCTATCCCAGCTCGATCCCGATGACCGACCAGCTGACCCGGCGCGGCCTGACCGAGGTCGTGCGCAAGGCCGAAAAGCCAAGCTGGACCCCCACCGCCGATATGCGCAGCCGCGACCCAAGCCTGCCCGCCCGCGTCGAGGGCGGCGCGCCCGACAACCCGCTTGGGCCCTTCGCGCTTTATCTTTCATGGCCCGCCTATCTGATCCACGGCACCCATGACACGCGCAAGATCGGCCGCCGCTCATCCAGCGGCTGCTACGGTCTTTATAACGAGCATATCACCGAGCTTTACGGCATGGCTCAGGTCGGCACCCGCGTCGCGGTTTTCTAAGAGCCCTGTCTTAAAGATGGCGGTCTGGGGCCGTGCCCGGCGCGGCCCTTGCCGACCGCCGAGGCACGGGCGGCTGAGGCGCTACCGGTCCTCGCCCATCCCCGCACTATCAAGCCCCGCGCGATAGCGGGTCGAGATCCGCGCGGCGCCGGGACGCGGCTTGGACGCGCCCGCCTCGTGCATCCGGGCGACTCGGGCGGGCGCATCGGCCAGCATCTCAGGGATCAGGCGCGTTTCAGGCAGGTTCTTCCAGTATTTGCGCGGCATATGACCCCGCATCGCTTCGGGTTTGATGCGGGCGGGGTTGAAGATATTCGCATAATAGACCTGCCACAGCGATTCCTGCGCGTCATCCGGCAGATCGGGGCGCGGGCTGCCGGGGGTGAATGACAGCTGGCCTGCCTCAAACCGGGCGGTCAGGCGCGGCGTGGCGATCAGCCAATCCATATCACCGAAACGGCGCGCAAAGAACGGGGCGGCGGGTTCCACGATGTGGTGGTCGGGCTCAAACCAGGCGGCAAAGCGGCGGCGCGGGCCTGCGGGCAATTCGCGAAACCGCACGAAGGCGTGCATTTTGTGGATATCGCGGCGCACCGATTTCGCCATCGCGCCAAGCCGCGCGCCCAGAGGGTCGGCAGGCTGGATCGGGTCCTGCCCCCGGTCCAGACGCCATAACGCCAGATAGAGCAGGGCAAAGCGTTCGGGGTCCGAATGCCAGATCACCGCGGAGGCAAGCGTGACAAAAGCCTTTGGCACCCGCGCCTGATGGGGCCCGGGCGAGGGCGGCAGAGGCGCGCCCTCGAACAACCCGCCCGCGCCGGTCCAGTCGATATCCTCAGGCCGGATGCGGTGGCTGATGGCGCGGCGCGCGGCCTCGCGCCAAGCGGGCCAGGCGGCCTCATCGGGGACCCTAACCGCATACATCAGAACAGCGCCAGTTGCTCGGGCGGGGGCGCGAAGCGTGCGCGCAACCCCTCGCTGTCGGTGAGCCCGCCCGGGGTCCAGCCCGGCAGGCTGACAAAGGGCTGCGCCTTGCGCATAAGCGCGCCGATGCGGGCCAGATCGTCATATCGCAAGCGGCGATTGCGGCGTGCGGCGATGATGCGGTCCACGCTGCGCACCCCAAGCCCCGGCACCCGCAGCAGCATCTCACGCGGGGCGGTGTTCACGTCCAGCGGGAACAGGCCGCGATTTTGCAGCGCCCATGCCAGCTTCGGATCAAGCTCCAGATCCAGATGCCCCGCCACGGTGCCATTCGCGATCTCATCCGCCGAAAAGCCGTAAAACCGCATCAGCCAATCCGCCTGATAAAGCCGATGTTCGCGCATCAATGGCGGGCGGACCAGAGGCAGCGCGGCCGAGGCATCGGGGATCGGGCTGAAGGCCGAATAATAGACCCGGCGCAGCTTGTAGCCCTGATAGAGCCGCCGCGCGCTGTGCAGCACGGCGACATCATCCGAGCCATCCGCGCCGATGATCATCTGCGTGCTTTGGCCTGCCGGGGCAAAGCGCGGCGGGCGCTTGCCGCGATGGGTCGTGTCGCGCGCGGCCTCACCTTCGGCGCGGGTCAGGGCCATGGCGGCGCGGATCGTCTCAGGCCGCTTTTCGGGCGCAAGGCGGCGGACCGAGGCATCGGCGGGCAGCTCGACATTGATCGACAGCCGGTCGGCCCAAAGCCCCGCCTGCCGGATCAGTTCCGGCGCGGCGTCGGGGATGGTCTTGAGGTGGATATAGCCGCGAAACCCGTGATCCTCGCGCAAGGACTGCGCAATCCGCACCATATCCGCCATGGTCTGATCGGGTGAGCGGATGATGCCCGAGGACAGAAACAGCCCCTCGATATAGTTGCGGCGGTAGAATTCGAGGGTCAGGGTGACCACTTCCTCAACCGAGAACCGGGCGCGCTCAACATTGCTGGAGACTCGATTGACGCAATAGGCACAGTCGAAAATGCAGAAATTGGTCATCAGGATCTTGAGCAGGCTGATGCAGCGCCCGTCCGGCGTATAGGCGTGGCAGATCCCCGCGCCGCCGGATGAGCCGATCCCGCCCTTGCGCGAATCCCGCCGCTCGCCCCCGCTGGAGGCGCAGGAGGCATCGTATTTCGCCGCGTCCGACAGGATCGCCAGCTTGGTGTCCAGACTCAGTTTCGCCATGTGCGCAGAATGAATGTTCGCGCAATGTTCGTCAATCTGATCTTGGTCAAGCGGGCCTAGGCGCTCCGGTGGCGCAGATATTGCGCGGCCAGCAGAGCGATGCCGACCGCGCCAAGCGCCACGATCAGCCAGTTGCCGCGCGGCGCATTGGCGGCGATTACGCCCGCAAGCGCCCAGCCCACCGCCACCGGATAGCCCCATTCCGCAGGCCGCGCGGCCTGGATCAACAGGGCCGCGACCAGAACCATGCTCAGGCAGATCAGCGCGGCAGCCTCGGGCGAGATCACGCCATAGCCGCCCAGCGTGACGCCAATCGCAACCCCGGTCGCCGCCGTCAGCCAGCCCGCATAAAGCGCGACGGGGCGGACTTGCATGACCGGGCGCGAGGCGCCTGCGCGCAGAAAGGCCAGCACCGCGCCCGCCCACATCGCCACAATCATCACCGTCGCCGCGACCGGCGCGCGGTTGGCGACCGCGATCCAGAAAATGCCGATGAACAGGCTCACCGCCAGCGGCCCGCGCATCGCCTGCCAATCGGGATCTTCCGCATGGCGCCACAGCCCATAGCTCGCGCCGACGATCAGCCAGACATAGATCAGCCCCCAGATCGAAAACGCCCATCCCGCCGGCTGAACCGGCCAGAAATCCTGCACGACCGGGAATTGCTCGGGCGTGAAGCCGTTGAAGCTGCTGCTGGCCAGCGGGGACAGCGCAAACAGAATGGCAAAGATCAAAACAAGAATGGCATTCAGGCGGGGCATGATTGAACTCGCATCGGCAATCAGGCAAAACTTGCCGCGCGGCGATTGGTTCCGTTACGCAGGCTACCGCAAGGCCCTGCGTTAGCCGGGCAGGGGGCCGTTAGGGCCAAAGGGGGGGCAGATGCATCACACTTGGCGTTGGTTCGGGCCGCATGACCCGGTCTCGGTCGATGACATGATGCAGGCGGGCGTGCGCGGCGTGGTCAGCGCGCTGCACCATATCCCGACCGGCGCGGTCTGGTCTCAGGGTGAGATTGCCCGGCGTCAGGCTGAGATCGGGCGGATGCGCGACGACGCGCCCTCGGGGCTGCGTTGGGATGTGGTCGAAAGCCTGCCCGTGTCCGAGGCGATCAAGACCCAGAGCGGCGACTGGCGCGGCCATGTCTCGAACTGGATCACCTCAATGCGGCATCTGCGCGACGCGGGGATTGAGGTGTTATGCTATAATTTCATGCCGGTGCTCGACTGGACCCGCACCGATCTGGCATGGCGCAGGCCGAACGGGGCGCGCTGTATGCGCTTTGATCTGGTGGATTTTGCGGCCTTCGATCTGTTCATCCTCAACCGCCCCGGCGCGGCAGAGGATGTCCCCGAGGCCCTGCGCGATGAGGCCGCCCGCCGCTTTGCCGCCATGGATGAGGCCCGCAAGGAACAGCTTGCGGGCAATGTGGTCTTTGGCCTGCCCGGTGCCGCCGAAAAGCTGGGGATGGAGGATGTGCGCGCGTTGCTGGCCAGCTATGCGCCGGTCACGGACGCGGTGCTGCGCCGCCATTTCCACGATTTTCTCGAACAGGTCGCCCCGGTCGCGCAAGAGATCGGGATGCGGCTCTGCTGTCACCCCGACGATCCGCCCTTTCCTCTGCTGGGTCTGCCCCGGATCATGTCCACCGAGGCCGATTATGCAGAACGCATGGCGGCGGTCGATCTGGAGGCGAACGGGATCACGCTGTGCTCGGGCTCACTTGGGGCGCGGCCTGATAATGACCTGCCCGGCATGATGGCGCGGCTGGGCGCTCGGGTGCATTTCCTGCATCTGCGCAATGTGCGCCGCGATGCCGAGACCGTGCCCGCGTCCTTTTTCGAGGATGAGCATCTGGGCGGGCAAACCGATATGGTCGCCCTGATCGCGGCGGTTCTGGCTGAGGAAAGCCGCCGCCGCGCCGCAGGTCGCGCCGATCACCAGATCCCGATGCGGCCCGATCACGGGCAGGATATTCTGGACGACCTGGGCCGCGCGGGCGGGCAGCCCGGCTATCCGGCGATTGGTCGTCTCAAGGGGCTGGCTGAGCTGCGCGGGGTTGAGGCGGCGCTGTCGTATTAAAGAAAATCGTCGCGGCGGGGGGTGAAGCTGTCGATCAGCACGCCCTCTTCCAGACATTCGCAGCCATGGGTTGCGCCCGAGGGGATGATGAACGCGTCCCCCGGCCCGACCTCGAAACGCCGCCCGCAGATCTCAAAGCGGAACCGCCCCGACTGCACATAGGTCGATTGCACATGGGGATGCGCATGGGGCGCGCCCCGGTCCCCCTTGCGAAAGGCAAAGCGCACCAGCATCAGCGCGGGGTCATGGGCCAGGACGCTGCGGACCGGCTCGCTCATCTGAACACCGAGGGCAGCCAGAGCGACAGCGCGGGAATATAGGTGACCAGCATCAGCGTGAAAAAGGCTGCGCCATAAAAGGGCCATATCGTCCGCATCGCTTGCCAGATGCTGATCCGCCCGACCGCGCAGCCCACAAACAGCACGGCACCCACCGGCGGCGTGCACAGCCCGATGCCAAGGTTGAGGATCAGGATCACCCCGAAATGCACCGGATCGACGCCAAAGGCCGTGGCGACGGGCAGGAAGATCGGCGTGGTGATGACGATCAGCGGCGACATATCCATGAAGGTGCCAAGGATCAGCAGGATCACGTTCATCAACAGAAGGATGACGATGGGGTTTTGCGACACGCTTTGGAGCAGCTCGACCATTTGCGCGGGCACCCGCAGATAGGCCAGAAGCCAGCCGAAACAGGCCGCGCAGCCGATCACCAGCAGCACCATCGCCGTGGTGCGCACCGCCCCGATCGTCGCGGCCACGAATTCGGACCATGGCAGGCTGCGATAGACAAGCGCGGTGATGGCGATGGCATAGACCACCGCGATATTCGAGGATTCCGAGGCGGTGAACACCCCCGAGCGCACCCCGCCAAAGATGATCCCGATCAGGATCAGGCCGGGCAGGGCCGAGACGAACACCACGCCCAGCATCCGCAGCCCCGGAAACGGCTCAGTCGGATAGCCGCGCTTGCGGGCCACCCACCAGGCCACCACCATCAGCGACAGCGCCAGAAGCAGGCCCGGAATGATCCCTGCGGTGAACAGATCGGCAATGGACAGACGCCCGCCCGCGGCGATGGAATAGATGATCATGTTATGCGAGGGCGGGATCATCAGCGCGATGATTGAGCTGACCACGGTGATATTGACTGCATAATCAACGTCATAGCCGCGCTTCTTCATCTGCGGCACCATCAGCCCGCCAATCGCGCTGGCATCCGCGGCGGCGGAACCCGAAATGCCGCCGAACATGATCGAGGCGGTGATGTTCACCTGCCCCAACCCGCCCCGCATATGGCCGACCAGAGCGGAGGCCAGCGCAATCAGCCGCCGCGCGATATCGCCCCGCACCATCAAATCGCCCGCATAGATGAAAAACGGAATCGCCATAAGCTGCATGACCGAGATGCCCGAGTTGAGCCTTTGGAACACCACCACCGGCGGCAGGCCCAGATAAAGCACGGTCGCGAAGCTGGCCGCGCCAAGGCAGAAGGCGACCGGCGTGCCGATCAGCAGCAGGGTGGCGAAACTGCCAAACAGGATCCACAGCTCCATCGCCTCAGTCCTCTTTCAGCAGGGTTTCGGCGCGCGGACCCGTGGCCGCGCCGTCGATCTGGCCGTCGGCTGCATCGTCCATGTCCCCAAAGCGCGCGGTTTTCAGGCCCGCGATGCGGCGCAGGATGCGCTCAACCGAGAACAGCATCAGAAGCAGGCCGCCCGCAATCAGCGGCGCGAAATCCCAGAACCGAGAGATGCCAAGCCCCGCGATCTTGCCGCTTGCGGCGCGCGCGGCCAGCTGCCAGCCAAAGAGCGTCATGCCATAGCCAAAGGCCATCACCACCAGATCGGACAGCGAATGAAACCAGGGCCGCCAGCTCGCCGGCATGATCATCAGGCCCACATCGAAGGACAGGTGATAGCCCTCACGCACGCCGACCGCCGCGCCCAGAAAGATGAACCAGCCCATCAGCATCACGCTGCCCGGTTCCGCCCAATAAAGGCTCTGCCCCAGCAGATAGCGGCTGACCACCTGCGCGAAAACGAAGGCGGTCATCAGCACAAGCCCGATCCCCGCAAGCCAAAGCGCCACCCGCCCGACAAAGCCGGTCACGATGGCCAGCCGCAAAATGCCCTCGCGCATCCTGTTCTCCCAAAAGAAAAAGGCCCGCCTGGTCAGGGGCGGGCCATGCGGCTACTCGGTGTCGCGGACGCGCTGCACCAGATCACGCGCCGCGTCCGTGGTGACGAATTGCGCATAGACCGGCTCCATCGCGTCGATAAAGGGTTGCTTGTCGATCTGGCGCACGATCTCGGAACCTGCGGCGACGACGATCTCTTCGGACGCCTGTTCGCGCTCCGCCCAAAGCTGGCGCTGCACTGCGGCCGAGTTCTGCGCGGCGCTGCGGATGATCTCCTGATCCTCGGGCGAGAGGCGGTCCCAGCTTGTCCTGGACATCAGCACGGCCTCGGGGACCATGAGATGCTCGTCCAGCGTGAAATATTTGGCGACCTCATAATGGCCCGAGCTTTCATAGCTGGGAAAGTTGTTCTCAGCCCCGTCGATCACCCCGGTCTGGATCGCGGAATAGACCTCACCATAAGGCATCGGCGTGGCCGAGGCGCCAAGCGCGTTCATCATCGCCACGAACACATCGTTCTGGATCACCCGGATCTTCAGCCCGCGCAGATCCTCGATGCTGTTGATCGGACGCTGGCTGTTGTAAAAGCTGCGCGCGCCGCCATCGTAATAGGCAAGCGCAATCAGATCATGCGCGGCAAAGGCGTCGGCAAGGGTCTGCTGGCCGATCTCGCCATCCATGACGCTGTGCATATGCTCGGTCGAGCGGAACAGATAGGGCAGCGAGAAAAGCTGCGTTTCCGGCACGATATCGCTGACCGTGCCGAAGCTGGCCCGCACCATGTCGATCACGCCGAACTGGGTCTGCTCGATCGTGTCGCGTTCCTCGCCCAGTTGCGAGGACGGGAACAGCTCAATGCAGATGCGCCCGTCGCTGCGCTCGCGCACCTCGTCGGCCATGGCCCGCACGCCCTCGACGGTCGGATAGCCGTCGGGATGCGTGTCAGAGGACCGCAGCGTGATCTCACAGGCCGCAGCGATTGAACCCGATGCCAGCAGCAGGGCGGCAGCACTCGTCAGAACCTTCATCTTTCCCTCCCTTTGATGTGACAGGCGATGCGGTTGCCCGATTCGCCCCTTCTCCCCAAGTGATAGTCTAGTATTCCAGTTTGCTCTGGGCGACATAAAAATCGCGTCACGCGCGCCGCTTGGCCTTTTGTTCGGCCCGGACGGCCTGAAAATTGGATAAAAGGATAATCGCGCCGCCCAGAAAGACAAACAGGTCGATCCGCTCGGCATAAAAGGCGTAACCGACAATCGCGGCCATCGGCACGCGCAGAAAGTCGATCGGGATCACCACCGAGGCATCCAGACGCCGCAGCGCCTGCGCCTGACAAAAATGCGCCGCCAGCGCGCCAACCCCCGCCACCAAGGCCCAGGGAATCGCCGCCGCGGCGACCGGCCGCCAATCACTCAGCGCCGCCAGAAAACCCAAAGGCAGCTGGATCAGGATCATCCAGACGACGATGGCGCCGGGCGAACAGCTCTGCGTGAGCCGTTTGACCATGATCAGCGACAGCCCGTAACCGGCGGCTGCGATCAGCACCAGCCCGGCGGCCGGATCAACCACGCCAAGCCCGGGCCGCACGATCACCAGAACGCCCACAAAACCGCCAATCGTGGCCAGAATCCGCGCTTTGCTGACCCGTTCGCCCAGCAGCAGGAAGGCAAACAGCGTGACCCAGAGCGGCATGGTGAACTCCAGCGCGAACACCGAGGCCAGCGGCAGCATGACAATGCCGATGGTCCAGAAATATTGCGCGGTGAAATGGGTCACGTTGCGCGCGATATGCAGCGGAACCGAGCGCATCTGCGCGACCTCAGGAAACACCTTGCGCGCCACGAGAAGGATCACAGCAAGCCCCACAAGCGCCCGAAAAAACAGCACCTGCCGTATCGACATGCTGGCCGCCATCTCACGAGAGCCGACCGACATCGCGATAAACGCGCCCATGCTGAGCCCCATCCAGATCAGCCCCTGCGCGAAAGGCGAGGCGGGCATGATGCGGTTGACGGTCTGGTAGATCTTCACGGCGCGCTCCGGTCGATGGGCTTGATGTGTTGTCGGCCAGACGGGGGCGGAAGGGAAGGGTGATATTCTAGAATATTTTTGATGGGGCGGGTGGATGACCCGCCATCGCGACCTGCGAAAGCTCACGGCGTAGGACGAAAGAGGGCTTTGGAGTGTCGTATCGGCGCGCGCGGGATGCGGCCTTGGCGGCTCGATCAACGCACGGCTTGCAGGCGTAGCAGGCTCTTGCGGCGGTTGCCACGCAGATACTATCCGGGCGCACGAAATGCCAAGATAAGCTGATGAAAAAAAAGAAGAAATTATGGCGGAGAGGGTG
>JAUNTZ010000035.1 GCA_030538425.1 Paracoccus sp. (in: a-proteobacteria) | reverse complement strand
ATCTCAACCACCTGATGCTGGCCGATTTCCGCATCGACAGCTATTTCACGCTTGTCTACGGGCTGGCCGATGCTGTCACCGGTGAGGTGCGGCTTGTGCAGGCAGGCCATCCGCATCCGGTCATATTGCGCCGCGACGGAAGCACGGAAAAGGTCGGTCGCGGCGGGATGCCGGTTGGGCTGATCGAGAATGCCAGCTATGAAGAAACCCGGCTGACCCTTGCCCCCGGCGACCGCCTGCTGGTGGTCTCTGACGGGATCAGCGAGGCCACCGATCCGGCCGGGGTTGAGCTGGGCAACCGCGGCTTGCGCAACCTGATGTCAGAGGCGGCGCCACTGCGCGGCGCGGGCTTTCTGGAACGGCTTTGCAGGCGCGTGATCGAGAGGTCGGGCAACCGGCAGGATGATGATATTTCTGCGCTTTTTCTGGAAAGGGGGGAGGGTTGATGCGGCGGCTGATAGACCCCCATGAAAGGGCCCTGAGATCAAGGGCGGGCGGCAAAGGTTGCGGCTCTCGCGATGAGCGCTTGCGGGCGAGACCGAACAAGCAGGCCCGAACAGCGCCGGGGACCGCAGCGGCGCCATGCTTTGCAGGCTGCACAGTGCAGGCGCGCGATATCTCGGCGTTTGCTCCGTCTTGGCCCGGAAGCCTCGGCTACGCGATATGTCGCAAAATCTTCTGTGATGAACAGGCCGCCCGCCACCGCACAACAGTTCTCGGCTCAATCGGTTCAAACACGTCGCAAAACAGCCGCGCATTGCTTCGCAGTTTGCGCGCCGCCGGTCGCGGCGCCACTTTGCGCCGGTTGCTCAGTGTTGGTTCTGCCCCCGGAACCGCCGCCCAGCTTGCTCGGTTCGACCCCAGCCCCCCGCAGCCGCGCGGATCACCCTACAGCGAGGGGCGCGCGCGATCAATCCGCGCGCGACCCACCCATCGCAACGGGTCAGGCGTTGATGACCACCGGCACGCCGGTTTGCAGCATCGCGTAGATCTCTTCGATCTCGTGATCCTCGACCGCGATGCAGCCTGCCGTCCAGTCCGCGCGACGGGCGAGAGCCGCGGCGGCGCCTTCGGGGCCGCGACCGTGGATAAAGATGTCGCCACCCGGACGGCGGCCATGCGCCAGAGCGAAAGCGGTGTCGTTCACATTCGGATAGCTGATCCCCGCCGAAAGATGAAAGGCGCTGTTGGGATTGAAGCGGTCGATGAAATAGATCCCCTCGGGGGTGCGTCCATCGCCCTCGAATTGCTTGTGACCCAAAGGCTCATTGCCCAGATGCACGCGATAGCTTCGCAGCACGGTTCGGCCGTTCAGCAGATGCATCTGCCGTGCGCCCTTGTTGACGACAATCTGGGTCACGGCGGGCCCGTTATAGGTCAGAAACTTGTTGCCACTGCGGTTGCGACCATCGCCGCTGCCACCGCTACAGGCCGACAAAATAGCCGCGCCACCCAAGGCCAGAACGGCCCGCCTGCTTCGAATCATCCATGCCTCAATTCGCTGTTCGCCGCGTTTAATAACCAAAGCGTTACCATAACGTGCATTTTCACGCTAGTTTCGCGTGAAGGCGGCGACGGTCTCGACATGGGGGCTGTGGCGAAACTGGTCCACCGCGACGATCTGCGCCAGATGCCAGCCCGCATCCAGCATGACGCGCGAATCCTTGGCGAAACTGACCGGATCACAGCTGACCCAGGCCACCCGCCGCACCCGGCTGGCGGCGATCTGGCGGGCCTGAGCGGACGCTCCGCTGCGCGGCGGGTCGATCACGATTGCGTCATAGCGATTGAGTTCATCGGCTTGCAGCGGGTTGGCGGCAAGGTCGCGCGCCTCGGTGGTCAGCTTGTGCAGTCCGCCCGCGCCCCGCCATGCCGCATCGAGCGCAGCCAGCGGCGCGGCCAGCCCCTCGACCGCGTGAACCTCGGCCCGCGCGGCAAGCGGCAGGCTGAACGTGCCGACCCCGGCGAAGAGATCGACCACGCGACCCGCGCCTTTGGTGATACCCAGAACAGCGGCGCGCAAGGCGGCCTCACCCTCGGCGGTGGCTTGCAGAAAGGCGCCCGGCGGCGGGATGACCTGCGCCCGCCCCATCGGCAAGGCGGGCGGGCGGCGCATCAAGGGCTCACCGCCCCAGACCAGCCGGGCCAGATCGGCGCGGGCGGCGATCTCACCCAGACGCGCCATCAGCGCGGGCGAGGCGGGCGACACCTCGGAACAGCTCACATCCAGACCGGCAGGCCCGTCAATGACCGTCACCGAAGCCTCAGCCTTGGGCGGTGCGAGTGCCAGCATCTCGCGCAGCGCAGGCAGGGCCGCAACGATCCGCGGACGCAGGACCAGACATTCGGCCAGATCGACGATCACATCCGAGGCCCGCGCATGAAAGCCAAGACTGACCTTCCCCCGGCTCACGCGGCCCGAGAACACCGCGCGCCTGCGCGCGCCCTCGGGCGAAGTCGCAATCGCCGCGACCCGCGCGCTGATCCCATGGGCGGCAAGCGCAGTCTCGACCTGAGCGCGCTTCCACCCGGCCACGAAATCGGGCGCCGCATGCATCAGCGAACAGCCGCCGCAACGCGCGTAATGCGGGCAAGCCGGGGTGACCCGTTCCGGCGCGGGCGTGACGATCTGCGGGTCGGCAATGCGGCCCGCGACCAGCTGGCCGAGAACGACCTCACCGGGCAAAACACGCGCAACAAGGGCGCTGTCACCCGCGGCACTGCGCGCCACGCCATCACCCTTGCGGCCCAGTCGTTCGATGCGCCATTCGCTCATTCGGCCGCCTCGTCAAAGTCAAGAAAACCGCCCGACTGACGCGCCCGATACCGCGCAACAAGGGCCGCCCCACCCGCGGCATTGCGTCCCACGCCGTCGCCCTTGCGGCCCAGCCGCTCGATGCGCCATTCGCTCATTCGGCGGCCTCGTCAAAGTCAAGAAAACCGCCCGACTGACGCGCCCAGTAACGCGCATAAACCCCGTCACGGGCCAGCAATTCCTCATGCGTGCCCTGTTCCGCGATGCGCCCGGCCTCCAGCACGATGATGCGGTCCATCTGCGCGATGGTGGACAGCCGGTGCGCGATGGCGATCACCGTCTTGCCCTCCATCACCCGGTCAAGCGCGGCCTGAATCGCCGCCTCGACCTCTGAATCAAGCGCCGAGGTGGCCTCATCCAGCACCAGAATCGGCGCGTCCTTGAGAAAGGCGCGGGCCAGCGCGATCCGCTGGCGCTGCCCGCCGGACAGCTTGACGCCGCGCTCACCCAGATGCGCGTCATAGCCCTTGCGGCCCGCGTGATCCTCCATGGCCAGGATGAACTCATGCGCCTCAGCGGCCTTCGCGGCGGCGATGATTTGCGCGTCCGTCGCCCCCGGCGCGCCATAGGCGATATTGTCGCGGGCCGAGCGGTTGAACATCGCCGTTTCCTGCGTGACCATGCCGATCTGGCGGCGCAGGCTTTCCTGCGTGATCTCGCGCAAATCGCGCCCATCGACCCGAACCGCGCCGGTTTCCACATCATAAAGCCGAAGCAGCAGCGCAACCAGCGTGGATTTCCCCGCCCCCGAGGCGCCGACGATCCCGATCCGCTCACCCGTCGCGATGTCCAGCGAAATCGCCTCAACCCCGCCTGCATCGCGCCCGTAGGCAAAGCCCGCATTGTCGAACTCGATCCGGCCCCGGGCACGGCCCAGATCGACAGCGCCGGGCGCATCGCGCAGTGCATGGGGCGGGGTCAGCGTGCGCATCCCGTCCTCGACCTCGCCGATCGAGCCCCACAGGTTCATCAGCGACATGCTGACCCATCCGGTCATCTGCGACAGGCGCAGCGCGATGGTCCCCGCCGCTGCAATATCGCCCGCGCTTGCCAACCCCTGCCGCCACAACAGCACCGACGACCCGATCAGGATCACCGGCAGCACACCCGCAAGCGTCATCAGCGACAGCCGGAACCAGGTGCTGACCACCCCGAAATCAAGCGCACGTTCGCGGAAACCGGCCATGGCAGACAGGGCGGCGCGGTCCTCATGCTCGGCATGGGCGAACAGTTTGACGGTCTTGATATTGGTGATCGTATCGACCACCTGCCCGGTGATCGTCGCCCGCGCCGAGGCCCGCGCGGCGGACCTTGTGCGGATGCGCGGCAGGAAATAGGCGATCAGCGCGATATAGGCCGCGAACCACAGGATCAGCGCCACCGCCCCCCACAGATCGACCGCGATCAGAAACGCCGCCGCCCCGATGACCGAGGCCAGCGCAAAGGCCACCGTGTTGACCAGATCGGTCGCCACATCGGTCACGGCGCGCGCGGTCTGCATCTGTTTCTGGGCGATGCGTCCGGCGAAATCGTTGTCGAAGAACTCAACCGCGTGACCCATGGTCCAGCGATGCAGGCGCGACAGGACAAGCGGCAGGATATTCGGCCCGATGATGACCGAGGAACTGGCGGTCGAGAAGCCAAAGATCAGCGGGCGAATGACCAGAAAGAACAGCGCAAAGCCGATGATCAGCCCGCCATGTTCGGGCCAGAAGGTCGCCGGGGTTGAGCCTGCGACCGCATCGACCACCATGCCCAGCATCACCGCCGACAGCACATCCGCGACCCCGCCAAGCGCCGAGGCGATGGCCGCCAGCCCCAAGCCCCGCCCCGATCCCTTGAGCGACCAGGCGAAAAACGGCAGCAATCGCTGCGGCGGTGGGCCCTCGGCGGGGCGAAATGCGTCGATCAGGGAAAGCAGGCGTTGGAACATCATATCGCTTAATGCGCCGCCCCGCCCGCCTGTTCCACCGCCGCCGCAATCAGCGCCGCGCGGCTGGCGGTAAAGCCCGAGGCGATCCATGCGCCTTCGGCCGCCCGCAACCCCGCGCCAAGGGCGGGCCCGTCCAGTTGCGGCATCAGATCGGCCGCGCAAACCGGCAGCCGCGCGCCAGCCGCGCGCGCCACCAGCGCCTGCCAGCCCTGCGGCAAAGCCTCACCCCGCGCGGCACGGATCAGGGCCACATCGCGCGCAATCGCGGCGCCGTGGTGATAGGCGATGGCGTCAAGTCCGTTGCTCGCCTTGTGCTGCGGATCGGCGGACGCCTCGCCCGCAGCAAGCGCGGCCAAAAGCGCCTGCGTCTTGGCCTCGGCGCGAGAGAGGCGCAGGTGCTGCGCGGTGTTCCTGCCGCCAAGGGCGGCGAGGCGGCGGGGCCAGTGCGGGGCCTCGTCCTCGGCGCGCTCGGCGGCAATCAGGGCCGGGATTATCGCCGCCGAAGCGCCGGGAAGGCAGGCATCCAGAACGCCGCCGCCGTCCATCAGGGCAAGCGCGAAACCGGGGTCGGGCGCGGCCAGAAGGCGGCGCATTTCCGCGCCGATCCGTTCAGCCGAGATTTGCGAAAGCCCATCCTTTAGCGCCGTGCAGGCGGCAAGGGCCTGCGGCTCGGCCTCGCGCCCATACCAGGCAAGAAAGCGGAAAAACCGCAGGATCCGCAGGTAATCCTCGGTGATCCGAGCCTCGGGCGTGCCGACAAAGACGAGACGCCGCGCCGCCAGATCATCCAGCCCGCCCACCGGGTCCAGCACCACGCCCTTTCGGTCGGCATAAAGCGCGTTCATGGTGAAATCGCGCCGCTGCGCATCCTCGTCGATGCTGTCGGCATAGGCGACAGTTGCACGGCGGCCATCGGTCGCCACGTCGCGGCGGAATGTCGTGACCTCAAACGCCGAGCCCTCCGCGATCACCGTCACGGTGCCGTGGTTGATGCCGGTCGGCACCGTCCGCAGCCCCGCCGCCGCCGCGAGTTCGACAACAGTTTCAGGCCGCGCATCGCTGGCGATATCCACATCGGCCACCGGCGCGCCGATCAGCGCATTGCGCACCGCGCCGCCTACGATCAGCGCGCGATGCCCGCCAGTCTCCAGCATCGCCAGCACGGATTGCAGCGCAGGGTCGCGCAGAAAGGGCGCGTCAAGCCGGGTCATCTCATTCCTTCCAAAGCCAAACCTGCGCATGGGAGAGCGTAAAGGGCGCGTCAAGCCCTATCACTTCACTGCGTCCAAAGCCACAGGCGGCCCTCAGCCGCGCAGGTTTCGCGCCAGTGAGAACAGGATGCGGGCGGTCGCGCCCCAGAGGTAATAGGGGCCGAAAGGCGCGACCAAATAGGCGCGCCAGTCGCCGCGCCACATCCGCCGCTCGACGCGGTAGCGGGCGGGGTCGGTGACATGGGCAAAGGGCAGCGAAAAAACCTCGTCCACCTCGCCCGGCTCGGGGATGGGCTGGAACGGGCCGCGGATCACCGCCAGAACCGGGGTGACGGCAAAGCCAGTCACGGTGCGATGCGGCGGCAGATGGCCAAGGATCTCGACCTGATCCGCCGACAGGCCAACCTCCTCGCGGGCTTCGCGCAAAGCCGCCGCCGTTACATCCGCATCGCCCGGATCGACCTTGCCGCCGGGCAACGCGATCTGGCCCGGATGGTGGCGCAACCGGCTTGACCTCTTGGTCAACAAAAGCCGCCCGTCATCCTCGTGAAACGCCGCCAGCACCCCCGCAGGGCGCAATTCGACCTGCGGGGGCGCGACATTGGCGTTCAGGTCGAAATCCGAACTGGGCGCCGCAGGCAAGCTCAACGCCGCCCGCAGCGCCTCAGTCAGCGCCGGACCAGAGGGCGCGGGCGTCATTCCGCCGCGCGTTCGACCGGGTTGCCCTCGGCGTCGATGGTCGCCTCGAACCCAAGGCTTTGCGGATCAAAGCGGTAATGTTCGCCGCAGAACTGGCAATCGGCGGTCACGATACCCTCATCGGTGGTCATATGCGCGATGTCCTTGGCCGAATAGATCGACAGCGTGCCGCGCACCCTGTCCGCGCTGCACGAACAGCCGAACTCGACCCGCTGCGCGTCGAACACGCGGGGGTTTTCCTCATGAAACAGGCGGATCAGCAGGTCGGTGGGCGCGACCGAGGGGCCGATCAGCTCGATCTCTTCGACGGTGGAGAGCAGATGGTTCGCGCGGTTCCAGTCCTCGGATTCGACGCCTTGCAGGATATCGGCGGCCTCGATCAGCCCAGCCTCACCCGAGCCACCCTCAGCACCGGTCTGGGGCTGCGCGGGCAGGGTTTGCAGCATGATGCCACCGGCGCGCCAATGCGCATCCTGCCCCGGCGCCTGCGAGAGGCCGTAGGACAGGCTGAAGCTGGTCGGAAGCTGTTCCGACTGCGCGAAATACGTCCCCGCACAGGCCGAAAGCGAGCCACCCGCCAGGGGCGTGATGCCCTGATAGGGCAGGCTGCCCTCACCCTGGTCGATCAGGATGGCGAAATAACCCTCACCGATCTGGTCGAAATGCGGGCCTTGGGTCAGGCGCTCGGCATCGAAGCTGGCCCATGCGCGGATGCGGGCGGGCGCGCCTTCGGATTCGGGGGCGTAGTAATCGGCGGCGATGGTGCGGATCGCGCCGGTGCCGCGCACCTGCAGCGACAGCTTCCAGCGCAGCTTGACGGTCGGACCGATCAGCGCGGTCAACAGCGCCAGTTCCGCCACCGCAGCCGCGACCGGCGCGGGGTAGTCATGCCGCGACAGGATATGTTCAAGCGTCCCGTCCAGCCGGGCCACCCGCCCACGGATGGACGAGCGGTCAAGCTGAAAGGGCAGAACGGTATCGTCCCAGGCAATCTTGTTCATCAGGGTCATAACGGGCCTTTCGGAAAATCAGGGCGCGGGGCGTGGCCGCGCCGGTTGTTCCCAATATAGGACCGTTGCGCATAATCCCAAGGGGGTGCGGGGGGCGCTGCCCCCTCGCCGCTGGCGCGGCTCACCCCCGGGATATTTCTGGACAAAAGACAGAGGCGTCAGGCGGCGCGTTCCGATGGCTCGACCAGAGCGACGATATCCATCATGATCGTGTTCAACTCAAAATCCTTGGGCGTATAGACGCGGGCCACGCCCATCTCGCGCAGGCGGGCGGCGTCGTCGTCGGGGATGATGCCGCCCACGATCACTGGCGTATCGGTGAGGCCCGCCGCGCGCATCCGGTCCATCAACTCCTCAATCAGCGGCAGGTGGCTGCCCGAGAGGATGGACAGGCCCACGACATGGGCGTCATCCTCAATCGCGCGGGTGACGATCTGTTCGGGCGTCATGCGGATGCCCTCATAGGTGATGTCCATGCCGCAGTCGCGGGCGCGGAAGGCGATCTGCTCGGCGCCGTTCGAATGCCCGTCCAGACCCGGCTTGCCGACCACGAATTTCAGGCGGCGGCCAAGGCGGGTGCTGACCGCATCGACGGCCTCGCGGATCGGCTCCAGCCCTTCGGTGCGGTTGCTGGGGCTGGGCGACACGCCGGTCGGGCCGCGATATTCGCCATGGACGGC
This sequence comes from Paracoccus sp. (in: a-proteobacteria), assembly GCA_030538425.1. GTDB lineage: Bacteria > Pseudomonadota > Alphaproteobacteria > Rhodobacterales > Rhodobacteraceae > Paracoccus. The sequence continues at coordinate 17,564 of JAUNTZ010000035.1, read as the reverse complement.
GCGCATGATCCCGGCCCATTCGCCGGTCGTGGCACCAGCGCGGGCGGCGGCGATGGAGTAAGGCATGATGTTCTTGCCCGCCCGCGCCGCATCGCGCAGCGCGCCGAGGGCAAGCTGCACCTCGCCCTCATCGCGCGAGGCGCGCCAGTCGTTCAGGCGCGCGATCTGGTCGGCCTCGACCGCCGGGTCAACCACCATGATGCCGCCATCGCCCGCCGTCAGCGGTGAGGGCTCACCCTGTTGCCAGCGATTGACGCCGACGACCACGGTTTCGTTGGCCTCGATCCGGCCCAGCCGCTCGGCGTTCGATTCGACAAGCCGGCCTTTCATATAGTCGATGGCCGCAATCGCCCCGCCCATCTCATCCAGCAACGCGAGTTCGGCCCGCGCGCCGTCCTTCAGCTCCTCAACCTTCGCAGCAATCGCGGGGTTGCCGTCGAACAGGTCGGCATATTCCAGAAGGTCGGTTTCATAGGCCATGATTTGCTGCATCCGCAGCGACCATTGCTGATCCCATGGGCGCGGCAGGCCCAAAGCCTCATTCCATGCGGGAAGCTGCACCGCCCGCGCCCGGGCGTTTTTCGAGAGCGTCACGGCGAGCATTTCGATCAGGATGCGATAGACGTTGTTTTCGGGCTGCTGCTCGGTCAGGCCAAGGCTGTTGACCTGCACGCCGTAGCGGAACCGGCGGTATTTCTCATCCTCGATCCCGTAGCGGTCGCGGGTGATCTCGTCCCAAAGCTCGGTAAAGGCGCGCATCTTGCACATTTCGGTTACGAACCGGATGCCCGCATTCACAAAGAACGAGATCCGTCCGACCATGGCCGGGAAATCCTCGAGCGCGACCTTGCCGCGCAGATCGTCCAGCACGGCGATGCCGGTCGCCAAAGCATAGGCGAGTTCCTGCTGCGGCGTCGCGCCCGCCTCTTGCAGATGATAGGAACAGACGTTCATCGGGTTCCATTTCGGCAGATGCTCGCGCGTATAGGCGGCGACATCGGTAATCATCGCAAGCGAGGGCTTGGGCGGGCAGATATAGGTGCCGCGCGACAGGTATTCCTTGATCAGGTCGTTCTGCACCGTGCCTTGCAGGGCGGAAATATCCGCCCCCTGTTCCTCGGCCACCGCGATATAAAGCGAGAGCAGCCATGGCGCGGTCGCGTTGATCGTCATCGAGGTGTTCATCTGTTCCAGCGGGATCTGGTCGAACAGCGCCCGCATGTCGCCCAGATGGCAGACCGGCACGCCGACCTTGCCGACCTCACCCCGCGCAAGGACGTGGTCGCTGTCATAGCCGGTCTGGGTCGGCAGATCGAAAGCCACCGACAGGCCGGTCTGGCCCTTGGCAAGGTTCGAACGATACAGCGCGTTGGATTTCGCGGCGGTCGAATGGCCCGCATAGGTGCGGAACAGCCAAGGTTTGTCTTTCTGGGTCATCGCGGCATCTCGCAACAATCTTTCGGTTGAATTAGCGATACCGAAAGAATGATGCGCCGTCAATTCGCCGCAGCGCGGCATCTGTGGGCTCTTGCAGCGGCTGCGGTGACGCCCCATGCTGCGGGCCAGCCATCGCAGGAGAGGCCGATGATTGAGAACGCCTGGAAAGATCTGGCCCATCCCTTTGTCGAGGTGCCCTTCGACGTGGCGCTGCTGCGGTTGAGCGCGGCGCTGATTCTGGGGGCGGTGATCGGCTGGGAACGTGAGGCGGCGCGCAAGGGTGCCGGGCTGCGCACGCATCTGATGGTGTCCATGGCGGCTTGCCTGTTCACGCTAGTGGCGTTCGAACTTGTTGGTTTGTTTGACGAATCCACCGCCGTTGAGGCCGACCCGCTGGGCCTGATCGGGGCGGTGACCTCGGGCGTGGCCTTTCTGGCGGCGGGCTCGATCATCGTTTCGGGCGGCAAGGTGCAGGGCCTGACCACCGGCGCGGGGCTGTGGCTGGCCGGGGCCATCGGGCTGACCTGCGGCATCGGACGGGTGCCTCTGGCCGCGCTTGCGGCATTTATGGCTTTTGTCGTGCTGCGGGTCCTGGGCCGGTTCCTGCCCGCCAGTGACGAAGACCTGCCGCCGGATGCCCGTCAAACCGACAAGACATAAAATTACAAAAACGCAAGGTCACGCATTGCATTGTTGCGTTACCGATTGTAAGCCTAGCCTGCGACCCGCCCCGATTCTGCATCGCGGCATAACCTGAATGAGGTATCCATGGCCCTCGATACGCCGACCCCGATTGCGCCCTATGACGCGCCCGAGAAAGACCTGTATGAAATCGGTGAGATGCCGCCCTTGGGCTATGTGCCGCCCAAGATGTATGCCTGGGCGATCCGGCAGGACCGCCACGGCGAGCCGGACCAGAGCTTTCAGGTCGAGGTCGTCGATACATGGAAGATCGACAGCCACGAGGTTCTTGTTCTCGTGATGGCGGCGGGCGTGAACTACAATGGCGTCTGGGCCGGTCTGGGCAAGCCGATCAGCCCGTTCGACGGCCATAAACAGCCCTATCACATCGCCGGTTCCGACGCCTCGGGCATCGTCTGGGCGGTCGGCGACAAGGTTCGCAACTGGAAAGTCGGTGATGAGGTGGTGATCCACTGCAATCAGGACGACGGCGACGATGAGGAATGTAACGGCGGCGACCCGATGTTCAGCCCCTCGCAGCGGATCTGGGGCTATGAGACGCCGGACGGCTCATTCTCGCAATTCACCCGCGTTCAGGCGCAGCAGCTGATGCCCCGCCCGCGCCATCTGACATGGGAGGAAAGCGCCTGCTATACGCTGACGCTGGCGACCGCTTACCGGATGCTGTTCGGCCATGAACCGCATGACCTGAAACCTGGCCAGAATGTGCTTGTCTGGGGGGCCTCGGGCGGGCTGGGCTCGTTCGCGATCCAGCTTATCAACGCGGCGGGGGCCAATGCGATCGGGGTGATTTCCGAAGAGGACAAGCGCGATTTCGTGCTGGGCCTTGGCGCGAAGGGTGTCATCAACCGCAAGGATTTCAACTGCTGGGGCCAACTGCCCAAGGTCAACAGCCCGGAATATAACACCTGGCTGGCCGAGGCGCGCAAGTTCGGCAAGGCCATCTGGGAGTTCACCGGCAAGGGCGTGAACGTCGATATGGTGTTCGAGCATCCCGGCGAGGCGACCTTCCCGGTCTCAACCCTTGTGTGCAAAAAGGGCGGCATGGTGGTGATCTGTGCAGGCACCACCGGCTTCAACTGCACCTTTGACGTCCGTTACATGTGGATGCACCAGAAACGCCTTCAGGGCAGCCATTTCGCCCATCTCAAACAGGCAAGCGCCGCCAACCGCATGATGATGGAACGCCGCATCGACCCCGCCATGTCCGAGGTCTTTCCCTGGGCCGAGATCCCCGCCGCGCATATGAAAATGCTGCGCAACCAGCACAAGCCGGGGAATATGGCGGTTCTGGTCCAGGCCCCGCGCACCGGGCTGCGCACGTTTGAAGATGCGCTTGAGGCCGGGCGCGGCTAGCCATCGTCGTTCGTAACGAGTGACCGGGGCGGCGCTGCCGCCCCTTTGCCGTGATGCGGTGCATCTTTTCGGCGGCGGCGGCTCGTGTTAGGTCGGGCGCGGATGAACAGGAACACGACCATGACCGAGCTTGCCCCGACCCGCGCCCAATGGCTTGACCGCATCGCCGCCGCCGCCGACCCCGCAGCCCTTGAAGAGCTGCGCGTCGCCGCGCTTGGCAAAAAGGGTGAGATCAGCCTGATGATGCGCGAATTGGGCCGCATGACGCCTGAGGAGCGCCAGACCACAGGCCGCGCCCTCAATGAGCTGCGCGATGAGATCGACGCGGCCTTGCGCGCGAAAAAGGCCGGGCTTGACGATGCGGCGCTTGACGCGCGGCTGGCCTCGGAATGGCTGGACGTGACCCTGCCGGGCCGCCCGCGCCCGCAAGGCACCATCCATCCCGTGTCTCAGGTCATGGACGAGGTCGCCGCGATCTTCGCCGATATGGGTTTCGCCGTGGCCGAGGGCCCGCAGGTCGAATCCGACTGGTTCAACTTTGACGCGCTGAACATCCCGCCCGAGCATCCCGCGCGGCAGGAGCATGACACCTTCTTCATGGCCCGCGCCGAGGGCGACAACCGCCCGCCCCATGTGCTGCGCACCCATACCTCGCCTGTGCAGATCCGTGCCATGCAGGACCACGGCGCCCCGATCCGCGTCATCGCGCCGGGCCGCGTTTACCGCATGGATATGGACCAGACCCACACGCCGATGTTCCATCAGGTCGAAGGTCTCGCCATCGACCGCGACATCTCCATGGCGCAGTTGAAATGGACCCTCGAAGAGTTCTGCCGCGCCTTTTTCGAGGTCGATCAGGTCGAGCTGCGCTTCCGCGCGTCGCATTTCCCGTTCACCGAGCCCTCCGCCGAGGTCGATATCCGCTGCTCATGGGAAGGCGGCACGCTGAAGATCGGTGAGGGCGATTCATGGCTGGAAATCCTGGGCTCCGGCATGGTCCATCCCAAGGTTCTGGCGGCGGCGGGCGTTAACCCTGACGAATGGCAGGGCTTTGCCTTCGGCATGGGCATCGACCGCATCGCGATGCTGAAATACGGCATCCCCGATCTGAGGGCGTTTTTTGAAAGCGACTTGCGTTGGCTACGGCATTACGGCTTTGCGGCGGGGGATGTGCCGAGTGTTTCGGGTGGTTTGAGCCGGTGACAATTCGGCCTCGCCCACGGAACAAGATCCGTGGGCGTGATGTCGGAGACCTTACGCATCTGACAGACCGTGCCTTGGTCTATCTCGCGGTGGTTCTGGCGGTGGGATTTTTCCTGATGGGTGGCGATCAACCGCTTTTGGCTTGTCGGGAGATACAGGGGCCGGTCCCATGTACCGGAAAAGAGCTTTCGGCAAAGGTTCTGCGCGAAGGTATATTTCGGAACGTTGCCATTCTGATGCTGCCGTTCCTGTGGTTGATGGCGGGGAGATTGTGGTATGGGATCGGTTTCCGCCGCAACTCTGTGATTGTAGGGAGGCGGAAAATCCCCGTTCTTCCGCCGCTCAACGATGACTTTCTGGTTTTAGCCTTCATTTTTTCGATGGCGCTCAGCTTTTTTGCCGGAATGGTGCCATTTCTGCTTTTCAATTTCCTGCCGCAGCGTTCATTATTTATATTGGCGGTCTGGCTCCACCAGAACCTGCTTGCCTTAATGCTCATTGTCTATGCATCTTCATTGGCCGTTCTGATAATCAGGTCGGACCGCTGGAGGTGGCTTGGCATGGCGTCGCTTTTGCTTGTAGTGATGACATGCATATTTGGCCTGGAGTTTGGCTCCGCAAAAGCGCCGTAAGCGTCTCACCCTTGCCAACCCGCCCGCCGGGTGCTTTCCTGTCGGCATCCGGTTCCGGGGTGTTTCATGTTCGGTTATTTTGCCAAAGTTCTGCTCTGTCTGCTGCTCATTGGCGCGGCCCTGCCCGCTGAGGCGGGGCGCTTTGGCATCGTCGATTATCGCGGTGGCAAGGCCATTCGGTTCAGCGGCGATATCGAGGCGGGCGATGCGCTTCGGTTTTTGCAACTCCGCGACCGGGTGCAGCCCTTTGCGCATGGGCATCGGGTGCTGATCCTCGACAGTCCGGGGGGTGATGTCGATGAGGCGTTGCTGATTGCCGCTTTGATGCGTGATCAGGGCTTTCACACCGTCGTCGGCGCCGGCACGGAATGCGGCTCGGCCTGTGCGTCGGTGATCTTTCTGGCCGGCGCCGTGCGCACGGTGGAACCGGGCGGCGTTCTGGGGCAACATTCCTGCTCCATCGGCGGGCAGCGCGACCTGCCCTGCAACCGGATGATGGCCGATTTTGCGGTCTCGCTTGGGGTCTCCTACGCTGCGGTGGCTGAGGCCTTGGCTCAGGTCGAGCCGGACGACATGCGCTATTTCGACCGCGCGGGCGCGGATGCGCGGGGGCTGACCCGCTATTTCGGCCAGAGCGATGACAAGCGGCGGATGCAGGGCGGCACGACCGAATGGCGGGTCGATTTCATCGGTGACGGTTTCCGCGCCTTTGCCCCGATCCAGACCGATTATGGCAAAAGGGTTGAGCTCAGCCTTTACTGCCTGCGCGACGATCCGACGCGGGTTTATGTCGGGCTTGGGCTTCCCGGTTCGCTTGACAGCGCCAAGCGGGCGGTGGCGGCGGTGACCGTGGCCATGGGCGATGTGACGTCCGAGACACCTTTGCCGCTGATGTCTCAGCAGGGCAGCCATGTCGCGCTTGAGGCGGGTTTGCCGGTCGCGGCCGCCCGTCTGCTTGAGGCCGAGGGCTTTGAAATCAGCGCCATGACGCGGGACCGCGACCGCCCGCTGGCCGCGCGGGTCGGGCTGGACAACGGCCGCGACAATATCGCCTTCGCGATGGAGCATTGCAGTAGCCGCACCGCGCCCCGGAACTAAGCGCCGGGGCCTACCATTCGGCTGCGGCTTGCGCTAGGACAGGCGCAAATCTGCAAGGGGCCGCGCCATGAAATTCACGCTCAATTGGCTGAAAGAGCATCTGGAAACCACCGCCTCGGTCGCTGAAATCGCGGAGGCGCTGACCGATCTGGGCCTTGAGGTCGAGGAAATCAGCGACCCCGCCGCGCGGCTGGGCAGCTTTACTTTGGCCAAGGTGATCCACGCCGAACAGCATCCCGATGCCGACCGGCTGCGGGTCTGCCGCGTCATGACGGATGAGGGCGAAAAGCAGATCGTCTGCGGCGCGCCCAATGCGCGGGCGGGCATCACCGTGGTTCTGGCCAAGCCCGGCGATTATGTGCCGGGCATCGACACGACCCTTTCGGTCGGCAAGATCCGGGGCGTCGAAAGTCACGGCATGATGGCGTCCGAGCGTGAGATGGAGCTTTCGGACGAACATAACGGCATCATCGAGTTGCCTTCGGGCGAGGTGGGCGAGCGCTTTGTCGATTGGCTGGCGGCGAATGCGCCCGAAAAGATCGACCCGATGATCCATATCAAGATCACGCCGAACCGCCCCGATGCTTTGGGCGTGCGTGGCATCGCGCGCGATCTGGCGGCGCGCGGGGTCGGGACGCTGAAGCCCGCGAAAACCGCCGCTGTCATCGGCACATTCCCCGCGCCGGTCGGCGTGACCATCGCGCCGGAGCTGGCGGAGAAGGCGCCGGTCTTTGCCGGGCGCGTCATTCGCGGGGTGAAGAATGGCCCCTCGCCCGAATGGCTGCAAAAGCGCCTGACGGCCATCGGCCTGCGCCCGATCTCAACGCTGGTGGACATCACCAACCTGTTCACCTTTGACCTGAACCGCCCGCTGCACGTCTTTGACGTGGCCAAGATCAAGGGCGACCTGCACATTCGCCCCTCCCGCGCGGGCGAGACGATCACCGCGCTTGATGACCGCGACTATGCGCTGCCCGAAGGCACCATGGTGATTGCCGATGAGAACGGGCCGGAAAGCATCGCCGGGATCATGGGCGGCGCGGCGTCGGGCTGTGATGAGACCACGACCGAGGTGTTCCTTGAAAGCGCCTATTGGGACCCGATCACGATTGCCGCGACGGGCCGCGCGCTGAAGATCAACTCGGACGCGCGCTATCGCTTTGAACGCGGCATCGACCCGGCCTTCACGCTTGAGGGTCTGGATCTGGCCACGCAGATGGTGCTTGATCTTTGCGGTGGTGAGGCGTCCGAAATGGTCGTGGCAGGCGCGATCCCCGACACCGCGCGCAGCTACCCTCTGGACCCCGCCCGCGTCATCAGCCTTGTCGGCATGGACATCCCCGAGGCCGAACAGCGCCGCACGCTTGAGGCTTTGGGCTTCCGGCTGGAGGGCGATCAGGCATGGGTGCCGTCATGGCGGCCCGATGTTCTGGGCAGCGCCGATCTGGTCGAAGAGGTCGCCCGCATTGCCTCGCTGACCAAATTGCAGGGCAAGCCCCTGCCGCGCCCGCGCCCGGGCGTGCCGCGCCCCATCGTGACGCCCTTGCAGAAACGCGAAAGCATCGCGCGGCGCATGGCGGCACAACTGGGCTTCAACGAATGTGTGACCTACAGCTTTATCGACGGCGCATCGGCGGCTTTGTTCGGCGGCGGTTTGGATGCGGTGCGGCTGGAAAACCCGATCTCGTCGGAAATGACCCATCTGCGCCCCGACCTGCTGCCGGGCCTTCTGGCGGCGGCGGCGCGCAATCAGGCGCGGGGCTTTGCCGATCTGGCGCTGTTCGAATGCGGCCCGGTCTTTGAGGGCGGTGAGCCGGGCGAACAGTCGCTGCGCCTCTCGGGCCTGCTGGTGGGTCACCGCGCGCCGCGTGACCCCTACGGCTCACGCCGCCCGGTCGATCTTTACGACGCCAAGGCCGATGCCGAGGCGATCTTGCAAGCCATCGGCGCGCCCGCCCGCGCCCAGATCGACCGCAAGCTGGATGCGTGGTGGCATCCGGGCCGGGCGGGCAATGTCCAGCTGGGGCCGAACCGGCTGGCGACCTTTGGCGAGCTTCACCCGAAAATCCTGCGCGAGATGGATGTGAAAGGGCCTGCGGTCGCCTTCACCATCCATATCGGCAATGTCCCGCAGCCCAAATCGCGCAGCGTGGCGCGCGGCGCGCTGAACGCCTCGGACCTGCAAGCGGTGGAGCGCGATTTTGCCTTTGTCGTGGATCAGGGCGTTGAGGCCGCGACGATCGTCAACGCGGCGCAGGGCGCGGATAAGGCGCTGATTGAGCGGGTCTCGGTCTTTGATCAGTTCACCGGCGAGAGGGCCGAGGCGCAGATGGGCGCGGGCAAGAAATCGGTCGCCATCACCGCCCGCCTGCAACCGCGCGACAAGACCCTGACCGAAGCCGAGATCGAGGCGGTCTCGGCCAAGATCATCGACAAGGTGGCCAAAGCCACGGGCGGCAGCCTGCGCAGTTGAGCCCCGGCGGCACCGTTGCGCCGGTGAGTATTTGAACACAGAAGAAACAGAACGCCGCCCTGCATCCGGGCGGCGTTCTGCCTTTGGGTTAATGCTCGTGCGGATCGGCCTCGGCATCGGCCTGGGTTTCGTGGACCGTGCCTTTTTCGTGATCGGCAGGGCCATACAGCGCATAAAGCTTCATCGGCTTGTCGCCGATATTGGTGATATTGTGCCAGACCCCGGCGGGGACCAGGACGGCCCAATCATCCTCGACCTCTTTGTCGAAATCGAGATTGTCCTTGCTGTCGCCCATCTGGACCCGGCCCTTGCCCGCCTCAAGGCGCAGGAACTGGTCATTTTCCGGGTGAACCTCAAGCCCGATATCGCCGCCCACGGGAATGGTCATCAGCGTCATTTGCAGATGCTTGCCCGTCCAGCGGGTGGTGCGGAAATTGGGGTTGTCCTTGGTGTCTTTCTCGATATCGACGACGAAGGGCTGGCCGCCGTGATCTTTGGTGTCGAACATCTCTGCCTCCTTTGGCATGCTGTCACGACAAAACCCGCCGCGAGGGCGGCGGGTTCCAGATCATGCGCGCGGTGAAAGGTCACACTTCGGGGACCAGAACCTCACGCTTGCCGACATGGTTTGCGGCGCTGACAACGCCCTGATCTTCCATCATTTCCACGATGCGGGCCGCCTTGTTATAGCCGATGGCCAGCTTGCGCTGAATGTAAGAGGTGGAACATTTGCGGTCCTTGGCCACGATCATCACCGCCTGATCATAAAGCGCATCGTCCCCATCCGCCCCCGATCCAAGCCCCAGAACCGCGTCAATATCCGAGGCGACCTCATCATCCGGCCCATCCACCACGCCCGATTTATAGGAGGGCGGCCCGAATGATTTCAGGTGGTTGACGACCTCTTCGACCTCTTCATCGCTGACAAAGGGACCGTGGACCCGCGCCGTGCGTGAGCCGTTGCCCATATAAAGCATGTCGCCCGCGCCCAGCAGTTGCTCGGCCCCCTGCTCGCCCAGAATGGTGCGCGAGTCGATCTTTGACGTGACCTGAAAGCTGATCCGGGTCGGAAAGTTCGCCTTGATCGTGCCAGTGATCACATCGACCGAAGGCCGCTGCGTGGCCATGATCAGATGGATGCCCGAGGCCCGCGCCATCTGCGCAAGCCGTTGAATACAGGCCTCAATTTCCTTGCCCGCCACCATCATCAGATCGGCCATCTCATCGACGATCACGACGATATAGGGGAAGGTTTCGGGCTTGAACTCCTCGGTCTCGAACACCGGCTCGCCGGTATCCTCATCAAAGCCGGTCTGGACGGTGCGGCGGAACATCTCATTCTTGGCCAAGGCCTCACGCACGCGGCCGTTATAGCCCTCGATATTGCGCACGCCCATGCGCGACATCTTGCGGTAACGCTCTTCCATCTCGGAGACAACCCATTTCAGCGCGACCACCGCCTTTTTCGGGTCGGTGACAACGGGCGAGAGCAGATGCGGGATGCCGTCATAGACCGACAGTTCCAGCATCTTGGGATCGACCATGATCATGCGGCATTCGTCGGGCGTCAGCTTGTAAAGCAGCGACAGGATCATCGTGTTGATCGCCACCGATTTGCCCGAACCCGTGGTCCCGGCAATCAGCAGATGCGGCATTTTCGCAAGGTTCGCGACCTCGGGCCGCCCGCCGATATCCTTGCCAAGCGCCAGAGGCAGCGGGAAACTGCCATCCCCGAACTCTTTCGAGGACAGGATCTCGCGCAGAAGCACCTTTTCGCGGCGTTGGTTCGGCAGCTCAATCCCGATCACGGTGCGGCCCGGCACGGTCGAGACCCGCGCCGACAAAGCCGACATGGAACGCGCGATATCGTCCGACAGACCAATCACCCGGCTGGCCTTCAGCCCGGGCGCAGGCTCCAGCTCATAAAGCGTCACCACCGGACCGGGCCGCACGGCGGTAATCTGGCCCTTGACGCCGTAATCGTCCAGCACCGCCTCAAGCATCCGCGCGTTTTCGGCCATCGCCTCATCGGACAGTTGATGCTGGCCGGTGCTCAGCGCGGCGGTCAGCAGCGACAGCGGCGGGCGTTCATAACCGCCGCCCGCCTCATCAAAGCGCAGGCTGGGCTGCGCCTCGGCGCGGGCCTGACGCGAGGGGGCGGGCTTTTTCGCAGGCACCACGACGCGGGGGGTCTCTGCGCCGAACGGGTGGGGCTCGGCCGGCTCAATCAGATCGGCGCGGCCGGTGTAATCGTCCAGCGGATCGGCGACCTGATCGCGCCCGCCCGAGAGGCGCTTCGTGACCGAGGACAAAAGCCCCTCACGCCGCGACACGGCGTCATGGATGCGCGCGTCGATCTGCGCCTGCGAGGGCGCATCGCCGTCATAATCCGGGTTCCGCTCCACCAGTTCGGGCTGAATCGCGGGGGCATTACGTTCGCGCAGACGGGCAAAGATGCCGGATGCCGGGGCGCTGTCCTGCCCCTCGAACGGATCATCGCGCCCCTCAGCATGACGCGCGGCGCGCGCGCGGATCTTTTGCATCGCCAGCGCCGAGGCCGATGCACCACGGCCCAACGCTCGCAGCGCAAGGTCATAGGCCGTCACCAGCCCCACGAACAGGAACCGGCCAATGCCCATCAGCTCACGCCGGTCAAAGCCCAGCACGAAGGCGAATGCCGCCAGCGTCGCAATCGCGGTCAACAGCGCCGCGATTTTCAGGCCGGTCGCGATATGGAAGGGCATCAGGTTCAAGAGCCCGCCCATCATCATATCGCCGAAATGGCCGCCCAGACCGTAGCTTTCCTCCCAGCCCGCAGGCGGCGTCAGCGAGGTCGCATAGACCGAGGCCACCGCCACCGCAATCGGCAGGAACACGGCGCGGATGATCCGCTCTTCCCCGCGATGCAGCATCAGGCGCAGGCCCCAGACCACACCGCCCAACGCCAGCCCGATCGCGCCATAACCCGCAATCATCATCAGCGGCGCGGCGATATAGGCGCCCGCGCGGCCCAGCAGGTTTTGCGCAGGCTGATCGGTGGCGGCCAGAAAGCTGGGATCGTCGGGCGACCAGCTATAGATCATCGCCGCAATCGCCACGCCCAGAACGATCAGCCCTGCGCCGATCAGCTCTTTGCCGCGCCTCTCAAGCGCCGCCTGCGTTGTCTGATCGAACAGCGGGTCGCGTTGTTTTGCCTGCCAGCTTGCCATCGCCTGCCTCTTAATAAATCACGTCAGCAAGGCGGCGCAGCGCCGCCCGCGTCTTGTCTGCATCATCGACAAGGGCCACGCGGATATAGCCCTTCCCCGGGTTCTGCCCCGCCACCTCACGCGAGAGATAGGCGCCGGGCAGCACCTGAATGCCCGCCTCTTGCCACAATTGTGTCGCCGCAGCCTCACCGTCACCCACCGGAAGCCACAGGAAAAACCCGCCCTCGGGGCGCAGGTAGCCGGGCGCATGGCCCAGAACCTCATCGGCAATCGCGTATTTTTCAGCATAAAGCGCTCGGTTCGCCTCCACATGCGCCTCATCCGCCCAGGCCGCCGCGCTGACCGCCTGCGCGGGCAAGGACAGCGGCGCGCCCGCATAGGCCCGCAACCGCCGCAGCTGCGCGATATGGGCGGCGTCGCCCGCGGCAAAGCCAGATCTCAGCCCCGCCAGATTGGACCGCTTGGACAGCGAATTGAACATCACCACCCGCCGGGCCAGTCCCATCCGCGCCGCCACCGCCAACGCGCCGGGCGGCGGGGCGCTGCGCCAGATCTCGGAATAACATTCGTCGGAAAAGATCAGGAAATCATGGCGTTCGGCCAGTTCCACCAGCCGTTCCAGATAGGCGTGATCCGCCACCGCGCCTTGCGGATTGGCGGGCGAACACAGATAGGCAATCGCCACCCGGTCCAGCAGATCGGGCGACAGGCCCGCATAATCGGGCAGGAAACCCGTGGCCTTTGTCGCGGGGGCAAAGACCGGCTCTGCGCCCACCGCAGCGGCGGCCACGGCATAGACCTGATAAAACGGGTTCGGGATCAGGATGGCGGGGCGCTTGGCCCCCTTGGTTTCGGGGCAAAGCACCAAGGCCGCGTTGAACAGCCCCTCACGCGTGCCGTTGAGATTGACGATGCCGTCGGGGCTCAGCTCAACCCCGTGGCGGCGCGAGACCCACGCCGAGATCGCCTCAAGCAGCGCGGGGCTGCCCTCATTCGGGGGGTATTTGCCGAACAAAGCGATGTTTTCGGCCATGATCGGGGCCACGAAATCGGGGACCGGGTGGCGCGGCTCACCGATGGTCATGACAACGGGTTCGCCGCCGGGCTGGATGCCCGAAAGCAACGCCCGCAGGCGCGAAAACGCGTATTCCGGCAGGTTCGAAAACCGCTCGGGTATTGCCATGACTGCCTCGCTCGGGGTCGTTTCGCCCCGTTATCACGCCAAGGTTACACCAGAACCGCCGCTCAGGTCCAGCCAAGACCGCCGAATCGGGCGAGTTTTTGGCGCTTTGGCAAGGGGTTTTCTGCCTTTGGCGCGCTTTACCCGGCCAGCGCGGCGTCGATGCCCGCCGCGACGCGCAGAAGCTGGCGGTCGCCGCCCGCCCGCCCCATCGCCATCAACCCGCAGGCCGGGCGCGCGGTCGGCACCGAAATGGCGGGCAGGCCGAACAGGTTGGCGATGCGCGTATTGCGCAGGCTCAGCAGGTTCTGCGCCGCGAAATAATCTGCATCGGCCAGAAGGCGCTGCGCATTGGGCGGCATGATCGGCGCGGTGGGCAGGATCACCGCGTCAAAGCCCGCGACCCGCGCCGCATAAGCCGGCCGCAGCCGGTCCATCTGCTGCCAGGCCGCGACATAATCCGCGCCCGACGCTTCAGCCCCGCCACGAAAACGTTTGAGAACAGGCGGATACATCAATTCCGGTGCATCCTCAATCTGGTCGCGCCAGGTTCCATAAGCCTCGGGCGCGAACAGCGTGACCGAGATCGACAGCGCGTCATCGACCTGCGAAAGGTTGGCCCGGCTGATCTGCGCACCCGCGCGGGCCAGACCCTCGACAGCCTCTTCAAAGGCGGTCACGGGGGCCTCCTCGGCATCCTTGAAGGGCGCGCCCTCAAGCACCAGAAGCCGCAGACCCTGCGGCCCGGCCTCACGCAGATCGGGGGCCGGCGTGGCGGTGATGGCGGCGAAAATCTCGGCGCAATCCTCGACGCTGCGGGCGATGGGGCCTGCGGTGTCGAAGGCCGCGCAGAGCGGCACCACCCCCTCACGCGGGACCGCATCGCGTGAGGCCTTGAAGCCCACCAGCCCGTTCCATGCCGAGGGCAGGCGGATCGAGCCGCCGGTATCCGTGCCAACCGAAGCCGAGGCCAGCCCCTGCGCCACCGAAACCGCGCTGCCCGAGCTGGACCCGCCGGGCGCAAGCGCCGCGTCGTAATGGTTCGGCGGCGTCGCCGTCACCGGGTTGAGGCCAAGGCCGGTAAAGGCCAGCTCGGTCATGTGGACCTTGCCCAGACAGACCGCCCCCGCCGCCTGCGCGTGACGCAAAACAGCCGCATCGGTGTCGGGCGTGCGGCCTTGCAACAGGGCGGAACCGGCCTCAGTCGCGACGCCCGCGCTGTCGATATTGTCCTTCCATGACAGGACAACCCCGTCCAGCAAGCCGCGCCGCAACCCCGCCCGCGCCCGCCCGCGCGCCGCAATGGCCTCATCACGCGCGCGCTCGGTGGTGAGGCGGGCATAGATGCGGTCACGGTAAGGATGGGCCGCGGCGGCGTCCAGATAGGCCTCGGTCAGGTCAACGGGGTCAAGCAACCCGGCCATGATCGCACGCCCCTGCGCAGAAGCGGTTTGCCGTAACCAATCCATGATGCCCCCTAGGTCAGATGAGTGCAGGTTAGACCCGGCCCGGGGTCTCTGCAACGGGGTCGAAGGGGGCGGTTTGGCGCAGGCCGGTGCGGCGCGCGGCGGCGGCTGATGGGGGCGGAGCCACGGCGTCGGGACGGTATGGCGCAGCCCCCAAGATCGCGGGACAACACGGTCCTATGAGCAGGGACGGCGCGCGGCCATGCAGCCGGACGCCGCGCCGCAGGCCGCGCGGGCGCGACGGGAGGGTACGGATCGCCGCGCCGAACATGCCTGCATGGCGCATCATCAGAGCGGGACGCGGCGGCGCGGTCCTTGGTGCGACAAAGGCGGGTGTGCCGCGCGGGCGCGATAACAATGTGCAGACCAGTGCGTCGAGCGTGCCAAGTTGGCGCACCGTGAGACCGGAGCGGGGCGGCGCCGTCTGTGGTGCGAAAAAGGCGGGTATCGCGCCGACTGCGGAGGCCCAGGGGAGCTGATCGGCGCAAGACAGTCTGCCGCGCAGCGGTGGTTTGGCGCAGCTTTCGAGCGGAGCGGGGCGGCGCGGTCTGCGGGCAAAAAAAGGCGGGCATCGCGCCGACTGCGGGGCGCCCCGGACACCGAACGGAACAGGGCTGTTTGCCACGTCGGGACCGCACAGCACGGCCTTTAGCACGACAAGAACGGGTATCGCGCCGTCTGGGGGGCCGCCGGGGAAGTAAAGGCGCAGGACAGGCCGCCACGCGGGGACGCTTTGGCGAAAAGCCGACAAAGTGCGCGCGAGAACTGCGAAGCGCAGCGAGGCGCGGGGTTGGCGGCGCGGAACGCCCATGCCAGCGCAAAGCCAGCCCCACAAGGCCAGCCGCCACCCCACCCGCCAGACAAAAAAACCGATCCGCGCCACAGCCACCCCGTTACCACCGCCACACCCCCGCCATAACATGCCGGGTCTTAGCATCCAGTTAACGCGCCTCGACATGGGAGACGCCACGCCTTACCTTGCCGCGCAAACGGAGGTTTCCATGTTCACCATCGCCACCTGGAACATCAACTCGGTGCGGCTCCGCGCCCCTCTGGTCGCGCGGCTGTTGCAAGAGGAATCGCCCGATATCCTTTGCCTTCAGGAGACCAAATCGCCGGTGGACAAGATCCCCTTCGAGGTGTTCCGCGAACTGGGCTACAATCATATCGTCGCGCGCGGCCAAAAGGGCTATAACGGCGTGGCGATCATCTCTCGCCTGCCGATCACCGATCACGGCGACCGCGATTATGCCTCTCTGGGTCATGCCCGCCATGTCGCGGCTCGGCTGGAAAACGGCGTCGTGATCCATAATTTCTATGTCCCGGCGGGCGGCGACATTCCCGACCGCGAACAGAATATCAAGTTCGGGCAAAAGCTGGATTTCCTGACCGAGATGCGCGACGCTTTTCATGCCGACCGGCCCGAACGCTCCATCATGGTGGGCGATCTGAACATCGCTCCGCGTGAGGATGACGTCTGGTCGCACAAGCAATTGCTGAAAATCGTCAGCCACACCCCCGTTGAGGTTGAACATCTGGGCGCGGCGCAGGACGCGGGCGGTTGGGTGGACATTACGCGCAAGGACATTCCCGAGGGCAAGCTTTACAGCTGGTGGTCCTATCGCGCGCGCGACTGGGATGCCGCCGACAAGGGCCGCCGCCTTGACCATATCTGGGCCACGCCCGACATTGCGAATGCGGGCCATGACAGCCGCATCCTGCGCCCCGTCCGCGGATGGGAGGGGCCAAGCGACCATGTGCCGGTGCTGGCGCGGTTCGACTTGTGAGCGGGCCGCCCGCGCCCCATATAGACGCAAAGAACGAATGAGGATTGCCGATGCTTTTGGGTGACGCCGCCACGCCGCCAACCGCCGATTATATCAAGGACGTCTCCGAGGCCGATTTCATGGTCGAGGTGGCCGAAGCCTCGATGGAGGTGCCGGTCATCGTCGATTTCTGGGCGCCGTGGTGTAAGCCTTGCGAGACGCTGACGCCCATGCTTGAGGCTGAGGTCGCCCGCGCCAAGGGCCGGGTCAAGCTCGCCAAGGTGAATATCGACGAAAATCAGATGCTTGCCGCGCAATTGCGGGTGCAATCGGTGCCGACTGTCTATGCCTTTTACAAGGGCCAGCCGGTCGATGCGTTCCAGGGCGCCATTCCGCAAAGCCAGATCAAGGATTTCGTGACCAAGCTGACCCAGCTTTCGGGCGATGATGGCGGGCTGGCCGAGGCGCTTGCCGCCGCCGAGCAGATGCTGGCCGATGGTGAGGCCGCCGATGCGGTTGAGACCTTTGCCGCCATTGCCGAAGAGGAACCGGAGAACCCCGAGGCCTGGGGCGGTCTGATCCGCGCGCAGCTAACTTTGGGCGGGGCGGATGCCGCGCAGGCGGCGCTTGATGGCGTGCCGCCGACGCTCGCCCATGCCGCGCCGGTTGAGGCGGCCCGCGCGCAGATCGCTCTGGCCCGTCAGGCCGCCGATGCGGGGCCTTTGGCCGAGCTGCAGGCGCGGGTTGAGGCTGAGCCCTCGGACCAGCAGGCGCGGTTCGATTATGCGACCGCACTGCATGCCTCGGGCGATGTGGAAGGCGCGGTTGAGCAGTTGCTGGAGGCGTTCCGGCGTGATCGCGAATGGAATGACGGGGCCGCCAAGGCGCAGTTGTTCACCATTTTCGACGCGCTGAAGCCCACCGATCCGGTGGTTGCCAAGGGCCGTCGCCGCCTGTCCAGCATGATCTTTTCCTGATGGGCAGGCGCGGCTTTGATCTGCCCGAAACGGTGCCGCTGTTTCCGCTGCCGGGCGCGGTGATC
>JAUNTZ010000084.1 GCA_030538425.1 Paracoccus sp. (in: a-proteobacteria) | reverse complement strand
GAATGAACGTCCACGCGGAAACCTCTCTTGAACTTGGGTAAAATCAGGCTTGTTCTTCGCCTTCCGCGCTATCCTCACCCTGATCCGCAATCCGCGCAACAGAAACCACGGTCTCGCCCGGTGCAGTGTTGAACACCCGCACCCCGCCCGCGCTGCGCGAGCGGAAGCTGATGCCTTCGACCGGCACCCGGATCGACTGCCCGGTTGAGGTCGCCAGCATGATCTGGTCGTCGCGTTCAATCGGGAAGGAGGCGACCAGCGGCCCGCCGCGCATCGCGCGATCCATGGCGGTGACGCCCTGACCGCCACGCCCGCGCACCGGATAGTCGTGGCTTGAGCTGATCTTGCCCGCGCCGCGCGCGGTGATGGTCAGGATCAGATCCTCGGCTGCTGACATCTCGGCATAGCGGTCCTGGGTGATCGTGCCCGCGACTTCGCCCTCTTCATCCTCGGCCCCGTCATCAAGCGCGCCCTCGACCGCGCGGCGCATTTTCAGATAGGCGGCGCGTTCGGCAGGGTCGGCCTCGAAATGACGGATCACCGACATGGAGACCACGCGGTCGCCATTGTTCAGGCGGATGCCGCGCACCCCCGTCGAATCGCGGCCCTTGAACACCCGCACATCACTCGCCTGAAAGCGGATCGCGCGGCCCGAATCGGTGACCAGCATCACGTCGTCGGCCCCGGTCGCCATGCGCACGCCGATCAGTTCCACCCCTTCGGGCAGCTTCATGGCGATTTTACCGGCGCGGTTGATGCTGGTGAAATCCGACAGCGCATTGCGGCGCACATCGCCGCCCGAGGTCGCAAAGACGATCTGGTAATCATCCCAATCGGCTTCGGGCGCATCGACCGGCATCAGCGCCGCAATCGAGGTGCCTTGTGGGATCGGCAGGATATTGACCAGAGCCTTGCCCCGCGCCGTCCGCCCGCCAAGCGGCAGGCGCCATGTTTTCAGCCGATACACCATCCCGTCGGTGGTAAAGAACAGCAGTTCGGTATGGGTATTGGCGACGAACAGGGTCGTGACGACATCGTCTTCCTTGGTCGCCATGCCCGACAGGCCCTTGCCGCCGCGCCGCTGCGACCGGAACTCGGCCAAGGCGGTGCGCTTGATATAGCCGCCCGAGGTGATGGTGACGACCATATCCTCACGCTCGATCAGGTCCTCGTCATCCAGATCGCCCGCCCAGTCGGTGATCTCGGTGCGGCGCGGCACGGCAAAGGCGTCGCGCATCTCACGCAGTTCGCCCGAGATGATCTCCATGATCCGCGCGCGCGAGGCGAGGATCGCCAGATATTCGCGGATATTCGCGGCAAGCTGTTGCAATTCATCGGTGATTTCCTGAACGCCAAGCTGGGTGAGGCGTTGCAGGCGCAGGTCCAGAATGGCGCGGGCCTGCGTTTCCGACAGGTTATAGGTGCCGTCATCATTCACCGGATGGCGCGGATCGTCGATCAGGCGTAGATATTCGACGATCTCATGGGCAGGCCAACGCCGCGCCATCAGGCGTTCACGCGCCTCGGCCCCATCAGCAGAGGAGCGGATCAGCGCCACCACCTCATCCACGTTGGACACGGCCACGGCCAGACCGCACAGGATATGGCTGCGCTCGCGCGCCTTGCGCAGCTCAAACGCGGTGCGGCGGGCGACAACTTCTTCGCGGAAGGTTATGAAATGGCTCAGAAAATCGCGCAGCGTCAACTGCTCGGGCCGACCGCCGTTCAGCGCCAGCATATTCGCCCCGAACGAGGTCTGCATCGGGGTAAAGCGGAACAACTGGTTCAGCACCACCTCAGCCGTGGCATCGCGTTTCAGTTCGACCACGACGCGCACGCCGGTGCGGTCGGATTCGTCCTGCACATGGGCGATGCCCTCGATCTTTTTCTCCTTGGCGAGTTCCGCGATGCGCTCGATCATGGTGGCCTTGTTCACCTGATAGGGGATCTCATCGATGATGATCGCGTAGCGGTCCTTGCGGATTTCCTCGACGCGGGTTTTTGCGCGGATGATGATGCTGCCGCGCCCCTCAAGATAGGCCTTGCGCGCGCCCGAGCGGCCAAGGATCATCGCGCCCGTCGGGAAGTCGGGGCCGGGGATGATCTCGATCAGGCGCTCGGTCGGCAGGTCGGGGTTCTCGATCAGCGCAAGCGTGCCGTCGATCACCTCGCCCAGATTATGCGGGGGGATGTTGGTTGCCATACCGACCGCGATACCGCCCGCGCCATTGACCAGCATATTGGGGAAGCGCGCGGGCAGGACGGCAGGCTCTCGGTCCTTGCCGTCATAGTTGTCCTGAAAATCGACCGTGTCCTTGTCGATGTCTTCCAGAAGAAAGGCGGCGGGCTTGGCCATGCGCACTTCGGTGTAACGCATCGCCGCCGGGCTGTCGCCATCCATCGAGCCAAAGTTGCCCTGACCGTCCAGAAGCGGCAGCGACATGGAAAAATCCTGCGCCATCCGCACAAGCGCGTCATAGATCGCGCTGTCGCCATGGGGGTGGTATTTACCCATCACGTCACCGACCGGGCGGGCGGATTTGCGATAGGGCTTGTCATGGGTATTGCCCGCCTCGTGCATCGCGTAAAGGATGCGGCGATGCACCGGTTTCAACCCGTCGCGCAGATCAGGGATTGCGCGGCTGACGATAACCGACATGGCGTAATCGAGATAGCTCGACTGCATTTCGGTGGTGATGTCGATCTGCGGGCCGTCATGGGGCATCACGGCGCGTTCGGGGCTTGCGCCTTCGCCGGTGTCGAGATCGTCATTTTCAGGTGTATCAGCCACGTCTTCGCCTCAATATCTTGATGGAAAGGGTCTATCCCATGGCGCGGCGGGGCGCAATCTTGTGGCGCCCGATCAGGGTTCAATCGGCTGAAAAAGACGCGAAAATCTGCGTTTGCCAGGGGTTTACGCGCCCCGGCGCAGCGCTGCGGCCCAAAGCACCACCAGAACCGATGAGATCAGCCCGTTCCACCCCGCCATAGAGATGCCAAACAGGCTCCAGGCCGGCTCATCGCAGCGCACCACCGGCGCGCCTTGCAACTGCGCCATGAGGTCAGCTGTGGACATGCTGGCGAGATCGGCCACGCCCGCCGTGCAGGCGGTGGCGCCTTGCCACAGGCCCAGCTCAATTCCCGCGTGATAAAAGGCCAGCCCGGTGGCGATCAGCGCGGCGCAAAGCCCCGCCACGATCAGCACCCGGCGCGGCCCGGCAAACCAGATGGCAAGACCGATCACGGCTGCGACCGCATGGGGCCAGCGTTGCCAGATACACATCGGGCAGGGCGCGTAACCCGCCAGCTGAAAGCCGAACGCCCCCGCCAGAAGCAGGGCCGACCCCAAAGCGGCAAGCGCCGCCGTCTCACGCGCATTCAGCGAAATCATATATATCTCAGCACCACAAAGCCGCCGATCAGGGCGATCACGAACAGGGTGAACAATAGGCCCAGTCGGCGCTCGATAAAGTCACGAATAGGTGCGCCGTAACGCCACAGCAGCCAAGCGACCACAAAGAAGCGCAGCGCGCGGGCGAAGATCGACACGCCGATGAATACCGGCAAAGACAGGCTCACCGCGCCTGAGAAAATCGTGATGACCTTATAGGGGAAGGGCGTGACGCCCGCGACCAGAACCGCCCAGCCGCCCCATTCGTTGAACCGCGCCGCGATGTCCTGGAACGCCGCCTCCTTGCCGTAAAAGGCCAGAATGCCGTTGCCCCATGTGTCCATCATGGCCGCGCCGATCCAGTAACCAAAGAGCCCGCCCAGAACCGAGCCGACCGTCGCCACCCCCGCGATCAGCCACCACCGCGAGGGCGCGGCCAGCACCATCGGGATGATCAGCACATCGGGCGGGATCGGGAAGAACGAGCTTTCGA
>JAUNTZ010000034.1 GCA_030538425.1 Paracoccus sp. (in: a-proteobacteria) | reverse complement strand
CGCGCATCGCGGCAAGGTCCACGACCGCCGGAACGCCGGTGAAATCCTGCATCAGCACGCGGGCCGGACGATAGGCGATCTCACGCGGGTTCTGGCCGCCTTTTTGCGCCCATTCGGCGAAGGCCTTGATGTCCTCGACGGAGACGGTGCGGCCATCGTCCTCAAAGCGAAGCATGTTCTCCAGCACCACTTTCAGGCTGGCGGGCAGTTTTGAAAAATCGCCAAGGCCCGCCTCGGTGGCGGCGGCAATCGAATAATAATCAACGCTTTGCGCGCCTGCGCTTAGCGTGCGCCGGGTCTTGGCGGTGTCGGTTCCGGTGACGATGGGCATGGGGGCCTCCCTGTCTGATAGGATGGGTCGGACGTGAAACTCGGGTCTCAACTCGCGCGGATGTGATGGCCCAGAATCAGGGCGCGATCAAGCCGCGACGGGCTTCGGTATGCCGTTGCATACACAATCTCGTGCTGTGGCGCAAGCGCAACTCGCATCCTGTTCGCGGGCCGTCACATAGCATTGATTTGGGTTTTCGCCCCGAAATGGGTTAGCGATATGCGCAAATGGTTGAGGGTTGAGATGCGAACTGGCTTTCGGGCGATGGCCTTGACGGTGGCGCTTGTCCTGGGTGCCTCGGGTCTGGCGGCGCAGGATGGCGGTGCTGTGCCCGAGGATGAGGCGGTGGTTGTCGAATATGACGAATTGCCCGAGGATGTGCTTCACGCCGATGAAGAGGGCCACGGCGCGGCGCTGACCGGTGAGGGCGCGCCCGCCCAGATCGGGCCGCGCGATGCGCCTGCGCCAAATCACGCGCCTGCTCCTGCTTCCAGCCGCGATATGGTCCTCTCGCAAGGCCCGGTGCGCCGCTCGCCGGTTCTGGTTGAGCTGTTCACCTCGCAAGGCTGCGTGAACTGCCCGCCCGCCGACGCGATTCTGGCCGATCTGGCCGGGCGTCAGGACGTTCTGGCGCTGTCATGGCATGTCGATTATTGGGATTATCTGGGCTGGCGCGATGAGTTCGCCCGGCCCGAATTCACCGCCCGGCAACGCGACTATGCGCTGAGTTTCTCGCAACGCTCGCTTTATACGCCGCAAATGGTGGTGGGCGGGCGTCACGTCGTCCAGCAGATCCGCCCGGCTGAGCTGGGCGCGCTGATCTCAGCGGCGCGGGCGGAACCTGCGCGCGTGACGATCTCTGACCGCGTGGACGGCCCGCGCCACCAGATCGAAATCGCGCCGCGCGGCGAATTGCCCGCCGATAACGTGGTCCAGCTGATCCGCTATCTGCCGCAGCGCCGGGTTGAGGTGCGCGGCGGCGAAAACAGCGGCAGGCACCTGCATTTCACCAATATCGTGACCTCGGCGGAGACGCTGGCGCGTTGGGACGGGCGCGGGCCGATCCGGCTGACGGTCACGCTTGGCGCGGGTGCAGAGCTCGCGGGCGTCGCCCCCGACAGCCGCCACGCGGTCGTCGTGCAGTCGCGGCGCGGCGGGCGTCCGGCGGGCGTTATCGCCGCGATCAAGCTGGACTGAGCTTGCCCCGCCCGCCATCCTGCGCCACAAGCGGCAGGGCACAAAGAACGGAGATCACCGATGGACCGCAAGATAAGCCCGGGCGTCAAGGCTGCGCTGGAACTGGGGCCGCTGATTCTGTTCTTTGCGGTGTTCATGTGGATGCGCGGGCGCACCGTCATGCTTGGCGGGACCGAATATGGCGGGTTCGTCGTCGCGACCATGGCTTTCGTGCCGGTCATGGCGCTGGCCACGCTGATCCTGTGGCGGCTGACCGGCAAGCTGGCGGCGATGCAGGTCATGACGCTGGTGCTGGTGGTGGTGTTCGGCGGGCTGACGGTCTGGCTCAACGATGACCGTTTCTTCAAGATGAAGCCCACCATCATCTATCTGATGTTCGCGGCGATCCTTGGCGTCGGTCTGGCGACGGGCAAAAGCTGGCTGCAACTGGTGCTGTCCGAGGCGCTGCCGCTGACCGCCGAAGGCTGGCGCATCCTGACGATCCGCATGACGGTGTTTTTTGTTGTGCTGGCGGTGATGAATGAGGTGATCTGGCGCACCATGTCCGACACGACCTGGGTGAATTTCAAGACATTCGGCCTGCCGATCCTGATGTTCGTTTTCCTGATGGGCAATGCGGGCCTGTTCTCACGCCACGCTTTGCCCAAGGATGAGGATCAGGCCTAGGCGCGGACGCGGCCTGAAATCATGCCCGCGCCCGGGAGGGTGGGGCGGCGCAGCAGGCTGGACCATCGCGGCGCGGGGGCCTGCGGCAGATGCTGGCGGATCAGCGGCAGCGGCAGGCGCTGCGGATGGGTCAGCGCCGCGCGGTACAGATCGAACACGCCCTCGCGCAGATAGGGCGACCAGTGGCAGGCCCGCCGCGCGCCCGGCGCGATGGCAAAGCCCAGCGTCTCCAAGCCCGCCAGCACCCGCGCATCGTCGATCTGGATATCCAGCCAGTCGGGCCGGTCCTCCCCCAGTCCAAAGCCAAGCGCGGGCCGGACCGCGCGCCCGATGATCAGCTCAAGCCCCAGATCGAACAGGTCGTTTTCGCGCGTGGTGATGTTGATGAACTCGGCCCCCCGGCGCGCCTCTGTCAGCGCGGCCTTGGCCTCATCGCGCAGTTCGGCGGCGGCCAGCAGGATGACGCGGCCCGTCCCCGCGCTGTGGCGGGCGGCGGCAAGGGCCACGCGGGCGCCCAGAGAATGACCAAAGAGATGGACCGGGCGCCCGGTCACTTCGGCGATGCGGTCGATGATCCGGCCCAGCTCGCGCCCCGCCTCGCCCGCCTGATGGTAGGCCGCGCCCAGAGAGCCGCGCGCGTTCCAGCCAAAGGCGATGCCCATGCCCTCAGCCCCCTCTGCGGTCAGGCCAAGGGCTGCGGGCCATGACATCGCC
This sequence comes from Paracoccus sp. (in: a-proteobacteria), assembly GCA_030538425.1. GTDB lineage: Bacteria > Pseudomonadota > Alphaproteobacteria > Rhodobacterales > Rhodobacteraceae > Paracoccus. Next base: position 24,488 of record JAUNTZ010000034.1, on the reverse strand, counting down.
CTTCGGCTGCTGCTTTGGGGCTCAAGCGACAGGATATGGCGGTGCGGGTCATGCGTGGGCGTCGCGGGGCAAAAGCGATAGCCATGGATCATCGCGATCACCGGCGCGCAGGCGGGCAGGGCCGCGATCCGCTCGAACAGATCGGGCGGGATCTCCTGTCCGGCATTGATGACGCAAAGAGCCATGCGAGACACTGATTTGCTGCGGTTTCGGGCAGCTTGCCGCAACTGCTTGACAAAGGCGTGACGCGACTGTGGCGCAAAGGTGACCATGTTGCGACATTTCGGTAACGCGCAGGCCAGGGCCGCGCACCCGCCACGCGCTTGCAAAGGCGCAGGCCCCGCGTTAACGCAATCGGGCAACCGAGAGGCCCTGACATGAGCAACAGCAAACAGCACCCGCGCACCCAAGCCATCCATGCCGGCATTCGCCGCAGCCAATATGGTGAGATGTCCGAGGCGCTGTTCATGACGCAGGGCTTTGTCTATGAGAGCGCCGAGCAGGCCGAGGCCCGGTTCCAGAATGTCGGCCCCGATGAGTTCATCTATGCCCGCTATGGCAACCCAACCAGTCGCATGTTCGAGGACCGTATCGCCGCGATTGAGGGGACAGAGGATGCCTTCGCGACCGCCTCGGGGATGGCGGCGGTGAACGGCGCGCTGATGTCGATGGTCAAGCCCGGCGACCGCGTGGTCGCGGCGCGGGCGATGTTCGGGTCTTGCCTTTATGTGCTGGATATCCTTGCCCGGTTCGGGGTGCAGGTCACGCTTGTTGATGGCACCGATCTGGCCCAGTGGAAGGCCGCGCTGAAAGACGGCGCGCGGGCGGTGTTCTTTGAATCGGTCTCGAATCCCGGGCTTGAGATCATCGACATCGAGGCCGTGGCCAAGCTGGCCCATGCGGCGGGTGCGACCGTGATTGCCGATAACGTCTTCGCCACGCCGGTCTTCTCGCGCGCGGTTGAGCTGGGCGTCGATGTGGTGATCTATTCGGCAACCAAACATATCGACGGCACCGGCCGCGCGCTTGGCGGGGTGATCTGCGGCACCCGCGAATTCGTGCGCGAGGTGGCCGAGCCTTACCTGAAACATACCGGCGGCGCGATCAGCCCGTTCAATGCCTGGCTGATGCTGTCCAGCATGGGCTCGATGGATCTGCGGGTGCGCGCGCAGGCCGACAGCGCCATGGCCGTGGCTCAGGAATTGCAGGGCCACGGGGCCATCTCTCGCCTGTCTTATCCGGGCCTTGCGACCCACCCGCAGCACGACCTTGCCATGCGCCAGATGGGCAGCGGCGGCACGATGATTGCCTTTGAACTGGCGGGCGGCAAGGATGCGGCCTTTGCGATGCTGAACAAGCTGCGCCTGATCTCGATTTCCAACAATCTGGGCGATGCCAAGTCGATCATCACCCATCCGGCCACGACCACCCATCAGCGCCTGTCGGACGAGACCAAGGCGCAGTTGGGTATCACGCCGGGTCTGGTGCGGCTGTCGGTCGGCCTTGAACATGCCGATGACCTGCTGGCAGATATCAAGCAGGCATTGGCATAAGAACCATATCGGGCCGAATCGCGTCATGTTGTTCCTTTCGGAACCAGCATGGCGCGAAACTCTTTATTTCCGGTTAAGCCGCACCATATTGGGCTTTCCACGCAGGAGATGCGCATGACCGAGAACCGCCCGCTGACCCCCGCCTATCCGGCGCTTGCGCGTGAATATGACGCGGATTTCACGGTGACGCCTGACTATAAGGCCGGTCTGCCCGATCTGCAAAACGGACCGGCCAGCCTGATCGTGGGCGCGCATGTGCTGATCCAGCATGTCGGCATCCACAATTTCCGCCTGCCGATCCGCTATCGCACCCGTGAGGGCGGCGAGATCGCGCTTGAGACAAGCGTGACCGGCACTGTCAGCCTTGAGGCCGACCGCAAGGGCATCAATATGAGCCGGATCATGCGGTCTTTCTATGCCCATGCCGATGATGCTTTCAGTCTTGAGGTGCTGCAATCCGCGCTGGACGATTACAAGGACGATCTGGACAGCATGGATGCGCGGATCCAGATGCGGTTTTCCTATCCGATGCGGGTCGATTCGCTGCGCTCGGGCCTGTCGGGCTGGCAATATTACGATGTCGCGATGGAGCTGATCGAGCAGGGCGGCAAGCGGCGGCGGATCATGCATTTCGACTATGTTTATTCCTCGACATGCCCTTGCTCGCTTGAACTGAGCGAACATGCGCGCCAGGCGCGGGGGCGACTGGCGACCCCTCATTCGCAGCGGTCGGTGGCGCGGATCTCGGTTGAGATGGTCGGGCCGGACCGGCTTTGGATCGAGGATATGGTCGATCTGTGCCGCGCCGCCGTGCCGACCGAAACGCAGGTGATGGTCAAGCGCGAGGATGAGCAGGCCTTTGCCGAACTCAACGCCGCGAATCCGATCTTTGTCGAGGACGCCGTGCGCGCCTTCGCCGAGCAATTGCTGGCCGATCCGCGTGTCGGTGACTTCCGCGTCATGGCCAGCCATCAGGAATCGCTGCACTCGCATGATGCGGTCTCGATGCTGGTCAACGGGCCGACCTTTGCGCAGGACAGCCTTGACCCCACGGGCTTTGCCGCGCTGCGCCATGGCGGATAGGAACATTGCGCGAACAAATGCTTTTCTTTGCCGGTCGGTGCCGCTAGACTTGCGTCATGAGTGATTCCGCAACCCCCAGCCTGTCCGAGCGCGCCCTTGCAGGCCGCGCTGCGCCCTATCTGGACGGGCTGAACCCCGCGCAGCGTGAGGCGGTCGAGACGCTGGACGGGCCGGTTCTGATGCTGGCGGGCGCGGGGACCGGCAAGACGCGGGCGCTGACCACCCGGATTGCGCATCTGCTGAATATGGGCCGTGCCTTTCCCTCGCAGGTGCTGGCCGTCACCTTCACCAACAAGGCCGCGCGCGAGATGCGCGACCGGATCGGGCGGCTGATCGGGCAGGCGGCCGAGGGGATGCCCTGGCTTGGCACGTTTCACAGTGTCAGCGTCAAGATCCTGCGCCGCCATGCCGAGCTGATCGGCAATGGTGAGGCGCATCTGAAACCCTCATTCACCATTCTGGACACGGACGACCAGATCCGGCTGCTGAAACAGTTGATTGCCGCTGAGAATATGGACGAAAAGCGGTTTCCGGCGCGGCAATTGGCCGGGATCATCGACGACTGGAAGAACCGCGCGTTGACCCCCGACCGGGTTCCCGCGAACGAAAGCGGTGCGTTCGAGGGGCGCGGGTTGCGGCTTTACCGTGCCTATCAGGACCGGCTTTTGACGCTGAACGCCGTTGATTTCGGTGATCTGCTTCTGCATTGCGTGACGCTGTTTCAGGCCCATCCCGACATTTTGCGGCAATGGCAGGACCGTTTCCGTTATATCCTGGTGGACGAATATCAGGACACCAACGTGGCGCAATATCTGTGGCTTCGGCTGCTGGCGGCGGGGCATCGCAATATCTGCTGCGTGGGCGATGACGACCAGTCGATCTATGGCTGGCGCGGGGCCGAGGTCGGCAATATCCTGCGGTTTGAGACGGATTTTCCGGGCGCAAAGGTGATCCGGCTGGAACAGAATTACCGCTCAACCCCGCATATCCTTGGCGCGGCCTCCGGGCTGATCGAGGCGAACAAGGGTCGGCTGGGCAAGACCCTGTGGACCGATGCCGAGGACGGGCTGCGCGTCCGGCTGATCGGTCATTGGGACGGCGAGGCCGAGGCCCGCTGGATCGGTGAGGAGATCGAGGATTTTCACAGCGGCACCCGCCATTCCGTCGGCCAGCACAAGCTGAACGATATGGCGATTCTGGTGCGGGCCAGCCACCAGATGCGGGCCTTCGAGGACCGCTTTATGACTATCGGCCTGTCCTATCGGGTGATCGGCGGCCCGCGTTTCTATGAGCGCGCCGAGATCCGCGATGCGATGGCCTATTTCCGGCTGGCGGTCTCGCCCGCCGATGATCTGGCGTTCGAACGCATCATCAACACGCCCAAACGCGGGCTTGGCGACAAGGCGGTGGCCGCGATCCAGGCCGAGGCGCGACGTCTGGGTGAGCCTTTGCTGATCGGCGCGCAATCGCTTGTCGCGACCGGCGCGCTTGGCGGGCGCGGCGGGGCGAACCTGCGCGAATTCGTGCAGGGCATGGGCCGTTGGCACGCCGATGCCATCGACAGCACCGTGAACCATGTTGAGCTTGCCGAGCGGATTCTGGACGAATCGGGCTATACCGCGATGTGGCAGAACGACAAGTCACCCGATGCGCCGGGGCGGCTGGACAACCTCAAGGAACTGGTCAAGGCTCTGGAATCGTTTGAGAACCTTCAGGGTTTTCTGGAGCATGTCGCGCTTGTCATGGACCGCGATGAGGGCGAGGCGCAGGATTCCGTCAGCATCATGACGCTTCACGCCGCCAAGGGGCTGGAATATCCGATCGTGTTCCTGCCGGGCTGGGAAGACGGGCTGTTTCCCAGCCAACGCAGCATGGACGAAACCGGCCTCAAAGGGTTGGAGGAAGAACGCCGTCTGGCCTATGTCGGCATCACCCGCGCCGAAAAGCTGGCCACGATCTCTTTCGCGGGCAACCGGCGGATTTACGGGCAATGGCAAAGCGCGCTGCCTTCGCGTTTCGTGGACGAACTGCCCGAGGCGCATATCGACGTGCTGACCGCGCCGGGGCTTTACGGGGCGGGGCAGGGCGGCGCGATGGCCCATGCCGCAACCGATTTCGGCGGCGCGATGCAGGCGCGTGCGGCAAGCGCCGATGTCTATAACTCGCCCGGATGGAAGCGCATGCAGGCCGCCGCCCGCAGCACCCCGCGCCACAAGCCCGCCATCGTGATCGACGCGCAGGGCTTTGCCGTGGGCGACCGCGTGACCCACCCGAAATTCGGCGAAGGTGAGGTGATTGGCATCGCCGAGGACACGCTGACGATCAGCTTTGCGGCGGGGTTCAAGAACGTGAAGGCGGGTTATGTGCAGCCCGTGGGCGTGGATGGGGATGTGCCGTTCTAGGGGCGAGCGGGTGAGGCGGTTCTGAGTTGTGGGGGGCTTGTTCGGGGCAGTCCGTTACTGCATTCGTTGCTATGATCAATAGGGGCTACCGGGCCGAGCGCATCATCTTTCGTCACGATGTGACGATCAGCTTTGCGGCGGGGTGCAAGAGCGTGAGGGCTGGTTTTGCGTAGCCGGTGGGCCTTGATGGGGATATGCCGTTCTACGGGCGAGCGGGTGAGGCGGTCCTGAGTTCGGGCCGGACTTCGGCGAGCTGTTCGATGGTGCGGCACCTGTTCCGGGCCGCATTCGTGGGGATGATTGATGCGGGCTGTCAGGCAAAGAGCATCAATTATCGTTACGATATGACGATCAGCTCTGCGGTTGGCCTCAAGCGCCTGAAGGCGAGTTATGTGCATTCGGTAGGCCTCGTGGGGATGTGCCGGTCCAGGGGCGACCGTGTGAACAAGTTCTGAGTTCGGCGCGGGATATCGACCGACTGTTCGGTCGTTCGGCACCTGTTCGGAGCCGCATTCGTCGCGATGATTAATGCGGGCTGTCAGGCAGAGCGCGTCGTTATCGTCGTAATGTGCACCGGGCTAGCCGATGGGCGCGGATTTGGTGGGGCGAGGCCCGGTCTCGGGTTTGGGCTGAGCGGCTGGGTCTCGCAATGAGGGCTTTTTCATAGAACAAGACTTCCGAAGGCTCTTTCAGCCGGTCTCGGCAACCTCATTCGCAATCTCGATCAGGTTCTGATCCGGGTCGCGGATATAGACCGACAGGATCGGGCCGGTCGCGCCGGTGCGCGGGATGGGGCCTTCCTCAATAGGCACGTCGCAGGCTTGCAGATGTGCGATGATCTGCGGCATCGGCGTTTCACTGATAAAGCACAGATCCGCCGAGCCGGGGGTGGGGCGGGCGGCTTTGGGGTCGAACTCGGCCCCCGCCAAGTGCAGGTTGATCTTTTGGCGGCCAAAGGCAATCGCGTGGCGGCCCTCGGCAAAGGTGATGGTGCGGCAGCCCAGAACGCGGGTGTAGAAGGCGCAACTCGCGTCCATGTCGCGCACGGTCAGAACCAGATGATCCAGCCGGTCAATCGTGATCATGGCATTCCCCGGAAGATGGCATCGACCTGTTCCGCCTCATCGGCCAAACCGTAAGGCGGGTTGATCACGAACATGCCCGAGCCGATCATGCCATGGCCCGCGCGGGCGGGCGGAAAGCTGACTTCGGAGCGCAGCGCGTCCCCGTGGTCGGCCTCTAATTGGTCCAGCATCGGGATATGGCGCCCATCGTCAAGCAGCGGATACCACAGCGCGATGACCCCGACATTCCACTTGCGCGCGATGCGGGCGATGGCGGTGGGGATGGTCTGATAATCGCGCTTGACCTCATAGCTTGGGTCGATCAGCAGCAGCCCGCGCCGGGGCGTCGGGGGACACAGAGCGTTGGCCAGCTCAAACCCGTCGCGGTGGTGCAGTTGCGCGAAATTGCCCACCTTGGAGAGCGCGGCGAACTCGGCCGGGTGCAGCTCGGCCAGATGGGCGCTGTCCTCGGGGCGCAGGAAATGCCGCGCAATCAGGGGTGAGCCGGGATAGGCGTTGTGGCCATGCATGGCGCGGACCTCATCCAGGGCGCGGGCCAGCGGCATATCGGGGTCCAAAAGCCCCGCCGCCTCGGCCCGCAGGACGCCTTGGGCGGCCTCACCCGTGCGGCGGGCCTCGGCCCCGTCCAGCTGGTAAAGCCCGCGCCCGGCATGGGTCTCAATATAGGTGAAGGGTTTGGGCTTGGCGGTCAGGTAATCCAGCATCCACGCCAGCAGGGCATGTTTGTGCAGATCGGCCGCATTCCCGGCATGATAGGCATGTTGATAGGACAGCATCCCCCCCTTATCCCGCAGAACCCCGGAAATGAAAAGCGGCGGCGCCCAAGGGAGGAGGAGGGGGCGCCGCCGCGTCAACGCTGGCCCAAGGGAGGAGGGAGGGCCGCGTATGGCTGCGATGCAGGGCCAGGGAGGAGGAAGGCCCGCATCGCTTACACCGGCAAGGGAGGAGGAAAGCCGGCGTATATTTAAGCGGCAGCCCATGGGAGGGAGGAGAGGGCCGCCGCCTTGATGCAGGGTCTCATGGGAGGAGGAGAGAGACCCGGCACATTCTGTCGGCGACGTCCTCAAGGGAGGAGGAGGGAGGACGCCGCCTTAACCCGGACCCAAGGGAGGAGGAGGGTCGGGTATGTCTATTCCTTATTCGCCCCAGGCGGCCTCATGGGCTACGCGGGTGATCATCGACCGGCTCAGCCCCAGATCGTTCAGTTCCCGATCCGACAGGTTGCGCAATTCGGACACGGTGCGGCGGTAAAGCGCGCGGCGGGCCATGTTGTCACGGATGCGCGCGACCAGCCCAAGGCCCGAAGCTGCGGATTTCGCAGGACGCACGGTCATCTGGATGTTGTCGATAGCAGCCATTGGTCGTCATCTTCTTTCGTGTTTCGGTGACCGCGCCAATATGGACCATCTTTCCGATCCCGGCGCCGTCGTTGGGATGAAGATGGGGGAATTGCTGCGGCTGCACAATGTTTGTTTCCGCAGTTCTGCCATGCAGCATTTGCAATACGTCCTCAAATAAGACAGTTTCGTGACTGATTATCTTGGGTAAAATGCGCGTAATCAGATGTCTCACCTGTCCAAAAGGTCAGCGATTCTGCCCGATTTCGCGGCCCGGTTGTTTTTGCCGTCGCGTCACGAGCGCCGGGCGGACCAATTTGTCGCAGGGGCATTTTGGTTCCGCCGAAAACTTGCCTGTGACGCTGCGTTACGACATTCTTTGCGCCGAGCAGGCGAAAATGGCGACGAAAGGCGATGATGATGGCTGTAACCCTCGATGAGATCCGCGATGCGCTGTCTCAGATCGCCGTTCCGGGCGGCGGTGATCTGGTGTCTCGCGACCTGATTCGGGCGCTGTCCTTTGAGAATGGCGCGGTGCGCTTTGTGATTGAGCTGCCCGATGCCGCCGCGGCGAAGGGCTTTGCCGGGGTTGAGGAGGCGGCGAAGGCGCGGTTGATGCAGATGGGGGGCATTGCCTCGGTCTCTATCGTGACCACCGCGCAGGCCGCGCCGCCTTCGCTCAAGATCGGGCGCCACCCGACAGCTCAGGCCGGGCCGCAGGCGGTGCCGGGGGTGCGGCATATCGTGGCGGTCGGTTCGGGCAAGGGGGGGGTCGGCAAATCGACCCTGACCACCAATCTGGCGGTGGCGCTTGTGCGGGCGGGCAAGCGGGTCGGCGTTCTGGATGCCGATATTTACGGCCCCTCTCAGCCGCGAATGCTGGGTGTGTCGGGCCGCCCCGCCAGCGAGGGTGAGCGGATCAAGCCGCTTGAGGGGCAGGGGGTGCGGCTGATGTCGCTGGGCCTCATGGTTGAGGACGGCCAGTCGATCGTCTGGCGCGGCCCGATGCTGATGGGGGCGCTGCAACAGATGCTCAATCAGGTTGATTGGGGTGAGCTGGACGTGCTGCTGATCGACCTGCCGCCCGGAACCGGCGATGTGCAGCTGACTCTGTGCCAAAAGGCGCAGCTTTCGGGCGCGGTGATCGTCTCAACCCCGCAGGATGTCGCGCTGCTGGATGCGCGGCGTGCGATTGATATGTTCGACAAGCTGAAAACGCCGGTTCTGGGGTTGGTTGAGAATATGTCCGCCTATATCTGCCCCAATTGCGGGCATGAGGCGCATCTCTTCGGTCATGGCGGCGTTGCGGCTGAGGCGGCAAAGCTGGGCGTGCCGTTTCTGGGTGAGATCCCGCTGGAACTCGATATCCGGCTCTCGGGCGATGCGGGCCAGCCGGTTGCGGCAGGTGAGGGGCCGGTGGCGGAGGCCTTCGCGCGTCTGGCGGGGCAGTTGGCGCAGCGTCTGGGAATTTAAGCCACCCTGAAAAGGCGGGGCCGGGAAAGGCGTCTGGGAAACCGCGCCACCGCGCCGGGTTTCCGAATCATCAACCCGTGATCTTGCGCGATTCGGACGGATTTCGGGGCGGTTTCAGCCCGGTTTCGGCCATGGTCTGGGAAAATCCGCCACCGCCGCAAAAAAAATTCGCAGCCCCAGCATTTCGTTTCTATGTGACAGTCGGCACAACATCTTGTGGTTACTGTCGCGCATCTGTCGATACCTTCCCTGCGTGAATTTGACCTCGGGTCAGGTTCCCGCTCTGTTCGCGTCGGCGTGAGTGGGCGTGAGGGCGCTGTCCCAGATTTTTCCATTGCTTCCCATAAAATCCCATGGCACACCTAAGTCACGGAGACGGGCTTAAGGGCATCAAGACCCACAAGGCGAAGGCAGACTTCATACAGGCACCCGATTTCCGTGACAAACCGGCCAGCGTGCGGGCAGCACCTCCCCCAAGGTGGCACGGGCCGGACCCAGAAACTGGGAATGAGGGCGGCGGATCGGGCAGTGGCAGCAGCCCGGTCCGCTTTTCCTTTTCGGGGGGACCGAAAGGGGCAGGGATCGAAGGAGTGACTTGCCGGTGGCGCGCAAGTTCAGAGGCACAGAGGCGGTCAAGGTTGACGCGAAGGGTCGCATGTCGATTCCCGCGAAGTTCCGCCGCGTGTTCGAGGCCGGAGACCCTGATTTCCAGAACGGCGGGAAGCCCCAGATCGTGATCGTTTACGGTCCCGAAGACTGGCAGATGCTGCATCTTTACACCATCGAGGCCGCCGACGAGATCGACGCCGAGATCGACCGCCTGCCGCGCGCCTCGCTGGAACGCGAATGGCTGGAAGAGCTGATGAACGGGCAGGCCGACACCGCCGAGATCGACACGGAGGGCCGTCTGGTCCTGCCGCAAAAGCTGCGCCAGAAGATCGGCATCGAGGATGGCGCGATCCTGACCGCGCGGGGCGACAAGCTGGTGTTGTGGGCGAATGAGGAAACCTCAGAGGCCCATAAAAGCCGCCTTGCCGAATATCAGCAGCAGCATGGGCCGGGCTTTGATCCATTGAGTCTGGCCGGACAGGTGGGGGGCTAGGCCCATGTCCGACGCGCAGAACCCCCATCTGCCTGTCTTGCTGAACCCTTTGCTTGAACAGGTCGCGCCCGTTTCCGGCGTCTGGGTCGATGGCACCTTCGGCGCGGGCGGCTATGCGCGGGGGCTTTTGGCGGCGGGTGCGGATCGTGTGATCGGCATTGACCGCGACCCTTTGGTGTTCGAGATGGCCCGCGACTGGGCCACAGCTTTCGGCGACCGGCTGGAACTGGTGCAGGGCGAATTCGCCGATCTTGACCGGCTGGCGGGTGGGCCGGTCGATGGGGTCGTGCTGGATCTGGGCGTGAGTTCCATGCAGCTTGACCTGGCCGAGCGCGGCTTTTCCTTTCTGCGCGACGGGCCTCTGGATATGCGCATGTCGCAGGATGGCCCGTCTGCGGCGGATCTGCTGAACGCGGAGGATGAACAGACCATCGCCGATGTGCTGTTCCATTACGGCGAGGAGCGCGCCTCGCGCCGCATCGCCCGCGCGATTGTTGCCGCGCGACCGCTTCACCGCACCGCTGAGCTGGCCGAGATCGTGGCCGCGCAACTGCCGCGCCCCAAGCCCGGCCAAAGCCACCCCGCGACGCGCAGTTTTCAGGCCATCCGCATCTGGGTGAATGACGAATTCGGGCAGTTGCTGGCCGGGCTTGAGGCCGCCGAACGGGCGCTGAAACCGGGCGGCAGGCTGGCGGTGGTCAGTTTTCATTCGCTTGAGGACCGGATCGTCAAGCGGTTCCTGCAAAGCCGCTCGGGCAGCGCGGGCGGCGGTTCGCGCCATGCGCCCGCCCAGACCGGCCCCGCGCCCGCCTTCACCATGCCCTTCCGTCGCGCCATTGGCGCGGATGACGCGGAGCTGGCTGCGAATCCCCGCTCGCGCAGCGCTTACTTGCGCGTCGGTATCCGCACCGATGCGCCTGCGGGCCGCGCCGATGCGGGCGCGCTTGGCCTGCCGCGCTTGCCCGAAAAGGGGCGGCGGCGATGAGGTCTGTTCTCTATCTTCTTTGCGCCATCGCGGTCATGTCGCTGGCCGTCTGGTCCTACCGTGAGAATTACCGCACCCGCGCCACCATGGACGAAATGGTCGCGGTACAGCGTGAGATTGCCAACCTGCGTGAGGATCTGGGCGTGCTGCGGGCCGAATGGGCCTATCTGAACCGCCCCGATCGGCTGCGCGAACTGGTCAACCTGAACTTTGAGCGGTTGCAACTGGTCTCGATTTCCTCGGACCAGTTTCTGGATGTGGACAAGATCGCCTTTCCGCCGCAGCGCCCGGCCAGTCCGCCGCGCCGACCGGAGGGCTTTGTGCCGCCCGATGAGGCCAGCATCACCGATGACGACGCGCCCGCAGATGCCGCTACAGACGCCACAGCCACCCCCGACCAAGAGGTGTCCCCATGATCCGCACGCCCCTGCGCCCGCTGGCCCGTATCCTGCGCGCCCGTGAAAGGGGACAGAACCCCGATGAGATCGAGCAGGCCAACCGCGAGGCCCGCAATGCCGAGATTCAGCGCAACGCGCAGCGCGGGGCCGAACGGCGGCTGGTCGGTCTGGCGGTGCTGTTCCTGCTGGCCTTCTCGCTGGTGGGGCTGCGCATGGGCTCACTTGCGGCCGAAAGCGCAAGTGAACCGCGCGTGCAGGCCTCGCGTGCGGCGGCCATCTCGCAACGCGCCGATATCACCGACCGGCGCGGGCGGGTGCTGGCGACCAATATGCTGACCCATTCGCTTTATCTGCATAAAAGCCAGCTGATCGACGCCGATCACGTCGCGGACGGTCTGGCGCGGATCTTCCCCGATCTGGACCGCGAGACCCTTGCCGGCCAGTTGGCGCGGCCTGCCCCGGACTTTCTGTGGATCAAGCGCAGCCTCAGCCCCGAACAGATGCAGGCCGTCCATGATCTGGGTGAGCCGGGCCTCTATTTCGGCCCGCGTGAGATGCGGCTTTATCCCAACGGGCGGCTGGCCAGCCACATCCTGGGCGGCAGCCGCTACGGCGATGAGGGCGCGGGCGGCGCCGAGGTTCTGGGCATCGCCGGGGTTGAGGCGTTCTTTGACGAACAGTTGCGCGATCCGGGCGGCGAGGGCGCGGTGCGGCTCTCCATCGACCTGACCGTTCAGGGCGCGATGGAAGAGGTGCTGGCCAATGGCGTGCGGGTGATGAATGCCAAGGGCGCGGCGGGCGTCTTGATGGATGTTCATACCGGCGAGGTTCTGGCCATGGCCAGCCTGCCCGATTTCGACCCCAATGACCGCCCCTTGCCCGCGCGTGACGGCGACCCCTCGGACAGCCCGCTGTTCAACCGTGCGCTCCAGGGTCAGTATGAGCTGGGCTCGACCTTCAAGATCTTTCCGGTCGCGCAGGCGATGGATCTGGGGCTGATCAACCCCAACACCCATATCAACACCAATATGCCGATGCGGATCGGTCAGCACTCGATCAGCGATTTCGCGAATTACGGGCCCAGCCTGTCCTCAACCGATATCATCGTGCGTTCGTCCAACGTGGGCACGGTGCGCATCGCGCAGATGGTCGGGATTGAGCGGCAGCAATCCTTCCTGCGCGATCTGGGCCTGTTTGAGGCTACGCCCCTTGAAATGGTCGAGGCCCGCAACAGCCGCCCCATCGTCCCGCAGCGTTGGCCCGCGATCACGGCGGCCACGATTTCCTTCGGGCATGGCATGGCGGTCAGCCCGCTGCATCTGGCCTCCAGCTATGCGACGATGGCGAATGGCGGCACGCGCGTGACGCCCACCCTTGTTGCGGGGGCCGAGCCCGACCGGGGCGCGCGGGTGATTGCCGAGGCCGCCTCGGGTCACGCGGTGCGGATGCTGCGCGGCGTGGTCACGCGCGGCACGGCGCGGCTGTCCGAGGTGGCGGGCTATCAGGTCGCGGGCAAGACCGGCACCGCCGACAAGCCGCGCCCGGGCGGCGGCTATTACCAGAACCGGGTGGTGTCGAACTTTGCCGCCGTTTTTCCGGCCAATGACCCGCAATATGTTCTGGTCGTGGTTCTGGATGAGCCCTCGATCAATCGCGGCGGCGGCACCAGCCGGACCGCAGGCGCGACCGCCGCCCCGGTCGCGGGTGAGCTGATCCGCCGCCTTGCGCCTCTGTTGGGCCTGCGCCCGGTTGAGGGTGCCGACCTGCCGGACATTGCGGCCCCTGCCGAGCTTGCGCTATTGCAGGGCCAATAATGGCGAAACGAGGCGAAACGTGATCCAGAGCGAACAGCGGCTGTCCCGGCTGGGACTGAAGGGCAGGGGCGGACAAGACCCTGTGATAACGGGGATTTCCGTCGATAGCCGCACGGTCAAACCGGGCCATCTGTTCGCCGCTCTGCCCGGAAGCGCGATTCACGGGGGTGAGTTCATCCAATACGCGCTGCGGATGCAGGCCGCCGCGATCCTGACCGATCCGGCAGGTGCGGCTTTGGCTGCCCGCGCGCTGGATGCCTCGGATGCCGCTGTGGTGATCGTCGAGGACCCGCGCGCCGCTCTGGCCGCTGCTGCCGCGCTTTGGTTCGGGGCGCAGCCTGAAACCATGGTTGCGGTGACGGGGACGGCGGGCAAGACCTCGGTCGCGAATTTCACCCGCCAGATCTGGCAGGCGCTTGGCCATAAGGCGATCAGCCTTGGCACGATGGGGATTCAGGGCGATTATGAGGCGAAGCTGGCCCATACCACGCCTGAACCTGTCACGCTCCACCGCGTTCTGGCCGAGGCCGCGGCGGCGGGCGTCACCCATGCCGCGATGGAGGCCTCCAGCCACGGGCTTGACCAACGCCGCCTTGACGGGGTGCGTCTGGTCGCGGGCGGCTTCACCAATTTCAGTCAGGACCATCTGGACTATCACGTGGGCTTTGACGAATATTTCGCGGCCAAGGCGCTGTTGTTCAATCATATTCTGGATGAAGGCGACGGGGCGGTCATCAACACCGATGGCGAACGCGGGCAGCAGGCCGCCGACATCGCGGCTGCCTCGGGGCTTTCGGTCCTGCCCGTCGGGGGCGGCGAGGATGCCGCTTTGCGCATCCTTGCGCAGCGCTACGACGCGACAGGGCAGGAACTGCGCTTCGCATATCAGGGTGAGGCGCATCTGGCCCGGCTGAACCTGATTGGCGGCTTTCAGGCGGAAAACGTGCTGATGGCGGCGGGGCTGGCCGTTGCGGCGGGCGATGCGCCGGAGCGGGTCTTCGCCACCCTGCCGCAGCTGACCACAGTGCGCGGGCGGATGGAACTGGTCGCGCAACGCGCCAATGGGGCGGCGGTTTTCGTTGACTATGCCCATAAGCCCGGCGCGGTGATTGCCGCGCTGCAATCGTTGCGCCCGCATGTAATGGGGCGCATCATCGTCGTTCTGGGCGCAGGCGGCGACCGCGACCGCGGCAAGCGCCCGCTGATGGGGCAGGCGGCGCGTGACTATGCCGATGTCGTCTATATCACCGACGACAACCCCCGCACCGAGGACCCCGCCGCGATCCGCGCCGAGGTGATGTCGGGCGCCGGTCCCGAGGCGCATGAGATCCCTGACCGGGCCGAGGCGATCCTGCGCGGCGTCGATGCGCTGCAACCGGGCGACGCGCTGCTGATTGCGGGCAAGGGGCATGAGACCGGGCAGATCATCGGGCAGGATGTCTATCCCTTCGATGATGCGGAACAGGCTTCGGTCGCGGTGGCGGCACTGGACGGGCGGATATGAGCCTCTGGACCTCGGATGACGCCGCCAAGGCAACCGGCGGGCGCGTCACCCGCGCTTGGCAGGCGGCTGGCATCTCGATCGACAGCCGCAGCATCGCACCGGGCGACCTGTTCATCGCGCTGACCGCCGCCCGCGACGGGCATGATTTCGTGGCGCAGGCTTTGGCGGCGGGTGCGGCGGCGGCGATGGTCTCGCGCATCCCTGACGGCGTGGCCGCTGATGCGCCCTTGCTGATCGTGGAAGATGTGTTCACCGCATTGCAAGACCTTGGCCGCGCGGGTCGGGCGCGGACGGGTGCGCGGGTGCTGGCGATCACCGGCTCGGTCGGCAAGACCTCGACCAAGGATATGGCCGTCGCCGCGCTGCAAGCGCAGGGCCGCGTCCATGCCGCTGAGGCG
The DNA here is from genome assembly GCA_030538425.1 of Paracoccus sp. (in: a-proteobacteria). Lineage (GTDB taxonomy): Bacteria > Pseudomonadota > Alphaproteobacteria > Rhodobacterales > Rhodobacteraceae > Paracoccus. The sequence goes on along the minus strand of JAUNTZ010000034.1, from coordinate 9,354 downwards.
AGCCTGAACAACCACTGGGGCGTGCCGCTCACCCTCGCGCGGATGCCCGAGGATACCGATTTCGCGGTGCTCGAACTCGGCATGAACCACCCCGGTGAGATCGAGCCTCTGGCCCGCATGGCCCGCCCCCATGTCGCGATGATCACCACCGTCGCGGCGGTCCATCTTGAGGCGTTTGAGAATGTCGAGGGCATCGCCCGCGAAAAGGCCGCGATCTTTGCCGGGCTGGAGCCCGCAGGCGTGGCGATCATCCCCGAGGATCTGGAGGTGACCCAGATCCTGCGCGACGGCGCGGATGAGGCGGGTGCCATCGTTGCGGGCTTTGGTGCGCAGGGCATGGCGCGGGTTTTGACATCCTCAACCTCGGCCACGGGCAGCGAGACCACCGCCCGCATTTTCAGCGATACGGTGCGCTTTACCCTCGCCAGCCCCGGCGCGCATTTCGTGATGAACGCGGTGGGCGTTCTGGCCGCCGTGGCGCGGCTGGGGGCTGATGTGAACAAAGCGGCTCAAGGTCTGAGCAGTTGGCACCCCTATCGCGGACGTGGCGGCGTCGAACAGATTGGCGCGCTGACCGTGCTTGATGACAGCTATAATGCGAACCCGACCAGCCTGCGCGCGGGCCTGCAAAGCCTGGCCCGCCTGCCCGAGGGCCGCCGCATCGCCATCCTTGGCGATATGGGTGAGCTTGGCGCGGGCAGCCCCGCCATTCATCGCGATATCGCCACCTGGCCAGAAATCGCCCCCATCGCCCGCATCCACACCGCAGGCCCGCTGATGCGGAACCTCCATGACGCCTTGCCCGAGGCGCAACGCGGGCTATGGGCGGAATCCGCCGACGGGCTGATCGCGCGAATTTCGGAACTTGCGCAACCGGGCGATATCGTCTTTTTCAAGGGCTCGAAATCGTCGCGCGTGGCCTCGATCGTGCAGGCGCTGCGCGAGATCGACGCACAGGAACAAGGATCGTAAATGCTCTACTGGCTTGCCGAACTGTCGGACGGGGCGGGGGTGTTCAACCTGTTCCGCTATATCACTTTCCGCGCAGGCGGGGCGTTCTTTACCGCGCTGATCTTCGCGTTCCTGTTCGGCCCGACGCTGATTGCCTATCTGCGCCGGATGCAGAAAAAGGGCCAGCCGATCCGCGATGACGGGCCGGAGACCCATTTTGTCAAGGCCGGCACGCCGACCATGGGCGGGATTCTGATCCTGTCGGCTCTGTTGGTTGGCACGCTGCTTTGGGCGCAGCTCTCGAACGGCTATGTCTGGATCGTGCTGATGGTGACCTACGGCTTTGCCGCGATTGGCTTTGCCGATGATTACGCCAAGGTCAGCAAGCACAACACCAAGGGCGTGTCCGGCAAGATCCGCATGGGGCTGGGGCTGCTCTTGGCCTTTATTGCCTCAGTCTGGGCGATGTATCTGCACCCTGCGGGCCTCAGCGGCCAACTGGCCTTTCCGTTCTTCAAGGATCTGCTGCTGAACCTGTCGGTTCTTTTCGTCCCCTTCGCCATGCTGGTGATCGTGGGCGCGGCCAATGCGGTGAACCTGACCGATGGTCTGGACGGGCTGGCCATCATGCCGGTGATGATTGCGGCGGCGACCTTCGGGGTGATCTCCTATTTCGTGGGCAACGTGATTTTCGCAAACTATCTGGTGCTTCATTACGTCCCCGGCACGGGTGAGCTGGTGATCTTTGTCGCCGCGCTTCTGGGCGCGGGGCTTGGCTTTTTGTGGTATAATGCCCCCCCCGCCGCCGTGTTCATGGGCGATACCGGCAGCCTTGCCTTGGGCGGAGCACTTGGCGCCATCGCGGTTGCGACCAAGCACGAAATCGTGCTGGCCATCGTCGGCGGCCTATTCGTGGTCGAGGCCCTGTCGGTGATCATTCAGGTCCTGTATTTCAAGGCCACCGGCAAGCGCGTCTTCCTGATGGCCCCGATCCACCACCATTTTGAGAAAAAGGGCTGGAAGGAATCGCAGATCGTGATCCGCTTCTGGATCATCGCGCTGATTCTGGCGCTGATCGGGCTTGCGACGCTCAAGCTGCGCTGATTTCTTCTGTGTGAAAATACTCTGCTTGGGTCCGGGGGCAGAAAGCCCCCGGCGCAATGGAAAGGCACGAACCCATGATCCCGGTTCTAGGCGTCGAAAACCAAACCATCGCGGTGCTTGGCCTTGGCCGCTCTGGCCGGGCGACGGTGGCCGCTTTGCAGGCGGGCGGCGCGCATGTGGTGGTCTGGGATGATGGGCAAGAGGCCCGTGCGCGCGCCGAAGGCGACGGGCTTGAGGTCCGCGACCTCTCCCGTGATGAGGCATGGGACGGGATCGACGCGCTGATCGTCAGCCCCGGCATCCCGCATCTCTACCCCGCGCCGAACCCGGTGATCGCGCAGGCCTTGGCGCGCGGCGTGCCGGTGGACAATGATATCGGGCTGTTCTTCCGGTCCTTCGCGACCCGCGACTGGACCGAGTTCGACCGCGCCCCGCAGGTGATCGCCGTTACCGGCAGCAATGGCAAATCCACCACCACGGCGCTGATCCACCACATTCTGCGCGAGGCGGGGCGCCCCACGCAGATGGGCGGCAATATCGGGACCGGAGTCCTCTCCCTCGACCCCGCCCATGACGGTGAGGTGGTGGTGCTGGAGCTGTCCAGCTATCAGACCGACCTTGCCCGCGCGCTGACGCCCGACGTGGCGGTGTTTACCAATCTTTCGCCCGACCATCTGGACCGCCATGGCGGGCAGGGCGGCTATTTCGCGGCCAAGCGCCGGCTTTTTGCCGAGGGCGGGCCGGATCGCGCGGTGATCGGCGTGGATGAGGATGAGGGGCGCTATCTCGCCAACCAGATGGCGCAGGGCCCGCAGGACGACCGCGTGATCCGCGTGTCATGTGAGGCCAAGCTGGACCGCTTCGCCTGGTCGGTTTTTGCCCGCAAGGGGTTTTTGTCGGAATATCGCAAGGGCCGTCAGGTGGCCTCTATCGACCTGCGGGGCGTCACCGGCCTTCCCGGCGCGCATAACCACCAGAACGCCTGCGCCGCCTATGCCGCCTGCCGCGCGGTGGGGCTTGCGCCGCGCCAGATTGAGGCCGCGTTTCACTCCTTTGCCGGTCTGCCCCATCGCAGCCAGACCCTGCGAGAGATCGGCGGCGTGCGTTGGGTCAACGATTCCAAGGCGACCAATACCGATGCCGCCGAAAAGGCGCTGCTGGCGTTCCAGAATATCCGCTGGATCGCGGGCGGGCTTGGCAAGGATGGTGGCATTGCCGCGCTGCGCCCGCATCTGGATCATGTCGTCAAAGCCTATCTGATCGGCCACTCGGCGCGCGATTTCGCGTTGCAACTGGGTGACACGCCCTATGTGATCGCTGAAACCATGGATCAGGCGGTGGCTCTGGCGCATCAGGAGGCGCAACCGGGCGATACGGTTCTGCTGGCCCCCGCCGCGGCCAGCTTTGACCAATACCCCGATTTCGAGAAACGCGGCGAGGATTTCGCCCGGCTTGTGGCCGCGCTTTGAGGCGATAGCGCTGGGGCTTTGCGCCCCTCTCAGCGTTTCAGCACATCGGACCTCAGGGCCTTGTCGCTTGCAGGAACCGGGCGGCCATATAGCCCTCACGCCCCTCGGCATCGCGGATCTGCACCCATTCGCCGCCCGTGGCGCCAATGGCCGTCACCATCGCGCCCCGGCGCAGCGCGCCGATTACCCGGTCATTGGTGGTCGGACCCGCCCGAAAGTTAACGGAATTGCCGCTCACGAACAGCGAATCCTCGGTCTGTTCCTGTTCGGGCGCGGCGGGCTCGGCCCCCGCATATTCGGGCGAGGATTGCAGCGCGGGGCCGGGGAAGGGCTGGACCTGTTCGGGGGTCTGCTGGACCTCGACGATCAGCTCGGGCTTGTCCGAGGGCAGCAGGTTTTGCAGCGAAACCGCATCGGATGCAGGCGCGGCGGTGGTTCCGGTCTGGGCGCGCGATGCGCTTGCCTGACGGCCCTCACCATCGCCGTAAACGGTCAGCACCAGAAACAGCGCCCCCAAAGTCAGAAAGATCAGCTTGAACATTGCCCCTGCCCGGCGGTCTGCGCCGCCACTACCCCGGTTAACCTCTAGCACAAACGCGCCGCCTCATCCGTTAACGATTTTGAGAGCGCGGCGTTCCCTGAACATGCCGATAACGTCGGCGCAAGCGGATTATTCCGTCTGGACCTGAGCCGCGCGCCAGCATATCCCCGTTGCCATGAGCGACGACCAGATCCAAGACGACGAACCGCAAAACACCGTGGCCGAGCCGCTGTCCCGCGCCATTGGTGAGCGTTACCTGACCTATGCGCTGTCCACGATCATGCACCGCGCGCTGCCTGACGCCCGCGATGGGCTCAAGCCGGTGCATCGGCGCATCCTTTACGCGATGCGCGAATTGCGGCTGTCCCCCGGTGGGGCGTTCCGCAAATCGGCCAAGATCGCGGGCGATGTCATGGGGAACTACCACCCTCATGGCGACAGCGCGATTTATGACGCGATGGCGCGTTTGGCGCAGGATTTCGCGATGCGTTATCCGTTGGTGGACGGGCAGGGCAACTTTGGCAATATCGACGGCGACAGCCCCGCGGCCAGCCGCTATACCGAGGCGCGTCTGGCCGCGCCCGGTGCGGTGCTGATGGACGGCCTGGACGAGAACGCCGTCGATTTTCGCGCCAATTACGACGGCACCCTGACCGAGCCGGTCGTGCTGCCCGCAGCCTTCCCGAACCTGCTGTGCAATGGCGCATCGGGCATCGCGGTGGGCATGGCCACCAATATTCCGCCCCATAACCTGCATGAGGTGATCGACGCCTGTCTTTACCTCATCAAGACCCCGGATGCGCGCGACGACACCTTGGTCAACCTGATCCCCGGCCCTGATTTTCCGACGGGTGGCGTGTTGGTCGAAAGCCCCGAATCGATCCGTGAGACTTACCGCACCGGGCGCGGCGCGTTCCGGCTGCGCGCGCGGTGGGAGCGTGAGGATCTGCCGCGCGGGCAATGGCAGATCGTCGTCACAGAGATCCCCTATCAGGTTCAGAAATCCCGCCTGATCGAGCGTCTGGCCGAACTGATCGAGACCAAGAAATTGCCCATCCTTGCCGATGTCCGCGACGAATCCGCCGAGGATATCCGCATCGTGCTGGAGCCAAAGACCCGCGCCGTCGATCCGGCGCAACTGATGGGCGCGCTGTTTCGGGTCTCGGATCTGGAGATTCGCTTCAGCCTGAACATGAACGTGCTGATCGACGGGCGCGTGCCAAAGGTGTGCAGCATCAAGGAGGTTCTGCGCGCCTTTCTCGACCATCGCCGCGATGTTCTGCTGCGGCGCGCGCAGCACCGGCTGGACAAAATCGCGACCCGGCTTGAGGTGCTGGAAGGTTACATCATCGCCTTCCTCAACCTCGACCGCGTGATCGAGATCATCCGCAACCATGACGACCCCAAGGCGGGGCTGATTGCTGAAAACTGGGGCGCGGCGGGGGCCGAGGTTTACCTGACCGAGCCGCAGGCCGAGGCGATCCTGAACATGCGCCTGCGCGCCCTGCGCCGGCTTGAGGAGATGGAACTGCGCGCCGAACGCGACAACCTGACGACTGAGCAGGGCGATCTGGCCGCGATGCTGGCGGATGAGGCCGCGCAATGGGGCCGTGTCGCCGACCAGTTGCGCGAGACCCGCGCGGCCTTCGGCAAGTCTGCCCCCGGCGGCGCGCGGCGCACCGAGATCACCGAATCCGAGGATGTGCAGCCCATCGACATGGACGCCATGATCGAGCGTGAGCCGGTCACCGTGATCCTGTCGAAAATGGGCTGGATCCGCGCGATGAAGGGGCATCAGCCCTTGGGTGCCGAGGTCAAGTTCCGCGACGGCGACGGGCCGGGCTTTGTTCTGCATGCCGAGACAACCGACAAGCTGATGCTGCTGGGCACAAACGGGCGTTTTTACACGCTTGCGACGCATGAACTCCCCGGCGGGCGGTCCTTGGGTGAGCCGGTGCGGCTGATGGTCGATCTGCCCAATGATGCCGAGATCCTCCATGTTTTCCCATGGCGCGAGGGGGCGCGCTATCTCATCGCCTCACGCGCGGGGGACGGGTTTATTGTCGGCGCGGGCGATATTCTGGCGCAGACCAAATCGGGCAAGCAGGTGCTCAACGGCACGCCTGCGCTGTGCCGTCCGGTCAGCGGTGACCATGTCGCCACGGTGGGCGAGAACCGCAAGATGCTGGTCTTCCCGCTGTCCGAGCTACCCGAAATGGCGCGCGGCAAGGGCGTGCGACTGCAAAAGTTCAAGGATGGCGGGCTGTCCGATGCGATCTGCATCACCCTGTCAGATGGGATCAGCTGGTCCGACCCCGCAGGCCGCACCCGCCATGAGCCCGACCTGACCGAATGGCTGGGCAAACGCGCAAGCGCAGGCCGCATGGCCCCGCGCGGATTCCCGAGGGATAACAGGTTTACCTGAGAGGTCTTTTAGACGTAGTATTCTTGCGAACTCAAAATCGTGGTAACTCGGAAAAAGCCGGTATTGTCATGCGCCTGGTGTCTATAGCGATCATTTGCACTTGGCTTATTGGAGTTCCGGCCATGGGTGAGACAGTCCTGATCCGTTGTGGTGAATCCGTCGGCACCACGTATGTTTTCGGCAATCAGAGGTCGCATACGGGAAACGGCGGGTTCTTTGATGACGGCATGGACGGCGGGAACATTATTCTTGTGTCTGATAGCGTGGGGCCGGACATCCGATTTCATGACACAGTGGGACAGAAGAGCTATCGCGATGATGGTGCAACCGTTCAGGTTCATTCTTCGGCAGACGACAGGTTCGTTATAGTAACCGCAGCACATCGCAATTATTTCGACGTTTACACATTCGATGTTTTGCAACGCGAAGTTGCTTGGACGAGCGCGAAGATTGGTCCGTTTATGGCCAGAAGCGGTCTCATGCGCGCGTCTTGCAATTAACTGGCGATTGCGGGCGCAGCGGCTGGGTGGCCTTAGCGTAGGCTAGCCGCCCTCAGTGCAACGGCAACCGCTCTGCCAGTCTTTTGTCCGGCAAATATCCTCAGGGGGTGAATTGGCCGTAAGGCCAAGAGGGGGCGCGAGCGCCCCCTTGTCCCCGTCAGCCTTCCATCGCCTCCAGCTCATCGATGAAGCCCTCGATCATCGACAGGCCCTTTTCCCAGAAGGCCGGGTCCGAGGCGTCCAGACCGAAGGGGGCCAGCAGTTCCTTGTGATGCTTGGACCCGCCCGCTTTCAGCATCTCGAAATATTTCTGCTGAAAATCGGGCAGACCGTCCTCATAGGCGGCATAAAGCGCGTTCACCAGACCGTCACCAAAGGCATAGGCATAGACATAGAAGGGCGAATGCACGAAATGCGGGATATAGGCCCAGAAGGTCTCATAGCCTTCCATGAACTCAAAGACCGGGCCAAGGCTTTCGGCCTGAACGCTCATCCACAGGGCGTTGATGTCGTCGGGGGTCAGTTCGCCCTCGGCGCGGGCGGCGTGGAGCTTGCATTCGAAGTCATAGAAGGCGATCTGGCGCACGACCGTGTTAATCATATCCTCAACCTTGCCCGCCAGCATAGTCTTGCGCTGCGCGGGGTCGGTGGTTTTCGCCAGCAGCGCGCGGAAGGTCAGCATCTCGCCAAAGACCGAGGCCGTTTCGGCAAGGGTCAGCGGGGTTGAGGACAAAAGCTCACCCTGACCCGCCGCAAGCCGCTGATGGACGCCGTGGCCAAGCTCATGCGCCAAGGTCATCACGTCGCGCGGCTTGCCCAGATAGTTCAGCAGAACATAAGGATGCGCGGTCACCACGGTTGGATGGGCAAAAGCGCCGGGGGCCTTGCCGGGGGTCACGGCGGCGTCGATCCAGCCCTGATCGAAGAAGGGCCGCGCCAGATCGGCCAGTTCCGGCGCAAAGCCGGCATAGGCGTCAAGCACGGTGGCCTTTGCCTCATCCCAGTCGATCTTGCGCGGGGCCTCAGTGGGCAGGGGCGCGTTGCGGTCCCAGACCTGCAACTTGTCCAGCCCCATCCATTTCGCTTTCAGCGCGTAATAGCGATGTGACAGGCGCGGATATGCGGCGGTGACGGCGTTGCGCAGCGCCTCGACCACCTCGGGCTCGACATGGTTCGACAGGTGGCGCGACATTTGCGGGGTCGGCAGCTTGCGCCATTTGTCCTCGATCGCCTTTTCCTTGGCGAGCGTGTTATGGACCCGCGCGAACAGCCCGATCTGTTTGCCGAAAGTCGCGGCAAGCGCGCGGGCGGCGGCCTCGCGGCGGGCGCGGTCATGGTCGGTCAGCAGGTTCAGCGTGGCCTCCAGCCCCATCGCCTCACCCGCGACATCGAATTCAAGCCCGGCAAGGGTTTCGTCGAAGAGCCGGTTCCAGGCGGCGGCGCCGACGACCGAATTGTCATGCAGAAACGCCTCCAGCTCATCGGACAGCTGATAGGGGCGCATCGCGCGCATCCGGTCGAATACGGGTTTGTAGCGCGCCGCCTCGCCCGCGAACTGGGCCTGGTAGGTCTCATCCGGGATGCGGTTGAATTCGAGGCTGAAGAACACAAGCGGGGTGGTCGCCTCGGTCATTTTCGCCTGCGTATCGCCCAGCATCTTGGCGCGGGCGGGGTCGGTCGTGTTCTGGTAATAGCGCAGGCCCGCATAGGACATGATGCGCCCGCCCAGAATGTCGATTTCCTCGTAACGCCGGATCGCGCGGGCCATCTCTTCGGGTGAGAGACCCTCCAGCTTGCCCTTGTAATCATCGGCAAAAGCTGTGGCGTCGCGGGCGAGCTTTTCCAGATCGGCGGCAAATTCGGGCGCGTCGGGGGCGGTATAAAGCGCCGAGAGATCCCAGACGGGCAGGGTGCCGAACTCGGTCGAGACGCCCGCCTCGGCGCGGTCGCGGGTGATGGTCGGGGCAAACATGGTCATGCATGGTCCTTTCTGTTGCCCCAAGATGTGCAGATTGTTGAACGCAGGTTCAAGACCCGCCGCGCGGTCCTCCACAAGGCAGAAAACCCGCGCCCGGGCGTTCTGCGCCGCAGCGGCAAGGTTTCCATCCGCGCGGCGTCTTTTTTGCAATCGGCGCTTGACGGGCAGGGCGCGGGCGCGTAAATCCCCCTGACCCGGCGGGCGATTCAGCCGGGGATGTGAGATGCGGTTGTAGCTCAGTTGGTTAGAGTACCGGCCTGTCACGCCGGGGGTCGCGGGTTCGAGCCCCGTCAACCGCGCCACTCACATATCGCCCAAGGCGCTTGCCGCAATGCGGTTGTAGCTCAGTTGGTTAGAGTACCGGCCTGTCACGCCGGGGGTCGCGG
>JAUNTZ010000033.1 GCA_030538425.1 Paracoccus sp. (in: a-proteobacteria) | reverse complement strand
ACCGCCGCATCCAGATCGGCGTCATCCATCACGATAAAGGGCGACTTGCCGCCCAGCTCCAACGTCAGCGCCTTGCCGCTGCCCGCCACCGCGCGCGCAATCTCGCGCCCGACCTCGGTCGAGCCGGTGAAGGCGATCTTGTCCACCTCCGCCGCGACCAGAGCCGCGCCGGTCTCACCGTCGCCGGTCACGATATTCACCACTCCGGCGGGCAGGCCCGCCTCATCGCAGATCTCGGCAAAAGCAAGCGCGGAAAGCGGCGTATATTCGGCGGGCTTCAGCACGACCGTATTGCCCGCCGCCAGCGCGGGCGCGATTTTCCAGGCCAGCATCAGCAGCGGAAAGTTCCACGGGATAATCGCCGCGCAGACGCCAAGGGGCGCTTGGTCCGGGAACTCAGACGCGACCAGTTCGGCCCAACCGGCATGGTGATAGAAATGGCGCACCACCAGCGGGATATCGGCATCGCGCGTCTCCCGGATCGGCTTGCCATTGTCCAGGCTTTCCAGAACCGCCAGAAAACGCTCACGTTTCTGGATGATCCGGGCGATGGCATAAAGGTGGCGGGCGCGTTCGTGACCGCTGAGCCGCGCCCAGCCGGGTTGCGCCTTGCGGGCGGCCTTGACGGCAGAGGCCACATCGGCGGCGCTGCCTTGGGCTGCATGGGCCAGAGCGTCACCCGTGGCGGGGTTGCGGGTCTCGAATGTCTTGGACCCCGCGACCCGCTTGCCGCCGATCACATGGCCAAAGGGCGTCTTGGCGGCCAGCCAGTCGCGGACGGCGGCGCTGTCCTCAACCGAGGGGCCATAGCTGGGGTTTTCCATAATCTCGCTCACGCTTGGCATCTGGTCCTCAGGCGATGGGTTGGGCGTAACCTGCGGCATAGCGCCCGGTCACATGATGGCGGATCTGGCGCTCGATATCGCCCAGAAGCGAACTCGCCCCGATGCGAAACAGATCGGGCCGCAGCCAGTCGGGGCCCAATTCCTCAAACATCAGCATCTGCCAGCTCAGCGCATCCTTGGCGGTCTTGAGCCCGCCCGCCGGTTTGAAACCGACCCGATGCCCGGTCGCGGCCCCGTAATCGCGGATCGCGCGGCACATCACAAGCGAGACCGGCAGGGTCGCGTTCACCCCCTCTTTCCCGGTCGAGGTCTTGATATAATCAGCCCCCGCCTGCATCGCGACATGGCTTGCCCGGGCGACATTCTCAAATGTTTTCAGATCTCCGGTCGCCAGAATGGCCTTCATCCGCGCCGCGCCACACGCCTCGCGCATGGCGGCAATCTCATCATAAAGCGCCTGCCACTGCCCCCGCAGCGCATGGGCGCGGGTGATCACGATGTCGATCTCATCCGCGCCGTGATCGACGGCATAGCGGATCTCGGCCAGCCGCAGATCAAGCGGCATCAGCCCCGCCGGAAAGCCCGTCGCGACCGAGGCGACCGGCACCCCGCTGCCCCGCAGCGCCCGTTTTGCCGCCGCAACCATGGTCGGATAGACGCAGACCGCGCCGGTGGTCAGGCCGTGAACACCCAAAGCCTCCAGCAATTCGGGCGCGACCGGCTGACGGGCCTTGGCGCAGAGCCGGGCCACCCGGTCCTCGGTATCGTCACCGGCCAGCGTGGTCAGGTCGATCACCCGCACCGCGTTCAAGAGCCATGCCGCCTGATAGTCCTTCTTGAGGCTGCGACGCGCCGGCAGGCTGGCGGCGCGGCGTTCGGTCGCCGGGGCGTTGATGCGGATGTCGCGCAGGGGCGCGTCGTCAAAAGCAATGCCGGGATTGCGGGGATGGGTCATCATGGGCCTGAGGCTGTGGGTCACCCCGCCAGCCTAGCCCCGCCGCCTGCCCCCTTCAAGCGTGACCTAGCGCCCCAGCATCCGGTCGATCCAGCCATTCACCCGGTCGCGCGCGCGGTCGCCGCGTTGATCCACCCGCTCCGCCATCGGCACCAGAGTGCGGCGGCGAAACTGGTTCCACAACCGCCAGAACAGCGCCAGAAACAGCCCGATCACCGCCAGAACGACCAAGGCGGGCCAGTTCAGCGGCTTGACCTCAGGCCCAGCAACGGGCGTGATCGAGATGGCGTTCGGATAGGCCGAAAGCCACGGAATCCGCCAGCCGTAGGACGTGATCGAGACCCATTCCGGCGCGGCGGCGGTCGATTGCAGATCCGAGGCGCGGGCATGAAGGTTTGAGCTGTCATATTTGAAATAGGGCGGCCAGACCCAGCCGGTATCCTCATTTCTATAAACCCGCGTCCGGCCATTGGCGCGGATCGTGTCGATAAAGCGCACATCGCGCCGCCCCGCCCCCTGCTCAACCGTGCCGGTATCCTGCGAGGCGTAAAAGATCGCGTTGCGGGCGGTGACATTGACCAACAGGTTATAGGTGTTGGTGATCCGCACGGTTTCGCGCGAGGGCAGGCTATAATCCAGAAAGGCAAACACAAACACGGCAAACAGGATGCCCAGAACCAGACGGATATTGCGCATGGCGCGACCTCAATTCGTGTTTGCCCAGATGGCGATGGCAATCACCGCAACCGTGGGCAGGATGAAAACAAGCGCGACCAGACGCGATTTCAGCGTCCGCTCGAACCCTTGCATCGAACGCCGCACAAAGGCCGCGCGTTCCCGCGACGGCCCGGCCTTTTCCGGGTGGCGCCGGTCCCATTCGCCTTCCAGCTGCTCACGCTTGCGCGACCGCAGATAGGCCTGGATCATGAAATACAGGACCAGTTCTGCGGCGAACAAAAAGAACAGCAGGCGTATCAGCGCGATCATGTTGCAAGCTTAGCCTGTTTACGCCGCCCAAGAAAGCCCCTTCGGCAAGGGCGCGCCAGAAATTTAGATACAATTTTAAATACTTAGAAGTTGATCCGTGGCGCGTTTCGGTCCTAGAAAACCCCTGTTACGCATCGACTGAGGTTCTCATGCATCCCATCCATCTTGCCTGCGCCGCAATTCTTGCCATCGCGGTTTCGGCCTGCACCCCGGTTGCCGTCTCGGATTTCAACGGCGACAGCGTCAAGGTTCAGGCTCCGGACCGCAACCATGACGCGGTCGAAGTCCGCGATGAGGCGCGGCGGATGTGCGCAACCCGCGGAAAACAGGCGCAATATGCCTCATCAACGCAACGCTATGCGCCGCAATATATGTCCGCGACCTGGGATCACCTGTTCGTCTGCATCTAGGCGGCGCGAATCTAACGGGCCGAATAAGGTTCCCCTGCCGCTGCGGCTGCGCTATGTTGCCTCAAAAAAGGCAAACCATGGCGCAGCGGGTTTCGGTCAGCACGATCATCATCTTTCTTCTCGCGGCTTTGGCGGGGCTTTATTTCGCCTTTGCCGCCGTGCAGGGGCCAAGCGGGCTGATGCGCCGCGCTCAGCTTTTGTCCGACACCGACGAGCTGCGGGCCGAGCGTGACGCCCTTGCCGAAGAGGTCGCGCGGATGCGCAACCTGACCCATCGGCTGTCGGACGATTATCTGGATATCGACCTTCTGGATGAACGCGCGCGTGAGGTTCTGGGCGTGGTCCGCGCGGATGAGGCGATCATTCGGTAAGGTCGCGGGGGCCAAGTGCTTGGCCGCGAAGGTCAGCCCGGCAATCCGACGCCCCCTGATGGATCTGCCAGTAAGTGCCAACCGGCATCGCGGTTCAATGGCGCGGGTGCGATGCCACAGCGGCGACAATCGGCACCGCTTTCACGCAGCCACCCCTTCCGCGCACCACCTCGCGATTCACGGATTGCACCCTCTCGACTGATCGGCTACCGATAGTTTAACGCTGAACTATCTCGTCAAGCCCGCAGGAGGAGCCCTATGGCAAGGAAGCCCGCCGCCGAGAAAGCCGCCCCGTCGAACACATCCGGGGAAGAGCTGCTGAAATATTACCGTGACATGCTGCTGATCCGCCGGTTCGAGGAAAAGGCCGGCCAGCTTTACGGCATGGGTCAGATCGGCGGTTTTTGTCACCTCTATATCGGGCAAGAGGCGGTCGTGGTCGGCCTTGAGGCCACCGCGAAAGAGGGTGACAAGCGCATCACCAGCTATCGCGACCATGGCCATATGCTGGCCTGCGGGATGTCCGCCAATGGCGTCATGGCCGAACTGACCGGGCGCGAGGGCGGCTATTCCAAGGGCAAGGGCGGCTCGATGCATATGTTCAGCCGCGAGAAACATTTCTATGGCGGCCACGGGATCGTTGCCGCGCAGGTGCCGCTTGGCGCGGGTCTGGCCTTTGCCGATAAATATCTGGGCAATGACAATGTGACCTTCACCTATTTCGGGGACGGCGCGGCCAATCAGGGTCAGGTCTATGAGACCTATAACATGGCCGAGCTGTGGGACTTGCCGGTCGTGTTCGTGATTGAAAACAACCAATACGCCATGGGCACCTCGGTCAAGCGATCCACCAAATCGACCACGCTTTACGGGCGCGGCGAGGCGTTTGGCATTCCGGGCGAACAGGTGGACGGCATGGATGTTCTGGCCGTCAAGGCGGCGGGCGAAAAGGCCGTGGCGCATTGCCGCGCGGGCAAGGGGCCTTACATCCTTGAGGTCATGACCTATCGCTATCGCGGGCATTCAATGTCCGATCCGGCGAAATATCGCACCCGCGAAGAGGTCCAGAAGATGCGCGATGAACGCGACCCGATCGACCATGTGCGCACCATGCTGCTTGAGGGCAAGCACGCGTCCGAGGACGATCTGAAAGCCATCGACAAGGAAATCAAGCAGATCGTCAACGAATCGGCTGAGTTCGCCAAGGAAAGCCCCGAGCCTGCCGAATCAGAGCTCTGGACCGATATTTACGCCGAAGAGCTGCCCCAAGGCAGCGCCGAAGAACACGCCTGAGGGGGAGACAAGACAATGGCAACCGAGATTCTGATGCCCGCTTTGTCCCCCACGATGGAGGAAGGGACTTTGGCGAAATGGCTGAAAAAAGAAGGGGATGAGGTCAAGGCCGGCGACATTCTGGCCGAGATCGAGACCGACAAGGCCACGATGGAGTTCGAGGCCGTCGATGAGGGCGTTCTGGGCCGCATCCTTGTGAGCGAAGGCACGCAGGGGGTGGCAGTGAACACGCCTATCGCGGTGCTGCTGGAAGAGGGCGAGGATGCCGACGCGGCCCCCGCGCCGAAGGCTGAAAAGGCGCCTGCCGAGGCCAAAGCCCCCGAGACCGAACGCCCCGATGACCAGCCCGCCGAATCGGCGGTCGAGGCGGTCAAGACGCCCGAGCCCGACGAATCGCCCGACTGGCCCGAAGGCACCAAGATGAAGACCATGACCGTGCGCGAGGCATTGCGCGAGGCCATGGCCGAGGAAATGCGCCGCGATGAGACGGTCTTTCTGATGGGTGAGGAAGTTGGCGAATATCAGGGCGCCTATAAGATCTCACAGGGCCTGCTTGACGAATTCGGCGCGCGCCGCGTGGTCGATACGCCGATTTCCGAGATCGGTTTCGCCGGGATCGGCACCGGCGCGGCGCTTGCCGGTCTACGCCCCATCGTCGAGTTCATGACCTTTAACTTTGCCATGCAGGCAATTGACCATATTATCAATTCCGCTGCCAAGACGCTTTATATGTCGGGCGGGCAGATGGGTTGCCCGATTGTGTTCCGTGGCCCCAACGGTGCCGCCGCCCGCGTGGGTGCGCAGCACAGCCAGGACTATGCGGCATGGTATGCGCAGATTCCGGGGCTCAAGGTCGTGCAACCCTATAGCGCCGCCGATGCCAAGGGGCTGATGAAAACCGCGATCCGCGACCCGAACCCGGTGATCTTCCTTGAGAATGAGATCCTCTATGGTCGCAGCTTTGACGTGCCGGATCTGGAGGATTTCACCATCCCCTTCGGCAAGGCCCGCATCGCCCGCAAGGGCAGCGATGTGACGCTTATCAGCTTTGGCATCGGCATGGCCCACGCGCTTGAGGCCGCCGAAAAGCTGGCCGGTGACGGGATCGAGGCCGAGGTGATCGACCTGCGCACCCTGCGCCCCATCGACTATGCCACGATCATCGCCTCGGTGAAAAAGACCAACCGCGTCGTGACCGTTGAGGAAGGCTTCCCGGTGGCCTCCATCGGCAACCACCTGTCGGCCTATATCATGGAAAACGCGTTCGATTATCTCGACGCGCCGGTCATCAACTGCACCGGCAAGGATGTGCCGATGCCCTATGCCGCGAACCTTGAGCGTCTGGCGCTGATTACCGCCGATGAGGTGGTCGCGGCGGTCAAGCAAGTCACCTATAAATAAGGGGGAAGCCATGCCTGTTGAAATCCTCATGCCCGCTTTGTCCCCGACGATGGAGGAAGGGACGCTTGCGAAATGGCTGGTGAAGGAAGGCGATACCGTGTCGTCGGGCGATATCATCGCCGAGATCGAGACCGACAAGGCCACGATGGAGTTCGAGGCCGTCGATGAAGGCGTGATCGGCAAGATCCTGATTGCCGAGGGCGAACAGGGCGTCAAGGTCAACACGCCGATTGCGGTTCTGCTGGAGGATGGCGAAAGCGCCGATGATATCGGCAGCGCGCCCAAACCCGAAGCGAAAGCGGATGCGCCCAAAGCCGAGGACAAGCCTGCGGATAAGGGCGCAACCAAGGACGCGCCCAAGCCCGCCCCTGCCCCGCAACCGGGTGACGGGTCGCGCATCTTTGCCTCTCCGCTTGCGCGGCGCATTGCCGCCGATAAGGGGCTGGATCTGTCCGCGATCAAGGGCAGCGGGCCGCGTGGGCGGATCGTCAAGGCCGATGTCGAAAACGCCAAGCCCGGCGCGGCACCTGCCGCAGCCAAACCCGACGCGCCCGCAGCCGCGGCGGCAGCCCCCGCGGCACCCAAACCGGCAAGCGCCGAACAGGTTCTCAAGATGTATGAGGGCCGCGATTATGAAGAGGTGGCGCTTGACGGGATGCGCCGCACCATCGCCGCGCGTCTGGGTGAGGCCAAGCAGACCATCCCGCATTTCTACCTGCGCCGCTCGGCCAAGCTGGATGAGCTGATGGCCTTCCGCGCCACGCTGAACAAACAGCTAGAGGCGCGGGGCGTGAAGCTGTCGGTGAACGACTTCATCATCAAGGCCTGCGCGCTTGCGCTGCAGGAGGTGCCGGATGCGAACGCCATCTGGGCGGGCGACCGGATCGTGAAGCTGAAGCCCTCGGATGTGGCGGTGGCCGTGGCGATCGAGGGCGGGCTGTTCACGCCCGTGCTGAAAGATGCGCAGCAGAAAACGCTTTCGGCGCTGTCCTCCGAGATGAAAGACCTTGCCG
Organism: Paracoccus sp. (in: a-proteobacteria); assembly: GCA_030538425.1. Lineage (GTDB taxonomy): Bacteria > Pseudomonadota > Alphaproteobacteria > Rhodobacterales > Rhodobacteraceae > Paracoccus. The sequence goes on along the minus strand of JAUNTZ010000033.1, from coordinate 21,968 downwards.
CCCGCGCCAAGTCGAAAAAGCTGGCCCCGCATGAATATCAGGGCGGCAGCTTTGCGATCTCGAATCTCGGCATGTTCGGGATCGAGAATTTCGACGCCGTCATCAACCCGCCCCATGGCGCGATTCTGGCGGTCGGCGCGGGCATCCAGACCCCGGTTGTCGAAGATGGTGAGGTGGTGATCCGCAATGTCATGTCGATGACGCTGTCGGTCGATCACCGGGTCATCGACGGCGCGCTTGGCGCGCAATTGCTGGATGCCATCGTCAAGCATCTGGAAAACCCGATGGGGATGCTGGCCTGAGCCGCCTCCACAGCAATGGCCGCGCCCTGTCGCGGCCATTGCCTTTTTCCGCGTCACATGGCGGAATTGTTGCAAAAAATCGCGCCGGGTGCTTTTCTTGGCAGGCAGGAATCCGCTATGCCTGCGACTATATCCCGAACCGCGCGCCATGCGCCCCAACATCCCCAGGCGAGACTTGAGCGAGACAGCGCCCTTTCGGCTGGAACTGGCCGAGATCACCAAATCCTTTCCCGGAGTCCTTGCCAATGACCGGGTGAGCTTTGGCGTGCGTCCGGGCGAAATTCACGCCCTGCTTGGCGAAAACGGCGCGGGCAAGTCAACGCTTGTCAAGATGATCTACGGGATCATGCAGCCGGACGCGGGCCGCATCCTGTGGGACGGGCAGCCCGTCACCATCACCTCGCCCAATGTCGCGCGGCGTCTGGGCATCGGCATGGTGTTTCAGCATTTTTCCCTGTTCGACGCGCTGAGCGTGCAGGAAAACATCGCGCTTGGCCTGGACGAGGCGCTGCCCCCGCGCGCGCTGCGGGCGCGGATCCGTGCGATCATGGAGGAATACGGGCTGAGCCTTGACCCCGACCAGACCGTCGCCACCCTCTCGGTCGGTGAGCGGCAGCGGATCGAGATCGTGCGCGCGCTGCTTTTGAACCCCAAGCTGCTGATTATGGATGAGCCGACCTCGGTCCTGACCCCGCAAGAGGTCACGCAACTGTTCGGCGTGCTGCGCCAGTTGGCCGATGAGGGCTGCGCGATCCTGTATATCTCGCACAAGCTGCATGAGATTCAAGAACTGTGCGATACCGCCACCATCCTGCGCGGCGGCAAGCTGGTCGCGACCTGCGACCCGCGCGTCGAGACCTCGCGCTCGCTTGCCGAAAAGATGATCGGGGCCAGCCTGCGCGATGCGGTGCGCGAAACCGCCCGCGACTTCGGCGCGCCCCGTCTGGTGCTGCGCGAGTTGTCCACGACCGGCGCCGACCGTTTCGACGTGGCTTTGCGCGAGGCCAGCCTGACCGTGCGCGCGGGTGAGATTTTCGGCATCGCGGGGGTGGCCGGGAACGGGCAGAACGCGCTTGTCGATGCGATCTCGGGCGAGATGCCGGGCGCGCGCGCGGGTAGCGTGATGCTGGACGGACAGCCGCTTGGGCGGGCGGATGTGACGGCGCGCCGCCGCGCGGGCCTCTCGGCGGTGCCCGAGGAACGCAACGGCCATGCCGCCATCGGTGATTTCACATTGGCTGAGAACACCCTGCTGACCGCGCGCAAGCGGCTTGCCATGGTGCAGGGCGGCATGATCCGCGCCACCCGCGCCCGCGATTACGCATCCCGCATCATCGCGAATTTCAGGGTGCGGGCGCAGGGGGCGGGCGCATTGGCCGGGTCGCTATCGGGCGGCAATCTGCAAAAATTCATCATGGGCCGCGAGATCATGCAGAGCCCCGCCGTTCTGGTGGTCAGTCAGCCGACATGGGGCGTCGATGCGGGTGCTGCGGCGGCGATCCATCAGGCGCTGATCGACCTTGCCGCGCGAGGATCGGCGATTCTGGTCATCTCGCAGGATCTCGATGAATTGCTGGCGCTTTGCGACACGCTTGCGGTCATCAACGAGGGGCGGCTGTCTCACGCCATGCCGGTGGCCGGGGCCGATATCGAACAGATCGGGTTGTTGATGGGCGGCATTCACGGGGCCGAGGGGGAACAGCATGCTGCCACGGCTTGAGAAACGCCCCGAACCCAGCCGGTTGATGCTGTTCGTGACCCCGGTCGTGGCGCTGATCTGCACGATTATCTTTGGCGCGGCGGTGTTTTCGCTGATCGGCTATGACGGGCCGGGCGCGGTCTGGCAGATCTTTGCCCGCCCCGTAGTCGAGAGCTTCCGTTGGCAGGATCTGGCGGTGAAAGCCTCGCCGCTGATTATCATCGGCGTGGGTCTGTCGGTCGCCTATCGCGCGAATGTCTGGAATATCGGGGCCGAGGGGCAATATGTCATGGGCGGGCTGGCTGCGACATGGGTCGCGCTTGCCACGCATGGCGCGGGGGGCTGGTGGACCCTACCCGCCATGGCCTTCGCGGGGGCTGCGGGCGGCATGGCCTATGCCGCAATCCCGGCCTTTCTCAAAACCCGGTTCAACGTGAATGAGATCCTCACGTCATTGATGCTGACCTATGCCAGTGTGCAGCTGGTCTATTATCTGGTGCGCAAGCCGTGGAAAGACCCGATGGGGATGGGCTTTCCGCAGACGCGCATCTTCGCGCCTGAGGCGGTGCTGCCCACGCTGATCCCCCAGACGGTGACGCATTGGGGGATTCCGGTCGCGGTGCTTGTCGCGCTGATCGCGTGGGGGGTGATGGCGCGCACGGTCTTTGGCTATCGCATCCGGGCTGTGGGGTCGGCCCCGCGCGCGGCGCGCTATGGCGGGTTTTCAGCCAATGGCACGATCTGGCTGGCGCTGATGGTCTCGGGCGGGCTGGCCGGTCTGGCCGGGATGCTGGAGGTCGCAGGCCCCTATCAGCGCATGGTGCCCAGCTTTCCGACCGGCTACGGCTTTACAGCGATTATCGTGGCCTTTCTGGCGCGGCTGCATCCGCTTGGGGTGATCTTTGCAGCGTTCGTCCTTGCCGTGACCTTTGTCGGCGGTGAGTTGGCGCAGACCTCGATCGGGCTGCCCAATGCGGCAAGCGGGATCTTTCAGGCGATGATGCTGTTCTTCCTGCTGGCGGGCGATATTCTGGTCCGCTATCGGCTGCGCTTTGCCCCGCGAGAGGTGCGGCCATGACGCTGACCCTTGCCCTTGCCGTCACCATGACGCTGATCGTCGCCACAACGCCGATCCTGATCGCCGCGCTTGGCGAATTGGTGGTCGAAAAGTCTGGCGTGCTGAATCTGGGCGTCGAGGGGATGATGCTGATCGGCGCGATTACCGGCTTTGTGGTCATGTTCACCACCGGCAATCCGTGGCTGGCGGTGCTGGCGGCGGCGGGGGCCGGGGTTGGGGGCTCACTGATCTTTGGCTTCCTCACGATCTATCTGTCGGCCAACCAGACCGCGACCGGGCTTGCGCTGACCATTTTCGGCACCGGGTTTTCGGCGCTTGCCGGGCAAAGCTATGCGGCAAAGCCGGTCGCTCTGTTCCGCTCGGCCTTTCCCGCCGAACTTGCCGCGCATCCGGTCTGGCGCATCCTGTTTGGCTACTCGCCGCTTGTCTATTTCTCGCTGATAATGGTCGCGGTGGTGTGGTGGTTCCTCTATCGCAGCCGCGCCGGGCTGATCCTGCGGGCGGTGGGTGAAAACGACCTGTCGGCCCATTCCATCGGCTATAATGTCCGGCTGATCCGGCTTGGCGCGGTCGCGTTTGGCGGGGCCATGGCGGGGATCGCGGGGGCCTGCTTTCCGCTGCTGCTCACCCCGCAATGGGCTGAGGGGATGACGGCGGGGCGCGGCTGGATCGCGGTCGCGCTTGTCGTCTTTGCCTCATGGCGTCCGCTGCGCCTTCTGGCCGGGGCCTATCTGTTCGGCCTTGTCATGACGATGGAGCTTTACGCAAAATCCGGCGGCGGTATCCTGTCAGGCATCCCGTCCGAGCTATGGGCCGCCCTGCCCTATCTGGCGACGATTGCGGTTCTGGTGCTGATCTCGATCCGCCGCGACGCATCAAGCAATGCGCCCGCCTGTCTGGGCAAACCCTTTATGCCAAGCCACTGAAGAACCAAACCAACCAACAGGAGAGAAACCATGTCCCTTTCCCGCCGCAGCATCCTGCAAATCGGCACCGCAGCCGCCGTCCTGCCGCTGATGGGCACCCGCGCCCGCGCGTCCGAGCCGCTGAAAGTCGGCTTTGTCTATATCGGGCCGATCAATGACAATGGCTGGACCTATGCCCATAATCAGGGCCGCCTTTATCTGGAACGCGAACTGGGCGATGCGGTCACGACCACCTTTGTCGAGAACGTCCCCGAAGGCCCCGATTGCGAACGTGTCCTGCGCGAATTGGCGCAATCGGGCCACAAGCTGATCTTCGCGACCAGCTTTGGCTATGGCGATTACGTCCTGCGCGTCGCCCGCCAGTTCCCGGACGTCAAGTTCGAACATGCCACCGGCTATCAGCGCGCCGAGAACGTGGCGACCTATAACGCCCGTTTCTACGAAGGCCGCGTCATCTGCGGCACCATCGCGGGCCATATGTCGGAAACCGGGCGCGCGGGCTATATCGGCTCTTTCCCGATCCCCGAGGTGGTCATGGGCATCAACGCCTTTGTTCTGGCCGCCCGCCGCGTGAACCCTGACTTTACCGCGACGCCGGTGTTCCTGTCGTCCTGGAACGATCCCGCGCGTGAGGCGGACGCCGCCCGCGCCATGGCCGATCAGGGCATGGACATCATCGCGCAGCACACCGACGGCCCCGCCGCGCTGCAAGTGGCCGAGGAACGCGGTCTGGTCGGCGGCTTTGGTCAGGGCGCCGATATGGGCGAATTCGCGCCGCGCGCGCAACTGACCTCGATCATCGACAACTGGGGCCCGCATTATGTCAAGGTCGCCCGCGAGGTGATCGACGGCACATGGGAAAGCCGCGATAGCTGGCCGGGCCTGAAAGAAGGCGAGGTCGAGATCGGCCCCTATAATGAGCGCGTCCCCGCCGAGGTCGTCGCCGATGCCGAGGAGCTGCGGCAGGGCCAGATCGACGGGTCGTTCAACATCTTCACCGGCCCGATCAACGATCATAACGGGGTCGAGCGGGTCGCCGCAGGCGTCACCCTGACCGACGAAGAATTGCTGACCATGGACTGGTATGTCGAGGGCGTGATCCCGCCGGCATAAGGCCAGGTCAAGGGAAAAGGCGGCCCGTGGGGGCCGCCTTTTTTCATGCTTGATGGCCGGGATCAGTCGCCGTCCTTCAATCGTCGTCGCTTTCGACCTCGGCCGGGTTGACCATCGCGTCAAGGATGCTGGCCAGGTCGATCACCCCCACAAGCGAGCCATCGCGGCGCAGCACGCGCCCGCGCGACACGCCCTCACGCGTCATGTTGCGAGCGACCAGATCCAGTTCGTTGCGGGCGCGCACGATGAACTCGGGCAGCACCTCGCCCTCGGGCAGCGGATAGGCGATGGTCTCGGCGCGGATGATCCGGCCCCGGTTCACCTCGCGCACGAAACGCGAGACATATTCATTGGCGGGCCGCAGCACGATATCCTGCCGCGTGCCGACCTGTTCCAGCCGCCCGTCGCGCAGGATGGCGATCTTGTCACCAAGCCGCAGCGCCTCATCAAGATCATGGGTAATGAATACGATGGTCTTGTGCAGTTCCTTCTGCAATTCCAGCAGGATCGACTGCATATCGACACGGATCAGCGGATCAAGCGCCGAAAACGCCTCGTCCATCAGCAGGATCTCGGCATCATTGGCAAGCGCGCGGGCAAGGCCGACACGCTGTTGCATCCCGCCCGAAAGCTGTTTCGGATAGTAATCCTCATAGCCTTTCAGGCCGACCCGTTCCAGCCAATGCCGCGCCTTGTCGCGGGCCTCGGATTTGCGGATGCCGCGAATGTCCAGACCGTAGGTCGCGTTTTCCAGAACGGTGCGATGCGGCAGCAGGGCGAATTTCTGGAACACCATCGCCATGTTGCGGCGGCGGAAATCGCGCAACTCGGCGTCGTTCATGCGGGCCACGTCCTGCCCGTCGAACATGACCTGCCCCGCCGTGGGCTTTATCAGCCCGTTCAGATGCCGCAGCAGGGTCGATTTGCCCGAGCCGGACAGGCCCATGATAACGGTAATCTTGCCTTGCGGGATGACAAGGTCGATATCCTGAAGCCCAAGCACATGATTGTGCCGGTCGTTCAACTCGTCCTTGGACAGCCCGCCGCGCACGGCGTCGATATGGCGGTCAGCCTCGGGGCCAAAGATCTTGTAAAGCCCCGAGATGGCGATGTCATGGCTGTTCGCGTCAAGGCTCATTTGCCGGCCTCCGAATGTTTCTGCAACCGCTTGCCATAGGCTTGCGTCGCGCGGTCAAAGATGATCGCAATGGCCACAATCGCCAGCCCGTTCATCACGCCAAGCGTGAAATACTGGTTGTTGATCGCTTGCAGCACCGGCTGACCCAGACCCTGCACCCCGATCATCGAGGCGACCACGACCATGGCAAGGCTCATCATAATGGTCTGGTTCACGCCCGCCATGATGGTGGGCAGCGCAAGCGGCAGTTGCACATCGCGCAGCTTCTGCCAGGCGGATGAACCAAACGCATCGGCGGCCTCAAGCACATCGGCGCTGACCTGACGGATGCCCAGATTGGTCAGCCGGATGATCGGCGGCAGCGCGTAGATGACAACGGCAATCACGCCGGGGATGCGGCCAAGGCCAAAGATCATCACCACCGGGATCAGATAGACGAAACTTGGCATGGTTTGCATCAGGTCCAGAACCGGCGTGACAACCGAACTCAGCCTGTTCGAGCGCGCCATCAGAATGCCAATCGGGATGCCGATCACAATCGCGACCAAGGTGCAGACCGCGACCATCGCAATGGTGCGCATCGTGTCGGTCCACATGCCCAGATAGCCGATCGCCATCAACGCGACCACGCTTGCGGCGACGATCTTCCAGTTGCGGCTCATCGCCCAGATCAGCGCGGCAAACCCGGCCAACACCACCACCCATGGCGAGTTGATCAGGGCGTTTTCAATGAAAATCAGCAGGCTTTGCAGCGGTTTGAAAAACGCCTCTAACATGCTGCCATATTCGCGGGTGAAATCACGAAACGCGCCGTCAATCGCGACGCGCATCGAACGCAATTCGCCCCGGCTCATCGCGGGGAAGTTCACAAGGTCCAAAATATCACTCCATCTGTCCTTGAACGAAGGCCGGGCGCGGCAGAGCGCCCGGCGGGACAGGGATCAAAGCGCGGAACGCACCTTGTCCGCGACATCTTCCGGCACCCACTGGGTCCAGAGATCCTCGTGGTTCTCAAGGAAATGGAAGGCGCCATCCTCATTTGTCGCCTGATTTTCGATCATCCAGGACAGCATCTCGTTCACGGTATCGTTCTTCCACGACCGCGCCTCGATATAGCCGGTGACCGTGCCTGCGCGCTCGGCAAGCTCTGCGGTGACAAGGGTGAACACGTCCGAGACCGGCCATTCGGTCACCTGCGGGTCGGCGCAATCGGGCTGAACCATGCACTGATCCCAACGGGTGCGGTCATGCTCTGCCTCAAGATCAAGCCGGGTCATCTCATATTGGCCAAGCATCGCGGTCGGCGCCCAGTAATAGCCAAGCCAGCCTTCGTTGCGGTTGAAGGCGCGCGCAATCGAGCCGTCGAGCCCCGCCGAGGAACCCGGATCGACAAGCGCAAAGCCCTTTTCATCCGCGCCCGAGCCAAGGAACTGGTTGCGCGCGATATGCTGGCAGGCCCAGCCCGAGGGGCAGCCAAAGAACGCGCCCTTGCTGGCATCCTCGGACCCCGGGAACAGCTCGGGCCGCGCAAGCGCGTCGTTCAGCGTGACGATGTTTTCCTGCTCGGCCAGCCAGGTCGGAACCCAGATGCCTTCGACTCCGCCATCCTCAAGGATCTGCGCGGCAATCACCAGACTGCCATCGGCCACGGCGGCATCCAGAGGCTCCTTGACCGCATTGACCCACAATTCGGGGGCCATATCCGGCTCACCCCTTTCGTTCATCGAAGTGAAGGTCGGCATCGTGTCCCCGATCACAAGCGTCACGTTACAGCCGTAGCCCTCTTCCAGAATGATCTTGTCCACCCAAGCCGCCAGACCGGCGCTTGCCCAGTTCATTTCGGCGATCGAGACGTCCCCGCATTGATCCTGCGCGAGTGCCGGAAGTGCGGATACACCAAGGCCCAAAGCGGCAGCGGCGGCGAAACTCGTCGTCTTTTTCATCGGTCTTTTCCTGTTTTTGTGCAGTTTTTGACACAGACCGAACGCGACCCGGCGGGTGGGGTTCCCGATTTCGTGAACAGCGCGCGGCGGCAACGCGGCGCTTTAAGTCGCGATCTGCTTGATTCCCTGCGGCCTGCCCCGTCATATGCACAGATTGTCATGTCGGATTTTATGGTGCCACCATGCGGCTGGAAGGCTTCTTCCCCTATCGTCTCGCCCTCGTCGCCGAGGCGTTCTCGCGCCAGCTTGTCGCGGTTTACGGGCGCGAATACGGGCTGAGCCGCGAGGAATGGCGGCTGCTGTTCCTTCTGGCCGAGGCGGGCGGGCTGGATTCGCTATCGCTGGCGGCACGGTCGTCGCTTGACAAGGTGCAGATCAGCCGGGCCGCCGGACGGCTGGCGGATAAGGGCTTGATCCTGCGCGGCGTCCCCGGCAATGACCGCCGCCTCCGCCAATATGAGATCACCGCCGCAGGCCGCGCGCTGTTCAGCCGCGCCTTTGCCGGGGTCGAGGCCCGCGCCGCACAGGTGCTGGACGCCATGTCCGAGGCCGACCGCGCCGCCCTGTCGCGCGGCCTCGACGCGCTTGCCCAAGCGGTCGAACAGGCGCAGGCGGGCGATGACAAGATAATTGTTGCAAATGAAATGATCTCTGCTAAGAATCATCCTGAAGGTGAGGAAGGCGCGACCGCGCGCCGCTGATTTCAGGGCAATTCGGCCGCTACGGGGCGGGTTTCGGCGGCATTGGCGGCCCGAAGCCGCACGTCCGGGCCACAAGGGGGTTCATATGAGCAAGCAATTCGCATCCGCAGGCGACATGACCGAAAAGCAGATCAGCTTTTCCGAGATCGGGCCGGGGCTTTGGGCTTTTACCGCCGAGGGCGACCCGAATACCGGCGTCATCATCGGCGAGGACGCGGTGATGATCGTCGAGGCGCAGGCCACCCCGCGACTGGCCCGCAAGGTGATCGAGAAGGTCCGCGAAGTCACCGACAAGCCGATCAAATATCTTGCCCTGACCCATTATCACGCGGTGCGGGTTCTGGGCGCCTCGGCTTACGGGGCTGAGAATATCATCATGTCCGACACCGCCCGCGCCATGGTCGCGGAACGCGGGGCCGAGGACTGGGACAGCGAGTTTCAGCGTTTCCCCCGGCTCTTTCAGGGGCATGAGGAGATCCCCGGCCTGACCTGGCCCACGATCACCTTTGACGGGCGCATGACGGTCGATCTGGGCAACCGCCGGGTTGAGCTGATGCAGCTTGGCCGCGCGCATACGGCGGGCGATATCGTGATCTGGGTGCCGGATGCGGGGGTGATGTTCACCGGCGATATCGTCGAATATCACTCCGCCTGCTATTGCGGCGACGGGCATTTTCAGGACTGGGGCGCGACACTTGACGCCATCGCCAGTTTTGACCCCGAGGCGATTGCGCCGGGTCGTGGTGACGCGCTTGTCGGGCGCGCGGCGGTGACGGCGGCGATTGAATCGACCCGCGATTTCATCGAGTCCACCTATCGCCCGGTGGCCCGGATCGCGGCGCGGGGCGGCTCGCTGCGTGAGGCATGGGACGCCGTTCGCGCCGAATGTGACCCCAAGTTCAGCGACTTCGCGATTTACGAACATTGCCTGCCCTTTAACGTCGCCCGCGCCTATGACGAGGCGCGCGGCATCGACACGCCGCGCATCTGGACCGCCGAGCGCGACCGCGAGATGTGGAACGCGCTTCAGGGTTGAGGGGGACGGGCGATGACTGTTCAGGACAAGATCTTCGAGACGCCGCTTTACCCCTATACCCGCCACGCCGATCAGGATGCCGTCACCCCCGCCCGCCATAAGGTGATCGTGGTCGGCGCGGGTCCGGTTGGTCTGGCCGCCGGTCTGGAAATGGCGCAGGCGGGGGTCGAGGTCGTGATCCTTGACGACAATGACAAGGTCAGCTTTGGCAGCCGCGCGATCTGTTTCGCCAAGCGCCCGCTTGAGATCCTCGACCGGCTGGGTTGCGGTCAGCCGATGGTCGATCACGGGGTGATCTGGGACACGGGCCGGGTGTTTTTCGACGAACGCGAGGTCTATAGCTTCAACCTTCTGCCCGAACAGGGCCATCGCCGCCCGGCTTTTATCAACCTTCAGCAATATCACCTTGAAAAATATATGTTCGACCGGCTCGACGCGCTGCGGGCCTCCGGGGCAAAGGTCGAGCTGCGCGGCGGCAATCGCGTCGTGTCGATGGATGCGCGCGACGATCATGTGCGCCTGACCGTCGAGACCCCGGAAGGCCCTTATCAGATCGAGGCCGACTGGCTGATCGCCTGCGACGGCGCGGCCTCGCCCCTGCGCGGCATGATGGGGCTGGATTTCACGGGCCGCGTGTTCGAGGATAATTTCCTGATCGCCGATGTGGTGATGGAGGCGGATTTTCCCGCCGAACGGTGGTTCTGGTTCGACCCGCCCTTCAACCGCGGACAGTCGGCGCTGCTCCACAAACAGCCGGACGGGGTCTGGCGCATCGACCTGCAACTGGGCTGGAACATCGACCGCGAGGCCGAAAAACGTCCCGAAAAGGTGATCCCCCGTCTGAAGGCGATGCTGGGCGAGGATGTGCGCTTTGATCTGGAATGGGTCAGCGTCTACACCTTCCAATGCCGCCGGATGGAGCGGTTCCGCCACGGAAGGGTGATCTTTGCTGGCGATGCCGCCCATCAGGTCAGCCCGTTCGGTGCACGTGGGGCCAATTCGGGCTTTCAGGATACCGACAATCTGGGCTGGAAGCTGGCGCTTGTCATCGCGGGGGCGGCACCGGAAACCCTGCTGGACAGCTATGATGCCGAGAGGGTTCACGGCGCGGATGAGAATATCCTCAACTCCAGCCGTTCGACGGATTTCATCACGCCCAAATCCGAAACCAGCCGGATTTTCCGTGATGCCGTCCTTGATCTGGCCGAACATCACGCCTTTACCCGGCCCATGGTCAATTCGGGGCGGCTGTCGGTGCCCTGCATCTATGACGGCTCGGCCCTGAACGGGCCGGATGCGCTGCCGGGCGGGCCTGCGCGCACGCGGCCCGGCGCGCCCTGCCCAGATGCGCCGGTCGCGGGCGCGTTCCTGCTAGACCACCTGCGGGGCGGTGATTTCGTGATCCTCGGGCTGAACGCCGATGCGGCACCAGTCAGCCATGGCGCGATCAGCGCGCGGGCCATGCGGCTTGAGGCGCAGGGTGATCTGGCCGCGCGTTATCTGGGCGATGCGGAACAGGCCGTCTATCTGATCCGCCCGGATCAGCATATCGCCGCGCGTTGGCCCGGTTTTGACGAAACAGCCATCCGCGATGCCATCGCCACCGCCACGGGGAATGTTTGATGCGCGCGTTGATCCTCACCCCCAATATCGACGGCGCGGACGATGTCTATGCCGAATTGCTGGCCGCCCATGAGGGGCTGAGCCATGCGCAAAGCGAGGCGCTGAACGCGCGGCTGATCCTCATCCTGATGAACCAGCTTGGCGATGCCGGGCTGATCCGCCGCGCCATTGCCGCCGCAAAACTGACCAAGGAGGAGCCGAAATGACCGACCTGAAAATCGACCGCATCCACCACGTCGCCTATCGCTGCAAGGACGCGAAAGAGACCGTGGAATGGTATGTGAACAACCTGAACATGGATTTCATCCTTGCGATTGCCGAGGATGAGGTGCCTTCGACCCACGAACCCGATCCCTATATGCATCTGTTCCTTGATGCCGGGAACGGCAATGTGCTGGCCTTTTTCGAGCTGCCGACCAAGCCCGAGATGGGCCGCGACCCGAACACGCCGAAATGGGTCCAGCATATCGCCTTCAAGGTCAAGGATCGCGACACCCTGCTGGGCTTCAAGGAAAAGCTGGAGGCCAACGGGGTCGAGGTTCTGGGCGTAACCGACCATTCCATCTTCCATTCGATCTATTTCTTCGACCCGAACGGGCATCGCGTCGAACTCGTCTGCCCCGACCCCGAGGAAGAGGCGCTTTTGGCGCGGCTGGATGCGGTGAAATGGGACATGATTGAGGAGTGGTCGAAGACCAAACGCGCGCCCAAACATGCCGACTGGCTGCACGCGCGGGAACGCGACAAGGACGTGACGCCGCAGGGCATTCATGCCTGAGATCGTGCTTTACGACTACTGGCGCTCATCCGCATCCTATCGGGTGCGGATCGCGCTTGCGCTCAAGGGGCTGGATTACGACCGCGTGCCGGTCGATCTGCTCGCGGGGGCGCAGCGCGGGGCCGAGCATCTGGCGCTGAACCCGCAAGGGGCGGTGCCGGTGATGATGGCCGATGGAGCGCGGCTGACGCAATCGCTGGCAATCATCGAATATCTGGACGAAGCCCGCCCCACGCCCCCCCTGCTGCCCACAGATCCGGTTGCACGGGCGCAGGTCCGCGCGTTGGCCATGGCCATCGCCTGCGAGATCCATCCGCTGTCGAACCTTGCCACCCTTGCCCGGATCGAAGGCTTGGCCGGCGCCGCCGCCCGCGCCGAATGGAACCGCAACAATATCGCGCGTGGCCTTGAGACGGTCGAGGCGATGCTGACACATGCGGGCGCGTTCTGCCACGGCGATGCGCCCGGTCTCGCCGATTGCGCGCTGATCCCGCAGCTTTACAACGCGACCCGTTGGGGCGTGGGTTTTGACCATCTGCCCCGCATCGCGCGCGTGTCCCAAAGCGCCGCCACCCATCCCGCTTTCATCGCCGCACATCCTGACAACTTCGCACCATAACCCACTGACTTCACGGGAGGAAACCATGAAATCTCTGAAACTCGCCCTGGCTGGACTGCTTGTCTCTGCCGCGCCCGCCCTCACTGAGACGCTTGTCATGTCGTCATGGCTGCCGCCGCGCCATCCGATTGTCGTCAACGCCTTTGAGCCTTGGGCGCAAGAGGTGGCCGATGTCACCGAGGGCCGCGTCACCGTCCGCATCATGGCCCGCCCGCTTGGCAGCCCGCCCGCGCATTTCGACATGGCCAAGGACGGCGTGGCGGATATCACCTATGGGCTGCACTCTTTTGTCGAGGACAACCGCTTTAACCGCTCACGCCTTGGGCAGTTCAGCTTTCTGGGCGATGATGCCATTGAGAACTCGGTCGCGTTCTGGAACATCTATGGCGGCCAGTTGGATGCCGCGGCCGAACATCAGGGCACCCATCTTCTGGGCCTGTTCATGCACGGTCCGGGGCTTTTGCACAACAATGTCCGCCGCATCGAAACCCCCGCCGACATGGCTGGCCTGAAGATCCGCGTGCCGGGCGGCTATGTGGGTGAGCTGATCTCGGCGCTTGGGGCCGCGCCCTTGTTCATGTCCTCGCCCGAGGTTTATGAGCGGCTCTCGCGCGGGGTGATTGACGGGGTGGCCTTTACCTATGAGGCGATGACCGCGTTCAACCTTGTCGATCACATCGACTATTCGATGACCGTGCCGGGCGGGATCTATAACACGACATGGTTCTTCGTCATCAACGAAGCCAAATGGAACAGCCTGTCCGAAGAGGACCGCGCCGCAATCGACGCGATTTCGGGCGAGGCTTTCGCGCGCCGCGTGGGTCAGGCATGGAACGATGCCGACGAGACCGCCATGGCCGAGATCGGGGACCGCGTGGATTTTTACGAGGCCCCCGAGGCGGTCGTGGCCGCGCTGCGCGAATCCGCCGCCACGCTTGAGGCGCAATGGATCGAGAGCCTTGGCGATGCCTATGACGGTGCCGCCGCATTGGCCGAGTTCCGCGCCATGACCGGGGTCGCCGCTGAATGACACGCCCGCCGAATGAGGCGCATCCGCCCGGCGAAAACAGCCACTGGGCCGACGCGAATGCGACCGGCCCGGCGGCGCTTGGCCAGCCTCAGGACGTGCCCGACCATATTCCGGGCCGCGTGCCCCATCGACAGACGCCCGGCTATCGCATCCTTGCCGGGGTCTGCGCGGTTCTGATCATGCTGATGATCACGGTGACCTGTGTCGATGTGGTCGGGCGCTATCTGCTGAACCGACCCTTTGCGGGCGCGTTTGAATTGACGCAGGTTCTGCTGGCCGCGCTTGTCTTTGCCGCGCTGCCGCTGACAAGCGCGGATGGCGGTCATGTCGAGGTCGATCTGGTGCTGCATATGGTGCCGCGCCGGGTGCAGCGGCTGTTGGGTAGGCTGGCGGGGATCGTCTCGGCGATTGTGCTGGCCTATTTCGCCTGGCGGCTGGCCAAGATCGGCCTGAAGCAATGGGGCGACGGCACGCGGACGCCGTCGCTTACCCTGCCGCTTGCGCCCCTGGCGTATCTCGCCGCCGCAAGCTGCGCCCTGTCCGCCCTCGTCATGGCGCTGCGGAGACCCGAATAATGCTGTTATCCCTTGTTGGCATGGGCATCCTGCTGGTCATGGTGTTCCTGCGCGTGCCGATTGCCTTTGCCATGGCGATTGTCGGCGGCGTGGGCTTTGGCCTGATGCGCGGATGGGAACCGGCGGGCTCGATGATCGGCCATACCGTGTTCGAGACCGGGCTGAACTATTCGCTGTCGGTGGTGCCGCTGTTCATCTTCATGGGCAATGTGCTGGCGGGGTCAGGCATCGCGCAGGGGCTGTTCGCCGCCGCCGACCGGGTGTTCGGACGGATGCGCGGCGGGCTTGCCATGGCGACGGTGCTGTCCTGCGGCGGGTTTTCCGCGGTCTGCGGCTCGTCTCTGGCGACCGCCGCCACCATGTCCAAGGTCGCCATGCCCTCAATGCGGCGCTTTGGCTATGCCGACAGTCTGGCGACCGGCGCGATTGCGGCGGGCGGCACTCTGGGCATCCTGATCCCGCCCTCGGTGGTGCTGATCATCTTTGGCCTGTTGACCGAGGCCGATATCGGCAAGCTGTTTCTGGCCGGGATCATTCCGGGCATTGTGGGCATCATCGGCTATCTTCTGGCGGTGATGGTCGCCGTCCGCCTGCGCCCGGAACTGGCCCCAAAGGTGGGCGAGCCGCACCCGATCACCGGGCGCGACATCGTGGGGGTGGTCGCGGTTCTGGCGCTGTTCGCCTTTATCATGGTCGGCATCTATGGCGGGCTGTTCACCCCGATTGAGGCCGCGGGCATGGGCGCGGGCGCATCGCTGCTGATCGCGGCGGTGACGGGGGGGCTCAGCCGCGGGGCGCTCTGGACCGCCTTTGTCGATAGCGCGACCGCCTCGGCGATGATCTTCGCCATCATTATCGGGGCCGAGATCTTCAGCAATTTCGTGACCTTTGCGGGCCTGCCTGACACGCTTGCGGGCGTGGTCGATGATCTGGGGCTCAATCCGTGGGTCGTGCTGCTGATGATCGTGCTGATCTACCTGATCCTTGGCTGCTTCCTTGAAAGCCTGTCGATGATCCTGCTGACCGTGCCAGTGTTTTATCCGGTCGTCATGTATCTGGATTTCGGCCTTGATATTCTGTCGAACCCCGACATGGTGCTGATCTGGTTCGGTATCATCGTCGTGGTCGTGACCGAGATCAGCCTCATCACCCCGCCTATCGGGATGAACGTCTTTGTGCTGCGCTCGGTCCTGCCGGATGTGGCCTTGGGGACGATCTTTCGCGGCGTGCTGGCCTTCTGGGTGGCGGATATCGTCCGGCTGGGGCTGATTATCGGGCTGCCGGTGCTGTCGCTCTATCTGGTCCGCTAAGCCAGCACCTTGCCGGGGTTCATCAGCCCCTTGGGGTCCAGTGCCGCCTTGATCGCGCGGCAAATATCAAGCGCGACGGCATCCTTGTAACGGGGAAGCTCGTCGCGCTTGGCCACGCCAATGCCATGTTCCGCCGAGATCGAGCCGCCCATCCGCGCCACCAGATCATGCACGATCCGGTTGAACTGCGGGTAATGAGCCAGAAAATCGGCATCCGTCATGCCCTGCGGGCGCGTCAGGTTGAAATGGATATTGCCGTCGCCGAAATGGCCGAACGGACATGGCCGCAGCCCCGGCATATAGTCGCAGCACAGCGCCTTTCCTTCGGTGATGAACTCGGCCACGCGGCTGACCGGCACGGCCACGTCATGCTTGATCGAGGCGCCCTCGTGTTTCTGCATCTCGGACATGGATTCGCGCAAGGCCCAAAGGGCGGCCTCTTGCGCGCCCGATGCGCCGATCACCGCGTCGCTGATGATCCCCGCCTCAATCGCATCGCCCAGAACTTCGCCCAGACGGTCGTCAAGCGCGGCCTGCGCTTCGGGCGAGGTGAGTTCCGCCAGAACATAGGCGGGCGCGGGATCACGCAGCGGATCGCGCGCGCCAGCCAGGTGGTCCAGCACGATCTGCACCCCGAACCGTTCCAGATATTCGAACGCGCTGAGCGTATCGCCACAACGCGCGCGCATGAGTTCGAACAGCCGCAGCGCCTGTTCCGGGCCGTCGCAAGCGGCAAAGCCGGTCGCGCGGCTGGCCGGGGCGGGATAAACCCGCAGGGTGGCGGCGGTGATGATGCCAAGCGTGCCTTCGGACCCGACCATCAGATCGGCAAGCGCATAGCCGGTATTGTCCTTGCGCAGCCCGGTCAGCACATCCAGAACCCGCCCGTCCGGCAAGACGGCCTCGATGCCCAAGGTCAGGTCGCGGGTCGTGCCATAGCGCAAAACCCCGGTGCCGCCGGCATTGGTGGCCAGATTGCCGCCGATCTGGCATGAGCCTTCCGAGGCAAGCGATAGCGGGAAGAGCAGCCCCGCCCCAGCCGCCGCCTCTTGCACCGATAAAAGCGTCGCGCCCGCCTCAACCGTGATCGTCGCATTCAGCGCGTCGAGTTCGCGGATGCGGTTCATCCGGCCCATGGAGATCACCACACCGCCATCGGGCATCCCGCCCCCGACAAGGCCGGTATTGCCGCCTTGGGGCACCATCGCCACGCCCGCGCCCGCGCAGATCCGCACAAGCTCCGCCACCTCAGCGGTCGAGCCAGGGCGCAGCACCGCATCGGCCCGCCCGCGCCACCGCCCGCGATCCTCGCGCAGATAGGGGGCCATATCGGCCTCGGCAGTCAGCACATTGGCCGCGCCAATCGCGGCGCGCAGGGCGTCCAGAACATCGCTCATGGCTTGGCCCTCAGCCCCGAGATCGTGCTGCGGGTCGAGATCTGTTCGGCATCCGTCACCAGCTCGATCACCGCGACACGGCCCGAGGCGCGGGCGCGCTCAAGGGCCGGGGCGACATCGGCGGTTTTCGTCACCCGCTCGGCATGGGCGCCCAGACCCCGCGCAATTTCGCAAAAATCATGCGTTTTCAGGCGCGTGCCAGAGACGCGGCCCGGATAGTCGCGTTCCTGATGCATCCTGATCGTGCCATAGCTTTCATTGTTGAACAGCAGGATCACCGGCGCGGCACCATGCTGTGCCGCCGTGCCGATCTCAGCCAGGCTCATCAGAAAACCGCCATCGCCCACGACCGCGATCACCAGCCGCTCGGGCTCGCGCAGGGCGGCTGCGACGGCGGCGGGGATGCCGTAACCCATCGCCCCGCAGGTCGAGGCCAATTGCCGCCCCGGCCTGCCAAAGCGCAGGAAACGCTGCGCCCAGCCGGTGTGATTGCCCGCGTCCAGCGTCATGATCATGTCGCGGGGCAGATCGTCGCGCAGATCGGCAAAAGCCTGCCCCATATCCAGATCGAAGCCCTGATCCTTTGGCCGCGCGCTGTCCTCCAGATATTCGTCCCGCAGCGCCCGCGTCCAGTCGGCCCAGACCTCACGGCGGTCCAGATCAAGGGGCCGCAGGGCTGCGGCAAGGGTCGCAATATGCGCCGAAAAACCCAGATCGGGCCCGTAAACCCGCCCGATCTCATCGGCATCCTGATGCACATGGACCAGCTTTTGCCGGATCTGCGGCGGCTTCAGCGCATCATAGCCGCGCGTCGTCATCTCCCCCAGACGCGCGCCCAGAACGACCAGCAGATCGGCCTGATCTAGCCGCTCCAGCAGGCGCTTGCCTGTGGCGGTGCCGAACTCACCCACATGGCTGTCCGAGCGGTTGTCAAAGCAATCCTGCCTGCGAAACGAGGTCGTGACCGGCAGGCCGTTCGCCTCGGCAAAGCGCAGGATGTCCGCAGAAGCCTGTTCAGTCCAGCCCGAGCCGCCCAATATCAGCAGCGGACGGTCAGCCCCCCTGAGCAGTTCGGCCAGCCCCTCCATATCGCCGGGCGAAAGACCCGCGCAACTGACAGTATAGGGCGTGGCATCTGCAACGCGGACGGTTTCTTTCAGCATATCCTCGGGCAGCGACAGAACCACCGGACCGGGCCGCCCCGATGTCGCCACCCGAAAGGCGCGGGCCAGATATTCGGGCACCCGTTCGGGGCTGTCGATCTCAGCCACCCATTTCGCAAGCGGGCCGAACATGGCGCGGTAATCGACCTCCTGGAACGCCTCACGGTCGCGCATGTCGCGGGCGACCTGACCGATCAGCAGGATCATCGGCGTGCTGTCCTGCATCGCCACATGCACGCCGATCGCGGCATGACAGGCGCCCGGGCCGCGCGTGACCATGCAGATGCCGGGCCGCCCGGTCAGCTTGCCATAAGCCTCGGCCATATTCGCCGCCCCCGCCTCATGCCGGGCATTGATCAGCGTGAAACGGTCGCGCTGATCATACAGCGCATCAAGAATTTCCAGATAGCTTTCGCCCGGCACGCAATAGGCGGTATCGGCGCCATGGATGATCAGTTGATCGACAAGCACCCGTCCGGCGCTGCGCGGTTTCATGTCGGCCATAACCCTCTCCTGTCTTTGCAGGATTTGTCGCCCGCGCCCCGCGCCTTGTCAATTTGCCGGGCCCGCGCCGCAGGAAAGGTTAATCTGGAAAACGTCATATTTCTGTCATAAAGGTGTTGCAATACGTTCACCAAGCCGGATTATCCGAAGGCATCCATCCAGCAAAAGGAACACCGGATGACCCGCATCACTTCCGTTTCCGCGATTGCCCTGATCGCGTCCCTGTCGGCGGCCCATGCCCGCACCGATATCCAATGGTGGCACGCCATGGGCGGCGAGCTTGGCGAAAAGCTTGAGCAGATCGCGACCGCGTTCAACGAATCGCAGGAAGATTACACCATCGTCCCGGTCTATAAGGGCTCCACCCCGAGACGATGACCGCCGCCATCGCGGCCTTCCGCGCGAATGAACAGCCCGCCATCGTGCAGGTGTTCGAGGTCGGCACCGGCACGATGATGGCCGCCGAAGGTGCGGTGAAGCCGGTCTATCAACTGATGGAAGAACAGGGCGAAGCCTTTGATCCGGCTGGCTTCCTGTCCGCCGTGGTCGGCTATTACACGGATACCGACGGCAATATGCTGTCCATGCCCTTCAACAGCTCGACCCCGATTCTCTATTACAACAAGGACGTGTTTGAGGCCGCCGGGCTCGACCGCGACACCCCGCCCCAGACCTGGGAGCAGATGGAAGAATTCTCGCGTCAGATCATGGAATCGGGCGCGGCAAGCTGTGGCTTCACCACCGGCTGGGTGTCCTGGATCCAGACCGAGAATTTCAGCGCCTGGCACAACCAGCCGATCGGCACCGAGGAAAACGGCTTTGGCGGTATGGATGCCCGCCTGACCGTCAACGGCCCGGTGCAGGCGCAGCATTGGGACAACCTGAAGCGTTGGGCCGATGAGGGGATCTTCAAATATGGTGGTCCGGTCGGCGGCGACAATGCGCCGCCCATGTTCTACACGCAGGAATGCGCGATGATCATGAACTCGTCCGCCTCGCGCGCGGGCGTCGTGGCCAACGCCACCGATTTCGAACTGGGCTACGGGATGCTGCCCTATTACGACAGCGTCGAGGGCGCGCCGCAGAACTCGATCATCGGCGGCGCGACGCTGTGGGTTCTGGAAGGCCGCCCGGCAGAGGAATATGCCGGTGTCGCCAAGTTCTTCACCCATCTGTCCAGCCCCGAGGTTCAGGCCGAATGGCATCAGGCGACCGGCTATCTGCCGATCACGCAGGCGTCTTACGAATTGTCGCAGGAACAGAACTTCTATGCCGAAAATGACGGCACCGAAGTCTCGATCCAGCAGATCACGCTGAACGAGCCGACCGAGAACTCGAAAGGTCTGCGTTTTGGCAACTATGTCCAGATCCGCACCGTCATCGACGAAGAGTTTGAACAGCTTATGGCCGGCCGCAAGACCGGGCAGGAAGCTCTGGACGCGGTGGTCGAGCGCGGCAATGCGCTGATCGAAGAGTTCCAGCAGCAGCACCAGTAAACCCACGACCGGCCCGCGCGGTTTTTCGCGCGGGCCTTTCCTTTGCTGTCACCGCACGACACCCCCGAAGGCACCCCAAAGGCAGTCATGAAACGCACCCTATTCGGCAATAAATGGCTGCCATGGCTGTTGCTTGCCCCGCAACTTGCCATCACATTCGTTTTCTTCCTTTGGCCCGCGGCGCAGGCCGTGCGGCAAAGTTTCCTGCGCGAAGATCCGTTCGGCTTCCGCACCACCTTTGTGGGCCTGCGCAATTATCGCGCGCTGTTCAACTCGCCCGAATATCTCAACTCGCTTGAGGTGACGGCGATCTTTGCGGTTCTGGTCACGGTCCTGTCGATGGGGCTTGCGCTGCTGATGGCGGTGGCGGTGGACCGGATGCTGAAAACCTCGCGCTTTTACACGACCTTGCTGGTCTGGCCCTATGCGGTCGCGCCTGCCGTGGCGGGGATCTTGTGGTGGTTCATGTTCAACCCCACGATCGGCATCGTCGCCTATCTGCTGCGCCAGTTGGGCTATAACTGGAACCATATCATGTCCTCGGGCGATGCGATGGCTTTGGTGGTGATTGCCTCGGTCTGGAAGCAGATCAGCTATAATTTCCTGTTCTTTGTCGCCGGTCTCCAAGCCATCCCCGCCAGTCTGCGTGAGGCGGCGGCCATCGACGGGGCCGGGCCGGTCAAGCGGTTCTTCACCATTACCCTGCCGCTTTTGTCGCCCACCACCTTCTTTCTGATGGTCGTCAACGTGGTTTACGCGATGTTCGACACTTTCGCGGTGATCCATGCCACGACCGAGGGGGGCCCGCGTCAATCGACGAATATCCTTGTCTACAAGGTCTATAATGACGGGTTTATCGGCCTCAATCTTGGCTCTTCCGCCGCGCAATCGGTGGTTCTGATGACCATTGTGATCGCGCTGACAGTCGTGCAGTTCCGCTTTATCGAACGCAGGGTGAATTACTGATGGTCGAGAATCGCCCCCTTCTGAACCTGCTGGCCCATCTGGTGCTGATCCTTGGCGTGGCCATGGTCGCCCTGCCCGTCTGGATCGCCTTTGTCGCCTCGACCCATCCGTCAACCGCCTTCATGTCGGGCACGATCCCGATCTGGCCCGGCCCCATGCTGACCGAGAATTACAGCCGGATGCTGGAACGCGGGTTGTCCACCTCAGGCACGCCGCCGGTCGGCACGATGATGTTCAACTCACTTATCATGGCTTTGGTCATTGCCATCGGCAAGATCATCATCTCGATCACCTCGGCCTTCGCTATCGTCTATTTCCGCTTTCCGTTCCGTATGCTGGCCTTCTGGTGCATCTTCGTCACGCTGATGCTGCCGGTCGAGGTGCGGATCATGCCGACCTTCAAGGTGGTGGCCGATCTGGGAATGCTGAACTCTTACGCGGGGCTGACCGTGCCGCTGATCGCCTCGGCCACGGCCACCTTCCTGTTCCGGCAGGTCTTCCTGACCATCCCCGATGAGCTGACCGAGGCCGCCCGCATCGACGGCGCAGGCCCGATGAAGTTCTTTCGCGA
>JAUNTZ010000032.1 GCA_030538425.1 Paracoccus sp. (in: a-proteobacteria) | reverse complement strand
GCCGTGCTGAACATAGGGCCATAAGCGTCCTTCCAGCCGAGAAACCGTTTCGTGACGATCACATCACGCTATAAAAACATACTTTTACATTGCCGTAAACGCAGAGCATTTCCGCGCTATTTTTCGTGATCTGTCTGTTAGCTAGATGACAAAAGCGAAAATTTTCTTTGCTTTGCCGGGCGGTTAGCATGCCTGTTTTGGTCAGTGTATCCGCCGCGCCGGCCTGGCTCAGCGCGGCGATCATATGGGCGGCCTGTCATGGCGATAGGTGACGATCCGCTGCGTGCTGCCGTCGATGCCGATCACCCGATAACTAAGGCACAATCCGTCCGGTGAATTGTCAAACATGAGACGCAGGTCGGAAGAGTGGTCGACCGATGTAATCAGGTCGTCCGGCCCGCGCGTGATCATGGTTATCGGGCCGTTGCCATGTTCAATGGCGACTGGATAGCACTGCCGCCCCGTGAGTTTGGTAAACTTGGTGCGGGTCCCGGCCTCTTTGACATGTGGGCGAAACCCGGTGCGGGGCATGGGTTCCAGCGACAGATGCGGGTTCGAATCATTGCCGAACTGAATGTCGGGGGCGGGATCGGGCTTTTCGAACGCAACAGGGTAGGGGTTAGTGATCGGAAGATCCGGGGCCTCGATCCGCAGCGTGGGCCGGTGTGCGTTATGATTGGTTTGCGCGCGGTCAATCCAGCCCTTTGCAGCTGATCCCAGAGGCTGGACGATCCGGAATGGCGGGATGTGAGGGTTGACGCGCAGCTCTATGTCGCAGGGATACCGCCCGGATCTGCCAGGTTGGTGCGAACCGTCGCGATTATATAGCCATCATCCGTCAAGGCGCTGACCACCTCTGTCATGAGATCGCCGATCCGGCTGCGTCCTGGCACCGTGATATAAGCAACCTTCATCGATGCACCCCGAGACGAAACCGTGGCGCCTTGGTCGAAGCGTCAGGCCATTCTCATAGTTCGACCTCCCAGGACTTGAAGCTCTGCTTTCGCGCAGCGGGTGTGGCATCGGCGATCTTTCGGATGTCAGCCCAGGTCTGCTTGTAGTTCGGCAGGATCAACTCGTTCACACCACCGTTGATCACGTTACCCTGCGCGCCTGAGGGGGCGCCGAACAGCATGAATGTCTCATTCCGGCGCGCCGTCGGCTCAAGGTAGACCATGGCCTGCGTGGCGCCGTCAGTGTTGTAGACCTCGACCAAATCGCCGTTCCCGACCCCGAGTTCGTCCGCGTCCTCAGGGTTGATCTGGATGAAGGGCACCGACCAGCGGTCCATCGCGAAGTCGTTGTCCTGATCGAGGAACCAGTTCTGCCAGTTAAGGTTCGACCTGCCGTTGTTAATGAGGAACCGGTAGTTGTCCCTCTGCTGCGCCTTGCCGGGAGCCTGAAGCCCGCGCCAGATCGCGTGGCAGAACAGCGCTTTGCCGTCCTGGCGGCCGTGCCGAGTGAACACCTCGTTGGTGTAGAGGCGCGCTGTGCCTACGAGCGCACCATTCTCGAACCCGACGACAGGCTCCTGCACCCCGTTCGTTCCCGCGGCGCGCAGGCGCTCGTATGTCACCTCCGGATTGCCCGAGTTGTAGCCGTCCATGAAGGCGTCTTCCTCGGTCTGCCAGTCGTAGCCCTGGAACTGGGCGGCGTAGTCGGTTCGCCCCTCCTCGGTGAGAATACGCTCCATCGCCTGCGCAAGTCTTGCGGCGATGAGGCAGTCGGGCAGCGCCCGCCCAGGGCCGTCCATGTACTTCTCGGTCAGTCGCAGCCGGCGTTCCCCGTTCATGGAGGTCAGGTTCATCTCGCCGGATTCGACGGCGGGCAGGATCACATGCGCTGCCTGCCCGATCTGGCTGTGGATGATGTCGACGTTGACCGAGAACAGGCCCCCCGCCCGGATCGCAGCCGCGATGGCATCGACCAGTTCCTCGCGGGTCAAGCCGATCGCGTTGTCCATGGCCTCCTTCACCATGTTGGTGCGCCGGTTGTACTCGCGCTTGAAGCGGCTCGCGTTCAGCGTTGTCTTGTAATGGTCGCAGGCCCAAATGTGGTGGACCGCGCCCCCACCGTTGATCAGCAGTTGATCGAAATAAGGCGCTGGGCGGCCAACATGGTCGCTGCCGGGGCGGTAGTAGCCTTCCTGGTGTCCTCCGAGCCGGCAGACCCCACCACCCTCGCGGCCGATGTTGCCGCAAGCAAGGCCGAGGTTCACGAGTGCGCCAGTAGTGCGGTAGTTGTCGTTGCCCCAGATGATGCCCTTTTCGTAGGCGATGATCGCCTTGCGCCGCGCTCTGTCGTCGTGCGGCTGCGCATACCACTCCGCCGCCTTGATAATGTCCGCTTCCGGCACGCCGGTGATCTCGGCGGCTTCAGCCGGCGAGATGCGGATCGCCTCAAGCGCGGCCTCGAAGCTGCCGAGCGCTGCAGGATGGGTTTCGCTCTGCGGCACCTCCACGCCATTCTGGATGGTCGAGGCTGCGATAAAGTCGTGATCGACCTATCCCTGATCGGCCACGTAGGTCAGGATCGCGTTGAAGAGTGCGAGGCCGGAGCCAGAGTTCGGTTGCAGGTGCAGAACGTTTTCTGCGCCGGCCGCCTCTTCGCAGGCCCGGATCGTCACGGTACGGCGCGGATCGACGATGATTGCTCGGGCGCCAGCCTGCATCCCCGGCACCATGTGGTTGAGGAAGAGGTTGGTCTGTGTCTCAAGCGGGTTTGCGCCCACGATCATGATCGTGTCGGTGAGCTTGTAGTCCTCATAGGCGTAGTTCAACTCGTCCACGCCCATATCGCGCGATGAGTGAACCTCGGAGTTGTAGGCCGGGCGGTTGTGGATCCGGCAGTTCTTCACCTTCATCGAGCCGAAGTAGAGCTTGCCGGTACCCCAGGTGTTCTCATAGCCACCCGCCGAACCACCGTGGTCGAACATCGACACGTAGAGCTGATCTTCGTCGTCGGCCTCGACGAACCTGGCTGTGACGCGCGCGACAAGATCGAGCGCGTCGTCCCATGTCGTGGGTTGCCAGGTGCCATAGCGCCAGACAAGAGGATCGGTCAGCCGCTGTTGTTGGGTGCCCATCACATCCGAGCGGCGGCTCTCAGCCATCCGTGCGCCACGCACGGAGCCTAGGCCCGAGTTCACGACACAGTCGACATCCGGCTTGATGACCAGATGAACGTCCAGACCGTTCTTCTTGACCACATTGTACATCGACGGCGAATACCAGGCTTCGGTATTCTTGAACTGCTGTTCGCTCAGGTCGACGCCGAACTTGTTCTGGTTCGGTGCGGTGCCGCCCTGACGGTTCAGCGGCCATGTATAGGCCTTGTAGCCGCAGCCGACGATGCAGTAGTGGCACACCGCGTTATGTTCTTCTGCATCCGCCGGAATGATTGGAAGACGGTCGGTAAAACGCTTGTAAGCCATCGTTCCTCTCCTCAGCTTTCCAGGACGTTCGACAGGCGGCCGTAGATGAGCTCATCCACACCCTCAGCGAATATGTCGCCATTTTCGTCGACGCGGAGATCGAACTGCGGGAGGTTCTGCGTAGCGTGCCCCCAAGTCTGTAGTCCGCCAGCCTCGCAATCGAAGCGCGAGTAATGGCCGGGGCAGTTCAGCGTCTTGTCGGCAGCGCTGTAGGACAAAAGCCAACCCTTGTGCGGGCATTGGACCGAATAGGCTACGATATCGCCATTGGGTCCAACGCCTCCGTCGACGGCGGCACCAAGCTTGATGAGAATTCAAGGGCTGTCCGCATCTGGATAGTTGATATCCACCGACGTGTTGGCTACCAGATCCGCGACATTCGCCAGCCGGTTTGATGGATATTCCACCCGCGCCAGACCCTGGGCCTTGGCCTGTCCCACCGGAAGAACCGTTGCCGCGGCGGCGCCTGCCGCTCCGACGAGTCCGCCACGCAGAAACTGGCGGCGGCCCGCAGCAACCAATCTTTTGCATTTCATAGCTCGTGTCCTCCTCGGCAATTTGCCTTCGCCTTTCGGTAAAGCGATGAGTTCCTCTGAACGTTCTGCTTTTTCGCATTCGCGACTTTGCGCCGGCCCCGCGAGGGCAGAAGCACGCCGCGACTGTAGAAATCTGCCTGCCGCCAGCCTCTTTCAGCCTCTCAACCGCAACAAGCAGACGCCGCCTTTCTCGGTGGCGGCGCGGCGCTTGCAATGCCGGTGCTCTCGTCCTTGGCCTCGGCGACGCCGAAGGGCCCGAAATGCTGTTTGCGGTCACCGAGCATCGCGAAATGCCTGGCATAGCGCGTGTCCGCCAGCATGCGTGCGGTGTTGCCACAGACCAGCTTGGCGCGTTTCGTCTGGAAGATGTGCCCCTGGTCCAGCACGAATGCGTCGGGATGGCCCGGGATAGTGCCCAGATACATCGCTGCCTGTCCGTAATCCTCGCACTTCATTTCCAGCGGGAGGTTGAAGAGGCGATAGGTGTCCGACGTCAGCGTCACGTCGCCGATCTGACACTTGAACGTAGGATTGCGCACCTCCTTTTCGGTGGTGCGCACGCGGCGCGTTTCGCCGATCCCGAGCCCGCGGATCATCGCGTAAAAATCGTTGGTATACATGACATCGCCGATGCACTCGCCCACCAGCACCGGATCGTTGGCAAGCACCGGGTCCAGCCGCCGGTTGGCGAAGATGTCAGAGAAGTAAAGCTCTCCGCCCGGCTTCAGCACCCGCAGGATTTCACGAAAGGCCTGGTCCTTTGCCGCAGACAGATTGATGACGCAATTGGACACGACGACATCGAAGCTGTCATCCGCGAGGCCGATGCGTTCCAGATCCTCCATCGCGCCGTGGTGAAATTCCACATTGGGCCTGTCGAAACCGAAGGTCTTCATATGCCAGCCGATATACTCATTGGCAAAGCGGATATGCTCTTCGGTCACGTCGATGCCGACGACATAGCCGGCAGGGCCGACAAGCCGCGCAAGCGCGAAGGCGTCGCGTCCTGCTCCGCATCCGATATCCAGAACCCGGACCCCGTCGAGGCACGCGGGCAATACTGCGCCGCAGCCATAGGCCTTGCGCGTCACCTCTGGATGGACCTCACCATACGCATCCAGTTCAAGACGGGTCTGCTTTTCCTCGATCGTGCAGATATTGCTCTGAAGGTCCTCCGCTGTCGACAGGGTTTGGCCGTAATAGCTTTTCATGTCATCGATACGGGACTTCGTGCTTTCCAAAACGTCCATTGGAATGGTCCTTTTGCTGGGCATGTGGCTAGACAGGGATCACGCTGTGCTTTCTTCAGGAACAATGGAGAGATGAGCATAGGTGCTTTGACTCGAGAGCAGTTCGTCATGTGTGCCCTGCTGTCTGACCCGCCCGTCTTCGATCACCAGAATCTGGTCGGCTTTGGCGACATTCGCGATCTTGTGAGTGACGATAACGATGGCCGTGCCGGTGGTGCGGGCCAATTCGTAGGCGTGTTCGATCACGTTGCGTTCTGTGGCTGAGTCGAGTGCCGAGGTCGCCTCATCCATCACCAGCAGCGACGGCTTGCGCAGCAGCGCACGGGCCAGCGCAACGCGCTGACGCTGACCGCCAGAGATGCTGCCGCCACGTTCGCCGACGACGCGGTCCAGACCCTCGGGCCCAGAGATCAGATCGTCAGAGATTTGCGCCTGACGGGCCGCTTTCATGACCTGCGAATCGTCGACCGTGTCAAGTCCATAGACGATGTTGTTGCGCAGCGTGTCGTGGAACAGGATCGTGTCCTGCGGCACGATGGCAAGATGACGGCGGTAGCTTTCCGGGTCGATCTCCGCCAGCGGGACACCGTTGGCCAGGACCGCGCCTTTCTGCGGATGATGGAGCCCGAAGAGCAGTCGAAGAATGGTCGATTTCCCGGCGCCGGTTGGGCCCACGATCCCCACCACCTGGCCCGGTGAGACCGAGAAGTTGATGTCGCTCAGGGCTGGCGTCTCCTGGTTCGGGAAGGTGAATGTTACGTTGTCGAAAGTCACCTGCGATAGCGTATCGATCTGCCGCCCGACCTTTTCCTGACTGCCGGGCAGCTTGTCGTCGATCATCTCGAACATGCCCGAAAGGTCGGTCAGGCCGAAGCGCACCTGCCGATAGACAAAGCCCAGCATGCCAAGCGGCGTGAACACCTGCAGCAAGTAGATATTGACCATTGAGAACTGGCCGATTGTGTAGGTGCCGTTCAGAACGCCGATCCCGACCGTGATGAGAATGAACATCAACGCCGCGGCGATGATGCCGGCCTGGCCAAGATTCACCACAGACAGCGTCACGGCATTGGAGATCGACTTGTCCTCGTAGCGCTCCAGCGCGTCGTGATAGCGCCTCACCTCGAAGTTCTCTGCCGCATGCAACTTGATGATCTCGACATTCATCACCGCATCGACCGCGATTCCCTTCGATGTGTTTTCGGCGGCGTTCAGCTCCTTGCGGTATTTGAGCCGCCACTCCGTCGCCAAAATCGTGAACACGACATAAGCCGTCGCGCTGCCCGCCACGACCAGCGCATGCAGCGGCGACAGGAAAATCGCGATCACGATGGAGGAGACGGTAATCTCGAACAGCGTCGGCACGATGTTAAACAGCAGGTAGTCCGTGAGAGAACTCACGGCCCGCACGCCCCGGTCGACCTTCTGCTGGATCTCGCCCACTTTGTTCTGCAGGAAAAACCCGTAATCCAGATTGAGAATGCGACGGAACGTGTCGGTCGCCAGAGCTCGTCGTGCCTTGTGCAGCACGCCGACGAACAGGACGTCGCGCAGCTGGATCAGGGCCACGCTGGCAAAGCGGCCGATTGCGTAGGCGAATATCAGGAAAAGGACAAGGCCCGTGATCGTCTGCGCAGCCTCTGACAGGCCAGTGAATTCGTCGATGACATATTTGTATAGGACCGGCACGCCGACCACAATCAGCTTGGCCAGCAGCATGGCAGCCAGGGCCGTTGAAATTCTCCATTTTAATGCAGAATCGCCGCTGGGCCAGAAAAAAGCCATGACGCGGCGCAGGATAACGAGATCTTGGCGCATGTCGGTCTTTTTGCCTTGAAATTTCCGTGCAGAGACCGGGCCGTCTAAATCGCGGCCCGGGCCGGCTTTTCTTGCGGGTCGGTCAAAGCACCGTCCGGTCGATCTCCTGATGGCAGATGCAGTCGGGACCGCAGCCCTCTTGAACATCCTCCTGGCTCGTGGTCACAAAGAATTCCCAACGATAGCCATCGGGATCGGCGCACCAGAACTTGTCCTGCTGAGCATAGCAGCAGGCAACGCCGTCTTCGGTCAGCAATTTGAAGCCGGCCGCCGAGAGACGTTCGAAATGCGCCTTCAGATCATCACCGGTCCTCAGTTGCACGCCGTAATGTCCCTCGACCAGAACGTTCTGCGGGAACTCGTTCAGGGTAAAGTTGATCGCGGGCTCTTCAACCTCGAACTTGGCGTATCCCTTCTCCATCCGGGTCGGATCCGCGTTGAAGACATGGCGATAGAAATTCGCCGATTTCCACAGATCGCTCACATTAATACTTATATGTAGGCGCTGTTCGGTCGGAAAATCGACGACACTGTCAATTGGACCTGCGTTTTCGATTTCAGCAGGGTTCTTTTCAAGAATGTCGGTCATGTGTTTCTCCAATCAGTCTTGCATTGTCGTGTGGGGTTCAGGACCAGGAACATCCGCCGGTCTTTTCGTCAAAGCAGATGCAATCGCAGTCCGAATTGCAGGCCGCCTGCGGCGCATCGCCAGTCGACACGAAAATTTCCCAATGATAGCCATCGGGATCGACGGCCCAGACCTTGGTCTGCACGGAATAACAGCAGGCGACCTCTTCTTCCTTCTGCTTCACGTTCACGCCGGCTTCGCGAAGACGGTCGCCAATGGCCTCGACCTGCGCGCTGGACTTGACCTGAATTCCGAAATGACCGTCTCGCTTGGTCGGGCTGGGGAATTCCAGCAGAGCCACGTTCATCGGAGGATCATTCGATTCGAATTTGGCATAATCCGCGCGGCGCTTGGTCGGCTCGATGCCGAAAAGATGTGCATAAAAATTTGCGGACGCCTCGATATCGTTTACGTTGATATTGATGTGAGGACGGCGGCTCCAGGCCGGAGATTCCGCCGAAAGGTCAGTCTGGATGTTCATGACATACTCCTGGTTTGATGACGACCGCATCGCCCGGCCGGTAGGGGTCAGTTGAAATTGCAGGGGCAGCTGGTGCAGCTTTCGACATCCTCGCCACATCCGCCGTCTTCGGCCTGATCGACGACAACGAACAATTCCCAGCCATTACCGTCGTGATCTTCGACCCAGATCTTGTTCTGAACCGTGCCGCAGCATTCCACATCGTTCTGAGAGATGTTAAGCCGCAACCCGATCCCTTCGAAGCGTTTCTGGAATGCCTCAAGCATCTTCGAGGATTTCATCTGGATGCCGAAATGGCCGTTATTGCCAACAGGCTTCGGTGCCTTGTTTGCGCGTTCCACGACGCGCAGGGTCATGGGAGGGTTGTTGGTCGTGAATTCAGCGAAGTCGTCAGCCGCGATACTTGGCGCGCTGTCAAAGAGCGTCTGGTAGAATTCCAGATTTTTATCCAAGGACGAGACCGGAATTTCAACATGGGGTCGGATCATCGTTGCTACTCCATTTTTGCGGAGGTGGGTGTTAAAGGCTGGCGCTATCAGGAAACGAGAGGCTTTCCGCCGCTCTCCCTTCAACGGTCGTCGTATCGGACAGGCGCTAACCTGTGCTCAGTGGGGTGCTGTGCCAGCACAAGCATTCTTCATTCGCCTCGTTGCTGAAGACGGTGAGTGATAAATCGAACTTGGTGAGAACTTAAACTCATGGAAGATATTTGAGCGCGAAAAGGCGATGTCATTGCCCCTCTGCTTCAAAAGTTGAGGCGAAAACAGATTAATGCAGTCAATCGGCTTCGAGCCGGCGGGATGGTTGCGAAAGCGCGTCCGCCCGAATTTGTTCAATGTAAATCTGGCCAAGATCGAACGAGTGGAATTGCCGTCACGCAGAAACAGCGCAGAGTATTTATTTTCCATAATCGCCTCTCTCACTTCAGAAAATTGGTATAATCCGCCTCGTTCGATCGGCGAGCCGGCATGCCGGCGCAGCAGTTTTCGTAGAGATACCTCATCAACGCGCCCATTTCGTGCATATTTGCGAAATAGCGAAGAGTGCGACCCTCTCGCCTTCTAAATACAAGCTCGGAATGAAGAAGGATCTTTAGGTGAGAGGACATCGTATTGCCTTTGACGCCCAGCTCTCTACATATATCTCCAGCGGCCATCCCTTGCGAACCCATCTGCACAAGAAGTTTGAATGCACTTAGCCGCTCTCGGTTGCTGAGTGCTGACAGGCAATTAAGAAACCTTTCCTGCGTTTTATCGACGTCAACCATGCTGATCCATTCATTTCGACTTTTCGCGAATAGTCGAACGAATCACCGCGCTTTGTCAATAGGGAGATTGATTGGCGGCGAGTTTTGGCCAGGCGTGCGCCCGGGAGAATGCCGCGCTCTACGCCCGCCAACTGCGCCAGCGTGACGCTGGGAGTGATGGTGCGGACAATGGCGTGGGGGTGCGGCGAGCGAGCGCAGGTCGCGGATATCGAGGGTGTCCTCGTCGCCGTCTAGGCCAATATGGGCTCATGCGCGTTCCGCCTACGCGCGGAACAAACGTCCACTGGGCGCTCTTCGGGTCCGCATCACCCTCTGCGGCGCGTGGCAGGGGCTCGACCATTGTCCTGGTAAGCGTCCACCGGACGATTTCCGGGAAGCTTGTTAACCCTCGAACTCGGCGTCGGGCCTACGGGCGAAGCGA
Source organism: Paracoccus sp. (in: a-proteobacteria) (assembly GCA_030538425.1). Taxonomy (GTDB): domain Bacteria; phylum Pseudomonadota; class Alphaproteobacteria; order Rhodobacterales; family Rhodobacteraceae; genus Paracoccus. The sequence continues at coordinate 19,583 of JAUNTZ010000032.1, read as the reverse complement.
TGCTCTGATCGGGGTGCTGTCATGAGTCAGTTCTCCCGATCCTCAGCCGATCCTGCATCCCAGAAGTACGCCAGGTCGCCGGCGAAATACCTGTTCGCGCGCGGAATGCGCTTGGAACTCAACTGTATCGCCCACCGCCAGCGGCGCCATCGTCGGCAGCAGAGGGCCGTCGCGTCCGTGACATGCGTGCCACCGATCTCGCCGTAGGTCCCTCGGATTTCGGTCGCGCTGTTCAGCACGAGCCGCCCGCTCAGCGGCGCCGACGTGCTGGCGTCAGCTTCCTTTTGACGCTCCGCGCAGTGATTAGCCCCGCTCTTTGGAAGACGCTCCGCTAGCTACTCTTGGTTTGCGTCCGGGAGAGTTGGCCGAGCTTCCCTGAGCTAGAGGAATTGAGTTTGCAACTGATTTCGCTGGTTAAGTGGCGCAAATCATTTACCAAGCACACTGCTGATGTCTATTCGCAGAGAGAACACCTTTGCGATTCGAGATATAAGCCCCTCACTTGGCCGAAACTTCACCGAATTTCTTATTTTTTTACCATCCTCTGTGACCTCCCATTCCATCTCGCCTTCCGCGATCAACCCGCTGCGCCGCAGTTCATTCACGATGTCATGAACGTCGGCGGCACTATCAAGAATGGTGTTTGACGTCATAATGTGGCCGTCGGCTTGTGCTTGGTTGATTCCGCCATTGATAGCATCGACCGACTGAAGTCCACTGTCCACAAGGCCCAGAACCAGCGCATCTTTCGAAGGGTAAAAATACTGATAAACGTCCATGAGTCGAAGGCGCTCTTTGACATCATCAATAAGTGTCCCGGATAAAAGTAGTTCCCAATCTGTCTCAGTGAACTCATAGGTCGGAATCGGACAAATTCCACTTTCCCTGTCTGATCGTAAATTATCGGCCTTCGAGAAATTACGCAACATAGTCAGACCAGTGTCCAGAAGGGAATTGCACTCCTCGGTTGGCAGTTCGGAAAAGCGCGCGATTGAAAACTGCTCGATAATTCCTTGAAGTTGGGTCTTAAGTGAGAGGTTTGCGAGCTGTGCACTTTTCACCAAACTATCCAGCCGCTCGCTTATCCGATCCTTATGTGACTGGGCCAAAGTAAGAGCATTAACGAAGCCAATCACCTTTCCGACCTGGAGGTGCCCGTCCGCTCCGCAAAAATTTTGTCTAACGATATGGGGCAGATCAATGGACAGCGGGCGAGCCACTAACACGCGCAGGTCCGGGATAGACGCCTGGACATCCATTCGCATCAATGCTGCGTTGCGGGGGCTATGATCCGCCGAAATCACAATCAAGCGCTTACCCTTGTCATCAACTCCAAGCCCCGAAATGGGGTGAACCAGTCCCGACTGGCCATGGATTTCGTTCGTGGGACGGTATTCTGTGCCCAGCGCTGTACAGATCGACCTCCATGCAGCGTTTACATCAACCGCCGGCATGGGTTGATCCGTGGGTTCCACGCGCTCGAATGGCTGCGTTAGCAGGTCGATTAATGACTTGGCTGGAGCCGTCTTAACTGGACGCCTTCGTTGCTTGCGAGATCGGGGCAAGAATCACCTTTCGACAGTAGCATGGGTCGGAACATACGATCATAACGTGAACATGTCGACATATAGTCGAGTTTTCAAAAGAAACACTGTATGCAGTGCCTTTCCGCGGCGTGGATGAGTGTCTCCTTTCCCGAGGGCGCCGGAGATGCGATGCTGCGCCGCTGTCAGGCCGCTTTCTGCCCAGATGTCGCCGTGCCCCCCGTCACTCGCGGCCTGCGGGGTAGTAGGGCTCCTGCCCATCCCGGCTTGGGGGCGATCCGAACAAGCGGATCGACCAGCTGAAGGACAACATCTGCTCGACCGAGCTGACGCTGACGGCAGGGGGCCTGCCCGCGCTCGACGCGGTGGCGAAGCTGCCCGCCGAATGCCCGGGCCGAATGCTGGGAGGCAAGTCGCAGTATTGCGCGCGGTTCGCGTCACAGAAGAACTGACATTCCGGCGTCGCCGCGCCCGGACTCATGGGGGGTGCCGGTGTAGGGCGGCGTTAGAACGGTCGAGACTATGCTCGAACCTGATATGATCGAGCACGAAGAAGATGTCGTTGTGCCCGACATTCATCTGACGGAGCCGGTGCGGGATTATGTCGAGGGCCAGATCAGGTCCGGCATCTATGCCAATTTCAGCGAGGTCGTTCGCGCTGGGATCCGCCTGCTGATAGAGAAGAGCGGCGCAAGACAGTTCTATGCAATGAAGGCGGAATTTGAGGAAGCTGCCGCTGAGGCTGGGGGCTTCGCAGATTGCGACGCCCGTGCCTTGGAGCCGGACGCGTTCAGAGGCTGACCCTCCGTATGATGATCGGGCTATCCGAGTTTTCCAGGCAGGTTCTGGAGGAGACCCGCCAATATACGTTTGCACAGTGGGGCGGGGAGCAATGGCTGCGCTATTATCGGCATCATGATGCGTTCGATCGGGTTAAGCAGGCGCCGCCCTCGGGCCGACCGCGCGACCTGTTCCTTCAGGGGATGCGTTCGCTCAATTACGGAAAGCACATCATCTTCTACGCGCCGACCAAGGCCGCGGGAGGCGCGGTCTTCGTGCCGGGGATACTGCATCAAAGGCGGCACCTTCCCGCGCCGGTCTATTACGAAGATATCGAATGAAAGCTGGCTCAGAAGCTTATTCCTGCCTTCGGAGTGCCCTTAGGCTGGACATTGTGAGCCAGACTTGAAAATCCGATAGGAACCGGATATTCTTTTTTTGTACAGAGACTTCTAGGGAGTGTCGGTAGTTGCGTGTCCCCGCAACGAGTTTTACGATTTTGCACGATATTCTACGAAAAATTACGATCTGCTGCGACGCAGCGCTACGCAAGAGCCCGACCGCTCTGGCTGAACCCGCAACCGGAAGGTGCAGCGACGCTTTTCTGTTTCGCCGATACTTCCGCTAGGTCACCGTAACCGTCCGGTTTGACCGCCCTGCTGCCGGGAGCTGAGAGAGTTGGATAGTGTCCACCATCGATAGTGGACACTCTGGTAATGGCGTGACATGGCAGACGAAGCGGCTTTGGACGGGCGAGGAGAAGCGGTCGATCTGCTTCCAGACTGGTATGCCGGGTGTTTCGGTGGCCTAGGTTGTCCGGTTCTTCGCGGTAAATACGAACCTGAACTTCAAGTGGCTGCGCGATCCGCGTCATGCGCCCGACCCGGCGTTGGAGGAGTGGCGCTTTCTGCCGGTGGAGATTGTCGCGGAGGCGCCGGCGCCCATCGCGATGCCTGTCGTCGAAACCACGTCGAGATCGACTTGGCTGGCGGCCACCGGATTCGGATCAGCGGTAGCTATGATCCCGAGGCACTGGCGCGGCTGATCCGGGGGCCGACGGCGTGATACCGGTTCCGGCGAATACGCGGGTCTGGCTGGCGACTGAGGTGACCGATAGGCGCAATGGATTTGCGACACTGGCGGCACAGGCTAAGGCGGTGCTGAAGCAGTACCCGTTTGGCGGGTATCCGTTCGTCTTCCGTGGTCGCCGGGGTGACCTTGTAAAGGTCATCTAGTGGGACGGTCAGGGCGCCTACATGTTCTTGAGGCGGCTGGAGAAGGGACGCTTCGTCTAGCCCTCAGTCAACGGTGGCAAGGTGGCGCTCACGCCCGCGCAATTGTCGATGCTGCTGGAAGGGATCGAATGGCGGGCCCTAGAGCGGGCGTAACGGCCCATTGCGGCGGGATAATCTGCCAACCCTCAATTTATGATTCTTACAAGAAATACAGCAAGGTAAGCATTCTCAAATGCTCGATCAGATCCTGACCCTTCTGAATACACGAACAAGAGCTGCGCGGCTTGACCGCGCGAATCTTGGCCGACGTGAAGGCGCAGGCGACCCTGATCTAGATGCTGCGGCACCAGCTGGCCGGGCACAGGGCACACCAGTTTGGTGCGTCGTCCGAGGTGGCAGCACAACTGCAACTGGCCCTCGAGGCCAACGAGATCGCCGCTTGCCGCGATGACGGAGCGGATGAAGCTGCCGACCGTCGAGCAGCAGGACATACCAAAGCGCAGCCCGATCCCGGATTATATTCCCCGGATGGAGGTGGAGCTGACCCTAGGCGCTGATAACTGCGCCGATGCATGGCCCGAGACCGTCACCGGCAGGGTGCGGCCATGGCCGACAAACCGCGCCACCATCGGCGTTGCGGGCCGGTTGAACAGCTCAAGCGGCGGGGCGAGTTGCTCCAGCCGCCCACGATCCATCACGCCGACCAGATCGGCGACCGCCATCGCCTCATTCTGGTCATGGGTGACAAGGATCATGGTGCAGCCGAACTCGGCATGGATGCGGCGAAACTCGGCCAGCATGGTGCCGCGCAGATGGGCGTCAAGATTGGCCAGCGGCTCATCAAGCAACAGCACACGGGGCCGCGCGGCCAGACTGCGGGCCAGCGCGACCCGCTGGCGTTGCCCGCCCGAGAGCTGATGCGGGCGGCGCCCGGCCATGGCCGCCAGGCCCACGACATCCAGCGCCTCGGCCACCCGCGCGCGGCGCGCCTGCGCGGCCAGGCGGTTCAGCGCAAAGCCCACATTGCCCGCGACGGTCATATGCGGCCAGAGCGCATAGGATTGAAACACCATCCCAAGCCCGCGCTGTTCGGGCGGCACAAACCGCCCCGGCCCCGCGACCACCGCGCCATCCAGCGACAGGCTGCCGCCATCGGGGCGCGCAAGCCCGGCGATCACCCGCAGAAACGTCGTCTTGCCACAACCCGAGGGGCCCAGCAGCGCCAGAAACCGCCCGGCGCCCACCGTCGCGCTGATCCGGTCAAGCGCGCGGGTCGGGCCGAAATTCAGGGTCAGATCGGTGCAGGAAATATGAGCCATCGGCGCTTGGTCTAGGCGGGTTTCGTGACGATTTGGTGACGGGCGGGGCTGCGATTGCAAGGCTGGGGGTGGTGTTAGCCACCGGGCAGATGCGGCGCAAGGGCCGGGGCTGGCCCGGCCCGTCCATCTTTAAGATCACCGAAGGAGGCGTGTTGATGCGGCGCAAGGGCCGGGGCTGGCCCGGCCCGTCGCCATTCGGCGGGGGTGGTCCCGCGCAGAGACTTCATCACACGGGCCAGATGCGGTGCGTCGCAGAAGCCGCAGGCAAGGGCGATCTCGGTCACGGACTGGCCGTCTTGGCACAGGCGGGCCATGGCGCGGTCAAGCCTCAGCCCCGTATAGGCGTGATGCGGCGACTGGCCCAGATCGGCCCGAAAGCGCCGCTCAAGCGTGCGTCTGGCCGTGCCGAGCCGGGCTGCGATCTCTTCGATGCCAAGCGGTAGCTCGATATTCTGCTGCATCGCCAGCACCGCGCGCTTGACCAGATCGTCGCGGGCCTGACGGGCCAACATCTGGCCGGGCTGGGCGCGGTTGCCGCCAAGCGCGTCCTCGATCATCATGATATTCAGGCTTTTGGTCGCCGCCGAGCGGCCGATATGGCGCTCCACCAGAAAGGCGGCCAAATGCGCCGCGCCATGCCCGCCCGAACAGGTCAGCCGGTCACGGTCCACGACGAAAATCTGGTCGGAAACCGGCGTTTCGCTGTCGAAACGGTCCAGAAAATCCTGATGGTGGAACCAGCTTACACAACAGCGATAGCCTTGCAGCAGCCCCGCCGCCTGAAGCGTGAACACGCCGGTGCAAAGCCCGATCAGCGGCACGCCACGCGCGGCGCTCTGGCGGATGTACTCCAGCACCGGGGCGGCGAAGGGGGCGCGGTCGCTCATCAACCCGCCGACCACGACCAGATAGTCGAAGCTCTGCGCGCGCCGCAGGGCCGTGTCGGGCTGGACGCGCACCCCGCAGCTTGAGCGGATCGGGTCCATCGTCTCGGACAGCACGGCCCAGTTGCACAGGATCGGGCGGGATTTGTCCGCCTCATCCGCCGCAAGCCGCAGGACGTCCACGAAATTGGCGAAAGCCGACAGGGTGAACTGGTCGGCCAGCAAAAAGGCGACCCGCAGACGCTGTCGCGAAAGGGAAACATCGGTCATGTCGCGATTATACCCGAAGCCTGACGCAAATCTACAAACAAGACGCGCCATTGCGGCCTAGGATCTGCGCCAGTCTGGGGAATAAGGACCGCGCGATGCAACGATTCTCTGCCTTGTCGCTGTTGCGCAATGCGCTGAGCGGTCACCGCAACTGGCAAGAACAATGGCCCGACAGCCAGCCCAAGGCGGAATATGATGTGGTGATCGTGGGCGCGGGCGGTCACGGGCTGGGCGCGGCCTATTATCTGGCCCGCGAACACGGCATCACCAATGTCGCGGTGATCGACAAGGGCTGGCTGGGCGGCGGCAATACCGGGCGGAACACGACCATTATCCGCTCGAACTACCTTTATGACGAAAGCGCGCGGCTTTACGATCACGCGCTGGATCTGTGGGACGGGCTGAGCCAGGAGCTCAATTACAACGTCATGTATTCCAAGCGCGGCGTGATGATGCTGGCGCATAACGTCCATGATGTGCAGAGTTTTCAGCGCCATATCCATGCCAATCGGCTCAACGGGGTGGATAACCGCTGGCTGACCCCTGAAGAGGCCCGAGCCTTCTGCCCGCCGCTGAATATCAGCGCGGCGGCGCGCTATCCGGTGCTGGGTGCCGCGCTTCAGATGCGGGCGGGGACGGCGCGTCATGATGCGGTGGCCTGGGGCTATGCGCGGGCGGCGGCGGCGCGCGGGGTGGATATCATCCAGAACTGCCCCGTCACCGCGATCCGGCGCGGCGCGGATGGCGCGGTGACGGGGGTCGAGACCGCGCGGGGCTTTATCCGCGCGCGGAAGGTTGCCGTTTCGGCGGCGGGGCATACCAGCGTGGTGATGGACAGCGCGGGCGTCCGGCTGCCGCTGGAATCCTATCCGCTTCAGGCGCTTGTGTCCGAGCCGGTCAAGCCGGTCTTTCCCTGCGTGGTGATGTCGAACACGGTCCACGCCTATATCAGCCAGTCCGACAAGGGTGAGTTGGTGATCGGTTCGGGGACCGACCAATATACCAGCTATAGCCAACGCGGCGGACTGCCCCTGATCGAGCACACCATCGCGGCGATCTGTGAGATCTTTCCGATCTTCAACCGGATGCGGATGTTGCGCAAATGGGGCGGGATCGTGGATGTCACCCCCGACCGCAGCGCGATTCTGGGCAAAACGCCGGTCAAGGGGCTGTATGTGAATTGCGGCTGGGGCACTGGCGGCTTCAAGGCGACGCCGGGGGCTGCGCATGTACTGGCATGGACGGTCGCCAAGGATGAGCCGCACCCGATCAACGCGCCCTTCACGCTGGAACGCTTTACCACGGGGCGGCTCATCGACGAGGCCGCCGCCGCTGCCGTCGCGCATTGAGGAACGGGCCATGCTGCTGATCGACTGCCCCTATTGCGAGGAAACGCTGCCCGAGGCCGAGTTCGCCTATGCCGGCGAGGCCCATATCGCCCGCCCGCCCGATCCTTCGGCGCTGACGGATGAGGAATGGCGCGATTATCTGTTCATCCGCACCAATGCGCGCGGCCCGCATTATGAACGCTGGCGGCATATCCACGGCTGCGGGCGGTTTTTCAACGCGCTGCGCGACACGGTCAGCGACCGGTTCCTGATGACCTATAAGGCGGGCGCGCCGCGCCCCGATCTGCCCGAGGAGACCGCAGGATGAGCCGCTATCGCATCCCCGGCAAGGGCCGTGTCGATCATGCACAGCCGGTCAGCTTTACCTTTGACGGGCGCAGCTATCAGGGCTTGCGCGGCGATACCGTGGCATCCGCTCTGCTGGCGCATGGCGTGCATCTGATGGGCCGCTCGTTCAAGTATCACCGCCCGCGCGGCCCCATTGCCGCGGGGTCCGAGGAACCCAACGCCTTGATCGGCACCTCGCGCGGCAAGGGCCGGTTTGAGCCGAACACCCGCGCCACCATGCAGGAACTGCGTGAGGGGCTGGTGGCCGAAAGCCAGAACAAATGGCCCTCGCTCTCCTTTGATATCGGGGCGGTAAACGACCGCGCCTATATGCTGTTCTCGGCGGGGTTCTATTACAAGACCTTCATGTGGCCGCGCAGCTTCTGGGACCGGGTTTATGAGCCGCTGATCCGCGCTGCCGCCGGTCTGGGCAAGGCCCCGGTTGAGCCGGACCCCGACCATTACGCCGCGCGCTATCTGCATACCGATGTGCTTGTGGTCGGCGGCGGTCCGGCGGGGATCGCGGCGGCGCGGGTTGCGGCCTCGTCGGGGGCGCGTGTGGTTCTGGTGGATGAGAATGCCGAAATGGGCGGCGCGCTGTTATCCGATCCTTCCGTCGGGATCGGCGGAGTGGCGGCCTGGGACTGGCTGGCAGGGCAGCTTGCCGAATTGCGCGCGGCTGGTGTCACGCTTATGACGCGGACCACGGCCATCGGCTATTACCATCAGAACATGGTCGCTTTGGCCGAGCGTGTGACCGACCATCTGGACGATCCGCCCGAGGGCGCGCCGCGAGAACGGATGTGGCGGGTCCGCGCCGCTCAGGTGGTGCTGGCGCAGGGTGCGCTGGAAAAACCGCTTGTCTTTGACGGCAACGACCGCCCCGGTGTGATGCTGGCAGGCGCGGCGCAGACCTATCTGCACCGCTATGGCGTGCGGGTGGGCGATTGCGCGGTGGTGCTGACCAGCCATGACAGTGCTTACGCTGCGGCCTTCGATCTGGCCAATGCGGGTTGCCGGATCGCGGCGATTGCCGATCTTCGTGAGACGGTGCGCCCCGATCTGGCCCGCGCCGCGCAGGCGCGCGGGATCGAGATCCTGACCGGGCACACCGCCACCGCAAGCTATGGCCGCCTTCGGGTCCGCGCCCTGCGGGTCAATCTGCTGCGGGGCGGAGAGGTCGGGCCGGGGCGCAGGATCGCCTGTGACGTGGTGCTGATGTCGGGGGGCTGGACGCCCTCGTTGCATCTGTTCTCGCATACCAAGGGGACGCTGGCTTGGGATACGGAAAACCGCGCTTTCCTTCCCGATCACAAAACCGAAGCCTGCCAGATCGCCGGCGCGGGGCGCGGGCTGTGGGGTTATGCGGCGGCCCTGACCGATGGTGCGCGGGCCGGACTTGCTGCGGCCACGGCTTTGGGCCGCAGCGCCGCGCTGTCTGAACTGGCCGTCACCGGCGACCGCCCCGGCAGCGGGCAGGCGCAAAAGGATCTGCCCACCGACCGCAATCCGCGCCGCGCGCGGGCCTTTGTCGATTTCCAGAACGACGTGACCGCCAAAGATATCCGTCTGGCGGTGCGCGAGGGGATGCGCTCGATTGAGCATGTCAAGCGTTACACCACCAACGGCATGGCCACCGATCAGGGCAAGATGTCGAATATCAACGGGCTGATGATCGCCGCCGATGCTTTGGGGCGCGAGCCGCCGCAGGTCGGGCTCACCACATTTCGCCCGCCCTATACGCCGACCAGCTTTGGCAGTTTTGCGGGCTATCACAAGGGCGCGACGTTTGAGCTGACCCGCAAGACGCCCATCGACCCATGGGCCGAGGCGCAGGGCGCGGTGTTCGAGCCGGTCTCGCTCTGGCGCCGCGCCCGCTATTTTCCGCAAAAGGGTGAGGATATGGCCGCCGCCGTCGCCCGCGAATGTCGCGCCACGCGGGCAAGGGTGGGCATGTTCGACGCCTCGACCCTTGGCAAGATCGAGGTGGCAGGGCCGGACGCCGCCGCGTTTCTGGAGCGGATCTATACGAACCCGTGGCAAAAACTCGCCCCCGGTCGCTGCCGCTATGGGCTGCTTTTGGGCGAGGACGGATTTATCCGCGATGACGGCGTGATCGGGCGGCTCTCGGCGGATCTGTTCCATGTCACCACCACCACCGGCGGCGCGGCCCGCGTCCTGAACATGATGGAGGATTACCTTCAGACCGAATGGCCCGATCTGGATGTCTGGCTGACCTCGACAACCGAGCAATGGGCGACCGTCGCCGTCAATGGCCCCGACAGCCGCAAGGTGATCGCGCCCTTGGTCGCGGGGCTGGATCTGTCGGACGCCGCTTTCCCGCATATGTCGGTGGCCGAATGCAGCGTTGCGGGCCTGCCCGCGCGGCTGTTCCGGCTGAGCTTCACCGGAGAGCTTGGCTTTGAGATCAACACCCCCGCGCGACATGGGCTGGCGCTTTGGCAGGCGATTTACCACGCCGGGCGCGCCTATGATATCTGCCCTTACGGGACCGAGACGATGCACGTCCTGCGCGCCGAAAAGGGCTATATCATCGTGGGCCAGGACACCGACGGCACGGTCACGCCGCAGGATGCGGGGCTGGCTTGGGCGATTGGTAAGGCCAAGGCGGATTTCGTCGGCAAACGCTCGCTTTCGCGGCCCGATATGCTGGCGGCGGATCGCAAACAGCTTGTCGGCCTGTTGACCGAGGACGGCGCGCGCCTCGAAGAGGGCGCGCAGATCGTGTTCGACCCTGACCAAAGCCTGCCCATGGCGATGGCCGGTCATGTCACCTCGTCTTATGCGTCCGAGGCGCTGTCGCGGCCCATCGCGATGGCGCTGATCTCGGGCGGGCATGGGCGGATGGGTGAGGTGGTTCATATTCCGATGCCCGACCGCGTGATCCGCGCGACCATCGTGCCGAGCGTGTTTTACGACCCCGAGGGTCACAGATTGAAAGCCTGACAGATGGACGCGATGCCCCGGCTGACCATTGAAGAACTGTCCCCGGTCCCGCGCTTTTCGCTGCGTGTGCGGGGTGAAAACCGCGAGGCTCTGGCAGGGATGCTGCCGCTGGAGCTGCCCGCGCGGATTGGGCTTCGGGCGGCGGGTGGCGGCTGTGAAACGCTGTGCCTTGGGCCCGATGAGTGGGTTGTTCTGTGCGCGGATCACGCCCGCGAGGCGCTGCTTGCGGCCTCAAGCGCGGCTTATCCGCAGATCCCCCACAGCCTTTGCGAGATCAGCGACCGAGAGGTCACCTTGAGGCTCAGCGGCGCGCAGGTGCTGGACGCGCTGGCCTCGGGGTGTCCGCGTGAGGTGGCGGCCATCGCGGTCGGGCAGGGCAGGCGGACCCTGTTCGACAGCGTCACGGTGATCTTGTGGCGCGACGAGGCCCACAGCTTTCGCATGGATATGGGCCGCAGCTTCGCCCCGCATATCCGCGCCTTGCTGCGGTTGGTTGAGGCGGAACTGAACGCGGGGCTATGACGGGGCCAAGACGGGCGGTCGCGGTGGGGCGCGTGACCCCGCGCGAGTGCGCGGGTGCGCGTCGGTTGCCTGTCCGGTGGTGACCCGACGTGCAGCGGGACGGCCTATCCCCGGGCGGGTGCGCTGCGGTTCTGTAAAGCCCCGCCCATCGCAGAGGCGCTTATGGGGCGGCCTGATTCCGTCCGCGCGGGGCGGGCGACCGGCAAGGGCGACGCGCTGACCCGGCGAGCGATGGGTGTGGCCACCGATTTCTGGCCGCAATCGGGCTGGCAGAGCTTGTAATTTGCTGATCTTGACGCTACGTTCGGCGGCAGAGCATGGGGTGATTCCCGCTTGTCGATGATTTATGCGTCTGAGAAAGACATCGCTGCGATCCTTGCCTTTGGGCTGTCCCGCGATGTGATCCATTTGGTCGAACCGGGTTCGCGGAGTTCCCGCGACGTGCCGACCAAGCCTTTCTTGCCGCATGATTCTGGACAGGCAGAGATTGCCTCGAATGTTGAGCGCCAGCGATGGGCGCGCGATTTTTGCAACGATAGGGCTGCGGCCCGTCTGGAAGGAGCAAGACAATGGCAACGACGCCCGGCATTACGCAAACTGCGGACGGCTACACGTTCAACTGGGTTTACACTGGCGGTCATTACGCTGGCGGCACCTCGGGGAAGGGTGACTGGAGTGGCAATGTCGCTACGTCCCTTTTCACGAACGACCATCAGATCGCGGGCGAGGATGACCCTGATTTGGTGGGTTTATCGTTTACGCCATTTCAAGGTTGGAGTAGTAATGACCGGCCCGTTAGTGCTTCGCTCACAGTGAGGGACGGTGACTATGTTGTGGATCATACGAAGGATCCTGAAGGGCAGTACACGACCAATCGTTTTAAGCTGACTAACGAAGCCGTCACGGGGAGCACAGTGCGATATCTTGAGCCCGGTGCGAATATCGTCGTTCGCGGGACTCTGCAGTTGCAAATGGTGGGTTCGAGCGGTCAGACTCACCCTCAGATCATTACTGCCTACATTCTCGCCGTCGCCAAGCCGGACGGGACATATGACAATTTCGGCATGGCGATGGACCGGGATGTGGAGGCATTGCGTCTGTCTTGGCCGGCTGGTGCCTCCTCTATGGGCCTGAAGATCGTCGGGACTTCGCCAGCCGCGCCTGTCCCCGTATGCTTCTCGGCTGACGCGCTTATCCAAACAGACTGCGGCCCAGTTCGCGCAGGCGACCTGACTGCAGGCGATCTGGTCCGCACCCGTGACAACGGTTTCCAACCAATCCGCTGGATTGACAGCACCCGCTTTGTGTTCATGCCCTTCGATCAGTCGGCCGCGCTTCGCCCCATCCGCATCCGCGCAGGCGCTCTCGGCGCGAACAGCCCTGCGCAAGACCTCCTGGTCAGCCCGCAGCACCGCGTCCTTGTCCGCTCGAAAATCGCGCAAAAGATGTTCGGCACCGATGAAATCCTCGTCGCCGCCAAGCAGCTTTTGCAGGTGGACGGCATCGACATCGCCGAGGATCTGGCCGAGGTGACCTATGTCCACTTCCTGTTCGATCAGCACGAGATCGTGTTCTCGAACGGCGCAGAGACCGAGTCGCTGTTCACCGGCCCCGAGGCGCTGAAAACCGTGGGTGCCGCCGCGCTGGAAGAGATCTTCGCGATCTTCCCCGAGCTGCGCGACCGCGACTATACCGCCACCCCGGCGCGCCCGCTGGCCTCGGGCCGGATGGGCCGCAAGCTGGCCGTGCGCCACGCGCAAAACGGCAAGGCGCTGGTTCAGTAAACCGGCCCTTTTGACCCAACGAAAACCGGCATCCCTCGGGTGCCGGTTTTTTTCTGCCGCGCCGCAGGCAGCGCCCGCGACCTTCTGCGGGAACGAAATGCGCCCGGCAACCGTTATCCGAAAAGACAGCCCGCTCTGCCGTGATCTGCCTTTCAGGATAGCGCCTTGCGCCGATTGACATTCTGTCAATGCGTCACTAGGTCGCGGCGCATGGGGGGAATGACCGGGTGAGGGCCGCAAGGCGTCACCGCCACAACCGCAACGGAGACATCGCAATGTCGAATACCGACCCCGCCCCCCGGCCCAGATCGCGCGGCTTTACGCGCCGGATGTTCCTTGGCACCGCGCTGGGCGCGGGCGCCGTGGTGGTGGGCTATAACCTGATCTCCAGCGGCCAGTATCGCGCCGAGGTGGCCGACCGCAGCGTCGATATCCTGATGATCGGCGGCGGCATCATGAGCGCGACTTTGGGCGTTTACCTTAACGAACTGGAGCCCGACTGGACCTATGAGGTGTTCGAACGGCTTGACGCGGTGGCCGAAGAAAGCTCAAACGGGTGGAACAATGCCGGGACCGGGCATTCGGCGCTGTGTGAGCTGAACTACACGCCCGAGGACAGCAACGGGAATATCCAGATCTCGCGCGCCATTGACATCAACGAACAGTTCCAGATCTCGCGCCAGTTCTGGGCGCATCAGGTGCGCCGTGGCGCGCTGACCGACCCGCGCAGCTTTATCAATTCCGTCCCGCATATGAGTTTCGTGTTCGGTGAGGACGGCCGCGAATACCTCAACAAGCGGATCGAGGCGCTGCGGGTCTCGCCCCTCTTTGCCGGGATGGAGATCTCCGAAGACCCCGCACAGATCGCGCAATGGGTGCCCCTGATGATGGAGGGGCGCGACCCCGCCGAGGCCCAGATGGTCACCGCGACCTATTCCGAGCTGGGCACCGACGTCAATCTGGGTGAGATCAGCCGCCAGTTCTATGATTTTCTGGACACCACCGGGCGGGGGCAGGTGCTGACCGGCTATGAGGTGCGCTCGATCACCCGCAACGATGATGGAAGCTGGCGCGTCTCGGCCTTCAACATGCTGGATTCGAACGATATCCAGACCGTCGATGCGCGCTTCGTGTTTATCGGCGCGGGCGGCGCGGCGCTGCCTTTGTTGCAGCTGTCAGGCATCCCCGAGGCGCGGCAGTTCGGCGGCTTTCCGGTCGGCGGTGAGTTTCTGGTGACTGAGAACCCCGCTCTGGTCGAACAGCATCTGGCCAAGGCTTACGGCATGGCCTCGACCGGCTCGCCGCCCATGTCGGTGCCACATCTGGACACGCGGATGCTTGACGGCAAGACGGTTCTGCTGTTTGGCCCCTTCGCCACCTGGTCCAGCAAGTTCCTGAAACACGGGTCTTATTTCGACCTGCTTGAGTCGATGACATTGCAAAACGTGGTCCCGCAGCTGCAAGTCGGGATCAATGAGTTCGGGCTGGTCCGCTATCTGGCGGAGCAGTTGATGCTGTCCAAGGAACAGAAGATCGCCGAGTTGCGCAAATATTTCCCCAATGTCCGCGATGAGGACTGGCACCTCTGGGAGGCCGGTCAGCGCGTCCAGATCATCAAGAACGACCCCGATGAGGGCGGTGAGCTGAAGCTGGGCACCGAGGTGGTGATTTCCGAGGATCGCACGATGTCCGCGCTGCTGGGTGCCTCGCCGGGCGGCTCGACCTCGCCCGCGATTATGCTGGAGCTGCTGGAACGCGCCTTCCCCGACCGTGTGCAAAGCGCCGATTGGCAGGCCAAGCTGCGCCAGATGGTGCCCAGTTACGGTGAGAAGCTGAACGAGAACCCGCAGCTTCTGGCGCAGGTCTGGGGCGAGACCACCGACGCGCTGCAACTGGCGATGGCGCCTCCTGCGCTGGAAGGTGTGGCGCCGGGCGTGGCCCCCGACGAGGACCCCTCGGCGGTGCCGCATGTCTCTGACATCCAGCTGTGAACGGGCGCGCTTGACGAAGGGCGGGCGTCAGGCTCGCCTTTCGGCGTGAGGCGTGAGGCGTGAGGCCCTATCGCGTTGGCCCCGCGCCGCCATCATGTGGCCCGGCGCATTGCGTATGGTCGCCCAGAACCTCGATCACGCGGCAGGACGATACGGAGCCTTGCGCACATTGGGCCGGCATTGGTTCCAACTCGCCCTTTAACGCCCGCAGGTGGTTGATATGGTCGCGGGTGGATGCCACGTCGCGGCCTTATTGCTTTGGCGCCGCGCCCTCATCATGTGGCCCCGCGCATTGCGTATGGTCGCCCAACACCTCGATCACGCGGCACGATGATACGGTGCCTTGCGCGCATTGGGCCAGCATCCGCTCCAGTTCATCCTCAACGCCCGCAGGTGGTTGATATGGTCGCGGGTGGATGCCACGTCGCGGCCTTATTGCTTTGGCGCCGCGCCCTCATCATGTGGCCCCGCGCATTGCGTATGGTCGCCCAGAACCTCGATCACGCGGCAGGACGATACGGTGCCTTGCGCGCATTGGGTCAGCATCCGTTCCAGCTCTCCCTCCAACGCTCGCAGGCGGGTGATGCGGTCGCGGGTGGCGGCCAGTTGCGCGCGGGCGATGTCGTCGATGGCCGCGCAGGGGCGGTCGGGGTCGTCAGACAGGCTTAACAAATCCCGGATCGCGTCCAGCGGAAAGCCCAGATCGCGGGCGTGACGGATGAAAGCCAGCCGATCCTGCGCCGCTCGGGGATAAAGCCGCTGATTGCCGCTGCTGCGTTCCGGCATGGGCAGAAGGCCGATCTGTTCGTAATAGCGGATCGTCGGCACTTTCACCCCAGTGGCCTTGCCCAATTTTCCGATGCTCAGCATGAAAACCTCTTGAAGCTCTAGTTGCTAGAGACATTAGATATCCGATTCGATGGTGACAAGCCGGAGAGGCAAAGGTGCGATATGGTCGAGAAGAGCGGCGAAATCTGTGAATGGAACATCAGCGGGATGGATTGCGCCTCTTGCGCGACCAAGATCCGCGATGCGGTGGGGCGGTTGCCGGGCGTCAGCGATGTGAGTGTCACGCTGATGTCGGAAAAGCTGCGGGCGCGGCTCGATGGCGGCGACCGGGATCAGGTCGAACACACCGTGCGCGCGCTGGGCTATGAGATCGCGGGCGATGCGCCGCGCAATCAGGGCGACCATTCCGGCCATAGTCACGACGACCCCGCCGATCGTGGCAAGCCGTGGTATCAGACCGGCAAGGGGCGGCTGGTGATCCTGACCGGGGTGCTCTTGGCGGCGGCCTGGGCGTTTGAGCTGGCCTTCCCCGGCCCGCATGCCGCATGGGCCTTTGTCGCAGCCTGCGTGATCGGCGTCTTGCCGGTGGCGCGGCGGGCATGGGCCGCGCTGCGCATGGGCCAGCCCTTCACCATTGAATCGCTGATGACCATTGCGGCCATCGGCGCGCTGTTCATCGGCGCCGCCGAAGAGGCGGCCCTGGTCGTGTTCCTCTTCGCCATCGGCGAGGTTCTGGAAGGCGTCGCCGCAGGCCGCGCCCGCAACAGCATCCGCGCGCTGGCCGATCTGGTCCCGCGAACGGCTCTGCTGGAAGAGAGCGGGCAGACCCGAGAGGTTCCCGCCGCAAGCCTTGCCATTGACCAGATCGTTCTGGTCCGCCCCGGCGACCGGATCCCGGCGGATGGTGAGATCATCGAAGGGGTCTCCGGCATCGACGAAAGCCCGGTGACGGGCGAAAGCGTGCCGCGCTCGCGCGGGCCGGGTGAGGCGGTCTTTGCCGGTGCAATCAACACCGAGGCCGCTTTGCGCATCCGCGTGACCCGCGCGGCGCAAGATAACACCATCGCCCGCATCATCCGTCTGGTCGAAGAGGCCGAAGAAGCCCGCGCGCCCACCGAGCGTTTCATCGACCGCTTCAGCCGCTGGTATATGCCGCTGATCGTGGCGCTGTCGGTTCTGGTGGCGGTGGTCCCGCCCTTGGCCGGGGGGGATTGGCAGGTCTGGATCTATCGCGGGCTGGCGCTTTTGCTGATCGGTTGCCCCTGCGCGCTGGTGATCTCGGTCCCGGCCTCGATTGCCTCGGCGCTGTCGTCCGGGGCGCGACGCGGGCTCTTGATGAAGGGCGGCGCGGTGATCGAGGCGGCCAGCACGGTCCAGCAAGTCGCCTTCGACAAGACCGGCACGCTGACCCATGGCCGCCCCGAAGTGACCGATATTCTGCCTTTCGCGGGGGATGAGGGGGACTTGCTGCGGCTGGCGGCGGCGGTCGAGGGCGCATCCTCGCACCCCTTGGCGCAGGCGATCTTGCGCCGTGCCGAGGGGCTAAGCGTCCCTGCGGCGCAGGACGCTCGCGCCATCCCCGGCAAAGGTGTGTCCGCGCAGGTCGAGGGCCGTGCCCTGACCGTCGCCAGCCCGCGCTTTGCCGCCGAGGCCGGAGCGCTGAACAGCGCGCAACAGGCGCAGGCCCGCGCCTTTGAGGAGGCGGGCAAGACCGTGGCGGTTCTCTTCGCGAATGGGGTTGCTGAGGCGCAGGCTCATGCTTTGGGTCTGATCGCGCTGCGCGATGAGCCCCGCGCGGACGCGGAGGATGCGGTCGCCCAATTGCGTGCCTTGGGCGTCACGCCCACGATCCTTACCGGCGACAACCCCCGCACCGCCGCTGCAATCGCCGCCAGCCTTGGCGCCGATTTCCGAGCCGAGATGCTGCCCGAGGACAAGCTGGCCGCCATCCGCGACATGGGCGCGCAGGGCGGCGTGATGATGGTGGGCGACGGCATCAACGACGCGCCTGCGCTGAAACAGGCAGATGTTGGCGTGGCGATGGGCTCGGGCACCGATGTCGCGCTGGAGACCGCCGATGCCGCCATCCTGCGCGACCGGGTGAGCGACATTGCAGCGGTGATCCGGCTCTCGCGCGCGACCATGGCCAATATCCGCCAGAACGTGACGCTGGCGCTGGGGTTGAAGGCCGTGTTTCTGGTCACCACCGTTCTGGGCATCACCGGCCTGTGGATCGCTATTCTCGCCGATACTGGCGCAACGGTTCTTGTCACGCTGAACGCCCTGCGCCTGCTGCGGTTCGATCCGACGAGGGGGGTGTGAGGGGCGAGTTTCGTTCTAGCGGTGGGATGGGGCGCGCGACCCGAGCGTTGATGCGAGGCGCGGGGTCGTGCTGTCGCGCAAGGTCGGCGGCGCTGTTCTGATTGCGCTGAGCGGCCTGCGTCTTTATCCGACGAGGGGCGCCTGAGAGGCTTGGCGACCCGTCCGTGATGTGCGGTGCCGGGTCCGTGCTATCGGGCAAGATCGGCGCCGCTATTCTGATTGCGCTGAGCGCCCGGCGCTCTGATCCGATGAGGGTTATTGAAGGGTGAGAGTATCTCGCAGCGGTCTGGCGGGTTGAGTGCCTTGCAGCCCGCCCCCAGATGCGTGGGCGCCGGGCCGTGATGTGATGCAAGCTCGACGCCGCTGTTCTGGGCGCGCTGAACGCCCGGCGTCTGCTGAGGCTCGATCCGACAAAGGGCGCTTTCGGTGCGTGGATATTTGGCAGCTGTCTGGCGTGTGAATGAATTGACGACTCGACCCAGATGTCGGGTGCGGAAACGTGCTGTCCGGCGAGGTCGACAGCGCTTTTCTGGTCATGCTGAACTTCCGGCGACCTGATCCGCGAGGGGCGTTTGAAGGGCGAGGATATCTCGCAGCGGCGCGGCGGGTGTGGGCGTTGCAGCACGATCGTAGATGCGTGCGTCGGGGCGCGCTGTCTGGCAAGACAACCCGGCGTTTTCATTAAGCTGAGCGCTTTGATTCGACGGGGGCTGACGAATGGCGGGGTGACGACTCGGCCCCAGATGCCGGGCGCGCGTCGTGCTGTCGGGCAAGATCGGCGCCGTTGTTCTCATTACTCTGAGCGCCTATCGCCTTGATCCGACGAGGGGCGAGATCGCGCGGTCGTCTGCCGCATTGCGCATCTGCTCGACCCGACCACAGATGCCGGGTTGATCCTGTCAGCCAGGATCAGCGGCGTTTCGCGATTGGTTTTGCGGGTCGCGCTTGGCGGCGCTTGGCATCCGCTCGCAGGCGATGCGCAACCCTGTATGTTCTTTATTTGTTCCCGCCAATATGCTATCCCGCACCCTGTCTTGACCGCCATGCCCATGCCCGATCTCAAACCTCGCCGCGTTCACGAAGCCTTTGGCCCCGGCCGCCATGTCTTTGCGCTGTTTCAGGCGGCGCGGGCCGGGGGGGATGTGATCTGGGTGCGGCCTGCGCATCTGGTTGAAAGCCTGATGCCTGAAGGGATGCCTCCAAAGGTTGCCGCGCGCCTGATTTTGGTCACCCCGCGCAGCGAGCTTGATCTGCTCTGGTCGGTTGAAGAGGCCCTGCGCTCGGGGCTGGGGCTGGTCATTGCCGAGCCGGAAAAGCCGCTCTCGCTGACCGCCGGGCGCCGCCTGCAACTGGCGGCAGAGGCTGGGGGCAAGGCAGGCGGCGCCACGGGGCTGATGCTGATTCGCGAGGGCGCAGGCTCACCCGCTGCGGAAACGCGGTGGGAGTGCCGGCCCAAAGCGGGGGACTCGACAGGGCATCATTGGGGGCTTATTAAGAACA
>JAUNTZ010000003.1 GCA_030538425.1 Paracoccus sp. (in: a-proteobacteria) | reverse complement strand
CGCGGCGCAGCTTGGCGGCGGCGACCATCTGCATCGCCTTGGTGATCTTTCGCGTCGATTTGACGCTGTTGATCCGGTTTTTCAGATCCTTGAGGCTTGGCATTACCCTTCACCCTTTGCAATTTCTGGTGCGCGGCCCCGGCCTTTTGGGCTTGGGCGCGCGCGGGTCATGTCAGGCGCGGGTCTTGGAATAGGCGTCAAGCGCCGCCTTGATCGCGTCTTCCAGATCACCCGAGACCTTGCGGTCATTGGTGGTCATGTCGTCCAGCAGTTCCGAGCGTTGGTTGCGCAGGAACTCGATCAGCCCCTGCTCCCATGCGACGACCTCACGCACCGGGATATCGTCCACATAGCCCTTGGTGCCGGCATAGATCACGATGACGATCTCGGCGTTGGTCAGCGGGCGGTATTGCGGCTGTTTCATCAGCTCGGTCAGGCGCGCGCCACGGTTCAGCAGGCGCTGCGTCGCGGCGTCGAGGTCCGAGCCGAACTGCGCAAAGGCCGCCATTTCGCGATACTGGGCCAGTTCCAGCTTGACCGGACCGGCAACCGATTTCATCGCCTTGGTCTGCGCCGCCGAACCCACGCGCGACACCGAAAGGCCGGTGTTCACGGCGGGACGGATGCCCTGGAAGAACAGTTCGGTTTCAAGGAAGATCTGCCCGTCGGTGATCGAGATCACGTTGGTCGGAATATAGGCCGACACGTCGCCCGCCTGCGTTTCGATGATCGGCAGAGCGGTCAGCGAACCGGCACCAAAGTCCTCGTTCAGCTTGGCCGAACGCTCCAGCAGGCGCGAGTGCAGATAGAACACGTCGCCCGGATAGGCTTCGCGCCCCGGCGGACGGCGCAGCAGCAGCGACATCTGGCGATAGGCGACAGCCTGTTTCGACAGGTCGTCATAGATAATCAGCGCGTCCATGCCGTTATCGCGGAAATACTCGCCCATCGCGGTGGCCGAATAGGGGGCCAGATACTGCATCGGCGCGGGGTCGGATGCGGTCGCGGCAACAACGGTGGTGTAGGCCATCGCGCCGGTTTCTTCCAGCTTTTGGACAAGCTGCGCCACGGTCGAACGCTTTTGACCCACGGCGACATAGATGCAGTGCAGCGTCTTCATCCCGTCCGCTTCGCGGCCGTTATAGTTCTGCTGGTTCAGGATCGTGTCCAGAGCAAGAGCGGTCTTGCCGGTCTGGCGGTCGCCGATGATCAGCTCGCGCTGACCACGGCCAACGGGGATCATCGCGTCAACGGCTTTCAGGCCGGTCGCCATCGGCTCATGCACCGATTTGCGCGGCATGATGCCCGGCGCCTTGCTGTCAGCAACGCGCATTTCGGCACCCTCAATCGGGCCCTTGCCGTCAATCGGGTTGCCAAGCGCATCGACGACGCGGCCCAGAAGGCCCTTGCCGGTCGGCACTTCCACGATGGAGCGGGTGCGCTTGACCGTGTCGCCTTCCTTGATGTCGCGGTCGTCACCGAAGATCACGACACCCACGTTGTCGGTTTCAAGGTTCAGCACCATGCCGCGGATGCCGCCGGGGAACTCGACCATTTCACCGGCCTGCACCTGATCCAGACCGTAAACGCGGGCGATACCGTCACCAACCGACAGCACCTGGCCGATTTCGGCCACTTCGGCGTCCTGGCCAAAGTTCTTGATCTGATCCTTGAGGATCGCCGAAATCTCGGCAGCCTGGATTCCCATTATCCGACCTCTTTCATAGCATTCTGGAGGGAGGCGAGCTTCGAGCGGATCGAGCTGTCGATCATCTGCGAGCCCATCTTGACGATCATGCCGCCGATGAGGCTCTCATCGACGCGCGTATTCAGTTTGACCTTTTTGCCCGATTTTTCGGACAGCGTGGCGGTCAGACGCTGTTTCTGCTCATCGCTCAGCGCGGCGGCAGAGGTAACATCGGCGGTCACTTCGCCGCGCGCATCCGCGATCAGCGCGTTGATGCGGGCCACGAATTGCGGCAGCACGAAAAGGCGGCGGTTCTGCGCCAGAAGGCGAAGCGTGTTGGTCAGCGCCTGACCCAAGCCCATCTTCTCGGCAAGGGCTGTGATGGCGCGGCCCTGCTCGGCGCGGGTCAGGACCGGCGAGCCGATCATCTCGCGCAGATCGGCGCTGTCGGTCAAAGCCTGCGCCAGATCAGCCGTCTGGGTCGAAAGCGCGTCAAGCCCGCCCTCATCCTTCACGATATCAAACAATGCCTGCGCATAGCGCCCGGCAATCGAGGCGGAAATCGAAGCGGAATTGGCCACGGTCATCCTTCCGGTTAGCGCGAAACCCCGCAGGCTGAGCCTTGGGGAGGCCCCAAGGTCGGTCGCAAGGCGTCTGTCCTTTGGGCGGGCCTGCCTCGAAGGACAGGTTCCACCCCTTTTCTCGCGAGGTCTCTAGCAACTGTTACATCGCCCCGCAACCGCCTTGACGCCTCAAATGCGTCGCTTTTGCGCTGACAGGCGCTAACGCGGGAGGTTTTTGTGACAAGCGCGCGTCTGGCCCCGCCTGAGCCGCGCAAAACCCGCGCAAACAGAGCCGCGACAAGAGCTTAACCGGACAACTTGCGGTTGCATCCGTGCGCCTTGCCCCGTTTGCGGCTTCTTCTGTGCAAAAATACTCATCCGCGCTTGCGCTCAGTCCTGCCGGCGCGGCTGATGCGCGGGGCTTGCGCCCTCACGCGCGGGCCGGGCGATTCCGCCCAAAGCCTCAAGCGAGCTTTTGACCGACACCCGCCGCGCCGGACCTATGGGCGCGCTGACCTGCTTTGAGAACTCGGCCATCACCACCCCCGCGATCAGCATGGCGGAGATTCTCCAGCCCAGCCGTTCCCACCACAAAGCCGTGCGCAGCCAGAAGCGGCGGTCCGAGGGCGGGATATAGACCGCGCCATCGCTTTTCTCGGTGACGAATCCCGCGCCCTCGACCTGCGCCTCAAGCTGGTGGCGCGAATAGGACCGGCCCACGCCAAAGGGCGTCGAATCGGCCCGCGCCCAGAGCCCCGCGCGGTTGGGCACCATCACCACCATCCGCCCGCCCGGCCCCAACACGCGCCACGCCTCAGCCAAAAGCCCCGCAGGCGCGTCCGAGGTCTCAAGCGCATGCAGCAGAACCAAGCGGTCCACGCTGCCCGTCTCAAGCGGCCATGCGGTTTCGGAACACAGCACGGCATGATTGGGCAGACCGGCGGGCCATGGCATCACGCCTTGCCCCTCCGGCATCAGCCCGGTGACGCGCCGCGCCTGCCCCAGCCATGGCCGCAGCATCGGCACCGCGAAACCGAAGCCCGCCACCGTCATGCCCGCCGTCTGCGCAGGCGGCCACGCAGCGCAAAGCCTGTCGCGCAGGATGCGCTGCGCCACCCGGCCAAGCGCGCGGTTGTAATAAAACCGGCGAAGCGCGATCACATCCTGATGCATTCGGGTTGCGCCCCTGTCCCCTGCTTGCCAGACTGCCCGTTCAACTTGGCCCCAGACTGCGGGAAAGCGAAAGGTGTTGCAATGTCTCAGCCTCAGGAAAAGCAAGAGCCGCAAATCGTCACCATCCGGGCGCTTGCCGATAATTATGCCTATCTGCTGCATGCGAACGGGCAGACCGCGCTGTTCGATGCGCCCGAGGCCGCGCCGGTTCTGGATGCGCTGCGTGAGATTGGCTGGTCGCTCGATCTGATCGTGCTGACCCATCACCATGACGACCATATACAGGCGGTGCCCGAACTGGTCGCGGCCACCGGCGCAAGGGTGATCGGCAATCGCGATGATGCCCACCGTCTGCCGCCTCTGGATGAGGCTGTCGGTCCCGGCGATGAGATCACGATTTGCGGCCTCAACGCGCAGGTGATCGACGTGCCGGGCCATACGATCGGCCATGTCGCCTATTATATTGCCGATGCGAATGCGGCATTTACCGGCGACAGCCTGATGGCTTTGGGCTGCGGGCGGCTCTTTGAGGGGGACGCTGCGGTGATGTGGGAATCGCTTGGCCGTCTGGATGCCCTGCCCGAAGATACGCTGATCTGTTCGGGCCATGATTATTGCGCCTCGAACGGGCGCTTTGCCCTGTCGGTTGACCCGGAGAACGCGGCGCTGCGCGCGCGGCTGGAGGCGACGCAGGCGGGCCGCCTGCCCTGCGCCCCCGCGACATTGGCCGAGGAACGGGCGACCAATCCCTTCTTGCGCGCCGGTGCGCTTGGGCCTGCGATGGGGCTTGACGATCCGGCGGCGGCCTTCGCGCGGCTGCGCCAGATGAAGGATGAGTTCTGAGCGGTGGCGGGGCTGCGCGGGGGCCTTGAAAACGGGCCCCCGCGCCCTCACATCCGTTCAAACCGGATTGTTTTCGCGCTCCGGCAATAAAAGCCTCTTGAAACTCGCGAAAATCCATCAATCCTTAAACCAATTATGACAGTCTGCGCAGGTGGGGTCGCCCCAAACCGCCGGATAGACTGACAGGAGACATGCTAGTGCCCTCTTTTTCCAACTCTCTTGAGCAGGCCATCCACGCGGCCCTGGCACTCGCCAATGACCGCCGCCACGAACTGGCCACGCTTGAACATCTGTTGCTTGCCCTGACCGAAGAACAGGACGCGCTGCGCGTGATGCGTGCCTGTGACGTCGATGTGGGTGAGCTGCGCCGCCTGCTGACCGAATTCATTGAGGATGATCTGTCCACCCTTGTGACCGATGTCGAAGGGTCCGAAGCCGTGCCGACCGCCGCCTTTCAACGGGTGATTCAGCGGGCGGCGATCCATGTCCAAAGCTCGGGCCGGGCTGAGGTCACCGGCGCGAATGTTCTGGTCGCGATCTTTGCCGAACGCGAATCTCATGCGGCGTTCTTCTTGCAGGAACTGGACATGACCCGTTACGACGCGGTCAATTATATCGCGCATGGCGTGGCCAAGAACCCGGATTACGCCGAAAGCCGCCCCGTCACGGGCGCCGATGATGACAGTGATGAGCAGCCGCAAGCCGCCTCGAAAGAGGAAACGGCGCTGTCGAAATATTGCGTCGATCTGAACGAAAAGGCGCGTGAGGGCGATGTGGACCCGCTGATCGGTCGCGAATCTGAGGTCGAACGCTGCATTCAGGTTCTGTGCCGCCGCCGCAAGAACAACCCGCTTCTGGTGGGTGATCCGGGCGTGGGCAAGACCGCGATTGCCGAAGGACTGGCCAAAAAGATCGTTGAGGGGCAGACCCCCGACGTTCTGGCCGGTGCGACGATCTTTTCGCTTGATATGGGCGCGCTGCTGGCCGGAACCCGTTATCGCGGCGATTTCGAGGAACGGCTGAAAGCCGTGGTCAAGGAATTGCAGGCGCATGAGGATGCGATCCTGTTTATTGATGAGATCCATACCGTGATCGGCGCGGGCGCGACCTCGGGCGGTGCGATGGATGCCTCGAACCTGCTCAAACCCGCGCTTGCCGATGGCAAGCTGCGCTGTATGGGCTCGACCACCTATAAGGAATATCGCCAGCATTTCGAAAAGGACCGCGCCCTGTCGCGCCGGTTCCAGAAGATCGATGTGAACGAACCCTCGGTGCCTGACACGATCAAGATCCTGATGGGGCTCAAGCCGCATTTTGAGGCGCATCACGACCTGCGTTATACCAATGACGCGATCAAGACCGCCGTTGAGCTGGCCGCGCGTTACATCAATGACCGCAAGCTGCCCGACAGCGCCATCGACGTGATCGACGAGGCGGGCGCGGCGCAGCATCTGGTCGCGGAATCGAAGCGCCGCAAGACCATCTCGCCCAAGGAGATTGAGGCGGTGGTGGCCAAGATTGCGCGGATTCCGCCGAAGAACGTGACCAAGAACGACACCGAATTGCTGCGCGACCTGGATGCCTCGCTGAAAAGGCTGGTCTTCGGTCAGGATGCCGCGATTGAGGCGCTGTCCTCGGCGATCAAGCTGGCCCGCGCGGGGCTGCGCGAACCCGAAAAGCCGATCGGCAATTACCTCTTCGCGGGCCCGACCGGCGTCGGCAAGACCGAGGTTGCCAAGCAATTGGCGAATACCTTGGGCGTCGAGATGCTGCGTTTCGACATGTCCGAATATATGGAGAAACATGCCGTCAGCCGCCTGATCGGCGCGCCTCCGGGCTATGTGGGCTTTGATCAGGGCGGGCTTCTGACCGATGGCGTCGATCAGCACCCCCATTGCGTGCTGCTGCTTGATGAGATCGAGAAGGCGCATCCGGATGTGTTCAATATCCTGCTGCAAATCATGGATGCGGGCCGGCTGACCGACCATAACGGGCGCACCGTCGATTTCCGCAATGTGATCCTGATCATGACCTCGAATGCCGGGGCCGCCGATCAGGCCCGCGCGGCCATCGGCTTTGGTCGCGACCGGCGCGAGGGTGAGGATACGGCGGCGATTGAGCGCACCTTCACGCCCGAATTCCGCAACCGGCTGGACGCGATCATCTCCTTTGCGCCGCTCCCGCGTGAGGTGATCGTGCAGGTGGTCGAGAAATTCGTGCTTCAGCTTGAGGCGCAGCTGATCGACCGGGGCGTCCATATCGAACTCACGCCCGAGGCCGCGAACTGGCTGGCGGAAAAGGGCTATGACGACCGCATGGGCGCGCGTCCTCTGGGCCGCGTGATCCAGGAAAGCATCAAGAAGCCTTTGGCTGAGGAATTGCTGTTCGGGCGCCTGACCAAAGGCGGTGTGGTGCGCGTGGGCATCAAGGACGACAAGCCGTTCTTCGACATCGCGGGCCCCGAGGCGCCGCGCATCGGCAAGAACAAGACCCCGCTTCTGACGGCGGAATGAGCCAAAGCGGCCCCCAAGCGGGGCCGTTTTTTATGTCTGCCGGTGCAGCAGAGGCAACCATTATCAATCGAACCACCTGCCCCACGGCGTCGTTACCTTGCCATGACAGCATTGCGAGGAGGACGACCATGAACGGCCCCGAAGATCACGACAAAGATCGCCACAGCAGCGCCCATCCCCCCGCCGATGCCGGTTTCACCGAAAGCCAGATGATCGAGCGCGTCGAAGAGGTCGCGACCTTCAGCAAGCGCGTTGTTGAGGAGGGCATCCGCCGCGTCTCGACCGTCACCGATGAGGTTGAGGAACTCGTCACCGCCGAGGATATCCGCCATGACGTTCTGGTCCGCCGCGTCCCCGTTGACCGCGTCGTGACAGAGGCGCCGGGCGTCCGGCGTGAGGGCAACACGACCATCCTGCCGGTTCTGGAAGAACGCGTCGTCGTGACGACCGAGCTTGTCCTTGTCGAAGAAATTCACCTGATCAGCACCGAGACGGCCCAGCCCGTCGAGGTTCCGATCACCCTGCGGAAACAGCGGATCGTGGAAGAAAAACTGCCGCCGCAGGGTGCCCCGACCACCCCCGAAGATCACAAACAGGAGCAATCAGATGCACCACGATAGCACCGGACACACCCTTTCCGCAATGTTCGACAACCGCGCCGACGCTGACCGCGCCGCCGCCCGCCTGCGCGAGATCGGCGTCACCGATGTGGCGCTGCATGGCGAGGAAAACGCGGGCTATGACGCGACGACCCGCCGCGACCCGGCTGAAGAGCGTGGCTTTTTCGATTCGCTGGCCGATTTCTTCTTCCCCGAAGACGACCGCGCGACCTATGCCGAAGGGCTGAACCGTGGCGGCTATCTGGTCACCGCCCGCAATGTGCCTGAGGCGCGCATGGATGAGGTCACCAATATCCTCGACAGCGAAGGCTCGGTCGATCTGGACGCGCGAGAGGCCGAATGGCGCGATTCGGGATGGGATCGTGGCGCTTATGCCGCCCATGGCGACCGTCACCACACCGATGGCGAAAAGCTGGAAGTCGTGGAAGAGCGTCTGAATATCGGCAAGCGCGATGTGGGCCGTGGCACCGTGCGCGTGCGCTCGCATGTTCGCGAAGAGCCGGTCTCTCAGGATGTCGAGCTGACCGATGAGCGCGTGGACGTGACCCGCCGCGCCGTGGACCGTCCCGCAGGCGACGCCGCCTTCCAGGACCGCACGATTGAGGCCGAAGAGCGCCGCGAGGAAGCCGTCGTCTCGAAAGAGGCTCGCGTGGTTGAGGAAATCGAGCTGTCGAAGACCTCGGACACCCGGGTTGAGCGTGTGGAAGACACCGTGCGCAAGACCGAGGTCGAGATCGACGAAGATCACCGCGACCCGAACGCGCCCCGCCGCGACGGGTTCTGAGGCGGGTTCTGACCTGTCCCGCAGATCTGGAAAGGGCGGCTCTTGTGGCCGCCCTTTTTCATGCCCGGATCATCCAGCCTCTGTATGACAGAGCGGCGGCGTGACGCCGCCCTGCCCCGGACCGATATCGGCCCAACCTGCCGCGTGAAAAATCATCGCCAGCTCAAAGAATCCCCAGGCATTCGGGCTGCCGAACTCATGCAGACGCTCCATGAAGAACATCTGGTCCAACTCGCTTTGACCATCCGCGCAGGGGGTCATGGCGGCATGGCCCCGGACCATCTCATCCAGCATATTGCCCATGATCAGCCGGGCGTTGCGCATCTGCGCACGGTCGGACAGATCGGCACAAGGCCCGGCATCGGCAATCACTTGCGGCCCCGGCGGGACGACAAGAATGTCCTCTCCGTAAAAGGACAGCCTGCCCGACAAGACACCGGCGGCCAGAAACCGGGCATAGATCCGCGACGCCTGCTCGCTGTCATAGCGCTTGGATGCGACCAGTGCATCCGCGACGCCGACCAGAAAACAGCCCTTGGGGGCACCCTCATAGGCGGGCTCTGGCCCGGTCAGAGTTGCCAGAATGACCGGATCATCCATCGCAAGCGGGCTGTCGATCGCGGGCCAGATGATCGTGCAAAGCGCGCGCGGCAGAACCCCGCCCCTTTGATGCGCGGCCAAGGCGTCAACCGCGCCCCCGTCAAAGCCCTGCGCCATGGCCGCCGCCCGCGTCTCATCATTGATCACGCAGCCATGCGCGCCCAGAAAATAGGCCAGTTCCGGGCTGTCCTGCGCAAACCCCGGCGCGGCACAAAGCGCGACGATCGCGGCAATAACCCGCCTCACCCCTTGCCCGCCTTGACCTTCACGGCCAGATCGCGGGCAATGGCATAGGCGCCCTTGACCCGCTCGGCATCGGTTGTCCAGTCGCGGAACAGCACCAGCTTGTTGCCGTCGATCTTGGCCTGGCCTTTCTGATCGGTCAGGAACTCGACCAGACCGGCGGGGTTCGGGAACTTGTCGCGGTGGAACTGCACCGTCGCGCCTTTCGGCCCCGCATCCAGCCGCGCGATATTGGCGCGCCGCGCCATCGCCTTGATGCGGATCACGTTCATCAGCACGTTCACCTCGCGCGGCAGAGGGCCGAAACGGTCGATCAACTCGGCGGCAAAGCCCTCCATCTCGACCTTGCTGCCCAGATGCGACAGGCGGCGGTAAAGGTCCAGCCGCACGTCCAGATCCGCGACATAGCTTTCGGGGATCGTCACCGGAACGCCCAGATTCAGCTGCGGCGCCCATTCGTCCTCAGGCGCGGCATCCAGATCGCCAGCCTTCAGCTTGGCAATCGTTTCCTCAAGCATCGCCTGATAAAGTTCGAACCCGACCTCCTTGATATGGCCGGATTGTTCCTCACCCAGAAGGTTGCCCGCGCCGCGCAGATCAAGGTCTTGCGAGGCAAGGTTAAAGCCCGCGCCGAGCCCGTCGATATTGCCCAAGAATTTCAGCCGCCGCTCCGCCTGCGGGGTCAGCGGCGCGCGCGGCTTGGTGGTCAGATAACAATAGGCGCGGATGCGCGCGCGCCCCACGCGGCCCCGGATCTGGTAAAGCTGGGCCAGACCGAACATATCCGCGCGCCACACGATCATCGTGTTCGCGGTCGGAATATCAAGGCCGCTTTCAACGATGGTCGTGGCCAGCAGCACATCATATTTGCCGTCGTAAAAGGCGTTCATCCGCTCGTCCAGATCGCCGGGGGCAAGCTGGCCATGGGCGACGACAAAGCGGATCTCAGGGCAATGTTCGCGCAGCCAGTCCTCGATCTCGGGCAGGTCGGCGAGGCGCGGGACGACGAAGAAGGACTGCCCGCCCCGGTATTTCTCGCGCAGCAGGGCCTCTCGGATGGTCACGCTGTCGAATTCAGAGACATAGGTGCGGATCGAAAGCCGGTCCACCGGCGGCGTGCCGATGATCGACAGGTCCCGCACCCCGGTCAGCGAGAGTTGCAGCGTGCGCGGGATCGGCGTCGCGGTCATGGTCAGCACATGGATGTCCGAGCGCAGCTCTTTCAGCCGCTCTTTATGGGCCACGCCGAAATGCTGTTCCTCGTCGATCACCAGCAGGCCAAGGTTCTTGAACTTCACCGATTTGGCCAGAACCGCATGGGTGCCGACGACAATATCCACGCTGCCATCGGCAAGCCCCGCGCGGGTCGCGGCGGCCTCTTTGGCGCTGACGAAACGCGACAGGGCGCGCAGGTTGATTGCGGTGCCGCGAAAGCGTTCGGCAAAGCTCTTGGCATGTTGGCGCGCAAGCAGGGTCGTGGGCGCGATGACGGCCACCTGCCGCCCCTGCGAGGCCGCGACAAAGGCCGCCCGCATCGCGACCTCGGTCTTGCCGAAACCCACATCGCCCACGATCAGCCGGTCCATCGGACGGCCCGCCGCCAGATCGGCCACCACATCGTCAATGGCGGCCAGCTGATCCTCAGTCTCGGCATAGGGGAAGCGGGCGGAAAAGCTTTCCCATTCGTGATGCTCCGGCTCCAGCACCGGGGCGGCGCGCAGCAGGCGTTCAGCGGCGACCCGCATCAGGCGGTCCGCAATCAGCCGGATGCGTTCCTTGAGCCGCGCCTTGCGGGCCTGCCATGCGCCGCCGCCCAGACGGTCGAGCAGCCCTTCCTCATGGCCGTAACGGCTGAGCAGCTCGATGTTTTCCACCGGCAAAAACAGCCGGTCCCCGCCCGCATATTCAAGCGCCACGCAATCATGCGGCACGCCGCCCGCGGTGATGGTCTCAAGCCCCGTATAGCGCCCGATCCCGTGTTCGACGTGGACGACCAGATCGCCGGGGGTAAGGCTTTGGGTGTCCTGCAAAAAGTTCTCGGCCCGGCGGCGTTTGCGCGCGCCCCGGATCAGCCGGTCGCCCAGAACATCCTGCTCCGAGATCACCGCGATGCGGCCCAAGGCCTCACCATCGGCAACGAAACCTTCCTCAAGCGGCCAGACCGCAAGCCCGATGGCACCGGGCCTGTCGCCCAGATCGGACAGGCTGCGCAGTATCAGGGCGCCCGAGATCCCCGCATCGGCCAAAAGCCCCGCCAGCCGGTCGCGCGCGCCTTCGGAAAAGCTGGCAATCACAACGCGATGGGTTTTCGACAGCGCGCGGATGTGGTCGGCCAGGGCGCCGAAAAGGTCCAGCTTTTCGGCCTGCCGCTCGGGCGCGAAATTGCGGCCCACGCGCCCGCCCGCATCCAGAACGCCGGGACCGGGCGGGGCCGGGTTGACCGCGAATTGCAGCACCCGGCGCGGGGCCAGCCATGACGCCCAATCGGCATCCGAGGCGAAAAGCAGATCGGGCGGCACCGGGCGATAGACGGTATCGGCGGCGGCGCGGCGCTCGGACGCCTCACGCCGGGCGGCGAATTGCTCGGCCACCATATGCGCGCGGGCCTCGCGGGTCTGCTCAAGCCGGTCGTCCAGCATCACCGAAGCCTCGGGCAGATAGTCAAAGATCGTCTCAAGCCGTTCGTGGAACCATGGCAGCCAATGTTCCGCCCCGGCGACCTTGCGGCCCGCGCTGATCGCCTCATACAGGGGGTCATTCGCGCCGCCGCCATAGGTCATGCGGTAATTCTGGCGGAACCGCGCAATCGCCGCATCGTCAAGGATCACCTCGGACATGGGGGCGAGTTCAAGCCGGGACAGAGCCTCACCGCTGCGCTGTGTCTGCGGGTCAAGGCGGCGCACCGATTCCAGCACATCGCCAAACATATCCAGCCGCAGCGCGCCGCCTTCGCCGGGCGGGAAAATGTCGATGATGCCGCCGCGAATCGCGAAATCGCCGGGCTCAGTCACGGTGGGGGTCTGCGCAAAGCCCATGCGCACCAGATAGTCGCGAAGGCGCGCCTCATTGAGCCGCGCGCCGGTCGAGGCGGTAAAGCTGGCCCCGCGCAGCACCTCACGCGCCGGAACCCGCTGCACCGCCGCGTTCACCGTGGTCAGCAGCACGAAATTGCCGCTGATCGCGCCCGAGGCAAGCGCCGCCAGCGTCGCCATCCGCGCCGCCATCACCGCGGATGCGGGCGAGACGCGGTCATAAGGGGTCGTGTCCCATGCGGGAAAGTCCAGCACCGGCAGGCCGGGCGCAATGACCGCCAAGGCCGCGCGCATCGCCTCGGCGCGGCGGTCGTCGCGGGCGATATGGATCACCGGCGCGCGCGCGGCCTCACGGGCAAGCAGGGCGGCGTCATAGCCCTCGGGGGCGCCGGACAGGATGATGGGTCGAGACATGAGACCTCAGTTAATGCGCCCGGCGGCGGGTTCAAGCGAAATCACAGCCCGTTGGGATGGGTCAAGAGCCACAGCATCCCCCAAAGCCCGGTGATGACCACGCTTGCGATAGAGAGCAGATGAAACAGGGCGCGGTGGATGCCGATCACGCGCAGCACGTCGCGGGCGGTCTCATTCACGGGCCGGCCCCGGCTGGCCTCATCCAGCAGCGGGACCAGACATTCGGCCAGCCTGACCCGCATCCAGAACAGCGCGATGAACGGCACGACGAACAGAAACAGCGCCTGCGCCATGGAGACGCCAAAGCGAAAGCCCAGAACGAACAGCCCCGCCGCAACAAAGCCCGAGCCCGCCAGCAGCATCTGCGTCTCGCGCCGTCCCGGCCTTGCGCGCGGCACATGCAGCGACAGCCAGTCGAACAGCACAAGCGCGGCGGGCGCATCGGGCGGCGGCGCCTCGGCGCCAAGCGCCTTGCGCGCGGCGTGGACCACATCCATCGGCACGCCCAGAACATGCCGGCCCGCCCATGACCAGGAGGTCACGAACCACAGCCAGAACCAGGCCGACAGAAAAGGTCGCGTATCGAGCAATTCGATCAAACCGCCGGACAACGGCACCTCCTGCGCCTTGCTTGTGGTTGCATAAGCGCCAACTTAGAACGATGAAGTGCCAAGGGAAACCGCAAATCAAGGGAACAGCCATGCCCAATCCGATCCTCGCCCCCTTCCCCGCCGCGCGGCCGCGCCGGTTGCGGCGCTCGCCCGCGATGCGCAGCATGGTGCGCGAGAACGGCCTCTCGGTGAATGATCTGATCTGGCCGGTTTTCGTGACCGAGATCGAGGGCGCGGACACCCCGATCCCCTCCATGCCCGGCGTGCGCCGCTATACGGTCGAGGGGGTGAAGGCCGCCGCCGAACAGGCCGCGCGGCTGGGGATTCCTGCGATCTGCGTCTTTCCCCATTCCGATCAGGATCTGAAAACCGAGACCTGCGAACGCGCCTGGGACCCCGACAATATCGGCAACCGCGCCATCCGCGCGATCAAGGAGGCCGCGCCCGATCTGATGGTGATGACCGATATCGCGCTTGATCCCTATAACGCCAATGGCCATGACGGGCTGGTGCGCGACGGCGTGATCCTGAACGATGAAACCGTTGAGGCGCTTGTGAAAATGGCGCTTGTGCAGGCTGAGGCGGGGGCCGACATTCTGGGGCCCTCGGACATGATGGACGGGCGCATCGGCGCGCTGCGCGAGGCGTTGGAAAGCGCGGGCCACAAGGATGTCGCGATCATGTCCTATGCGGCGAAATTCGCCTCGGCCTTTTATGGCCCGTTCCGCGATGCGGTGGGCGCGGGTGAGCGGCTGACCGGCGACAAGAAAACCTATCAGATCGACCCCGCCAACCGCGCCGAGGCGCTGCGCTGTGTCGCCCGCGATCTGGCTGAGGGCGCGGATATGGTCATGGTCAAGCCCGGCATGCCCTATCTGGATATCTGCCGCGATGTGCGCGCGCGGTTCGACGCGCCGACCTTCGCCTATCAGGTCTCGGGCGAATATGCGATGCTGGCGGGTGCGGTCGCGAATGGCTGGTTGGGGCGTGAGGCGATCCTCGAATCGCTTCTGGCCTTCAAGCGGGCCGGTTGCGACGGCGTGCTGACCTATTTTGCCCCCGAAATCGCCGGATGGCTGGCATGAGCGGGCGCGAAAGGCTAAGATAGCCCCCAAAATAAAGGGGCCAATCCATGAGCAGACACAATATCAGCCCGTTCCACCTGTCCCGCCGCGCCTTTCTGGTCGCGGGCGGAACCGCAGCCCTTGGCGCCTGCACCGCGACGCCTGCCGCGCTGAGCAACCGCAATATCGCGGGGCTTGATGCGCAGCGGATCAACGCGATGGTGGATGCGACCCGCAATGAATTGCTGTCGAAATACCCCGCCACGCGCCCGATCATCCAGAATGCCAAGGGCGTGCTTTATATGCCGGTGATGACCCAGGCGGGGCTTGGCATCGGTGGCTCTTATGGTGAGGGCGCGCTGCGCATCGGCGGCGAGACGGTCGAATATTACACCGCGACGCAGGCCGGGATCGGGCTTCAGGCGGGCGCGCGGCAATATGCGCATGTGCTGGCCTTTCAGACCGATCAGGCGCTTGCCAGTTTCCGCGCGCATCACGGCTGGCTGGCCGCGGCGGGGGCCTATTACACCCTGCCCGATGGCGGCATGTCCTATGGCGGCGACACGATGAGCGCGGAATATCCGGTCGTCGCGATGATCTTTGGCCAGACCGGCTTCATGGCCGGCGCCACGATTGAGGGCGTCAAATACACCAAGATGCAGCGATAAGACCAAAGGCCGCGCAGATCCGCGCGGCCCTCTTTCGTCTTTTGTCCCCAAATATCCCCGCCGGAGGCACCCGGCGGCCCTGCCCGCGTGAAGGGCAGCGGGCGCGCGATGTCTCAGCCGCCCGCGATGATGCGGACATAGTTCTGGGTCTCGCGGTAAGGCGGGATGCCGCCATGACGCTGCACCGCGCCCGGGCCCGCATTATAGGCCGCAAGCGCCAGCCGCCAGTCACCGAACTGGTTATACATCATGCGCAGATAACGCGCCCCGCCTTCCAGATTCTGCACCGGATCACGCGGGTTCACGCCAAGCTGGCGCGCGGTGCCGGGCATCAGCTGCGCCAGACCCATCGCACCGGCATGGGAGACCGCATTCGGGTTCCAGCCCGATTCCTGCTGGACCAGACGCAGGAACAGCGCCTCGGGGATGCCATGGCGGCGCGCGGCGGCTTGTGCATGGGGCAGATAGGCGGTGCGGCGCCCGGTATAGTTGAGGTTCGAGACCTGCGGCTGAAGCTCAATCGTGGTGACATTGACCACCTCGCGGCCCTGTGGGCGCAGGCGGCGGGATTGCTGATATTGGTTGGCCAGCCGCGAATCCATCAGCTCACGCTGACGCTGGAACTGCTGTTCGCGCGACTGGTTGGAGACATTGCGCAATTGCAGGCCATTGGCCTCGACCGGCCCCGCCACCGGCAGCGCGACGGCCACCGCAAGACCCGCCATGACCGCCAGCCTTGCCAAGCGCTTCCGAAAACCCTTCGACCCATCCACCATCGAACTTGCCCCTCAAGCCTATGTTGCGCAGCTGTCGCGCCCGTTCTCATTGCCCGAACTATACGAAGAAAACCGACATCGCGTAAGTCACCCATTCGTGCCGGTTCCGTGGCCGACCAAGCTCGGCGGTTTTCCGCCGAAAGCGCTGCGGTTGACAGCGGAAGGCCGCCCGCCCGTTTCCCGCTTTCCTTGCCGCAAGTCGCGGGTTAGACCATGCCCGACAGATGAGACAAGGAAAGGCATGACATGGCAGGCTCGGTCAACAAGGTGATCCTGATCGGCAATCTGGGCCGCGACCCCGAGATCCGCACCTTCCAGAACGGCGGCAAGGTCGCCAATCTGCGCATCGCGACCTCGGAAAACTGGAAGGACCGCAATACCGGCGAACGGCGCGAGCGCACCGAATGGCACTCGGTCGCGATCATGTCCGAAGGACTGGTCGGCGTGGTCGAGCGTTACCTGAAAAAGGGCTCCAAGGTCTATATCGAGGGCCAGCTAGAGACCCGCAAATGGCAGGACCAGTCGGGACAGGACCGCTACACGACCGAGGTCGTGCTGCGCGCCTTTGGCGGCACGCTTGTGATGCTGGACGGGCGCGGCGAGGGCGGGTCGGGCGGCGGCTATGGCGGCGGCCAGGGCGGCTATGACGATTACGGCTCGGGCGCGCAGGGTGGCGGTCAAGGCGGTGGTCGCGGCGGCCAAAGCCAGCCCGCGCGGTCGGATTACGACGACGAGATCCCGTTCTGAGTGTTTACGCCGCCCTCGCGGGCGGCGTGCCTCCGGCGGGGATATTTTTGGACAAAAGACAGGCTGGGCGCGCCCGGATCAGCGGGCGGCGGTGAGTGTCGCCTCCAGATCGGTGCGGTTCACATCATCGCAGATGAACGCCTTGCCAATCCCGCGCGCCTTTGTAACACCGCGCCCGGATCAGCGGGCGGCGGCGAGCGTGGCGTCCAGATCGGCGCGGTTCACATCGTCGCAGATGAACGCCTCGCCGATGCCGCGCGCCAGAACAAAGCGAAGCCGCCCGTCCACCACTTTCTTGTCCTGCCCCATCAGATCGATCAGCCGCGCATTATCCGGCAATTCGCCCGCAATATCGGAGAGCCGCGCGGGCATCCCCATCGCGGCCAGATGCGCCGCCACGCGCGAAGGGTCTTCCTGCGCGCAAAGCCCCATCCGCGCTGACAGGTCAAAGGCAAGCGCGCAGCCAATCGCCACACCCTCGCCATGAAGCAGCCGATCGGTGTAGCCCGTCGCCGCCTCAAGCGCGTGGCAAAAGGTATGGCCAAGGTTCAGGAGCGCACGCTCACCCTGCTCAGTCTCGTCACGGGCAACGATGCCCGCCTTCATCGCGACCGAATGGGCAACCGCCTTCTGGCGCAGGCGCGCATCGGCGCGCAGCTTCGGGCCGTTTTCCTCCAGCCAGTCGAAAAACGCCGCATCGCCCAACAGCCCGTATTTCACCACCTCGCCATAGCCCGCCAGAAAATCACGCTCTGGCAGGGTCTCAAGCACGGAAATATCGGCCAGAACGAGGCTTGGCTGATGGAACGCGCCGATCAGGTTCTTGCCATGGGGCGAATTGATCCCGGTCTTGCCCCCGACCGAGCTGTCCACCTGCGCCAGAAGCGAGGTCGGGATCTGCACAAAGCGCACCCCGCGGCGCAGAATGGCCGAGGCAAAGCCCGCCAGATCCCCGATCACCCCGCCGCCAAGCGCGATCACCATGTCGCGCCGCTCGATCTTCTGGTCCAGCAGCCACTCGACCGTCTGGCCCAGATGCGCCCAAGATTTCGTGGCCTCACCGGCGGGCAGGCGCAGCGCGACCGGGGCGATGCCCTCAGCCCGCAACGCCGCCTCAAGCGCCGCCAGATGCAGCGCAGCCACGCTTTCATCGGTGATGATGGCGGCACGGGGGCGGGTCAGAAGCGGCGCGATCTCGGCCCCCGCGCGCGCGATCAGCCCTTCGCCGATGCGCACTTCATAGCTGCGCGCGCCCAGTTCCACCTTGACGATCTCAGTCATGATACCCCCATAAATCCGGGCCGGGCGGCCTCGATGGCGTCATAAAGCCGCGCGGCGGTGGCGTCCACATCGCTGCCCCGGCGCGATTCGACGCGCAGATCGGCCTGCGCATAGACAGGCGAGCGCGCAGCAATCAGCGCGGCCAGTGTCCCTTTGGGATCGGCGGTCTGCAACAAAGGCCGGGTGGGCCGCTGCCGCACCCTGTGCCACAGCGTTTCCAGATCGGAATCGAGCCAGACCGCCAGCCCCGCCCGCCGGATCAGCGCGCGATTCGCCTCTTGGATCCACGCGCCGCCGCCGGTTGCGATCACCCCGCGCGGACCGTCCAGCAGGCGCGACAGGATCTGCGTCTCGCGGGCGCGGAAAAACGCCTCACCGTCGCGGGCGAAGATCTCGGAGATGGGCATGGCGGCGGCGCGCTCGATCTCGGCATCGGTATCGACGAAACCCGCGCCCAGACGCCGCGCAAGCGCCGCACCAACGGCGGTCTTGCCGACCCCCATCATGCCCACCAAGACGATCTGACCCTGCATCTTGCCCTTTTCGTTGTCTGGCCCTGTTGAATGGCGTGATCTTTCCGAAAATGCCATATATAAAACGGACAGCCCGGCAAAAGATCGGGCGCATTTTTCGATGGCCGGGCAGAAAGGGCTACGGATGAGATTGCTCAAGATCCTGATTTTCCTGTTGGTTTTGGGGTTTGTTGGTTTGGCGGGCTATGCCTATTTCGGCGATATGGACCCGCCCCGGCATGAGACGCGGACCCCTGTCCGCCTTGATATGGACGGCGCGGTGACGATGGATGCGGCCCCCGCAACTGAGGCCGCGACCGAAGCTGAAGCCGATGCGCCCGCCAATTAAGGCGCTGATCTTCGCGACCATGGCGGCTTTGCCCGCGCAGGCTCTGGCCGAAGAGCCGCTATCGGCCAATGACTGGCTGTCGGGCTCGACCGCGCTGCCGCGCAATATCAGCGCATGGCGGCCCGGCGACCCGCTGCCGCCCGATGCGCGCGATCTGCGCCCCGAGGCCCCCGCCGCGACCCGCCCGCAGCCGCGCCCCGGCATCTCGGACAGCGCGGCGGCGGTGCCGGTGGGAATGACGCGGCTGGACGGGACCAATCCCGATGCGCTTGGGATCATCTCGGCCCGGCAGGCGGGGGTGCCGCTGGACCTGTGGGAGGGGTTGGGCAGCCACGACGCGCAGCGGGTCATCGCCGCCACCCCGACCCCGCGCATTCAGGCCGCGCATCGGCTGTTTCGCCGGGTGATCGACGCGCAGCTGAACCCGCCCGAACTGGACGGCGACACGCCGGAGGGCGCGTTCTTTACCGCGCGGGTGGACAGGCTTCTGGACATGGGCGCCCTGCCCCTGGCCCGCGATATGCTGGCAAGCGCGGGCCCCGGCACGACGGAACGGTTCAGGCGCATGTTCGATATCGCACTGCTCTTGGGCGATGAACAGGCCGCCTGTCAGATGATGGATGATGCGCCCGGCATCGCGCCCAGTTTCGCCGCGCGTATCTTTTGCCTTGCCGCGCGTGGCGACTGGCCTGCCGCCGCCCTGACCTATCAGGTCGCGGCACGGCTTGGCCGGATCGACGACGCGCATCGCGCGCTTTTGGCCGATTTTCTGGACGACGCCTCTGCCGATACAGGTGAGATCCACCCGGCCCCCGATCAGGTCACGCCGCTGCTCTTCCGGCTGCATGAGGCGATTGGCCAGCCTTTGGCGACCGCGCCCCTGCCGCTTGCCTTTGCCTGGTCCGAACTGCGCAGCAATGCCGGGTGGAAGGCGCAGCTTGACGCGGCTGAGCGGCTGGGCCGCCATGACGCCATCGCCCCCGCCACGCTGCACCTGCTTTATACCGCGCAGCGACCGGCGGCGTCGGGCGGGGTCTGGGAACGCGCGGCGGCGGTGCAGGCGCTTGACGCGGCCCTGCTGACCGGAGACCCGGCGCGGATCGGCGCGGCCCTTGTCGCGGCCCATCGCGGCATGGAAGAAGCGGGCCTGCGCGATATGTTCGCGAGGATCTATGCAGAACAGCTCAACCCCGCAGCGCTCTCGGGGCCGCCCGCGCGGCTGGCTTTGTGGCTGCGGCTCTGGGCCGGCGTGACCGAGCTTGAGGCCGCCCCGGCTGAGCCCGTTGACGCCTCCCTTCTGGCGCTTGCCTCGGGCGGCGCGCCAGAGCCGGTGACGCGGCGGCTCTCGGCGCTTGCCCCGGTTTTCGCGGGTGATCCGGGTGAGCCGGTCCCGGCCCGCGCCGAGGCGCTGTTCGCCGCGATTTCGGATGCGGATGCGGGGTTTGACGGTGATCTGCCCCGCGCCGCCCGTGGCGTCGCCGCGCTGCGCGAGATGGGGCTCTGGGCCGATGCGCGCCGGATCGCCACCCAGATCGCGCTTGAGCCCTGGCTCTCGGGGGCGGGCGATGGCTGAGGACCGCCCCGCGCGGCAATTGATCGCGACCTTTCTTGACGCGCAATCGGCCGAGAACGGTGCGGCGCGCAACACCATTCTGGCTTATGGGCGCGACCTGCGCGATTTCGCGGATTGGCTGGCCGCGCGGCAGATCGCGCTGATCGCCGTCAGCCGCGAAGATATCGAGGATTACCTGCGCGCGTGCGATGCGCAGGGCCTGTCGCGCGCGACACGGGCGCGCAGGCTGTCCTCGATCCGGCAGTTCACCCGCTTTGCGCTGTCCGAAGGCTTGCGCGAGGATGACCCCGCCATCCGCCTTGAGGGCCCGGGCCGTGCCGCCCGCCTGCCCCGCACGCTGAGCCGGGCCGAGATGACCGCGCTGTTCGAGGCCCTGCCCCGGATCGGGCGCGATGAAACCGAAAAACTGCGGGCCGCCTGCGTGATTGAGCTGCTTTATGCGACCGGGATGCGGGTCTCGGAACTGGTCAGCCTGCCGGTCGCGCCGATGCGCGGCGACCCGCAGGTTCTGCTGATCCGTGGCAAGGGCGGGCGCGAACGGATGGTGCCGCTTGGCACACCGGCGCGGCGCGCAACCGCGCTTTGGCTGGCCCATCGCGACGGGGCCGCCAAGGACAGCCCGCTTGGGCGGCTGATCGCGGGTCCGGGCGGGCGGTTTCTCTTCCCCGCGCCGGGCCGCGCCGGGCATCTGAACCGGCAGGCGGTGAACCTGCTGATCCGCGACCTGGCCCTTGCCGCGCGGCTTGATCCCGCCCGGGTGACGCCGCATGTGATCCGCCACGCCTTTGCCACCCATCTGCTGGAGGGCGGGGCCGATCTGCGCTCGATCCAGACGCTGCTTGGCCATGCCGACCTGTCGAGCACCGAGATCTATACCCATGTGCTTGACGCTCGGATGCGTGATCTGGTTCTGAACCATCACCCGCTTGCGCGCGTTGCGCCAGATAATCCCCCGCATTCGCCCCCGGATGCGCCACAAAACAAAGCCGAGACCACATGATAGCCCTGCTGACCGCCGCCGCAGCCCAGACCGCCACCACCCAAAGCCCGCCCGCGGGCGATAACAGCGCGCTCTGGGTTACCGGCACGGCAATTCTGGTCTGCCTTGTGATGTCGGCCTTCTTCTCGGCCTCGGAAACCGCGCTGACCGCCGCAAGCCGCCCCAAGCTGCGCGCCCGCGCCGATAAGGGCGACAGCGGCGCGGTGGCCGCCCTTGAGGTCACGCGCGACACCGACCGGCTGATCGGCGCCATCCTTCTGGGCAATAACGTGGTTAATATTCTGGCCGCAGCCCTTGCGACCGCGCTGTTCACCGGGCTTTTCGGGGCCAAGGGCGTGGCCATCGCGACCGTGGTCACCACCGTTCTGGTGCTGATCTTTTCCGAGGTGATGCCCAAATCCTATGCCATCGGGAACCCGGAGAATCTGGCCAGCATCGTGGCCCGCCCGATCCGCGTGATCACCCGCGTCCTGACCCCCATCGTCATGGTCGTGCAATTCATCGTACGGGGGCTCCTGAGCCTTCTTGGCCTGCGCAAGGCTGAGGATGGGAATATGTTCTCAGTCCATGAGGAAATCGCGGGCGCGCTGACCATCGGGCACGAATCGGGCGCGGTGCAGAAAGAGGATCGCGACCGGCTGCTTGGCGCGCTTGATCTGGGCAACCGCTCGGTTGAAGAGATCATGAAGCACCGCTCGGGCATCCAGATGATCGACGGCGATTTGCCGCCCGAAAAGATCCTGGAGATCGTGCTGTCGAGCCCCCATACTCGCCTGCCCGTCTATCGCGGTGAGCGTGAGAACGTGATCGGCGTGATCCATGCCAAGGATGTGCTGCGCGCGGTCAATAACAGCGCTTATGACGGGGTGGGCGACCCTGCCGATGCAATCCGCGATTTTGACGTGATGGCGGTCGCGATGAAGCCCTATTTCGTCCCCGACACCACCGCGCTTGACGAACAGATGCGCGAATTTCTCAAGCGGCGGACGCATTTCGCGCTTGTCGTCGATGAATATGGCAGCCTGCGCGGGCTGATCACGCTTGAGGATATTCTTGAGGAAATCGTGGGCGAGATTGCCGATGAACATGACACAGAGGCCGCGCAGGAACTCAAGCCTTTGTCAAACGGCGACTATCTGCTGGACGGGGCGATGACGATCCGCGACCTGAACCGCGCGCTTGACTGGAACCTGCCCGATGATGAGGCCAATACCATCGCCGGTCTGGTGATCCATATGGCCCAGTCGATCCCCGCGCAGGGGCAGGTGTTTTCCTTCCTGGGCTATCGGTTTGAGGTGGTGACCCGCCGCGACAACCGCATCACCAAGCTGCGCATCCGCCCGCTCTCGCGCGCCTCGGCTGAGGCTACAGCCTGATATTCGCGCGATAAAGCGCGGCCAGATCATGGGTGCGCCCGTCCGGCGTGCGGCAGGTGCTGGCCTGCCCGCGCGTCTGGACCGTGCCGCCCAGATTGGTGCAGAACACCGCCGCCGGATTGGCCGCGCCGACCTGATTGCCGGGGGCGGTGGCGGGGCTTGTGACGGGTCGCGGATTGGCCGGCCCGCAAGCGGCAAGCGGCAAAAGTGCTGCGACAAGGATCAGCTTATTCATCAAAACCCCGACTGACTGGCGCATCACGCCGTTTTTCCATCCCGAAAGCCTAACCCGCTGCCTTTTCCTCAAGCAAGAGCCATTCTTCCTCAGCCGCGCTTAAGATTTGTTGACGTTCCGCCATGGCCTCGGTGGCCTTCTGGGCCTTGGCGGGGGCCTCGGTATAGATGGCCGGATCGGAGAGAAACGCGGCCAGTTTCGCGATTTCCGCCTCAAGCCGTTCGATCAGGCCCGGCAATTCCTCAAGCCGGTGCTTTTCGGTAAAGCTGAGCCCCGCTTTGCTGGCTTTGGGCTTCTCCGACGCGAGTTTCGGCGCGGCCTGCGGGGTGGCTGTGGGCGCGGGCGCATCCTCGGCGCGCTGCGCCTGATAATCCGACCAGCCGCCCGGATAGATCACCGCGCGCCCGTCACCCTCCATCGCGACGGTCGCGCTTGCCACGCGGTCGATAAAGTCGCGGTCATGGCTGACCAGCAGCACGGTGCCGTCATAATCGCCCAGAAGATCCTGCAAGAGATCAAGCGTTTCCACATCCAGATCGTTGGTCGGCTCATCCAGAACCAGCAGGTTCGACTGTTTCGCCATGATCCGCGCCAGCAAAAGCCGCGCCTTTTCCCCGCCTGACAGGCTGCGCACCGGGGCGCGCAATTGCGCATCGTCGAACAGGAAATCCTTGAGATAGCCCGCGACATGGCGCGGCTGCCCGCGCACCATCACCTGATCCGAGCGCCCCGAAACCGACATCGACGGATCAAGCACCATCGCATCCCACAGGCTCTGATCCGGGTTCAGCGCGGAACGGGTCTGGTCGAACACCGCGATCTCAAGATTGGTGCCATGGGTCACGCTGCCCGCATCGGGGGCGATCTCGCCGGTCAGCATCCGGATCAGCGTCGTCTTGCCCGCCCCGTTCGGCCCGACAAAGGCGATCCGGTCGCCGCGCAGCACGCGCAGATCGAAGGGGTGCAGGATCACCCGCTCGCCAAAACTTTTGGCGATGCCCTGCGCCTCGATCACCCGCTTGCCCGATTGCGGGCCTGCGTCAAGCTCCATCGCCGCCGCACCCTGACGGCGGATCTGGCCCGCGCGTTCCTCGCGCAGCGCGGCAAGCGCGCGCACCCGGCCCATATTGCGCTTGCGACGCGCGGAAATCCCCTCGACCGCCCAACGGGCCTCTGCCTTGATCTTGCGGTCCAGCTTGTGGCGCGCCTCATCCTCTTCCGCCCAGGTCGTCTCGCGCCATTCCTCGAAATGCGCGAAACCCTTGTCCTGCCTGCGCATCACCCCACGATCCAGCCAGAGTGTCGCGCGGGTCAGCGCGCGCAGAAAGGCGCGGTCATGGCTGATGAGAACAAAGCCCGCGCGGGTCTGACTCAGGTGATCCTCAAGCCAGCCGATGGCCTGAATGTCCAGATGGTTGGTCGGCTCGTCCAGCAACATCAGATCGGGCGCCTCGGCCAAGAGCCGCGCAAGCGCCGCCCGCCGCCGCTCACCGCCCGAGGCGGTCTCGATGGCGCGGGCGGGGTCCAGCTTCAGCCCCTCCGCTGCCATTTCAACGCGGTATTCCTCACCCGGGGGCAGATTGGCCGCGGCGAAATCGCCAAGCGTGGCAAAGCCCGAAAGGTCCGGGTCCTGTTCCATATAGCCGACCGAGATGCCGGCAGGCGTCACCACCTCGCCGCGATCCGGTTCGACCAGACCGGCCATGACCTTCATCAGCGTCGATTTGCCTGAACCGTTGCGGCCCACAAGTGCTGCGCGGTCGCCCGGTTGAATGGTCAGGTTCAGCCCGTCAAAGACTGGATTGCCGCCAAAGGTGAGCGAGATATCGGAGAGTTGCAAAAGAGGAGCGCGTGCCATGGCCGGGCGGTATCGCGGGCGGTCGCTGCCGTCAAGCCGCCCCCAAGCTTTCGCGCCTGCAAGCGGCGGCGCGGGCGGCCGTGGCGGATGCCTCCGGCGGGGATATTTAGGGACAAAAGACCGGCAAAGCCCCGCCCCATTAACAAAGCATTTCAGTAAACTATTGACGGGCGCCCTGCCCCATGCGACAAGCGCCACGCATCAACCTGACAAAAGGAATCAAGTATGCGCAGCCTTCTCGCCCTTCTGGCCGCCTCGGTCGCCCTTCCCGCCGTGGCGGATGAGGTGAATATCTATTCGCATCGCCAGCCGGAACTGATCCAGCCGGTGCTTGATGCCTTTACCGAGGACACCGGCATCACCGTCAACATCGCCTATGTGGACAAGGGCATGGTGGAACGGCTTCAGGCTGAGGGCAGCCGCTCACCCGCTGATCTGGTGCTGACCGTCGATGTCGCGCGTCTGGGT
Organism: Paracoccus sp. (in: a-proteobacteria); assembly: GCA_030538425.1. Lineage (GTDB taxonomy): Bacteria > Pseudomonadota > Alphaproteobacteria > Rhodobacterales > Rhodobacteraceae > Paracoccus. The sequence continues at coordinate 102,693 of JAUNTZ010000003.1, read as the reverse complement.
GAGCTGAAAGATGCGGGCGTGTTGCAGCCGGTCGAGAGCGAGGTTCTGGAAACCCGCATCCCCGCCGCCCTTCAGGATGAGGACAACCAGTGGTTCGGCGTCACCACCCGCGCCCGCATCGTCTATGCCCATCGTGAGCGTGTCGCCGAGGGCGAGATCACCACTTACGAAGATCTGGCCGATCCCAAATGGGAAGGCCGGATCTGCACCCGCACCTTTGGCAATGACTATAACATCGCGCTGACCGCCGCCTATCTGGCCCATCACGGCGAAGAGGCGACCCGCGAATGGCTGAGTGCGCTGCGTGGCAATCTGGCCAAACAGCCCGAAGGCAATGACCGCGCGCAGGTCAAGTCGATCTGGGCGGGCGAATGCGATATCAGCATCGGCAACACCTATTACATGGGCAAGATGCTGGAAGATCCCGAACAGCAGGACTGGGCCAATGCCGTTCGGATCGAGTTCCCTGTCTTTGAGAATGGCGGCACCCATGTGAACGTCTCGGGCGTCGGCATGACGGCGCACGCGCCCAACCGTGAGGCCGCGCTGCAACTGATTGAATATCTGGCAGGCGACCGCGCGCAGCAGATCTATGCCGAATCGAACTATGAATTCCCGGTCGTGGACGGCGTGGCGCGGTCCGAGATCGTGGCCGGTTGGGGTGATTTCACCGCTGACGATCTGAGCCTTGATGAGATCTCGGCGCTCCGCCCCGACGCGCTGCGCCTGATCGAAGAGGTCAATTTCGACGGCTGATCAAGCCCATTTTTGACGGGAAACGCCCGGGCCTTGCGGTCCGGGCGTTTTCGTTATGCCCTGCCCTCGGCAAGACAGAAACCCCGCCTCAATCCGCCACGCGAGCCGCGCCGTCACCCAGTTGCGCGTCGATGCGGCCCATCAATTCGCCCGTGATATCAATGCGTTCATCGGCCAGAAAAATCGTGCGCCGGTCCAAGAGCACGCTTGCGCCATGTTCCTCCATCACCTGCGCAATGACCGGCACGGCGGCATCCAGAAAGGCCGCGCGTTCCGCATCGGCGCGTTCAGACAGGCCGCGCAGCGCCTCGGCGCGTTCACGGCGCACCGATTGGGCGCTTACGTCGAATGCCTCGGCGCGGCGGCGGAACTCATCGGGGGCAAGGCTGTCGCGCGCGGCGGTCAGCGCCTGTTCGTCGGCGGTGAACTGACGTTCCAGCCGTTCGTTTTCAGCCGCGATTTCGGCGGCCTGCGCCTCAAGCAGCGTCTGCGCCCGCCGCCCCCAGGCCGAGGCCGCGAACAGCCGGTCAGGGTCGATGGCCAGAACCTGCGCCTGCGCGGGTCCGGTCAGTTCAAGCCCCAAAGCCTGAGGCCGCGAGAGCGGGCGTTCCGCCAGGGTCTGCATCGGGTCGGCCTCATCGGTGATCGCCACCGGCGGGGCGTCTTGCGCCGCCACAGCCACCGGCAGCAGCGCAAGGATCAGCGCAGCGCGCATCAGAACTGGGTCGAGATGGTCATGTCGAACCGCTGTTCGAGGTCATAATCCATCTTGCGCACCGGCACCGCATAGTTGAAGCGCAGCGGCCCGATCGGCGTGTTCCAGTGGATCGAGGCCCCGACCGAGGCGCGCACATTCATCGAATCATCGACGATCCCGCCGGGCAGGTTGTTCGGGCCGTCTGCGCTTGGGTTATTATAGCCCTGCACATTGTCCAGCCCCCAGACTGAGCCGACATCGGCGAACAACCCGCCGCTGATGCCGTATTCCTCAGGGATGCCGATGGGGAATTGCGCCTCGGCGCGGGCCACCCAGAAGAAGTTGCCGCCCAGACCGTCCTCATTGGGGGCGTCCAGATCGCGCGGCCCGTAACCGTTCGGGCGGAAGCCGCGCACGCGTGAGCCGCTGAAGCGGTCCGTGGTCCGGCTGACCTCATCCTTGAGCATATTGACCGCGCCCGCCTCGAACTCCAACCGGATCGAGACATCATCGCGGAAGCGCGTCGTCTCCATCCCCGCAAACAGGGTTGAGCGGATCGCATGGCGGTCGCCTCCAATCCCGGCATATTCCTGATTGAAGCGAAAGCGATAGGCCGTCTGCGGGTCAAGGCGCAAGCGGCGGCTGTCGTAGTTATAGCCATAACCGATGGCCGAGGTCCAAAGTGGGCCCTGTTCCGCCACCAGAATGGGCGATGATCCGGTCAGCTCACCCGTGTCCGGGTCGGTGCCGATCTCGCGCACATCATAGATATCGTCATTCGACAGCCGATAGGTCAGCTCAAGCCGCCCGTTCTCCGAGACCGGGAATTCAAGCCCGGTCGAGAAGCCATAAGACCGCGTGTTATAGCGCGCCTGAAACTGGTTCGTCTCACGATACCAGGTTGAAAAGCGCGCCCGCAGATCGCGGCCCAGAAAATAGGGCTCAATAAAGGTCAGGCTGGAATCGCGGTTGCCCTTGGCGGTTGAGACGGTCAGCGCGACGTCCTGACCACGGCCCAGAAAGTTGCGCTCCTGAAGCCCGATGCTGACGCCCGGCCCGGTATTCACGCCGTAGCTGACCCCAAAGCTGAGTGAGCCGGTCGGCTGTTCCTCAACATTCACATCGACGATCACCTGCTGCGGCGAAGAGCCTTCGCGGGTGCCGACCTGCGCATCGGCGAAATAGCCAAGCGCGCGGATACGCTCGGCCGAGTTGCGGATCTCACGCGGGTTGAAGGGGTCGCCCTCAACCGTGCGGAACTGGCGGCGGATCACCTCGTCCAGCGTGGTGGTGTTGCCCTCAATGTCGATGCGTTCGACAAAGATGCGCGGGCCACGGGTCAGCGCGAAGGTCAGATCAAGCGTCTGGTTGCGCATATTGCGGGTGATGCGCGGCTCAATATTCACAAAGTCCAAGCCCTCGCGCAGGGCGATGGTCTCCATCCGGCGGATCGTGTTGTCGATCACGGCGGGGTTATAGACCTCACCCTGCCGCACCCGGTTTTCGGCGGCGAAGGGGGCGGCATCAAGGCCCGGGATCTCGGACACGGTGTCGATCCGGCCCATGGTGAAACGCGGGCCTTCCTCAATCGCGAAGGTGATGAAGAACGCATCGCGTTCGCGGGCAATCTCAGGCGCGACCGCGCGCACCCGCATATCGGCATAACCGCGCGAGCGGTAAAAATCGGTCAGCAGCTGTTCGTCCAGATCCAGCCGGTCGGGGTTGAACGTGTCGCGGCGCACGAAATTGCGCAACAGCCCGGCCTGTTTGGTTTCCAGCACGTTGCGCAAGCGGCGGTCGGAAAAGGCGCGGTTGCCGGTGAAGCCGATGCGCTCAATCTCGGTCAGGTTGCCCTCGCGGATCTCAAACACCAGATCGACGCGGTTGCCGTCGCGTTGGATGATGCGCGGGGTGACGCGGGCGGCAAGGCGGCCCTGCGCCGAATAGAATTGCGCGATATTGGCGGCGTCGCGTTCGGCCTGCGCGGGCGAATAGACGCGGCGCGAGGCGCTTTGGATGATCTCGGACAGTTGGGCATCGCGGACGCGGCGGTTGCCCTCGAAATTGATCACGTTGATCGTCGGATATTCGCGCACCCGGATCAACAGCGTGCCGCCTTGTGGGACCACCTCAACGCTCTCGAACAGGCCCGAGCCTTGCAGCCGTTGCAGCGCGTCATTGAGCTGACCCGGCGTGATCGGCTGGCCGCGCTGCACATTGGCGTAAGAGAGGATGGTTTCCGGCTCAACCCGCTGATTGCCCTGGATCTGCACCTGCGTGAAACTGTAGCTCGCCTGTGCAAAACCGGGGGTCAGCCCCACCGGCACCGAGACCGCAAGCGCCGTCATCAGGGCCACCGCCCGCGTGCTGAAACTCCGTGTCATGCCTGCCCCTTTCAGAAATGGCGCGCGCGGTTGTCCCGCGCATATTTTGCCCGCAGATCTACCCTTTCCCGACCGGCGCTGTCAAAACAAGATGCGCTTCGGGACCCAAGTTTTTCGGGTGCTGTGGCCCGGGCGCAGGCCCTAGCGACAGCGCAGATCGTTGGTCAGGCCAAAGAACATCAGCCCCAGAACCATGGCCAGCCCGATCATCGACAGGATATTGACCACGCGTTCCGGCGGGCGGCGCCCGGCCACCGCCTCATAGGCGTAAAAGGCCAGATGCCCGCCATCCAGAACCGGGATCGGCAACAGGTTGATGAAGCCGATGGCGACCGACAGAATGGCAATCCACCACAGGAAATTCTGCCCGCCCTGACTGGCCGCCTGCCCGGTGCTTTCGGCAATCGTGATCGCGCCGCCCAGATTGCAGCTGTCGATTTGCCCCGTGATCATCGCCCACATGCCGGTGAGTGAGGATGAGATCACCGACCAGACCCGAGACGCGCCCAGACGCATCGCCTCAAGCGGCCCGATGCTTTCGGTGGCGGGTTCGAAATAGGTCGTGCCGCCGGTCACGCCGATCAGCCAGCGGCGCTCAAACCCGCCTTCAGCGCGGGGCAAGTCCTGTTCGCGCGGCGTCAGGCTCAGCGACAGCGGACGCTCAACCCCCGCGCGCCAGACCTCAAGCGCGATGGGCGCGCCCGCCGCCGCCTCGACCGCCGGGCGGATCTCGTCAAAGCGGGTGATCGGGTTGCCGTCGATCGACAAGATCACATCGCCCGCGCGCAGTCCGGCCCGCGCCGCAGCACCGCCCGGCCCCACATCGGCAATCCGCGCGGGCGCGCTGACCGGCCCGGTGATATGCAGCGGCACGCCGCCGCGTTCGACCGTCCATTCGGGCGCGGCTTCGGGGTTGGCCTCGACGGCCTGAAAGAACTCGGGCCATGTCGCGACGGGTTGGCCGCCGACCGCCGTGACCCGGTCGCCGGCTTGCAGCATCATCTGAACAGAGGGCGGCGCGGGATGGACCGTGCCAATGGTCGGCACCTCCGAGGGCTTGCCCATCGCCAGAGCAAAGCCGGTGAAGATCACTGCCGAGAGCACGAAATTGAACACCGGCCCCGCCGCGACCGTGGCCGCCCGCGCCCAAAGCGGCGCGCCGTCCAATGTGTCGCGCCCGGCCTGGACCGAGGCCCCCGCACTGGCCGCGTTGCTGTCGCCCTTGAACCGCACATAGCCGCCAAGCGGGATGGCGGCGACCTGCCACAGCGTGCCGCGACGGTCGCGGCGTGAGATGAGCTTTGGCCCGAAACCGATTGAAAACACGTCAGCTTTGATCCCCGACCAACGCCCGACGATGTAATGCCCATATTCATGGATCGCGACGATGATCGACAGCGCGACGATAAACGCGCCCAAGGTCCAGATGCCGCCGCCCAACAGATCAATCATGCTTATCGCCCGTGTTCCGCCGCCCAGCCACTCGCCGCGCGGCGCGCCGCATCATCCCAATGCAGCACCGTTTCCAGATTTGCAGGCGGTGTCGCAAAGCCCGCCTGCCCGGTCAAGCCATCAAGCGCCGCCTCGACCGCAGATGCCATATCCGTGAAGCGGATGCGCCCGGCGATGAACTCGTCAAGCGCCTGCTCCTTGGCCCCGTTCAGCACCGCACCGGCGGCCCCGCCCGCCGCCATGACCTCACGCGCAAGCCGAAGCGCGGGCCAACGGGTCTCACACGGCGCGCGAAAGGTGAGGCTGCCCAGTGCCGCCAGATCCATGCGCGGCACCGGCAGATCGGCGCGCTCGGGCCAGTGCAGCGCGAAGCCTATGGCGTGGCGCATATCCGGCGCGCCCATATGCGCGATGCTGCCACCATCGCGATGGGTCACAATCGCGTGAATGATCGATTCGGGATGGACAAGCGCCTTGATGCGCGTGGGCGCGAAGCCAAAAAACTCATGCGTTTCAATCAGCTCAAGCGCCTTATTGAACATTGAGGCGCTGTCGATGGTGATGCGCTGACCCATGGCCCAGTTCGGATGGGCCGAGGCCTGCTCGACCGTGGCCTGAGCAAGTCGTTCGACGGGCCAGTCACGAAACGCGCCGCCAGAGGCGGTTATGGTGACTTCCTCGACCGATTCTAGGATATCACCCCCAAGCGCCTGAAATATCGCGGAATGTTCTGAATCAACCGGCAGGATTTGCGCCCCTGTCCGGGCGGCGGTCGCCATCACCAACCGCCCAGCCGTCACCAGCGATTCCTTGTTGGCAAGCGCCAAGGTGCCGCCGCGTTCCAGAACCCTCAGGCCCGGCGCAAGCCCCGCCGCGCCGATGATCGCCGAAAGCGTCCAGTCGGCGGGGCGGTCGGCGGCGTCCAGCAGGGCCTGCGGGCCGGCGGCGACCTCGACCCCGCTGCCCGCAAGCGCTGTGCGCAGATCGTCCAGCAGTTCGGGGAAGGCCGTCACGGCCAGTTCAGCGCGGAGCGCCCGCGCCATTGCGGCCAGCCGGGCGATGTTGCGCCCGCCGCTCAGCGCGACCGCATCCCACGCCTCTGCCCCGCCCGAGCGCATCAGCAGATCAAAGGCGCTTTCCCCGATCGAGCCGGTCGCGCCGAAAATCGAAACCTTGCGCATCACGCCCCGATCTGCGGCAAGAGGCCCGCCATGCGCAGCACGAACACCGCCAGAACCGCCCCCGTCACCGCGTCAAACCGATCCATGAAACCGCCATGGCCCGGGATCAGGTTCGAGCTGTCCTTGACCCCTGCCCGCCGCTTGAGCCAGCTTTCCGCGATATCGCCCATCTGGCCCGCCAGACAGATCAGCGGCGACAGGATCACCACCGAAAAAGGCGCGAGCCCCCCAAGCCACAGAACCAGCCCGAATGCCGCCGCCGCCACCCATCCGGCGATGGTGCCGGACCATGTTTTCTTGGGGCTGAGCGAGGGCCAGAACTTTGGCCCGCCGACCACGCGACCCACGAAATAGCCCAGCACATCGGACAGCACGACAATGCCCATGATCCACAGGATTTCATGCAGCCCCATCGCCTCGCGCAGCACGACCAGCTCATAGCCCACCAGCATGATCGCGGTGCCAAACAGCGCATAGCTGACCCGGTCCTTCGCCACCGCGCCGGGCAGACCCGCCAGCACCGGCACAAGCAGCAAAAGCAAGGCCATCGAGGGGAAAAAGCTGAGCCCCAGAAACAGCGAAACCCCCGCAATCACGGCAAGGGCAATGGGGCGATGCTGGCCCAGAGGGTCGGCATGAAGGTCGGGGTAGCGCCAGCCGGTCAGCCGCGCCAGCTCCCAGAAGGTCAACGCCACGATCACCGCGATGCCAAGGCGCAGCAGAACCCCGGTGCTGATGGCCAGCACCGCGCCGATGGCCAGCAGGATCGCCGCCGAGACCAGACGCCGGTTCAGGTCAGACCAGTTGCCCGTCATACGCCACCAAAGCGACGCTCTCGCAGCCCGTAGCGGTCAAGGATCTCGGCCAAATGCGCGGGGCTGAAATCGGGCCAGAGCGTTGGGGTGAACTCATATTCCGCATAGGCCGCCTGAAAGGGCAGAAAGTTCGAGGTCCGTGTTTCGCCCGAGGTGCGGATCACCAGATCGGGGTCGGGATGGCCCGCCGTATCAAGGCAATCGGCGAAATCGGCCTCCGTCGCGGGGGCGGTGACGGTGCCTGCCGCGACGCGTTCAGCCAGACGCGCGGCTGCGCGGATGATCTCATCGCGCCCGCCATAATTGATCGCCACGGTCAGGTTCAGCCGCGTGTTGCCCGAGGTCCGCGCCTCGATCCCGGCCATCAGGTTTTGCAATTTCGGGTCCAGCCGCTCACGCCCGCCGATGAAGCGCATCCGCACACCCTCCGCCGAGAGCCCGTCGGCCTCACGCTCGATATAGCGGCGGAAAATCTTCATCAGACCAAGGACTTCCTCGGTCGAGCGCTTCCAGTTCTCGGTCGAGAACGCATAGACGGTCAGCCAGTTCACGCCCAGATCGGGGCAGGCGCGGACGATCTCCTTGACCCGCAGCGCGCCGCGACGGTGGCCGACCAGACGCGGCCAGCCCCGGTTCTGCGCCCAACGCCCGTTCCCGTCCATGATGATCGCCACATGGCGCGGGCTGGGCGCATCACCGCCCGTTGCGGCTGAGTGAGGCACGGCCATCTCAGACCTGCATGATTTCGGCTTGCTTGCCCTCAAGCGCCTCATCAATCCGCGCGATATGGCGGTTGGTCAGGTTCTGGACCTCTTCTTCCCAGAACTTCTGGTCGTCCTCGGACATGCCGGCGGCCTTGGCCTTCTTGACCTGATCCATCCCGTCGCGGCGCACGTTGCGGATCGCGACGCGGGCGCTTTCGGCATATTGGGCGGCGACCTTGGTCAGCTCGCGGCGGCGTTCTTCGTTGAGTTCGGGGATCGGCAGCATGATGATCGTGCCATTGGTCTGCGGGTTGATCCCCAGACCCGATTCGCGGATCGCCTTTTCGACCTTGCCGACCAGAGCCTTGTCCCAGACGTTGATCGTGACCATGCGCGGCTCGGGCACGTTGACGGTGCCGACCTGATTGACCGGGGTCATGGAGCCGTAAGCATCGACCATCACGGGTTCGACCATCGAGGCCGAGGCGCGCCCTGTGCGCAGCGTGCCGAATTCATGGCGCAAGCTGTCCATCGCGCCGTTCATGCGGCGTTCCAGGTCGTCGGTGTCGATCTCAATTTCCTCGGCCATTGCCTGTATCCTCATACGTCTTTTCGCTGTTCTAGCGCGGGAAGGCCCGCAACGCAAAGGCGAATGGCGCGGGGCTGCGGTAATCCGCGCGCGCCAAGGCCGCTTGACGGCGCCGGGGCCGCTGTTAGCCTGTGGGTGACGACCGAAACCACCGGAGGCCCCGCCATGGCGCATGATCTCAAACCCGCCCCCAACGACCTGCGCGCCTATTGGATGCCGTTCACCGCGAACCGCCAGTTCAAGGCCGCACCGCGTCTGTTTGCGGCGGCGCAGGACATGCATTTCACCACCACCGACGGGCGGCAGGTTCTGGACGGCACGGCGGGTTTGTGGTGCGTGAATGCGGGCCATTGCCGCCCGAAAATCACCCAGGCGATTGCCGATCAGGCGGGGCGGCTCGACTATGCGCCGCCCTTTCAGATGGGCCACCCGGCGGCGTTTGAACTGGCCAATCGCGTGGCCGATCTGGCGCCCGAGGGGCTCGATCATGTGTTTTACACCAATTCGGGTTCCGAGGCGGTCGAGACCGCGCTGAAAATCGCCATCGCCTATCATCGGGCCCGTGGTGAGGGGGCGCGCACCCGGCTGATCGGGCGGGAACGTGGCTATCACGGGGTGAACTTTGGTGGCGTCTCGGTCGGCGGGATCGTGAACAATCGCAAGATGTTTGGCACGCTGCTGGCGGGCGTGGACCACCTGCCCCATACGCATCTGCCCCAGAACGCCTTTGCCAAGGGCCAGCCCGAACATGGCGCGCATCTGGCCGAGGATCTGGAACGCATCGTCGCGCTGCACGGGGCTGAGACCATCGCCGCCGTGATTGTCGAACCGATGGCCGGCTCGACCGGGGTTCTGATGCCGCCCAAGGGCTATCTGGAAAAGCTGCGCGAGATCACGACGAAACATGGCATTCTGCTCATCTTCGATGAGGTGATTACCGGCTTTGGCCGCCTTGGCACGCCCTTTGCCGCGCAGCGTTTCGGGGTCACGCCGGATATGATTACCTGCGCCAAGGGGCTGACCAATGGCGTGATCCCGATGGGCGCGGTTCTGGCCTCGGGCGCGATCCATGACGCGTTTATGACCGGCCCCGAACAGATGATCGAGCTGTTCCACGGCTATACCTATTCCGGCAACCCGATGGCCTGCGCGGCGGGGCTTGCCACGCTTGATGTCTATGCCGAGGAAGGGCTGTTCGAGCGCGCCGCATCGCTTGAGGGGGTCTGGCAGGACGCGCTTCATTCGCTGCGCGATCTGCCAAATGTGATCGACATCCGCAATCTGGGCCTTGTCGGCGCGGTTGAGCTGGCACCCGGCGCCGCCCCCGGATTGCGCGGCTATGACGTGTTCCTGCGCGCTTACGAATCGGGGGCGCTTGTGCGTCAGACCGGCGATATCATCGCGCTGTCCCCGCCGCTGATCGTATCCGAGGCGCAGATTGCCGAGCTGATCGGCAAGCTGGGTGACGCGATCCGCGCCGCAGCCTAGCGGCGCAGCCGCAGCGGGCGGGCGTCAAAGATGGTCTCCATCGAGAACACGCCCGTCACACGCTCCAGATCCATATCGGCGATCAGCGCCTTATAAATCCGGTCATAGCCCGCCATCGAATCGGTCACGGCGCGGGCCATATAGTCCCATTCCCCGCCGATGCGATGGAATGCGGTAATCTCGGGGATTGCCTCGACCCGGGCGCGGAACCGGCGCGACCATGCGTCATCATGGTGGCGGGTGCGGATCATGATGAACACGGTCAGCCCAAGCCCAAGCGCGGCGGGGTCGATCACAGCACGACTGCCGCGCAGGATGCCCGCCTCAGTCAGCCGGTTAAGCCGCCGCCAGCAGGCGTTTTGTGACAGCCCCACACGCTCGGCCAGTTCGCGCTGTGACAGGCTGCCATCGGATTGCAGCTCGGTGAGGATACGGTTGTCAATTTCGTCGATCATGGGCGCCTCTTGGGTCATATGACAACAAATTACCTGATATCAGCGCCATTTCCGAGAGGATTCTTGGCCGCGTCCGGGTCATCATGCAGCGGACTGAACAGGAGCCGCCCATGACCACCGCTTTCGACCGTTTCCGCGCCAGCCTGCCGCCCTTTTCGGCGCTGCATCAAGGGATTATCGGGCGTGACGCGGTGCTCGACGGGCCGTTCGGGCCGCGCAGGCTGATCTATGCCGATTACGTCGCCTCGGGCCGCGCACATGAGGCGATCGAGGGCTTCATTCTGCGCGAGGTGCTGCCCTTCTACGCCAACTCGCATACCGAGGCGAGCCATTGCGGCGGCACCATGACCCGCCTGCGCCGCGAGGCGAGGGGTGAGATCCTGCGGCTCACGGGAGGCGGGCCGGATCACGCGGTGGTCTTTACCGGCGCGGGGGCGACGGCGGGGATCAACCGGCTTGTGCATCTGTGGGATGCTGGCCGCGCGACGGTGATCCTTGGCCCTTACGAGCATCACTCGAACATCCTGCCCTGGCGCGAAAGCGGCGCGCGGATCGTGACCCTGCCCGAGGCGGATTGCGGCGGCCCCTGCCCCAACGCTCTGCGCGAGGCGCTGCGCGGCGAGGGGCCGCATATCGTGGCGCTGTCGGCGGCCTCGAACATCACCGGGATCATCGCGGATGTGGCCGGGCTGACCGCGATTGCGAAACAGGCGGGCGCGCGGATCGTCTGGGATTACGCCGGGGCCGCGCCCTATTTGCCGATTGACCTGAGCCTTGGCATGGATGCGGTCGTGACCTCGCCGCACAAGTTTCTGGGCGGGCCGGGCGCGTCCGGGGTGATGATCCTGCGCCGCGACAGCGTGGAGGCTGTCCGCCCCAGCCTGCCCGGCGGCGGCACGGTGCGCTTTGTCAATGACGCGGGCCATGATTACGCAACAGCCATCGAATCGCGCGAGGAATCCGGCACGCCGAACGTGGTCGGGGATATCCGCGCGGCGCTGTGCTTTGTGCTTAAAGACGCGGCGGGGCAAGCCGCGATTACGGCGCGCAACAAAGCGCTTTGGGCGCGGGCCAAGGCGCGGCTTGACGCGGCCGAGGGGGTTGAGCTGTTGGGCAAGACCGACTGCCCCCGCCTGCCGATCCTGTCCTTCCGCATCGCGGACGGGCGCGGCGGCCACGTCCATCAGCAACTGGCGACCCGCATCCTGTCGGATCTTTACGGCGTGCAGGCGCGCGGCGGCTGCGCCTGTGCAGGCCCCTATGTCCACCGCCTGCTGTCGATCACCCCCGCACAATCCGCCGCGATGCGCGCCGCCATCCTGCGCGGGGACGAGATCGAAAAGCCGGGCTTCGTGCGCCTCAACCTCTGCTGGGCCGCCCCCGAAACCGAGATCGAGGCGATCCTCACCGCCATCTGCGACCTCCCCCAAAGCGCCCGCGGCCTCGCCCCGCGCTATTGCTGCGATGAGGCCACGGCCATTTTCCGCCCGCTTGCTGCGGAATAAGCGCGGGTTTTGTCGTCCGATAGTCCAAGCCTCCGAAGGCGTGAGATAAGAGATGAGCTTCACGCCCTCAAACTCCGCTCGGTTGCCGCAGAGAAGAGATCAAGGGGATCCTCACCGCCGTTCGCGACCTACCGCAATAGCGCCGGACATCGCCCCGCGCTATGGCTGAGATGAGACCACAGCGATCTTTCGCCCGCTTGCTGCGGAATGAGGGCGGGTTTTGTCGCCCGATCGTCCGTGCTTACGAAGGCGCGGGATAGAAGGCGGAGCTTTTCCAGTGAACAAGATGCAATCCCAGACGCGGTTTCCGCGATGGCGGCAGGGCGAAGGCTTGATGCGTTGAGGCCGCTGCGATGAGGGCGGCTGCAATGCGGTCGGCACGAGGCAAGCACAAAATCGGCAGCGCGGTGGGCAAAGCGCAATGTGGCGGCGCAATGGAGCCTCCTTGTCCCCACGACATCGCCCCGCGCAGCACTTGCCCACCTACGCTATGTCACTCGCGCGATAGGGCAGCGCCCCCTTGGCCCTCCCTACATCGCCTCGCGCAGCACTTGCCCGACCTACGCCATGTCAGCCGCACGATAGGGCAGCGCGCCCCTTCACCCTCCTTACATCGCGCCGCGCAGCGGCTGTCCGACCTGCGCCATCTCATCCGCCCCCGAGACCAAGATCGAGGCGATCCTCACCGTCGCCTACGCCCTGCCGCAACAGCGCCCGGCCTCGCCCCGCGCTATTGCTGCGATGAGGCCACGGCGATTTTTCGCCCGCTTGCTGCGGAATAAGGGCGTCTTTTGTCCCCAAATATCCCGGGGTTCGCCGCGCCCGGAAACTCTGCGGCGGACAGTCCCCGGGGGCGGACGCCGCAGGGACGGGGCAGCGCCCCCCTTACATCGCCCCGCGTAAAGCCTGACCGACCTGCGCCATCTCATCCGCCTCGATCCGCGCAGGGGTTGCATAGGCGTCGGGATCATCGCCCAGATAGGCCCGCGAGGTCACGTCATGGACATGGTGCATCGGCACGACATGGGCATGCGCATGCGGCACATGGATGCCGGTATAGAACATCGAGACCCGCTCGACCCCGTAAAGCCGCTTTTGCGCCCGGGCGATGGCCTGCGCGCAGCTTGTGATGCGGGTGGCGAGATCCTGAGGCAGGTCCTCGAACCAGACATGATGCGCCTTGGGGATCACAAGCGCATGGCCCGCCCGGATCGGGTGCAGGTCCAGAAAGGCAAGGATATGGTCGTCCTCATAGAGCTTTTCGGCGGGCAGCTCTCCGGCGGCGATGCGGCAGAACAGACAGCTCATGGCAGAACCTCCAGCCATTCGGCCACCGCCGGGCCAAGCGCGGCCACGATGGCGGCCACGCCTTTGGCATTGGGGTGCAGGTGGTCGGCTTGCATCAGATTGGCATAGCTTGCGCCGGTGGCGTATTTCTCGGCAATCGGGGCCAGCAGGTCGGGATAAAGCGCCGCGCCATGTTCCTCTGCCAGTTCGGGATACATCGCCGCGAAGGCATCGCGGAACTCCGGGCCGTAGTTCCCCGGCGCGGGCAGGCCCACCAGCATCACCGGCACGCCCGCCTCGCCCGCCGCATCCAGAATGCCCTCCAGATTGGCGCGGCTGGCGGCAGGGTCGATGCCCCGCAACAGGTCATTGCCGCCAAGCGCCACGATCAGCGCGTCGGGATCGTCGGCAAGCGTCCAGCCGATCCGCGACAGCCCGCCCGCCGTGGTATCGCCCGAGACGCCCGCATTGGTCACGAGCACGTCAAGGCCATTGCCGCGCAGCCAGCCCTCAAGCTGCGGGACAAGCCCCTGATCCTGCGCCAAGCCGTAGCCCTGCGTCAGCGAATCCCCCATCGCGGTGAGCCGCAACGGCTCAGCCAAAGCCGCCCCGGCCATCAGCAACAGCGCCGCGAACAGCTTGCCCCCGAAGGCCAAAGCCCGATAAGCCTGTCCCCGAACCGAAAAAGGATGTCGTCGCATGGCCGATCCCGTTCTGTCTCTCTCCGATGCCGCCCTCACGCTGCAAGGCAATGCCGGGCCCGTCGAGATATTGCGCGGCATCTCTCTGGATGTCCATCGCGGCGAAAGCATCGGTCTGGTCGGGCCGTCGGGGTCGGGGAAATCCTCGCTTCTGATGCTGATGGGCGGGTTAGAGAGGGCGACCGGCGGCAGCGTGCGCGCGCTTGGGCGTGATCTTGGCGCGATGGATGAGGACGCTTTGGCCCGGTTCCGGCGCGGGAATATGGGCGTGGTGTTCCAGTCCTTTCACCTGATCCCGACCATGACCGCGCTTGAGAATGTCGCAACGCCCTTGGAACTGGCGGGCGCGCGCGATGCGTTCAGGCGCGCCGCAGCCGAGCTTGAGGCGGTGGGGCTTGGCGCGCGCAAGGATCACTACCCTTCGCAGATGTCGGGCGGCGAGCAACAGCGCGTGGCGCTTGCCCGCGCCGCAGCGCCGCGCCCCGCCATCCTGCTGGCGGATGAGCCGACCGGCAATCTTGACGGCGCGAACGGTCAGGCGATCATGGAGCTTCTGTTCGGGCTGCGCGAGTGCCACGGGGCCACGCTTGTTCTTGTCACCCATGCGCCGGAACTGGCCGCGCGCTGCGACAGGGTGGTGCGTCTGGCCGATGGGCGCATCGCGGGCGAGGACCGCCGGGGTCAGCCCGCATGAATGTGGCATGGCGCATCGCCCGGCGTGAGTTGCAGGGCGAGTTGCGGCGCGGGCTGGCGGGGTTCCGCACCTTCCTGCTGTGCCTGACGCTTGGGGTCGCGGCCATCGCCACGGTCGGGCTTGTCCGCGCCTCGATCGAGCAGGGGCTTGCCCGCGAGGGGCGCGCGATGCTGGGCGGCGATCTGGACCTGCGCATGACCTATCGCTTTGCCAGTGATGCGGAACGCGACTGGATGGAGGCCCATGCCGGGGCCCTGTCCGAGGTGGTCGATTTCCGCTCGATGGCGGTGGTGGGGCAAGGCGAGGATACGCAGCGCGCGCTGACGCAGGTCAAGGGCGTGGATGCGGCCTGGCCGCTTGTGGGCGCGGCCGCGTTCGACCCGCCGCTGAGCCCGGCTGAGGTTCTGGCAGGCCGTGACGACCTGCCCGGCGGCGCGATGGAGGCATTGCTGGCGGACCGTCTGGGTCTTGCCCATGGCGACCGCTTTCGGCTTGGCACGCAGGAATTCGTGCTGATGGCCACCCTGCTGCGCGAACCGGACGCGGCGGGCGCGGGCTTTGGCTTTGGCCCGCGCAGCATTGTCGCAACCGAAGCGCTTGCCCAGTCGGGCCTGCTGGGTCCGGGCACGCTGTTTGAGACCCATTACCGCATGACCGCCCCCGATGGCGTAAGCGTCCCCGAGCTACGCGCCGCCGCCCGAGCCGCGACCGAGGGCGCGGGCGTGCGGATCCGCGATGCGCGGCAGGGCGCGCCCGGCGTGTCGCGCTTTGTCGAGAGGATCGGCTCGTTCCTGATCCTTGTCGGTCTGGCCGGTCTGGCGGTGGGGGGCATCGGCGTCGCCTCGGCGGTGCGGGCCTATCTGGACGGCAAGACGGCGACAATTGCCACGCTCAAGACGCTTGGGGCGACCGGGCGGGTGATCTTCGCGGTCTATTTCGCGCAGATCGCGGTGCTGACGCTGATTGGCGTGGCGGCGGGGGTGGCGCTTGGCGCGCTTGTCATGGCCGCCGCCGCGCCCTTGATCGAGGCACGCCTGCCCCTGCCCGCCATCTGGGCGCCCCATCCCGCGCCAATGTTTGAGGCCGCGATTTACGGGCTGCTGACCGCGTTGATCTTCACGCTGCTGCCGCTTGCGCGGGTTGAGCGGGTCCGCGCCGCCGCCCTGTTTCGCGGCGCAGATGAGGCGGGGCGGCCCCGCGCGCCCTATCTGGCCGCCCTTGTCGCCGCCACCGCCCTTCTGATCGGGGCGGCGATGTGGTTCGCCGCCGTGCCGCGCCTTGCGCTTGGCGTGGCCTTGGGGGTCGCGGTGGCGCTTGGGGTGCTTTACCTGACCGCCATTGCCCTTCGCGCGCTTGCGCGGCGGGCGGCGCGGGCGCGGGTCTTGCAGGGCCGCACCGCGCTTCGGCTGGCGCTTGGCGCGGTGGGCAACCCGCGCGAAGGGGCGGTGGCGGTGATCCTTGCGCTTGGGCTGGGCCTCACCGTTCTGGCCACCACCGGCCAGATCGACGCCAACATGCGCCGCGCCATCGCGCAGGAACTGCCCGAACGCGCGCCTTCGTTCTTTTTCGTCGATATCCAGCCCGACCAGATGGAGGGCTTTATGGCGCGGCTGGAGCGCGATCCGGGCGTGGGTGAGATCGAGGCCGCGCCGCAATTGCGCGGGATCATCACCGCCATCAACGGCACGCCCGCGCGCGATTATGGCGATCATTGGGTGCTGCGCGGGGATCGTGGCGTCAGCTATGCCGCGACCCCGCCCGCCGGCACGAGGCTGAGCGCGGGCGAATGGTGGCGTGATGATTACGCAGGCCCGCCGCTGATCTCTTTCGGCGCGGATGAGGCGGCGGGCTTGGGTGTGGGGGTTGGCGACGAGATCACGGTGAACATCCTTGGCCGCGACATGACCGGCACCATCGCCAATCTGCGCGAGGTCGATTTCCGCAGCGGCGGGATCGGTTTCGTGATGATCTTCGATCAGGCCGCGCTGCAATCCGCGCCGCATACATGGCTGGCGACCGTCCATGCCGCGCCTGCGGCTGAGGCCGCGATCCTGCGCGATATCGGCAATGCCTATCCCAATATCACCGCCGTTGAGCTGCGCGCGGTGGCAGAAACCGCCGCCGAGACGCTTGGCGCGCTTGCCCGTGCGACCTCGCTTGCGGCGCTTGCCACGCTTGCGACCGGCTTTGTCGTGCTGATCGGCACGGCGGCAGCGGGCGAACGGGCGCGGGTCTATGAGGCGGCCGTGCTGAAAACGCTTGGCGCGACACGGGCGCAGGTGCTGACCAGCTTTGCGCTACGCTCGGCGCTGATGGGGGCGGCGGCGGGTCTGGTCGCGGTGGGCGCGGCCGCTTTGGCCGCATGGCTTGTGCTTTCGCAGGTGCTTGAACTGGATTTCCGCTTCGCCCCCCTGCCCGCCGCGATCATCATCATCGGCGGGATCGTGGCGACGCTTCTGGCGGGGCTGCTCTTTGCGCTTCGGCCCCTATCGGTGCGGCCCGCGCGAACCTTACGCGCGCGGGACTAGAACGCCAGTGAGGGCAGCCAGGTCGCAATCGCGGGGAACAGCCCGATCAGGAACATGCCGACGATCTGCAACAGGATGAACGGCACCACCCCGCGATAGATCATCCCCGTGGTGATCTCGGGGGGCGCCGCGCCGCGCAGATAGAACAGCGAAAAGCCGAATGGCGGGGTCAGGAACGAGGTTTGCAGATTCACCGCGATCAGCACCGCCAGCCAGATCGGATCATGCCCCATCAGGATCAGCGGCGGCACCAAGAGGGGTAGCAGGATCACCGCAATTTCGACGAAATCAAGGAAAAAGCCCAGAACAAAGATAAAGGCCATCGCGAAGATCAGCGCGCCGTAGGGCCCGCCGGGCAGACTTTCAAGGATCTGCGCGACCCGGTGTTCGCCGCCCAGACCCACAAAGACCAGCGAGAAATAGCTGGCCATCAGGATCGTCGCAAAGATCATCGAGGTGACGACAAGGGTCGAGGACAGTGCCGAGGTCAGCACCTGCCCCCGCATCAGCTTCCAGCACGAGGCAAGCACCGCCGCCAGACCATAAAGCGCAAGCCCCGCATAAAGGGCGGCGATGGCATAGGTCATGCCGGTCGCGTCCGAGCGTTGGATGCGCACCGGCCAGTTCCCCGCCAGCACCGCCAAGGCCACAAGCGCCGCGCCTCCTGAGATCAGCCACCACCGCGGCAGCCCGTAACGCCCGCCCGCCAGCAGGATCGCGCCCACCGCGCCGACGCCCGCCGCCTCATTGGGTGAGGCGATGCCGCCAAGGATCGCGCCCAGAACCGCGCCGATCAGCACCACCGGCGGCAGGATCGCGCCTATGACCGCGCGCGCCGAAGGCGGCGTGACTGCCTCGACCATGGCGGGGGCGTCCTGCGGGCGCAGCCATGCGCGGATCAGGATATAGACGATATAGATCGACACCAGCAGCAGCCCCGGCATAATCGCGGCGGCGAAGGTCTGCCCGACAGACACCGTCTGGATCGAGAACAGCCCCTGCGCATATTGCGCCTGCTGAAAGGCCGAGGACATCACATCGGCCAGAATGATGAGCAGGGTCGAGGGCGGGATGATCTGCCCCAATGTCCCCGAGGTCGCGACCATTCCGGCCGCAAGCGAGGGGTTATAGCCATTGCGCAGCATCGCGGGCAGCGCGATCATCCCCATCGCCACCACGGTTGCGCCGACGATCCCGGTCGAGGCCGCCAGAAGCGTGCCGACCACCATCACCGAAACGCCCAGCCCGCCGCGCATCTTGCCGAAGAGGCGCGCCATGGTCTCCAGCAATTCCTCGGCGATGCGTGAGCGTTCCAGCACCACGCCCATCAGCACGAAAAGCGGAATCGCGGTCAGTGTCGGGTTGGTCATCACGCCAAAGAACCGCTGCCCAAGCGCCCCCATCAGCCCGATATTGAACTGCCCCAAAGCCGCGCCCAGAAAGGCGAATGCGGTCGCCACGCCCGCGATGCCGAAGGCCACCGGATAGCCCGACAGGATCACCGCGATCAGCGCGCCGAACATCATCAGATCAAGCGGCAGGGTCATGGCGCGTCTCCTTCAGGGACCGGTGGGTGGGGGACTTGGGCAATGTGCGGCGCGGCCCGGGCAGCGGCCAGCAGGACCAGCTTGTCGGCTTGGTGCGGGACATGGGCGATTTGCGGCGCGCCCCTGTCCGGGCGGCGCAGCGCCATACGAGGCCCAGGACGCGCAGCCATCGCGCACCCCGCCAGATCGTCAACGGGATTGGCCGGTGTTCCAGTCAGGCGCGTCATGCTCGCCCTCTTTTCGGGGCGGCGGCCATGGCGGCGCGGCTGGCCTGGGTCTCAGTCGCGCGCGTCATGCTCGCCCCCGGTCAGCCGCAGCAGGTCGCGGATCAGCGCGGCGATGCCCTGAACGATCAGCAGCACGCAAAAGGCCGGGATCAGCGATTTGAGCAGGAACGAGGCCGGGATGCCACCCACCGAGATCGGCCCCTCATAGATCGCCCATGACCGCCGCACGGTCGGCCATGACCAGTAAAGCAGCACGAGGATGCTGGGAAACAACAGCGCGAAATGCCCGAATATGTCGATCAGCGCCTTGCCGCGCTCGGTCGCTCTTGCATAGAAGATGTCAACCCGGACATGGCCGCCGACCAGCAGCGTATAGCCCGCGCCCAGCATGAAGATGGCGCCGTGCAGATACAGCACGCCCTCATTCACGAAGATCGAGCTGTAACCGAACACATAGCGCAACAGGACGATCACGAATTGCCACAGCACCATCGCCAATGCCAGCCAGCGCACGACCATGCCCACGACCCGGTTCACCCCGTCAAGGGCTGATGCCACCCGTTCCATCCTGTCCCCTCATGCGCGAAAAACGGGCGGGAAAACCCCCGCCCGCGCCGTTTCAATAATTATAGTCCAGACCGCGCGCAATCATCTGACCGCTATCGGCATAGGGCATATATTCGGCCATCAGCTCGCGATATTCGAGGAAGCTTTCGGTGATCCGCACGACCAGCTCATCGCGGTCCTCGCGCAGCCCGGCAATCACCTCACCCATCGCATTGCCCATGGCGATCATCACATCCTCGGGCAGTTTGCGCACAGTCACGCCGTGGTTCGAGACCAGTTCGCGCAGGGCCATGGCGTGTTTGGTGTTATATTCGGTCAGCACCTCATTGTAGAGGCTTTCACAAGCGAAGGTGACGGCGGCTTTCAGGTCGTCCTCCAACCCCTCCCATGCGGCCATGTTGATGCCACATTCCTCGGCCGAGGACGGCTCACCCACGCCGGGCCAGTAATAGTTCTTGGCCACCTGTTGCAGGCCAAGCGCGGAATCCGACCACGGGCCGATGAACTCGCCCGCGTCAAGCGCGCCCGATTGCAGCGCCTGGAACATCGCCGGGCCGGGCATCGCCTCGACCGCCATGCCCAGCTTGGTGCAGACCTCGGAATTCAGGCCGGTGGTGCGGTATTTCAGCCCGCGCAGGTCATCGACGCTGTGGATTTCATTGCGGAACCAGCCTGCCCATTGCGGGCCGGAATTGCCGCACAGGAAAGGCTTGAGGCCAAAGCGGCCATACATTTCATCGTAAAGTTCTTGCCCGCCGCCTTGCAGCATCCAGCCCTGTTGCTCAATCGCGGTCAGCCCGAAAGGCTGGCTGCCAAACAGCAGAATACCTTTGGATTTGCTGCCCCAATAGGCGGGGACGGCGTGATAGATCTCAGCCGTGCCTTCGGCCACCGCGTCGAACACGCCGGGGCCGGGGACGATCTCACCGGCGGCAAACAGCTCAACCTCGACGCGTCCGCCCGACAGAAGGGTGATGCGGTCGGCCAGCATCTGCGCGGCGATGCCCGGCCCGGGCAGGTTGCGCGGCCATGCCGAGACCATGCGCCATTTGCGCACATCCTGCGCAATCGCGGGCGCGGCGAGTGAGGCCGCCGCACCGCCAAGCGCGGCTGTGGTCAGAAATGCTCTTCTTTTCATTGTCGTCCCTTCCTGTTGGTGTTGCGGCGGGTCACTCGCCGAGGATCGCGGGCAAGTTCAGCCCGTGTTCGCGCGCACAATCAAGCGCAATTTCATATCCTGCGTCAGCGTGGCGCATGACCCCGGTGGCCGGGTCGTTCCACAGCACCCTCTCGATGCGGCGGTCGGCCTCCTCACTCCCGTCACAGCAGATCACCATGCCCGAATGCTGGCTGAACCCCATGCCGACACCGCCGCCATGATGTAGGCTGACCCATGTCGCCCCCGACGCGGTGTTGAGCAGCGCGTTCAGAAGCGGCCAGTCCGAGACCGCATCGGAGCCATCGCGCATCGCCTCGGTTTCACGGTTGGGCGAGGCAACCGAGCCACTGTCCAGATGATCGCGCCCGATCACCACCGGGGCTTTCAACTCGCCATTGCGCACCATCTCATTGATGGCGAGGCCCGCCCGGTGGCGGTCGCCAAGCCCGATCCACATGATCCGCGCGGGCAGGCCCTGAAAGGCTATGCGTTCGCGTGCCATGTCCAGCCAGTTATGAAGGTGGGCGTTATCGGGGAACAGCTCTTTCATGCGCTGATCGGTTTTATAGATATCCTCAGGATCGCCCGACAGCGCGGCCCAACGGAACGGGCCGATCCCGCGACAGAAGAGCGGGCGGATATAGGCGGGCACAAAGCCGGGGAAAGCAAAGGCGTTTTCCAGCCCCTCATCCTGCGCGACCTGACGAATATTGTTGCCATAATCAAGCGTCGGCACGCCCGCGTTCCAGAACGCGACCATGGCTTCGACATGGCTGCGCATCGAGGCGCGGGCGGCTTTCTCGACCGCCTTCGGGTCGCTTTCCTGTTTGGCACGCCATTCGGCCACGCTCCAGCCCAGAGGCAGGTAGCCGTGGACGGGATCATGCGCGCTCGTCTGGTCGGTGACCATATCGGGACGCGGGCCGCCCTCATTCATGCGGCGGAAGATCTCGGGGAAGATCTCGGCGGCATTGCCGATCAGCGCCACGGATTTCGCCTCGCCTGCTGCGGTCCATTTCTCGATCAGCGCAAGCGCCTCGTCCAGATCATGCGCCTTTTCGTCGCAATAGCGGGTGCGGATGCGAAAATCGGCGCGGGTCTCGTCACATTCGACCGCCAGACAGCAGGCCCCGGCCATGACGGCGGCCAAGGGCTGCGCGCCGCCCATCCCGCCAAGCCCGGCGGTCAGGATCCAACGCCCCTTGAGGTCGCCGCCGTAATGCTGCCGCCCCGCCTCGGCAAAGGTTTCATAGGTTCCCTGCACAATGCCTTGAGTTCCAATGTAAATCCAAGAACCAGCGGTCATCTGCCCATACATGGCCAGACCGCGCTTATCGAGTTCGTTGAAATGGTCCCAGTTCGCCCAATGCGGCACAAGGTTGCTGTTCGCGATCAGCACGCGGGGCGCGTCGCGATGGGTGCGGAACACGCCGACCGGCTTGCCCGATTGCACCAGAAGCGTCTCATCCTCGTTCAACTTGCGCAACTGGGCGCAGATCTCGTCGAAATCGGCCCAAGTGCGGGCGGCGCGTCCGATGCCGCCGTAAACCACCAACTCATGCGGGTTCTCGGCCACATCGGGGTGCAGGTTGTTCATCAGCATCCGCAGGGGCGCCTCGGTCAGCCAGCTTTTCGCGCTGATCTGGGTGCCGGTGGCGGGGTAGATGTCGCGAGCGTTATGGCGGGGATTGGTCATGGATCAGCCTTTCAGTTCGGGGGCCAGATCGGCCAGAGCGTGCAATATCGCGGCCAGATGCGGGCGCAGCCGCTCGGCGCGGGTCTCATCATAGGCAAAAGGCGGGGCCTCACGCTCCAGATGGGTGGATTGGGCAAGCTCCATCTGGATGGCATGGACGCCGCGCTCGGGCTGGCCATAATGGCGCGTCGTCCAGCCGCCCTTGAAGCGCCCGTTCACAACCCATGTCCGGCCCGAGGCGGCGCAGATCTCGGCGGTGGCCGCCTCGATGCGCGGATCGCAAGCGGCGCCCGAATTGGTGCCGATGTTGAAATCGGGCAGGAGACCGTCGAACAGGAACGGAATATGGCTGCGGATCGAGTGGCAGTCATAGAGGATCGCCACCCCATGCCGCGCCCGCACCCGCTTGATCTGGGCCACAAGGGCCGCGTGATAGGGCGCGTGAAAATCCGCGCGACGGGCGGCGATATCCGCCTGAGACGGCGGATCGGTCCAGATCGGATGTCCGTCGAAATCGGTCAGCGGCACAAGCCCGGTGGTGTTCTGGCCGGGATAAAGGCTGGCATCATCCGGCCCGCGATTGGCGTCGATCGCGTAGCGGTGAAAGGTTGCCCGCACCGTGGTCGCGCCGGGCAAAAGCCCGTCATAAAGCCGATGGATATGCCAGTCAGTATCCGCCAGAGCCTGCCCCCCCGCGTTGAGCCGCGCATGAATATCGGGCGGCAGCCATGTGCCGGTATGGGGCAGGCCCAGAATGACGGGGCTGTCGCCTTGCGTGACCTCAACCGGCGTCATGGCGCAACCTCGGCCAGCAGATCGCCGGTTGCCGCGACCAGATCGCCGCCCGCGACCAAAGCCGCCGCCGCCGCCAGATCGGGGGCCAGATAGCGGTCCTGATTCAAGGGCGCCACATCCTGACGCAGCCGCGCCATCACCGCCTGCAATGGGGCCGATGTGGTCAAAGGCGCGCGGAACTCGACCCCGGCTGCGGCGCAAAGCGCCTCGATGCCGATGATCTGCGACAGGTTCGCGTTCATCCGCGACAGGCGGCGCGCGCCATGGGCGGCCATGCTCACATGATCCTCTTGGTTGGCGCTAGTGGGCGTGCTGTCGGTGCTGCACGGATTGGCGAGATGTTTGTTCTCGCTCATCAAGGCGGCAGAGGTGACCTCGGCAATCATCAGCCCGCTGTTCAGCCCCGGCGCGGGGGTCAAAAAGGGCGGCAGATCATGGCTCAGCGCCGGATCGACCATCAGCGCGATACGCCGCTGCGCAATCGCGCCGGTCTCGGCAATGGCAAGCGCGATAATGTCGGCGGCAAACGCCACCGGCTCGGCATGGAAATTGCCGCCCGACACGATCTGCCCCGCACCGGTCAGCACAAGCGGGTTGTCGGTCGCGGCGTTGGCCTCGATCTCAAGCGTGCGGCCCGCCTGCCACAGCAGATCAAGGCAGGCCCCGGTCACCTGCGGCTGACAACGGATGCAATAGGGGTCCTGGACCCGCGTGTCGCCCTCTCGGTGGCTTTCGCGGATTTGGGAGCCGTCCATCAGCGCGCGGATGGTCGCAGCGGCGGTGATCTGGCCCTGATGGCCGCGCAGGCTATGGATTTCCGCGAGGAACGGCGCGGTCGATCCCATGATCGCATCGGTGGACAGCGCCGAGACGACAAGTGCGGCGCGCAGATTGGCAAAGGCACCGAACAGGCCGACAAGCGCGAAAGCGGTCGAAACCTGCGTGCCGTTGATCAGCGCAAGCCCCTCTTTCGCCTGCAAGACCACGGGCGCAAGCCCCGCCGCGGCCAGTGCCGCGCCCGCGTCCATCTCGCGCCCCTGAAATGTCGCCTTCCCCTCGCCCAACATCGCAGCCGCCATATGCGCAAGGGGCGCGAGATCGCCCGAGGCCCCGACCGAGCCTTGCGACGGGATCACCGGAAGCACATCGCGGGCCAGCATCTGTTCCATCAGCGCGACGATTTCAGGCCGGACGCCCGATGCGCCACGGCCAAGGCTCAGCAGCTTCAGCGCCATGATGAGGCGGACGGTTTCAGGCTCGACCGGCTCGCCTACGCCGCAGCAATGCGACAGAATCAGATTGCGTTGCAGGGTGGCGGTATCCTCGGGACGGATCTTGATCGAGGCGAGTTTGCCAAAGCCGGTATTGACCCCGTAAACTGGTGCCGCGCCCGCCGCTGCCTCAGCAATCTGCGCCGCCGAACGCGCGATCCCATCGGCTGCGCTATCGGCAAGCCGGGCGGGCAAGCGCTCGCGCCAGAGCTGTTCAAGTTGGGCAAGCGTGGTCTCGCCGGGGGTGAGGATGAGTTCAGACAAGTTCGCCTCCGACGATTCGGGCAAAAAGAGGGTTGAAGCCGATGCGATAGCTCAGCTCGGCGGGATCGGTGATGTCCCAGACCGCCAGATCGGCGCGCAGGCCGGGCGCGATGCGGCCCCGGTCGGTCAGGCCAAGCGCCGCCGCCGCGTGAGCCGTCACGCCC
The DNA here is from genome assembly GCA_030538425.1 of Paracoccus sp. (in: a-proteobacteria). Lineage (GTDB taxonomy): Bacteria > Pseudomonadota > Alphaproteobacteria > Rhodobacterales > Rhodobacteraceae > Paracoccus. Next base: position 77,767 of record JAUNTZ010000003.1, on the reverse strand, counting down.
GCCAGACATTCGGCGGGGGTCAGCCGGAACAGCGTCGCGCCCATATTCATCGCCAGCAGGATCGAGGTCAGGGGCGATGTGCCGGGGTTGCAGTCGGTTGCAAGCGCAATCGGCACCCCCGCCGCGCGCAGGCCCGCGACCGGCGGGGCCTGCGTTTCGCGCAGCGTGTAGAACGCACCGGGCAGCAGCACCGCAACACTTCCGGCGCGGGCCATGGCGGCGATGCCCTCCGCGCCCAGATATTCCAGATGATCCGCAGACAAGGCCCCGAAACGCGCCGCCAATGCCGCGCCGCCCAGATCGGACAGTTGCTCGGCATGCAGCTTGACTGGCAGGCCCAGTGCCTTGGCATGGTCAAAGACCTGCGCGATCTCATTCGGTGCAAAGGCGATCCCCTCGCAGAACCCGTCCACCGCGTCGATCAGCCCCTCGGTATGGGCCGCATCCATCCCCGCAATCACCACCTCGCGCAGATAGCCCGCACGATCATCGCGATATTCGGGCGGCAGGGCATGGGCGGCCAGCCATGTGGTGCGGACCGTCACCGCCCGTTCGCGCCCGATCCGGCGGGCCACGCGCAGCATTTTTAGCTCACTGTCGATGTCCAGCCCGTAACCTGACTTGATCTCAAGCGTCGTCACGCCCTCGGACAAAAGCGCATCGACACGCGGCAGCGCCTGCGCGAGCAGGTCGTTTTCGGACGCGGCACGGGTGGCGTTCACCGAGGACAGGATGCCGCCACCGGCGCGGGCGATCTCCTCATAGCCTGCGCCTTCCAGCCGCATCTCGAACTCTCGCGCGCGGTTGCCGCCGAACACGATATGGGTGTGGCAGTCGATCAGCCCCGCCGTGACCACGCGCCCGCCCAGATCCATGCGCGGTGCGTCCTGCCACCCCGCGGGCGCCTCACCCACGAAAGCGATCCGCCCACCCTCGGCGCCAATCGCAAGCGGGCCATCAAGATGCACCGCCCCGCCATCAAGCCGCGCCACAAGCGCATTGGTGAAAACCTGCATCCCTCGCCCTTCGTCCGCAAATATGTCTAGACTTATTCAAGGTTATGTATAAACTTGGAACCTGTCAAACCCGATTTGCACAATGAGGCGAGAATGACGGAAATCTGGGCTGAAACCGCGCTTTTGCCCGAAGGTTGGGCAAACCATGTCGCGCTGCGCCTTGAGGGTGACGGGCGAATCGCATCGGTCACGCCGGGGGCCGCGCCTTGCGGGCATCGCGTGGACCTGCTGTTGCCCGCCATGGCGAACCTTCATTCCCACGCCTTTCAGCGCGCCATGGCCGGGCTCTCTGAGGCCAAAGGCCCCGAGCCGCGCGATACGTTCTGGACCTGGCGGCAGATCATGTTCCGCTTTCTCGACCATCTGACCCCGGATGATGTGGAGATCATCGCAGCACTTGTGCAGATGGAAATGCTTGAGGCGGGCTATGCCACCAATGTCGAGTTCCATTACCTGCACCACCAACCCGGCGGTCGCGCCTATGATGACATGGCCGAAATGTCGGCGCGGATCGTGGCGGCGGCGGCCGAGACCGGGATCGGGCTGACCCTGCTGCCGGTGCATTACCAGTTCGGCGGGGTGGATCGCCGCCCGCTTGGCGCCGGGCAAGCGCGGTTCGAGACCGATCCCGACAGTTTCGCGCGACTGGCCGATCTGGCCGAAGCCCATCTGCGCGCCCTGCCCCCGGATGCGGGCATGGGCATCGCGCCCCATTCGCTGCGCGCGGTCAGCCCCGAGGGTCTCGCCCTTTGCACGCGGCTGCGCCCCGACCGTCCGCTGCATATGCATCTGGCCGAACAGATCCCCGAGATCGAGGAGGTGCAGGCCGCTTACGGGTGCCGCCCCGTCGAATGGCTGCTCGATCACCACCAGCCCGACAGCCGTTGGGTGCTGATCCACCTGACCCATATGACCAAGGATGAGACGCGCCGTCTGGCGGCCACAGGTGCTGTGGCGGGGCTTTGCCCGATCACCGAATCGAGCCTTGGCGACGGGATCTTCAACGGCACGATCTGGCGCGAGGCGGGCGGGCGGATCGGCTTTGGCAGCGACAGCAATATCCGCATCTCGCTGACCGAGGAACTCCGCACTCTGGAATATAGCCAAAGGCTGCGCGACCATGGCCGCGCGATCCTGGCTGAGCCTGCGCGTTCGACCGGGCGGGTGCTGTATGAGGAAGGGCTGCGTGGCGGCGCGTTGGCGGCGGGACGCGACAGCGGCGCGATAGCTATGGGGCAATGGGCCGATCTGGTCGCCATCGGGACCGACAACCCGGTCATGGCGGGGCGCGCGGGGGACGCGGCCTTGGACAGCCTGATCTTCGCGGGGGGCTCTGGGCTGATCCGCGATGTCTGGGCGGCAGGCCGCCATGTCGTGCAGGACGGCCGCCACATCGCCCGCGACCGCATCGCGGCGCGCTATACCGCGCTGATGCGCAATCTGGCGGCGCGGATATGAGCGCGACCGCCCCCAAGGCGCAGCTCATCGCGCGCGAGGTCCGCCGCCGTATCGTCGAGCGCGAATGGCAACAGGGCGACCGCATCCCCGATGAGGCGGCCTTGGCCGTCGAATATGGCGCAGCGCGGGCGACGGTGAACAAGGCGCTGCAAATGCTGGCCGATGAGGGCTTGCTGGACCGCAAACGCCGCGCCGGGACGCGGGTCACGGTGAACCCGGTGCGCAAGGCCACGCTGTCGATCCCGATTGCCCGCGAACAGATTGAGAGCGCGGGTCAGACTTATAGCCACCGGCTGATTGCGCAACGGCTGAGCCCCCTGCCGGGCGAGATTGCCCGTGCGATGGGTGTCGCCGCGGGCGCGCGCATGATCCATCTGCGGGCGGTTCATTACGGCGACGGCAAGCCCTATCAGTTCGAGGATCGCTGGATCTCACCCGATGCCGTGCCGGGCGTCCTGCAAGCCGATTTCCGGCGCATGAACGCGAATGAATGGCTGGTCCGCAACGCGCCCTATACCCGCTCTGAGATCGCCTTCGGCGCCGAGAATGCCGATCCTCGGATGGCGCGATGGCTTGAGACGCGGCGCGGTCAGGCGGTTCTGGTGCTGACCCGCACGACCTTCAACGATGCGGGGCCGATCACCCATGTGCGCATCGCCCATCACGCGGGCTTTCTGCTCAGCGCGATTTGACAGCGCCGCCTGCATCGGTCAGTTTGGCTGGACCGAGGGGGGCCGCGCAAGGCGGCTGAGATATTGCCGCGCAATGACCCTTTGAACCTGATCCGGGTCATGCCGGCGAAGGGACGGCCCAAGCGGGGATTGCGCGTCGCTTTGCCGGCCCGAATGAAAGGGCCGAACCGATGATTGCGAATATTCTGTCCATTGCGGGCACCGATCCCACCGGCGGCGCGGGCATCCATGCCGATCTCAAGACATTTGCCGCCAATGGCGCCTATGGCATGGCGGCGGTCACGGCGGTCGTTGCGCAAAACACTCAAGGCGTGCGCGGCTTTGCGGCGATCGAGCCCGCGATGGTCGCCGATCAGATCGACGCGGTGTTCGAGGACGTGCGCGTCGATGCGGTCAAGATCGGCATGTGCGCGAATGCGGGCATCATCGAGGCCATTGCCAACCGCCTGACCGCCCATCAGGCCCGCAATATCGTGCTTGACCCGGTCATGGTGGCCAAAAGCGGCGATCATCTGCTGGCGCCCGAAGCGGTCGCGGCGCTGCGCGAGCGATTGGTGCCGATGGCGACGGTGATCACGCCGAATCTGCCCGAAGCGGCGGTTCTGCTGGGCGTCCCGGACGCGTGGGATGCGGCGCGGATGGAGGCGCGGCTGGGCGATCTGCTGGCGCTTGGGTCCGAGTGGGTGCTGCTCAAGGGCGGGCATCTGGCGGGCGAGACGGCAACCGATCTGCTGGCAGGCGCGGACGGGATCACCCGCTTTGCCGCCCCGCGCATCGCCACGCGCAACGACCACGGCACTGGCTGCACGCTGTCGGCGGCGATTGCAGCGCATCTGCCCGCGCTTGGGGTGGTGGGCGCGGTGGGCGCGGCCAAGGATTATCTGCAAGGCGCGCTTGCGGCGGCGGATCAATTGCAGGTCGGGCATGGGCATGGGCCGCTGAACCATATGCACGGGATCGGGCCGCAGCCCGGGCCGGACGGTTGCGGGTGAGTATTTTGGCACAGAAGAAGCGGTGGGGCTGGGTCCGGTCATGAGGTGCGTGGGTCGCTGAACCATATGCGCCGGATTGCGCCGCGGCCCGTTGGAACTGTTGCCTCTAAGTATTCCTGCGACGATCCCGCTACCGCGCCGCCTCGATCCTATCACGCAGCGCCCGGGTCGCGGCCTGCGGATCAGGCTGCCCGCAAATCGCCGAGACCACCGCGATGCCCGCTGCCCCCGCCGACAGCGCGCGCGCGACATGATCGGGCTTGAGCCCGCCAATCGCCACCACCGGCACCGGGCTTTGCGCGATGATGCGGGCCAGTCCGTCAAAGCCGATGGGCGGCTTGTGATCAGGCTTGCTCAGGGTCGCAAAGACCGGCCCGACGCCTGCATAATCGACAAAGCTTGGGTCAAGCCGCGCCATCGCCTCGGGCGATTCGACGGATTGGCCCAGGATCATCTTGCGCCCGATAATCGCGCGGGCGGCGGCGGGGCTGAGGTCGTCCTGACCGATATGCAGCCCGTCCGCGCGGATCTCCCGGGCCGCGACCGCATCGTCATTGATGATCAGCCTGACCCCGCTGCCGTCCAGAAGATCGCGCAAGGCGCGGCCCGTGCGGATCAACGCCGCCCGGTCGGCGGTCTTGTCGCGCAGCTGGATCATCGTGGCACCGCCTGCGACCGCCAGCCGCACGGTCTGGCTGAGGTCATGCGCCCGGCACAGGTCGGGCGCCAGAACGAGATAAAGCGAAAGATCGAACGGTTTCATAGCCAATCGAGCCGCGCCTGATCCCTGAGCATGGCACCGTCACAACCGGCCAGCCGGTCCAGAAACGCCACCTGAAAAGAGCCCGGACCCCCTGCACCCTCATGCGCCTGCGCGCCCGCCACCCCAAACATGGCAAGCGCCGCCACCGTCGCGTCAAGGGGGCGGTCTGGCGCCACGGCAGCGAAGGCGCCGACAAGCCCGGTCAGCGAACAGCCAAGCGCCGTGCAACGCGGCATCCACGCGCTGCCGCCATGGACCCGGGCGGCGCGGGTGCCATCGGTGACGAAATCGACCTTGCCGGTGACCGCCACGACGCCACCTGTCCGGCGGGCCAGAGCGCGCGCGCCCTCTTCGGCGGCACTAACCGGATCGCCCGAATCGACCCCTTTGCCGCCGCCTGTGCCACCGGACAGAGCCAGAATCTCAGAGGCATTGCCGCGAATGATGTCGGGGGCAAGGGCCACCATTTCGGCGGCGACCTCACGGCGCAGGCCGGTCGCGAAACAGGCCACCGGGTCCAGAACCCATGGCCGCCCGGCCCCTCGCGCGCCGTCGATCGCCGCGCGCATCCCGCCCAACCAATGCGGCGAGATCGTGCCAAGGTTAATGGTCAGCGCCCCGGCAAGCGCGGCGAACTCGCCCGCCTCTTCCTCGGCATGGGCCATGGCGGGCGAGGCCCCCGCCGCAAGCAGCACATTCGCCGCGATATTCATCGCAACATAATTGGTAATGCACTGAACAAGCGGCGATTTTTCGCGCATCCGGTCCAGAGACAGGCCAATGCCATCCATCACAGATCCCCCTTCGCGGGCATGTAAAGATCGCCGCCATCGCGGTATTTTTCGGCCATTTCCGCCATGCCCGCCTCGGCGCGGGCGGCGTCGCGGATGTCATGGCTGATCTTCATGGAACAGAATTTCGGCCCGCACATCGAACAGAAATGCGCCAGCTTATGCGCCTCTTTCGGCAAGGTCTGATCGTGAAAGCGCCGCGCCGTGTCAGGGTCAAGCGAGAGGTTGAACTGGTCCTCCCATCGGAACTCGAACCGGGCCCGAGACAGCGCATCGTCACGCAGCCGCGCGGCGGGATGGCCCTTGGCCAGATCGGCGGCATGAGCGGCGATTTTATAGGTGATGACGCCGGTTTTCACATCCTCACGGTCGGGCAGGCCCAGATGTTCCTTGGGCGTGACATAGCACAGCATCGCCGTGCCGAACCAGCCGATCATCGCCGCCCCGATCCCCGAGGTGATATGATCGTAGCCCGGCGCAATATCGGTGGTCAGGGGCCCAAGCGTGTAAAAGGGCGCCTCGGCGCAGATATCGAGCTGTTTATCCATGTTTTCGCGGATCTTATGCATCGGGACATGGCCCGGCCCCTCTATCATGACCTGACAATCGTGATCCCAGGCGATGCGGGTCAATTCACCCGAAGTTTCCAATTCGGCAAATTGCGCCGCGTCATTGGCATCGGCAATCGAGCCGGGCCGCAACCCGTCACCAAGGCTGAAACTGACATCATAGGCGCGGGCAATCTCACAAATCTCGGCGAAATGCGCGTAAAGGAAACTTTCACGGTGATGATGCAGGCACCATTTCGCCATGATCGAGCCGCCACGGCTGACAATTCCCGTGACCCGATCCACGGTCAGCGGAATATGCGCCAGACGAAGCCCGGCATGGATGGTAAAGTAATCAACGCCCTGTTCGGCCTGTTCAATCAGCGTGTCGCGATAGATCTCCCAGGTCAGATCCTCGACCACTCCGCCGACCTTTTCCAAAGCCTGATAAAGCGGGACGGTTCCGATTGGCACCGGCGAATTGCGGATGATCCACTCGCGGATATTGTGGATATTGCGCCCGGTGGACAGATCCATCACCGTATCCGCGCCCCACCGGATCGCCCAGACCATCTTTTCGACTTCATCAGCCATAGAGGAGGTGACAGCCGAATTGCCGATATTCGCGTTAATCTTGACCAGAAAGTTGCGGCCGATGATCATCGGCTCGGCCTCGGGGTGGTTGATATTGGCGGGTATGATCGCGCGGCCCCGTGCGATTTCGTCACGAACAAATTCCGGCGTGACTTGATCGGGAATTTTTGCGCCGAAACTTTCTCCATCTCGCATCGCGGTGCGGCCAAGGTTTTCGCGGATCGCCACGAACTCCATTTCCGGCGTGATGACGCCCGCGCGAGCATAGGCCAATTGCGTGACGGCCCGCCCGGATTTGGCGCGGCGGGGGAGATGCGCGACCCCAAAAGCCGGTGTCAATTTATCCTCTGGCACGAAGCCATTATCGGCAGGCTGCACGGCGCGGCCGGAATAGATTTCGGTATCGCCGCGCGCCTCGACCCAATCGCTGCGCAAACGCGCAAGCCCCCGCGCAATGGAGATCTGCGCCTTGGGATCGGTATATGGCCCCGACGAATCGTAAACCGTGAACGGCGGCTCATTCGCGCTTGGGTGAAGCGAGATCTCACGCATCGGCACGCGGATATCGGGGTGAAGGCGGCCAGGTCGATAGAGCTTGGTCGAGGCGGCAAGCGGGCCAGTGGTGACGGTCGGATCGGTGGTTGACTGCATTGCGGACTCCTCGCGTTTACGGCGTCAAACCCAGCAATCAGCGAGAAAGGACAGCGTGAGGCAACAGCCCGAAAACGCCCGCACCTCCCTACGCCAGCATGAACTGGATCAGGTTCATAGGGTCCGTGCGCTGCGCCCCGTCCGGGTCGCCGTCACTATCTCAGCCCCCTGTCGAGGCCCCCCTGGTGATCTGGTTAACATGACCGGAGGCGCGCCGACTGTCAATCGGCGTGGCGCAGCTATTTACAATCGGAAGATGAGCCTGCCCCGCAATGGGCAGGTTTTCTTATGATCAGGCACGGGTATCACCTGCGGGAAATTGCGCCGCGATATCGCACGCAATTTTCTCTAGCGGCTTGCCGGAAACAATCTCCTCGATCAGCTCAACGATTGTATCTTTCGGCAAGGCGACCTGACCCGAACCCCATTCGCCACCGTGACACCGCGATCCGCGCAAACAGATACGCCATTGCAGATATCAACCGAGGCGCCGTGAGTCCTGAACGGCGCCAAATGCGTTTCAACATGCTTGTCGCTTGAGTTCTGACAATACAGAACCTCAGCTTGCGCCATATTGGCAGAGGTGACATCGGATAAAATGCCCGTTCGAACAAAAATCACCTGAGCCTGATCCGGCAACAGCAATGGCCCCACCTCACCCGTCAACATCGCAGCGCAATCGGTGACATGCGCGCGAGAGTAATTTGAAATTTTTGTTTGCGGATTTCAAATCACTGGCTTTGACCGCTTGCTCATATGTCGGACGACATTCAATATGCCAAAGCCACCGCCCGAGCCGCAGCAAACACAATTTCTTTTCCTGCGCCAATTGAGCGGTCAAAAGTCCGCCAATTTTTGTGTAAGAACAACGCAGGCGGAATACTCCTCATCTCGACCAATCCGCAAATCTGGCACAATTGTCATCGACGGGTCGGAAATCGAAATGGACGGCGAGCCGAAGCGAACTGAAATGTTCCACCCTTAAAAGCAAGGGCCTTTCTTGCCTCCCCGATCAATAGCCCCATTGAGAAAAATCAGGATCGGTCCGGCTTTGGCATCATTCAATGATCGAGAAAGTCCGTCGAGAATTCTCCATTGCCATATCTATAGATCCCGAGTCCAAAATCTAGCTGATATGTGAGATATGACAAGCCTGCCAAACGGCCGCATAATCGTAATTGTTCTGCACCGCTGGCATCTCATCTTACCTCGCCTGCCCGGTATAGCTAATGGCGCTTCGGACGATGGAGATATCATCACCGCGCGGCCTGTCGGTCAAGACCATAGGAATGCAGAAAAATGGTAGCGGAGGAGGGATTTGAACCCCCGACACAAGGATTATGATTCCTCTGCTCTAACCAACTGAGCTACTCCGCCACGGGTGAAGGCGGATTTAAGGCGGGCGGGCGGTGGCGTCAAGCGGTTTTCGGCGGTGCTGCGGATTTTTCTTGCCGCGCTATGCATGAGTATTTTCACACAGAAGAAACCCAACGTGTCGTCACCCGATCGATCGCGCGCAGAGCGTGCGCCCCGGCCATTCCGGCGGTGGCCGGGCGGGCTTGTGGCCCATAGACCGGGGCGGCTTCTCCTGTGACGGCCATCGGCTCTCCAGCCTGTTCCGCAAGCCCATCAGAGCAGACAGGGGTTAAAATCCGGTGAATCGGCGCTTCTTCTGTGCAAAAATACTCAGAACCCGCCCTCAGCCCCGCGCGCGCACCACCTGCATCAGCGGCATCAGCTCACCCATATCCGGCCCATGGGCCTGCCCGGTCAGCGCCTTGCGCAGCGGCATGAACAGCCCCTTGCCCTTGCGGCCCGTGGCCTCTTTCACCGCAGCGGTAAAGGCCGCCCAACTGTCATCTGCGTAAGGCGGCGGCGGCAGCAGCGCCATGGCCTGCGCGATGAAATCGGCATCCTCGGCCTCGATCACCGGCTCAGCCCCGTCGCGGCACAGCGCCCACCACCCGGCCAGATCGTCCAGCCTGGTGATGTTCTGCGAGGCCACGCGCCAGAACCGCTCGGCCAGATCATCCGGCACGCCAAGCGCCGCGATGCGCTCGCGCACCGCATCGAAGGGCAGCGCCTGATTGCGCTCGCGGGTCAGCGGCCACAGGTCGTTCGCGTCGAACTTGGTGGGCGAGGCGCCGAATTGCGACAGATCAAACCCCTCGGCCACCTCCTCAAGGCTCATGCGCAGCTCAACCGGCTGCGATGAGCCAAGCCGCGCCATCATCGAGACCAGAGCCTCGGGCGCGACCCCAGATTCGCGCAGATCACGGATCGACAACGCGCCGATGCGTTTGGAGAGCTCCTCTCCCGCAGCGCCCGTCAACAGCGAGTGATGCGCAAAGCGCGGCAGCGCGCCGCCGATGGCCTCAATGATCTGGATCTGGGTCGCGGTATTGGTGACGTGATCCGCCCCGCGCACGATATCAGTGACGCCCATATCGGTGTCATCCACCGAGGACGCAAAGGTATAAAGCACCTGCCCATCCGCCCGGATCAGCACCGGGTCCGAGACCGAGGCCGCGTCGATAGAGATCGGGCCAAGGATGCCGTCCTCCCACTCAATCCGGTTCTGCTCCAGCATAAAGCGCCAATAGGGGTCACGCTCACCGCGCAGCTTGGCGCGTTCTTCGTCGGAGAGCGCCAGACCCGCGCGGTCATAGACCGGCGGGCGGCCCATGTTGAGCTGTTTCTTGCGCTTGAGGTCCAGCTCAGCCGGCGTCTCGAACACCTCATAAAGCTTGCCGCTGTCGCGCAGCGTTTGGGCGACCTCGGCGTAACGGTCCAGCCGGTCGGACTGACGCTCGACCCGGTCCCAGTCCAGTCCCAGCCATTCCAGATCCCGCTTGATCCCGTCCACAAATTCCTGCTTCGAGCGCTCACGATCGGTATCGTCCAGCCGCAGGATGAACGTCCCGCCAGCCTTACGGGCAATCAGATAGTTGAACAGCGCGGCACGCAGGTTGCCGACATGAATATGGCCGGTCGGAGAGGGCGCAAAGCGGGTGGTGGTCATGTTTTCGTCCTTTGGGTTGCGCCTGCTCTTTCACAGGTGCAGGTTTTTGTCCATATCGGGCCCGAAAGAGGTGTATCATGGCAGATTGGACAGACCGGCTTGCGCCGACCACGGAGGAGATCGAGGCCATCGCCCGCGAGGTGGTCGCGGGCCTGCCCGCCGCATTTGCGGGGCCTGCGCAGGACGTGCGGCTGATCGTGGATGAGCTTGCCGATGAAGAGGTTCTGGATGAGCTGGAGATCGACGATCCCTATGAGCTGACCGGGCTTTATGACGGGCTGCCGATGACCGAAAAGCTGGCCTCAAGCCCGCAGGATTTCCCCGACACGATCTATCTGTTCCGCCGCGCGATCCTTGATGAATGGATCACCCGGGGCGATGTCGCGCTGAACGATCTGGTCGGCCATGTCGTGATCCACGAATTCGCCCATCATTTCGGCTGGTCCGACGAGGATATCGCCAAGATTGACCGCTGGTGGGAATAGATGCGCGCGCTCGTCCAGCGGGTGTCTCAGGCCCGCGTTACCGTCGACGGAGAGACCATCGGCGAGATCGGGCCGGGGCTGTTGGTTCTTGTCTGCGCCATGGCGGGCGACGATGAGACCACCGCCGAGAAGCTTGCCGCGCGGGTCGCCCGGCTGCGGATCTTTCGCGATGAGGCGGGGCGGATGAACCGCTCGCTTCTTGATACGGGCGGCGGGGCTCTGGTGGTCAGCCAGTTCACCCTTGCCGCCGATACGCGCAGCGGCAACCGGCCGGGATTTTCGGCGGCCGCGCCGCCTGATCAGGGCCGCGCGCTATATGAACGCTTTGCCGCGGCTTTGCGCGGGTTGGGCATTGAGGTCGCGACAGGCCGGTTCGGCGCGAATATGGCGGTCTCGCTGATCAATGACGGGCCGGTGACGATCTGGCTCGACAGCGCGGATCGCGGTTGAAAAAAGCGCCGGATCCGGGCGGCTGTTCATTCGATATTAAGATCCGGCTGTTAGCCATGGCCCTGTCGCAACCGGGGTCAGGACCGTGAGAGCAGCCATATTCGCCATTTGCGCCCGCCTCTGCGGCTGGCTTTTGTCTTTTGTCCGGCAAATATCCCCGCCGGAGGCATCCGCCACCGCGACCCGAACCGCGATTCGCCGCTTTGGCCTTGACTTTGGCGGCCCGCGCCGTCATCTATCCAACTTCGGCATGGGCCGGGTGCTGCCGCGTGAGCAGCCATACCTGACCCTGCCCCTCGACTGGTTCCCAAATTCACGCAGGGGCACCGCCGGGCCACCCGTTGATCGGCCCGCACCCCTGATAACGCCCGCAAAGCGGGCGTTTTGCCGCGCCCGCATAACGGGATGGTGCGGCGTTGAATAATGGAATGAGAATATGACTGAACAGACCAATCGCCGCCCGAACCGGGCCGATCACAGCAATGACCGCCCGCGCCGCCGTCCGCGTCCGGGCCAGAAACCTGCGCCCAAATCGCGCGGGCAGGAACAAGGCGCAAGCCGGGGTGAGCGCCGCGAGGCCTTCGCCCGCCGCGCCCCCGCCCGTGATCCGCTGGAACAGGGCGCCTTCTTTGACATGGGCGTGGATGCCCGTGTGAACGCGAATATCGCCGCCATGGGCCTGACGGAGCCGACGCCCATTCAGGCCAAGGCCATCCCGCATATCGTTGCGGGCCGCGACCTGCTGGGCCTCGCCCAGACCGGCACCGGCAAGACGGCGGCTTTCGGGTTGCCGATGCTGACCCGCCTCTTGGCGCATGGCCGCAAACCCCATCCGGGCGGCTGCCGCGCGCTGATCCTTGCACCGACGCGGGAGCTGGCGACCCAGATCGCGACCAATATCGAAGCCTTTGCCGAGGGCACGCCGATCCGCGCCTTTCGCGTGGTGGGCGGGGCCTCGATCAACGTGCAGATCCAGCGGATCGCGCGCGGCGTCGATGTGCTGATCGCCACGCCGGGCCGGCTGATCGACCTGATCGAACGCGGCGCCATCAGCTTTGAGCAGACCGAATATCTGGTTCTGGATGAGGCTGACCAGATGCTCGATATCGGCTTTATCCACGCGCTGCGCCGCATCGCGAAACTGATCCCGCAGGGCCGCCAGACCCTGCTCTTCAGCGCGACCATGCCCAAGCTGATGGAAGAGCTGGCCGATACCTATCTGAGTGATCCCCTGCGGGTTGAGGCGAACCCTCCGGGCCGCGCCGCTGAACGCATCGAACAAGGCGTCCATTTCGTCAATCAGGGCGAAAAGGCCAATCTTCTGGCTGATTACCTGAAGAAACATCCGGGTGAGCTGGCCATTGTGTTCGGCCGCACCAAATACGGCTCGGAGAAACTGGCCAAGCTGTTGGAGAAATGGGGTTTTGCGGTGGACGCGATCCACGGCAACAAGTCGCAGGGTCAACGCGACCGCGCCTTGCAAAGCTTCCGCGACGGCAAGACCCATGTGCTTGTGGCAACCGATGTGGCTGCGCGCGGGATCGACATTCCCGAGGTCGCGCATGTCTATAACTATGACCTGCCGAACGTGCCGGAAAACTATGTCCACCGCATCGGCCGCACCGCGCGCGCCGGTCGCAAGGGCCGCGCCGTGGCCTTCTGCGCGCCCTCCGAGGTCGGCGAATTGCGGGCCATCGAAAAGGCGATGAAGGCCGAGATTCCGCATATCGGCGGTGAGGCCCCCCGCGCGCCCGCACAAGCCCCGCGCGGCCCCCGCGCCGCTGGCAAGCCTGGTCACGACAGCGCCCGCAAACGCCCCGCCCGCCGCCCCTCGCGGCGTCCGAAATCGGAACAGTCGCGGGGCTGAGACCGAAAAAACCAGATCGGGGCCATCGCGCCCCGATCTCTTGCTTCGTGATCTTCCGCAGGGCCATCACGCCCCGCGGCCTGCGCGCTTACGGCAAGCAAGGTCAGGACAGCGCCCGCAAACGCCCAGCCCGCCGCCCCTCGCGACATCCGAAATGCGAACAATCGCGCGGCTGAGATTGAAAAAATACCAGATTGTGACCATCGCGCCTCGATCTCCTGTTTCTGGACCTCGCGCAGATCCATCAAGCACCACCCCTGCCTCCCGCAAGCCCTGTCAGGACCGCGCCCGCAAACGCCCCCGCCCCTCGCGTCTTTTGTCCACAAATATCCTGGGGTGAATTGGCCGCAGGCCAAGAGGGGCGGCGTCCCTTGAGCCGCGACAGCCTCGCCCCCTCGCGCTGCGACCAAGCCGCCCCGCCCCCTTGCGGCGGCGCGCCCGCCCGCTTATCGAGCGCCCATGGCCAAGCTCTATTTCAACTATTCCACCATGAACGCAGGCAAAAGCACGCTGCTTTTGCAGGCCGCGCATAATTACCGCGAGCGCGGCATGGGCGTTCTCCTGCTGACCGCCGCGCTTGATGATCGCGCGGGGGCGGGCCGGATCGCCAGTCGCATCGGCATCTCGGATGAGGCGACCAGTTTCGGCGCTGAGACCGACCTCTTCGCGCTAATCGAGGCGCGCGCCAAAGGCTGCGCCTGCGTGTTCATCGACGAGGCGCAGTTTCTTGACCGCGAACAGGTCTGGCAACTGGCGCGGGTGGCCGACGACCTTCGCATCCCGGTCATGTGCTACGGGCTGCGCGTCGATTTCCGGGGCGAGCTGTTTCCCGGCTCGGCGGCGCTGCTCGCGCTTGCCGACGATCTGCGCGAGGTCCGCACGATCTGCCACTGCGGGCGCAAGGCCACGATGGTGATCCGCCGCGACGCCTCGGGCCGCACCGTCACCGATGGCGCGCAGGTGCAGGTGGGCGGGAATGAGACCTATGTCTCACTCTGCCGCCGCCACTGGCGCGAGGCGACGCGCGGGCGTTAAGCATGACCGACTGAATCCGTTGCCTGAGGCCCGCCAATGCTGTAGGTCTGGCGCAAAGAGGCGGTTACGCCCGGCAGGCAAAGGATTTCGATCATGCGTTTACGTCTCACAGCCCTTTTTTCGGTGATCTTGCTGAGCCTCTCGGCACTACAATCGGCGGCGCAGACCGGGTTTGAGACCAATGCCCGTGCCGCCTGGGTCTACGATCTGACCACCGGCACGGTGCTTCTGGAAAAGAACGCCAATGAGGCGCTGCCCCCGGCCTCGATGTCCAAGATCATGACGCTTTACATGGTGTTCGAGGCGCTGCGCGATGGCCGTCTGACACTTGAGACGCAACTGCCGGTCTCAACCCGTGCGCGCCAGATCGGCGGCTCGACCATGTTCCTCAATGAGATGGACCGCCCCACGGTCGAGGAACTGATCAAGGGCATCGTGGTTCTCTCGGGCAATGATGCCTGCATCGTGGTTGCTGAGGGTCTGGCGGGAACCGAGGACGCCTTCGCCCGCCAGATGACCGACCGGGGCCGCCAGATCGGGCTGACCAATTCGCATTTCGCCAACTCGACCGGCTGGCCGCATCCTGAACATCGCATGTCGATGCATGATCTGGGCATCGTGGCTGAGCGGATCATCCGCGATTTCCCCGAATATTACCCCTATTTCGCGCTGACCCGCTTTGATTTCGACGGTCGCGCGCCCGCCAATACCCAGAACCGCAACCCGATTCTGGGCCTTGATATCGGCGCGGACGGGCTGAAAACCGGCCATACCAATGAGGCGGGTTACGGGCTTGTCGGCTCTGCGGTGCAGGGCGAGCGGCGGGTGATTTTCGTGATCAACGGCCTGCCATCCGAACGCGCCCGCGCCGAGGAATCTGAGCGGATCGTGAACTGGGCCTTTCGCGATTTCACCATGCAAGAGGTCGTTCCGGGCGGTGAGACGGTGACCCATGCGCCGGTCTGGATGGGCACCCGCGCGCGTGTTCCGCTGACCACGGAGAACGGTCTGCGCGTGCTGCTGCCGCGCGGGGCCTCGGGTGAGGTCTCGGCGCAGGCTGTCTATCAAAGCCCGATTGACGCGCCGATTGCGGCGGGCGACCGTTTGGGCCAGCTGGAGATCAGCCTGCCCGGCGGCGCGGTCGCGCAGGTGCCGCTGCTGGCGGCGCTTGACGTGCCGGAGGCGGGCTTTGTCGGGCGGCTGCAAAACGCCGCCCTGCGTCTGGTCGGGCGGGGCCGTGAGGCGGTCGGGCTGTAATCCGGTGTTCATCAGCTTTGAGGGCATCGACGGCTCGGGCAAGTCCACGCAGGCGCGGCTTTTGGCCGATCACCTGCGCGGCGCGGGCCGCGACGTCACCCTGACCCGCGAACCCGGCGGCAGCCCCGGCGCCGAAGAGATCCGCCGCCTTCTGGTCGAGGGCGCGCCGGGAAGGTGGTCCGCTGAGACCGAGATCCTGCTCTTCACCGCCGCCCGCCGCGACCATCTGGAACGGCTGATCCGCCCTGCGCTGAGCCGTGGCGGCACCGTGATCACCGACCGATTCGCCGATTCGACGCGGGTCTATCAGGGCGCGGCGCGGGGCGAATTGGGGGATCTTGTCGAAGACTTGCACCGGCTGATGATCGGCACCGAACCCGACCTGACCTTCGTGATCGACATCGACCCAGAGGCCAGCCTTGCGCGCGGTCTGGCCCGTGGCGGGGCTGAGGATCGGTTCGAAAGCATGGGCCTGGAATTTCAGCGCCGCTTGCGCGCGGGCTATGCGGCGCTTGCGCAAAAGGCCCCCGCGCGGGTGCGGCTGATCGACGGCGCGGGCCGCGTAGACGAGGTCGCCGCCCGCATCCGGGCTGCCCTATGAGCGAGACCGAGACCCCCGAATCCGACCGCGTTCCGGGCGCGCCCCATCCGCGCCATGCGGGCGTGGTAATCGGGCAGGATCACGCGATCCGCGATTTTCTGGGCGCGGTTTCGGCCGGGCGCTTGCATCACGCATGGCTGCTGACCGGCCCGCGCGGGGTCGGCAAGGCCACGCTGGCTTGGGCGCTTGCGCGGTGGCTGCTGGCGGGCGGGGCCGAGGATACGCTTTCGGTTCCCGACGACGATCCCGTGGCGCGGCGTCTGGCGGCGCGCTCTGAGCCGCGTCTCCATCTGGTCCGGCGCGGCTTTGATGAGAAAACCGGGCGGATGCGGGCGGAGATCGGTGTGGACGACATTCGCCGCCTGCTGAACTTTTTCCATATGAGCGCCGCCGAGGGCGGCCATCGCGTGGCGATCATCGACGCGGCCGATGAGATGAACCCCTCGGCCGCGAATGCGGTGCTGAAAATGCTGGAAGAGCCGCCGCAGGGCGCGGTGATCCTGATGGTCGCGCATCAGCCCGCGCGGCTCTTGCCCACGATCCGCTCGCGCTGTCGCGAGTTGCGGCTGACCCCGCTTGCGCCCGATGATCTGGCGCAGGTGCTGGGCGCGCTTGGCACTGAGGGCGACCCGGAGCGGCTGGCCGCGCTGTCGGGCGGCTCGGCGGGTGAGGCGCTGCGGCTGGCGGGTCAGGACGGGTTGGCGCGCTATCAGCAGATCGTCGATCTCTTCGCCACCCTGCCCCGCATGGACCGCCCCAAAGCCCGCGCCCTGGCTGAGGCTGCGGGCGGGCGGGCAAGCGCCGATGGCGACCCGTTCGATCTGGCGGTGACCCTGCTTGACCGTTTTCTGACCCGGCTTGCCCGCGCGGGGCTGATGGGGCCGCCTTTGCCCGAAGCGGCGGCGGGCGAGGGCGAGGTGATGGCGCGTCTTTGCCCCGATGCGGGGGCCGCGCGGCATTGGGCCAATCAGCAGGCGGCGCTCTCGGCGCGGGCGCGTCAGGGCCGGGCGGTCAATCTTGACCCCGCCGCTTTGGTCATGGATATGCTTGTCCAGCTTGCCGGGGGCGCGCCCCGGCCTGAGTAAAGGTCCGTCATGCCCCTGCCCCAAGCTGGCCCGGCCTGCCCCGTGGTGGACAGCCATTGCCATCTCGATTTTCCCGATTTCGACGGTGAGCGCGACGCGCTGATCACCCGCGCCCGCGAGGCCGGTGTGACCCGCATGGTGACGATCTGCACCCGCCTGCGCAATGAGCCCGCCGTCCGCGCCATTGCCGAGGCGCATGAGGGCGTGTTCTACGCCGCAGGCACACATCCGATGAGCGCCGCCGAGGAGCCCATGGCGACCGTGGCCGAACTGGTCGCGCTTGCCGCCCATCCCAAATTCGTGGGCATTGGCGAGACCGGGCTTGACTACCATTATACCGCCGACAGTGCCGCCGTGCAGCAAGACAGCCTGCGTGTCCATATCGAGGCCGCCCGCCAGACCGGCCTGCCGCTGATTATCCATGCCCGCGATGCCGATGCCGACATGGCCCGCATCCTGACCGAAGAACATCGCGCGGGCGCGTTTTCCTGCGTGATGCACTGTTTCACCTCGGGGGCGGAGCTGGCGCGGGCGGCGCTTGATCTGGGGTTTTATCTGTCCATGTCCGGCATCGCGGCCTTTCCGCGTTCGACCGATCTGCGTGAGATTTTCAGGGCCGCACCCCTGGACCGCATCCTTGTCGAGACCGACGCGCCCTATCTCGCCCCGCCGCCCCATCGCGGCAAGCGCAATGAGCCTGCCTTTGTCACCCGCACCGCCGCAGCCGGGGCCGAGCTGTTCGGGATGGATTACGCCGCTTTCGCCGCCCAGACCTCGGCCAATTTCGACCGGCTGTTTACCAAGGCCGCGCCGTGATCCGGCTGACCATCCTTGGCTGCGGATCGTCGGGCGGGGTGCCGCGTATCGGCGGGCATTGGGGCGATTGCGACCCCGCCAACCCCAAGAACCGCCGCCGCCGCTGTTCGGTGCTGATCGACCGGATCGGGCCGGATGGCGTCACGCGGGTTCTGGTCGATACGGGTCCCGATCTGGTCGCGCAGATGCTGGATGCGGGCGTGGTGACAATCGACGCGGTGGTCTGGACCCACGCCCATGCCGACCATATCCACGGTATCGACGATCTGCGCCAGATGGCCTTTAACGCGGGGCGCATCCTGCAAGGCCATGCCGACCGCCCCACGACCGAGGCGCTGCTGACCCGCTTTGCCTATATTTTCGAGACCCCGCCCGGTTCCTTCTATCCGCCGATCTGCGTGCTGAACGCGATACGCGGACCATTTGAGATCGACGGCGCGGGCGGACCGGTTCAGGTCACCCCCTTTGTCGTCAACCACGGCAGTATCGACGCGCTTGGCCTGAAGATCGCCACCGCGGGCGGCGGGATCGTCTATCTGCCCGATGTGCTGAATATCGACGCCGCCGGATGGGACATCATCGGCGAACCTGAGGTGTTTATCTGCGACGCGCTGCGCCGCAAGCCCCATTCCAGCCATGCGCATCTTGATCTGGCGGTCGAATGGATCAACCGCAGCGGCGCGCCACGCGGAGTGCTGACCAATATGCATCTGGACATGGATTATGAGGCGGTGATGCGCGACACGCCCGCCCATATCATCCCCGCCTTCGACGGCATGGTGATCGAGGCTGCCGCATGAGCGCATTGTTCAACGTCATTCTGCCGGTGTTTCTGGTCATCGGCTTTGGCTATCTGGCCTCTTGGCGGGGGCTTTTTTCAGAATCGGCGGTGGACGGGCTGATGCGCTTTGCGCAGAACTTTGCCGTGCCGGTGCTGCTCTTCCAGTCCATCGCGACGCTTGATCTGGGGGCCGAGTTCAACCTGCCCATGCTGGCCGCCTTTTACATCGGCGCGCTGATTGCCTTTGCCGTGGGCTGGCTTGGCGCGCTTTGGCTTGGGCGCAATCCCGAAGAGGCGGTGGCGATCGGCTTTGTCTGCCTGTTCTCGAACTCGCTGCTGCTGGGCATCCCGATTACGGAACGTGCCTATGGCGCATCCGCGCTTGCCGGGAACTTCATGATTATCGCGCTCCATTCGCCGCTGCTTTATACCTTTGGCATCACCTTCATGGAGTTCACCCGCGCGCGCGGCCAGTCGGTGCCGATGGGGCGGGTCGCGCTGCGCGCGCTTACGGGCGTGATCCGCACGCCTCTGGTGATCGGTATTCTCGCGGGCTTTGTGATGAATGTGCTGACCGAGGCGGGGCTTGTCCTGCCCGAAGGGTTCTGGGGCGCGGTGGGCATGCTGGCCCGCGCCGCCCTGCCCGCCGCCCTGTTCGGTCTGGGCGGCGTGCTGTTCCGCTATCGCCCGCAAGGCGATGCAAGCGCGATTGCCATGTGCTGCGCGGTCTCGCTGATCCTGCATCCGGCGATTACGATTGGGCTTGGTTACGCCTTTGGACTGGACGCCGCCGCGATGCGCTCGGCGGTCATGACGGCGGCGATGCCTGCGGGGGTCAATGCCTATCTCTTTGCGAATATCTACGGCGTGGCGCGGCGCGTGGCCGCGACCTCAGTTCTGATGGCGACCGCGCTGTCGGTGCTGTCGATCTGGATGTGGCTTGAGATCCTGCCCTAGCGCGGGGTGACGCCGCGGATGCGCTCGGACCGGCGGCGCAGCAGTTCGACCGTGGTCAGCAGCGCAATCGACAGGCCAACCAACAGCGTGGCCATGGCAAGGATCGAGGGGTTGAGATCATCCCTGATCCCGCTCCACATCTGGCGGGGGATGGTCTGTTGTTCCGGCCCCGCAACGAACAGCACGACGACCACCTCATCGAATGAGGTGACAAAGGCGAACAGCGCGCCTGAGATCACACCGGGCAAAATCAGCGGCAGCGTAACACGGAAAAACGTCGTGCGCGGGTTCGCGCCAAGGCTGGCAGCGGCGCGGTTCAGCGACTGGTCAAAGCCGATCAGGGTCGCGGTCACGGTGATGATGACAAAGGGAATCCCAAGCGTCGCATGGGCCATGACCACGCCCAGATAGGTATTGGCCAGACAGCCCTCATTCGACAGGACCGGCGACAGCAGACGGCCAAGCGCGCTTGTGGTCGAGACGCAGGCCGAGGAGTAGAAAAAGAACAGCCCCGTCGCGGTGATAATCAGCGGCACGATCATGGGCGAGATCAGCATCGCCATAATGACCCGCCTGAACGGCATTTCAGGCCGCGCCAGCCCAAGCGCCGCAAGTGTGCCCAGAAAGGTTGCAAGGAGCGTCGCCGCCACCCCGATCAGCACCGAGTTCTTGGCCGCGTTCACCCAACGCGAATTCTGCCACATATCCACCAGCCAGGCCCAATCCCGTGGCGCATCCGGGTTCGACATGCGAAAGGTCAAAAGCCGGTCATACCACCGCAGCGAATAGCCCTCGGGGTCAAGGCTCAGCATCTTCTCAGTAAAGGTGAAAAAGGGCTGCGCGTTGAAGCTCAGCGGGATGATGACGAGGATCGGCGCGATCAGGAAAAAGAAAATCGCCACGCAAATCGCCAGATAGGTGACATGCCAGATCTTTTCCAGCCGTGATGCGTATTTCGGAAGCGCCATGACCTATCCCAGCTTGAGCTTGTCGATCCCGACCATGCGGTCATAGACCCAGTAAAGAACCAGAACCACCGCCAGCAGGATCGAAGCAAGCGCCGCCCCCATCGACCAGTTCAAGAGCCGGTTCATATGCATCTCGATCATGTTCGAGAAAAGCTGTCCCGATGCGCCGCCGACCAAAGCGGGGGTGATGTAATAGCCGATGGCAAGGATGAATACGAGCAGCGCCCCCGCCGCCAGTCCCGGCAGAGTCTGCGGGAAATAGATGCGCCGGAACGCGGTCCAGCTTGTCGCGCCAAGCGAGCGGGCGGCGCGCACATAGGACGGGTTGATCGTGCGCATCACCGAATAAAGCGGCAGGATCATGAAGGGCAGCAGGACATGGGTCATGGCGACAATCGTGCCGACCTGATTATGCATCATCGCCAGTCGCTGACCGGGGCCAAGCGCACCCAGCCACAGCAGCAGCCCGTTCACCACGCCCTCGTTCTGCAACAGCACGATCCAGCTTGTCGTGCGCACCAGAAGCGAGGTCCAGAAGGGCAGAAGGACAAGGATCATCAGCAGGTTCGAATGCCGCATCGGCAGGGTGGCCAGCAGATAGGCGACCGGAAAACCTAACAGAAAGGTCAGCCCGGTGATCAGGCCCGAAAGCCAGAGCGTGTTGATGAGCAGCTTGACATAGACCCGCTGTTGCGGCGCGACCTGCACGATATTGCCGTCCAGATCGCGGGTGCGGTCCACCGAGGCCAGATAGAAGCTGTCCGTGTAAGGGGTCGAGGCCGCGCGCATCACGCGCCACAGTTCGGGCTGGCCCCATTGGGCGTTCTCGGCCAGCAGGGCCTCGCGATAAGGGGGCTCGAACCCCGCCCGTGCGGCCCGGCCCGTCGCGGTGAACAGCGACCTTGTGCCGGGCATATCGTAATTGATCCGCGTGCCGACGATGCCGATGGTCCGCGCATCAGCCGAGGATTTCAGATCGGCGGCAAGCGCGGCAAAGGCGGTTTCGTCCGGCTCGGTTCCCGCCGGGTGTTCCTCGAACCATGCCGAGACCTGAGGCATATTCGCCGCGAAACCGGGATTATGGACCGAGCGATGCAGCATCTGCCCGATCGGCACGATAAAGGTAATCAGCACAAAAGCCAGCAATGGCGCCACCAGCAACAGCGCCCGCAGCCGCGCCTTGCGCGAGGCGCGGGCAAGCGCGCGCGACAGGGGTTGCCCGTCGGCGGTGGTCAGGGGCGCAGTCACGGGCGCGCCGCTTGCCGCCGTGACGACAGCCGCATGAGGATCAAGAGGTTGCGACATGGTTGGCCTTTGCGCGGGGAATGGGGCCGCCCGCGCGGGCGGCCCCGGTTCGTCTCAGTTCAGGATCAGTTCAGCAGCCAGGCGTTGAACCGCTCATTCAGTTCTGCGTCGCGGTCCACCCAGAATTCCTGATTCGAGGCAAGCGCATTGGCCAGGTTCGCCTCATAGGTGGGCAGGTTCGGACCCATGGCGATATCGGTCCCCTCAAGATTGCCGACAAGCGCGGCAGCCGAACGGCGCGGCGGGCCATAGCTGATGAACTCGGCAGCGCGGGCCTGATTTTCCGGCGCAGTCGAGAAGGCGATGAATTCAAGCGCCTGTTCCATATTCGGCGCGCCTTTGGGGATCACCCAGCCTTCCATCTCATAGATCTGGGCGTCCCAGATGATCTCGAAGGGCTGCCCGTCGATATGGGCCGCGTTGAAGATCCGCCCGTTGAAGGCAAAGCCCATCGACGCCTCACCATCGGCCAGAAGCTGCGGGGCCTGCGCGCCGGCCTCCCACCAGACCACCTCGGATTTGATCTCGTCCAGCTTGGCGAAGGCACGGTCCACGCCTTCCGGGGTCGACAGCACATCATAGACCTCATCCAGAGGCACGCCATCCGCGATCAGCGCCAGTTCAAGGTTGAACTTGGCCCCCTTGCGCATGGTCCGCTTGCCCGGAAACGCCTCAAGATCAAAGAAATCGGCGGCGGTCTGCGGACGCGCATCTTCGGGGAACTGGTTGCTGTTATAGGTCAGCACCATCGAATAGACGTCGGTGCCGACGAAACATTCGGTAATCGCGCCGTCGATATAGTCATCCTCGGCCGAGGTGCCATCGGCCGCCGGACGCAGGATCGAGGCGTCGATATCCTCCAGCAACCCTTCATCGCACAGCCGCAGCGCATCGGCATATTCGACCGAAGCCACGTCCTGCGTGACATTGCCCGCCTCGACCATGGCCTTGATCGGCGTGGCCGGGTTATCGGCGTCCGAGATAATTACGCGAGTGCCGGTCTCAGCCTCAAACGGTTTGGCATAAGCCTCAAGATGGCTGTTGCCATAAGCCCCGCCCCATGACAGCAGGTTCACCTCTTGCGCCGAGGCACCAAAAGCCATGCCGCACAGGGCCGTGGTCAGGATCAGTTTCGTATTCATCATCGTCTCCTTGTTGAGATATGGCACATTGGCCTTTGTTATTGTTGGTTAAACCGGATCAAGCGCGCGGGCATCCTGCTTGTGCCAGCCGATCCGCAGATGCTGGCCGGGCTCAAGCCGTGTCTGGCCAAGCGTGTTGCGGAACTTCATGACGAAATCGTCGTCGCCCGCCACCCGCAGCCGCGCGCGCAGGATGTCGCCCATATAGATCACGCCCAGAACCTCGGCGTCGATGGTGTGTGCATCGGGCGGCATCAGCGCGGGCTTGAACTCGACCCGCTCGGGCCGGATCGAGACGGTGGTTGTCTGCCCGACCTCACGGATATTCACCGCCGTGGCGTCGATCAACTCGCCATTGGTCAGCCGCACAAGCGCGGTCTCGCCTTGCAGCTTTTCAATCGTGCCGGTCAGCGCGTTGTTTTCACCGATAAAACCCGCGACAAAGCTGTTCTCGGGCCGCTCATACAGATCGGCGGGGGCGGCAAGCTGCTGGATGCGACCATCGTTGAAAACGGCGATCCGGTCGCTCATCGTCAGCGCCTCACCCTGATCGTGGGTCACATAAACGCAGGTGATCCCAAGCCGGTCGTGCAGCGCCTTGATCTCGAACTGCATATGTTCGCGGAGCTGCTTGTCCAAAGCGCCAAGCGGTTCATCCATCAGCACAAGTTCAGGGTCGAACACCAATGCGCGGGCAAGCGCGATACGCTGTTGCTGCCCGCCCGAAAGCTGCGCCGGACGACGCGCGGCAAAGCGGCCCATCTGCACCATGTCAAGCGCGCGGGCGATACGCGTCTCACGCTCGGCCCGGCCCATCCCCCGCACCTCAAGCGGAAAGGACAGGTTTTCGCCCACGGTCATATGCGGGAACAGGGCATAGCTTTGGAACACCATGCCGATGCCCCGCCGATGCGGCGGCACGTCATTGATATTGCGGCCGTTCAGGCGGATCTCGCCATGGGTCGCGGTCTCGAATCCGGCCAGCATCATCAGGCAGGTGGTCTTGCCTGAGCCAGAGGGGCCAAGCATGGTGAGAAACTCACCCCTGCCGATGGACAGGTTCAGATCTTTGACGACAAGTGTCTCACCGTCATAGCTTTTCTGCACATGGTCAAAGACGACAAAGCCCTGTCCGTCCTGAATTGTCGTCGTCAAATGCAGCCCCCGTCCTGTCTCCTGCAGACAGGTTAAGCGGGGCCTGAGACAAATTGCAACAGCGACGAAGGCGTGAGCGTCAGTCTTGCGCGCAGATCGGGCGCGCTGCCCGATCAGTGGGCATCAGATGCGAGGCAATGCCGCGTGCCCGGACCTCATGCAGCATGATGGCGCAGGGCTCAGCCGGCAACGCAACAGCCCCCGCGACAGGCGATTGCGGGCGGGGCCGCATCGCGGTTAACATCGCCCCAAGCGCAAGGAGAGACCGATGCGATACAGCCGCGATCTGTCGGGCCACGGCCCCTACCCGCCCGATCCGCAATGGCCGGGCGGCGCGCGCATCGCGGTGCAGATCGTGCTGAACTATGAGGAAGGCGGCGAGAACAGCATCGAGCATGGCGATACCGCCTCCGAGGCGTTCTTGTCCGAGATCGTGGGCGCCGCCCCCTGGCCCGGTCAGCGGCACTGGAACATGGAAAGCCTCTATGATTACGGCGCCCGCGCGGGGTTCTGGCGGCTTCACCGGCTGCTGCGCGATCTGCCGGTGACAGTGTTCGGCGTTGCCACCGCGCTTGAACGCAGCCCCGAGCAGGTCGCGGCGATGCTGGAGGCGGGTTGGGAAATCGCCACCCATGGCCTGAAATGGATCGACTACAAGGACATCCCGCGCGAGGTCGAGGCCGCCCATCTTCGCGAGGCGATCCGCATCCATACGGACGTGACCGGCGCGCGACCCTTGGGCTTTTATCAAGGCCGCGCCTCGATGAACACGGTGGCGCTTGGCTGCGAGGAAGGCGGGTTCGACTATCTCGCCGACAGCTATGCCGACGATCTGCCCTATTGGGTCGCGCATGAGGGCCGCGCGCAACTGGTGGTGCCCTATACGCTTGACGCCAACGACATGCGATTCGCCACGCCGCAGGGGTTCAATTCGGGCGAGCAGTTCCTGACCTATCTGCGGGACAGTTTCGACTGCCTTTACCGCGAGGGTGGCCGGGTGATGAGCATCGGCCTCCATTGCCGCCTTGCCGGACGACCGGGCCGGGCCGAGGCGTTGCGCCGCTTTATCGACTATGCGCAGGGGCATGAGGGTGTCTGGTTCGCCACGCGGCTGGACATCGCGCGGCATTGGGCAAAGATCCATCCGTGGCGGCCAAGGCTGCGCCCCTCGCAGATGGGGCGGGCCGCGTTTGTCGAACGCTTTGGCGGGATTTACGAGCATTCGCCGTTCATCGCGGAACGGGTTTTTGACGCCGAGATGGGCGCGGCCCATGACAGCGCGGCGGGGCTGGCCGCGCGGATGGCGCAGATCTTCCGCGCCGCCTCTGATGCAGAGCGTCTGGCGGTGCTGCGCGCCCATCCCGACCTTGCGGGCAAGCTGGCGCAGGCGCGGCGGCTGACCGCCGAAAGCCATGCCGAACAGGCAAGCGCGGGGCTGGACGCGCTGAGCGATGCGGAACGCGCGCGGTTTGAAAGCCTCAACGCCGCCTATACGGCCAAGCACGGCTTCCCCTTCATCATCGCGGTGCGCGATCACGACAAGACGGGGATCATGGCGGCAATGGAGGCGCGCCTTGCGCATGACACCGAAACCGAGCGCGCCGAGGCCGAGGCCCAGGTGATCCGCATCGCGCAACTGCGGCTGCAAGAGGTGCTGAGATGAGCCCGACCGGCGGCGAAAAGCCTGAGAGCCTGCACCGGGTCGCGACCGAGACCCTGCCCGACGAGTTGCCAGAAGGCAGCGGCCCCGAGGATGCGCCGCGTGGCGCTCAGGCCCGCCTGCCCGCATCATTCCGACCGCCGCTTCATGACGGGCCGGTCAAGGGTCCATCCCTGCAAACCGCACCGACCACCGAGACAGCAGTCCCCATGGAAAGCAATAGAGCGGTATCCGCATGAGCGACCTCCCCGCCAATAATCTCCGCGAATGCCTCGGCCCGGAGGATGCGCCCAAAAGTGATCCCGGATCACTCTGCCCGCCGCCTCATGGCGCTGCGCTCGCGTGCCTGCCCCTGACCCCCGACATGGCGGCCTTTCCCGAAAGCGATAGCGCATGAGCGACCTCCCCTCAAATAATCTCCCCGAAGGCAGCGGCCCAGAGGATGCGCCCAAAAGTGATCCCGGATCACTCTGCCCGCCGCCTCATGGCGCTGCGCTCGCGTGCCTGCCCCTGACCCCCGACATGGCGGCCTTTCCCGAAAGCGATAGCGCATGAGCGACCTCCCCCCCGAAAATCTCCCCGAAGGCAGCGGCCCCGAGGATGCGCCAAAGGGCGATCTGGCCCGCCTGCCCGGCGCCTCGCATCAGGCCGCGCCGCGCGGGCCGGGCTATGCGGGGCCGGTCGCGGGCCTGCCGCCGCAAACCGGGCTGACCACCGACACGGCGGTCTTTACCGAAAGCTATGCGGTCATTCCGCGCACGGTGATGCGCGATATCGTGACCAGCTACCTGCCGCGATGGGAGGGGATGCGGATGTGGGTTCTGGCCCGCCCGCTGACCGGCTTTGCCGAGACCTTCAGCCAGTATATCGTCGAACTGGCCGAGGGCGGCGGCAGCGATCTGCCCGATGATGATGAGGGCGTGCAGCACGCGATTTTCGTCACCGGCGGCGAGATGGATCTGACCCTTGCCGGACAAAATCACCGCCTGCGCCCCGGCGGCTTTGCCTATATCCCGCCCGGCGCGCTCTGGTCCTTGCGCAATGTCACCGCCGGGAATTGTGGCTTTCACTGGATCCGCAAGCGGTGGGTCGCGGTAGAGGGGTTGGAGCCGCCCGCCCCGATCATCGCCCATGAGCAGGACATCGCACCCTCCGCCATGCCCGACACCGAAGGCTCATGGTCCACGACGCGCTTTATGGACCCCGCAGATCTGCGCCACGATATGCATATCAATATCGTGACCTTCACGCCCGGCGGCTCGATCCCCTTCGCCGAGACGCATGTGATGGAACACGGGCTGTTCGTGTTGGAGGGCAAGGCGGTCTACCGGCTCAACCGCGACTGGGTCGAGGTCGGCCCCGGCGATTTCATGTGGCTGCGCGCCTTTTGCCCGCAAGCCTGCTATGCGGGCGGGCCGGGACGGTTCCGCTATCTGCTCTACAAGGACGTGAACCGCCACGCGCAGCTTTGGGCCTGACGCAGATGGAAAAGGCGGCGGCCATGACAGCCGCCGCCCTGCCCCTCAGGTCGCCCAGGCGGGTTCGCCATGATAGGCCAGATCGCCGTCATATCCCCCCGGCAGCGCGTCATAGCGCAGAACCTCGGTCGCGCCGACCCGAGAGGTAAAGAACCCGAACAGCACAAGCTGCTGGATCGGCGTGAACCAGTGCAGGCGCGGCATCTCCTCGGCGGTGACCTGCGTGGTCTCGTCGCCTGCGGTATCGGCGGCGCGCTGCTGATCCAGCGTCTGTTGCCTGCGCGCGCGGGCCTCGGCCACCACGGCGGCCTGTTGCCGCGCGGCCATCGCCGCCGTGTTCAGGAGCTCGATCCGCGCCTCAGACGACAGGGTTTCAAAGCCTGCGCCATGCGCCTCGATCGCCGCAGCCTCAAGCGCCGCAATGGCGTCGCGGAAGTCCTGCTGCTCGGCTTCGGTGTAACAGTCGCTGACATATTGCGTCATGAAGGCCCCCACGCCCGCATCCTTTGCGCCGGGCGTGTCGGTGGCGGGCAGGATCACCTCGGCCACCTCATCCAGAAAGGCGGCATCCGCGTCGGTGAAGATATTCGTCCCCGTGACGGTCGGTTGATAGGCGAAGGCCCGCGTTCCGCCGATCATGGCGGTTCCGGTGACGGCGGCGATCATCGCCAAAAGGTCGCGGCGGTTCATCACAGATCTCCGTTCTTGAGGCTGGTCACAGCATGTTCGGCGGCCCGCGCCGTCAGCGCCATATAGGTGAGCGAGGGGTTCACGCAGGAGGATGAGGTCATGCAGGACCCATCCGTCACATAGACATTCGGCGCGTCCCAGACCTGATTATGCGCGTTCAGCACCGAGGTTGCGGGGTCGCGGCCCATGCGCGCCGTGCCCATTTCGTGAATGCCCATGCCAGGCGCGTAATCGCTGACCACCGGGCGCACATTGCTCACCCCCGCGCGTTCAAACAATTCGACCGCATCGGCCTGCATATCGGCGCGCATCTTGCGTTCATTGTCGCCCAGCTCGACGCTGACCGCCAGAACCGGGTTGCCCCATTTGTCGGTCTTGCTGCGGTCGAGCGAGATGGCGTTGTCGTGATAGGGCAGCATCTCGCCAAAGCCGGTCATGCCGATCCGCCAGGGACCGGGCTTGGCCAGTTCGTTCTTGAAATCGGCCCCGATGTTCAGCTCGGCAATCTCGCGCCGCCAGCCAAGACGGCTTGCCGATCCCTGATAGCCAAAGCCGCGCAGGTAATCGCGCGACTCCTCGCCCAGATTGCGGAAACGCGGCACATAGAACCCCGCCGGACGACGGCCAGAATAATATTTGTCGTCATAGCCCTCGACGAAACCTTCGGCACCGACGCGGAAATGGTGGTCCATGACGTTATGGCCCAACTCGCCCGAGGATGAGCCAAGCCCCCCATCCCAGACATCGGTGGCCGAGTTCATCAGAATCCAGGTCGAATTGAAGGTCGAGGCGTTCAGGAAGATCACCTTGGCGGTATATTCATAGGTCTGATTGGTTTCGGCGTCGATCACCTCGACCCCGGTCGCGCGCTGCGTGTCGCGGTCATAGATGACCTGACGGACGATCGAGAACGGACGCACGGTCAGATTGCCGGTCGCGATGGCGGCGGGCAACGTGGCCGATTGGGTGCTGAAATAGGCACCAAAGGGGCAACCCAGCCAGCATTTGTTGCGATACTGGCAATTGACGCGGTTCTGCTCGGGGCGCGCTTCGGTGATATTGGCGCAGCGGGCGTTGATGAGGTGACGACTGCCGCCGAATTCCCGCTGAATCCGCGCGGCAATGTCCTTTTCCACGACATTCAGCGGAATGGGCGGCAGGAACTGGCCATCGGGCAAATGAGGCAAGCCCTCAACTGAGCCCGCAATCCCAGCAAAGCGTTCGACATGGTCATACCACGGCGCGATATCCGCGTAACGGATCGGCCAGTCAATCGCGATGCCTTCGCGCGCATTCGCCTCGAAGTCGATCTCTGAGAAACGATAGGTCTGCCGCCCCCATAAAAGCGACCGCCCACCCATCTGATAGGCGCGGAACCAGTCGAATCGCTTGGTCTCGACATAGGGGTTTTCGCGCTCATCCGCCCACATCCCATAGGTCTGCTCGTTCAGCGGATAATCGCGGCTGAGAACGGGATAGTTCTCTTTCATCTCAACGGTGGCATGACCGCGATGCGGATAATCCCACGCCTCTTTGTCCGCGTTCACATAATCGGTGATATGTTCAATATTGCGGCCACGTTCCAGCATCAGAACCTTGAGCCCGCGTTCGGTCAATTCCTTGGCGGCCCAACCGCCGCTGATCCCTGATCCGACGACAATCGCGTCGTAATGCATATTCTCTGTCATCTTTGCCATTCCCCCCAAAGGCTTGCTGATAAAACTGGCCAACCGAGACCGGCTGTCACGGGAATTTCGCGCCGGAACTCAATCGGCGCGTGTCGTAAACGATTACATGGGCGGGCGAGACTCCTCCGTCCCCGGCCCGTCAGGAACCGGGGCGCGGATATCCCGCGCCCCGGCCTTGTTCATCCCGTCAATACGGGCTGTCCTCGAAGTAATAGTTATCCGCATTGTCCGGCGTAATCAGCTCGGACGCGATGATGAACTCGCCGCTCATCGGGGCGGCGCCGGTGACGCCCAGAACGGTCATCTCGATCGCGGTCGAGATCATCGAGGGCGGATAGGTCACGTTGACCGGAACCACCGCATCATTGTCGCGGATGCGGGCGACCATTTCCTTCATCCCTGCGCCGCCAACGACGATCATCTCACCCGAGCGGCCCGCCTGTTCGATGGCGTTCAGCGCGCCGACCGCCTGATCGTCATCCGCCGCCCAGACCGCGTCGATCTCAGGAAAACGCGACAGGTAATCCTGCATCAGCGAAAAGGCGGTGTCGCGGTTCCAGTTGGCGTGATCCATCGCCAGAACCTCGATCCCCGAACCTTCAAGCGCGGCCTGAAAACCCTCGACCCGCTCGTTATCCACGGTCGAGGCAATGCCGCGCATCACCACGATCTTCGCGCCGTCCTCCAGCGTCTCGGCGAAATACTCACCCGCCGTGCGGCCAAAGCTGGCATTGTCGCCCGCGACATAGAGGTTCTCGATCCCGTCCTGCGTCAGACCACGATCCACCACCGTGACCCAGATGCCGCTATCGGCGATGCGCTGAATCGGCGGGGTCAGCGGCTCGGATTCGAAGGGCAGCACGACAAGCGCGTCGATATTGCGGGTGGCGACCATATCCTCCAGATCCGAGACCTGCTGGCTGGGGTCCGAGGTGGTGGTCAGCACGAAGGTCAGGTCGGGATTGGCCTCGCGCAGCCGCTCGATGGTGCGGTTGGCGTGATAGTTCAGCGCCCCGGCCCAGCCATGGGTGGCGGCGGGGATCGACACGCCGATGGTCTCAGCCAGCGCGGGCCCGGCCCAAAGACCGATCAGCGCGGTGGTAGCAATCAGGGTTTTCTTCATGGTTTTCCTCCCAGGGTGAAATCAGCGGGCCGTGCCGGTATTCCTTTGCAACACGACCGCAAGGATGATGACGACGCCTTGAATCGCCCCGTTCAGATAGGGGCTGACAAAGTCCGTCAGGTTCAAAAGATTGCCGATCAGCGACAGGATCAGCACACCGACCACCGTGCCCCAGACCCGGCCATAGCCGCCCTTGAGCAGAGTGCCGCCGATAATGACCGCCGCAATCGCCTCCAGCTCCCACAGGATGCCGGTGGTGGCGGATGCCGAGCCAAGGCGCGGCACATACATGACCACCGCCACGCCGACCAGAAAGCCCAGCAGAACATAGGTCGCCAGCTTCACCCGGGCGACATTGACGGCGGAATAGCGGGCGACCTTTTCGTTTGAGCCGATGGCGGCGCAATGGCGGCCAAAGGCGGTGTGGCGCATCACGATCTCGCCCAAGACCGCCAGAACGGCAAAGACGATGATCGGCCAGGCGACCCCGAACAAGCCGCCATAATAGACCGGGCGATAGGTCTCGCGCAGGCCCGCGCCCAGTGACAGCGTGCCGCCATCGGCCAGCCATGTGACAAGGCTGCGATAGATGCCCATGGTGCCAAGCGTCAGGATGAAGGCCTCGATCCCCGCCCTTGTGATGAGGATGCCGTTGAGGAAACCCGCGATCAGGCCCGCGCCAAGGGCGATGAACACGCCCAGAAAGACCGCGCCGATCCCGCCGCCCACCGCATCGCCAAAGGCGTTCATCGCCATGATCATCACGCCCGCGACAAAGGCGGCCATGGACCCCACCGACAGGTCAAGCCCGCCCGCTGTGATCACAAAGGTCATGCCGATGGCGATGATGCCGATAAAGGCCGAGCGCGCCAGCACATTGGTCACATTGGCATAGCTGAGGAAATTCGGGTTCAGCGCCATGCCGATCAGGATCAGCACGACCAGGGCCACCAGAGGCCCGATCACACGCAGGTTGACGCCGCGGCGGCGCGTGGTGGTTTTGGCCGGGGTGGCGGTGCTCATGCCGCATCCTCCTTCTGCGTCTGTTCAAGGCCCATCGCCAGCCGGACGATGCCCTGTTCGGTAACGGCATCGCCGGACAGCTCGCCCGCGACCCGCCCCGCATGCATGACCACCACGCGGCTCGCCAGACCGATCAGTTCGGGCATTTCGGACGAAATCACGATGATGCTGCGTCCTTGCGCGGCCAGTTGGGCGATGAGGTCATAGATCTGTTGCTTGGTGCCGATGTCGATGCCGCGCGTCGGCTCATCGATGATGACGACATCCGGGTTGCTCAGCAGGGTTTTGGCCAAGAGGATCTTCTGCTGATTGCCGCCCGACAGGTCACCAACATTCATTCTGCGGTCGGGGGCGCGAATGGCGAAATCACGGATCGCGCGGTCAAGTGCTGCCTCCTCGCGCCGCCGGTCGATCAGGGGGCGGCCAAATTCGTGCAACAGCGGCAGGGTCAGGTTCTCGCGCAGCGATTTTTCCAGAAGCAGGCCCGCGCCCTTGCGGTCCTCGGTCAGATAGGCAAGCCCTGCCCGCATCGCATCGCCCACCCGGCCGGCAGGCAGGTGGCGCCCCTTCAGCCGCACCGTTCCGCTGCGCGGGCGCAGCCCCGCGATGGCCTCGGCCAGTTCGGTGCGGCCCGAGCCCACCAGACCGCCGATGCCCAGAACCTCACCCCGGCGCAGCATCAGGCTGGCATCCTCGACAAGGCCCGGAATTGAGAGGTTCTGAACCTCCAGAATAGGCTCAGCCCCGCCTGCGAGTTTGGCCGGGTAAAGGTCCGACAATTCGCGCCCGACCATGGCGGCGGCCATGTCATCCTCACTCACATCCGCCACAAGGTCCGAGCGCACCATCATCCCGTCGCGCAGCACCGTGACACGATCCGCGATGCGCTTGACCTCACCCAGCTTGTGAGAGGTGTAGAGGATGGCCACGCCCTCGGCCCGCAACCGCTCAATCTGGGCGAACAGCACTTCGGTCTCACGGTCGGTCAGAACGGCGGTCGGCTCATCCATGATCAACACGCGGGCACGGCGCGACAGGGCCTTGGCGATCTCGACCATCTGCTTGTCGGGGACCGAGATATCGGCCACCGGCGCTGCCGGATCGACGCGACATTGCAGCCGCGTCAGCAGTTCGGCAGTGCGCGCGCGCATGGCCGCGTGATCCAGCCGCCAGCCCTTTCGCAGCTCGCGCCCCAGAAACACGTTCTGATCCACGGCCAGATGTTCAGCAAGGTTGAATTCCTGATGGATCATGATGATGCCCAGATCCTCAGCCTCGGCGGGTCCGGTAAAGCGGACAGGCTGGCCGTCGAACAGCACCTCGCCCGCCGTCGCATCCAGATAACCGGCAAGGATCTTCATCGTGGTCGATTTGCCCGCGCCGTTTTCCCCGATCAGCGCGTGAACTTCACCGGGGATCAGGGCGAAATCGACGCCGTGCAGAACCTCGATGGGGCCGAAGGACTTGTGAATATCGCGCAGGGCAAGGATCGGCTGGCTCACGGCGTCACCTCGACAAAAGCGGCACCCTTGGCGTGAGAGCGCAGGCAGGCGTCGATAAAGGCCATACCGTCCAGACCGTCCTCGATGCCGGGCAGCAGATCCTCAGCCTCGCTGCGCCCGCCCGCCTGCCGGGCGCGGATCGCCTGCGCGGCAAGGCTGTAGATATTGGCGAAGCCCTCCAGATAACCTTCGGGATGGCCCGGCGGGGTGCGGCTGGCCGCAGCGACGCCCTCCGCCGTGCCCGGCCCCGCGCGGCGCAGTTTCTGCGCGGGCTGACCGAAGGGCGTGAACCACAGCGTTTCGGGCGTCTCATGTGCCCATTCCAGCCCGCCCTTATCGCCGTAAATCCGCAGCCGCAGCCCGTTTTCCTGACCCGGCGCGACCTGCGAGACCCACATCATCCCCCGCGCACCGCTCGCATAGCGCAGCAGGATATGCGCATTGTCATCCAAGACCCGCCCCGGCACAAAGCTGGACAGATCAGCGGCGAGCCGGTCGGGGCGCATCCCCGTCACGAAGCGGGCCAGTTGAAAGGCATGGGTGCCGATATCGCCAATCGCCCCGCCCGCACCGGCCCGCGCGGGGTCGCCGCGCCATTCGGCCTGTTTGCTGTCGCTTGGTTCGGTCAGCCAGTCCTGAGCGTATTCCACCTGCACCAGCCGGATCTGCCCCAGATCGCCCTGCGCAACCATCGCCCGCGCCTGCCGGATCTGCGGATAGCCCGAATAATTATGGGTCAAGACGAACAGGGCATCCGAGCCGCGCGCCAGATCGGCCAAGGCCCGCCCCTGTTCCAGCGTCGCGGTCATCGGCTTGTCGCAAATGACATGGATGCCGCGCGACAGAAAGGCGCGAGCTGCGGGGAAATGCAGGTGGTTCGGCGTGCAGATCGCCACCGCCTCAATCCCGTCGGGGCGGGCGGCTTCCGCCGCGGCCATCTCCTCGAAATCGTCATAGCTGCGCTCGACCCCGATGGCGGCGGCGCTTTGCGCGGCGCGCACAGGGTCCGAGGACAGCGCCCCGGCCATCAGCGTGAACTCCCCGTCCAGCCGCGCCGCGATGCGGTGAACATTGCCGATCAGCGCCCCCGCGCCACCGCCGACCATGCCAAGACGAAGGGGCACATGCCTGTCCATCTTAGCCCTCCAGTCCCAGCATCCGCAAATTCGCGGCCTGATCCATCCCGGAATCCGCGAAATCGTCGAATGCCTTGTCGGTCACGCGGATGATGTGGTCGCGGACGAAAGCCGCACCCTCGCGCGCGCCGTCCTCCGGATGTTTCAGCGCACATTCCCATTCCACGACGGCCCAGCCATCAAAGCCCATCTGGGTGAGTTTGGAGAAGATCGCCTTGAAATCCACCTGCCCGTCGCCGGGGCTGCGAAAGCGACCGGCGCGGTCTTTCCACGGCTGATAGCCGCCATAAACGCCCTGCCGCCCGGTCGGGTTGAACTCGGCATCCTTGACGTGGAACATGCCGATGCGGTCGGCATAGATGTCGAGATGGGCAAGATAATCAAGCTGTTGCAACAGATAATGCGACGGATCATAGAGCATTTTCGCGCGGGGATGCTGGTTCACGCGGTCCAGAAACATCTCAAAGCTGGCGCCGTCATGCAGATCCTCGCCGGGGTGGATCTCGAAACAGATGTCGATGCCCTGCGCATCCGCATGATCCAGAATCGGACGCCAGCGGCGGGCCAACTCATCAAAGGCGGCCTCGACCAACCCCGCCGGGCGCTGCGGCCAAGGGTAGAAATAGGGCCAGGCCAAGGCGCCCGAAAACGCCGCCATCCGGTCCAGCCCCAGATTTGCGGATGCGTCGATGGTCTTGCGGAGCTGATCCACCGCCCATTCCTGCCGCGCCTTGGGATTGCCGCGCAAGGCGGGCGGGGCAAAGCCGTCGAAGGCCTCGTCAAAGGCGGGGTGGACGGCGACCAACTGTCCCTGAATATGCGCCGACAATTCGGTGATCTGCACGCCGTTCTCATACGCGACACCGGCCAGATCGTCGCAATAGGTCTTTGATGAGGCGGCCTTGTCCAGATCCATCAGGCTCTCTGCCCCCGAGGGCACCTGCACGCCCAGATAGCCCAGACCGCCAGCCCATTCGGTGATTGCAGCAAAGCTGTCGAATGGCGCGGACGCGCCGACAAACTGCGCCAGAAACAGGCCCGGCCCCTTGATGGTCTTCATGCTCCCCCCAGCCGACTTCAGTCTTGTAATCGGTTTCAGAAAACGTGGCACAGGCTGAAAAGGTTTACAACGGCTTTTTTTCCTCTATCTGTCGAGCCGCAGACAAGCAAAGGCGGCGCGGGTGAGCAGGTCACAAAAACCACCACGGATTCAGGATGTTGCCAAGGCGGCCGGTGTCTCGGTGGCGACGGTCAGCCGGGCGATGTCCAACCCCTCGATCGTGGCGGAGCCCACGCGGCTGGCCGTAGAAGAGGCGATCCGCCAGACCGGCTATGTGCTGAACCTGACCGCGCGCAACCTGCGCCAGCAAAGCGTGGGCGGCGTTCTGGCGCTTGTGCCGCGATTGTCGAACCCGTTCTTTTCCTCGATCCTGTCGGGGATTGCCGAGGTTCTTCGAGAAAAAGACCTCAACCTCTTGATTCTGGACACAAAGACAGATGACGGCCCGCTGCGTCCCGAGGCTATTGGCGCCTATCTCAACCGCTCGCGCGCAGATGGGGTCATCGTTCTGGATGGCGGGCTGAGCGCCGATCTGTTCCGCCAGCCGAATTGCCCGCCGGTGATTCAGGCGTGCGAATGGGTGGGCGGCCTCGATGCCCCGCGCGTTCTGGCCGACAATGCGGAGGGCGCGCGGCTTGCCATTCGCCACCTCACCGAACTGGGCCATCGCCGCATCGCCCATGTGACCGGCCCCGCCGGAAACTCGCTGACCGTGGCGCGGCGCGAGGGTGTGGCGCAGGGTCTGGCCAAGGCAGGGTTGCAGATCAGCGATGCTTTGACGGTTCAGGGCAATTTCACGCTCGAATCGGGCCGCCATGCGGCGCAGCAGATCCTGCAAGCGACCGAGCGGCCCACAGCGGCGTTTTGCGACAATGACCTGATGGCGATCGGGCTGATGAACGAACTGCTGCGGGCCGGGCTGCGCCTGCCGCGCGATCTGTCCATCGTGGGGTTTGACAATATCGAGATGGCCTCATTCACCATCCCCGCCCTGACCACCGTGCGCCAGCACCGGACCCGCATCGGGCGGCACGCCGCACTTGCCCTGCTGGACGCGATGGCGGGCAAGACCTGCCCGAGCGAAGAGATCCTGCCCGTCGATCTGACCATCCGGGCCAGCACATCGAGACCGGGCGAGGACCCTGCGCCTTAAGCCAGGCCGCGCGTGACGGCCCGGCCCGGTTGACCCTTTAGCGAGAGACGCCTTCGGGCAGATTGGCACTGAGGAAATCCGCGCCGGTCTGCACGACCACAGCGGCATCAAGCGGCATGTCATGTTCGATGATATACCAATCCGCACCTGCCGCCTCGGCGGCGGGAAGGATCGTCGACCAGTCCAGCACGCCCTCACCCAGTGCCTTGAAGCCGCGTTCGTCCTCGGCCTCGCCCTCGGGGGCGTTATCCTTGGCGTGGATGGCAAACAGGCGACCGTCAAAACGGCCCAGATATTCCGCCGGATCAAGACCGCCGCGCGCGACCCATGCCACATCAATCTCCGCCAGCAGATCGGGACCGGCGGCCTCGAACATGATTTCAAGCGCGGTGCGACCGTCGAACTCGACCATCTCGAACGCATGGTTGTGATAGCCCAGCACCATGCCCTCGGCGCGCAGCGCATCGCTCATCGAGCGCAATTCCTCGCCCAGAGCGACCCAGCCCGCAGCGTCGGCAGGGCGCATATCCTCGGCGAGGAACGGCACGATGATGACCTCATTGCCGATGGCCTTGTTGAAGCTGGCGACCGCCGAGATATCTTCACGCAGCGCCGCAATCGGGGCGTGGGTCGCGATGGGTTCGATCCCATGCGCATCGAGCAGCGCCTTGAACTCCGCCGCCTCAAGATCATGCGTCCCCACGGTCTCAACCGCAGTCACCCCGGCGGCCTGAACGGCGGCCAGGCGTTCCTCTAACGTGCCATGATCGCGCAGCGTGAAAAGCTGCACCGCAATCGGCAGATCCGCAGCCGCGCGCGCCTGTGCCGATGCCGCACCGGGCAGCGCCATGGTTGCGGCAAGCGCCGCAAAAGCGGCAGATTTCGCGTTTATCATCCTCATTCTCCCCTATGAGATGGAAGCCCTCCACGGCCGCCAAAGCGAAATGTAAATGATTTCATTCGCGTTGAAAAGGATTACATCGGCACATAACCGCCGATCTGCGCGTCAAGGCGGGTATCGCGAAGATGCCGCACAATCCCTCTCGTGCCCTGCGCCGATCCGCGCCAGAATGCGCCGAACCCCGCAGCCCGAGGCCCCGATGCAGACCATTACCGCCCGCCCCGTCACGCCTGATGCTTTCGCCCCCTTCGGCGATCTGCTGACGCCGCGCGCGGTGCCCGACCGGATCATCAATGCGGGCCGGTGCGAGCGGCATCATGCGCTTGCCACGGTTGAGACCGGTGGGGGCGCGGCGATTATCTCGATCTTTCGCAGCCAGCCGGTGCGCCTGCCCTATATCTGCGACCTGCTGGAACGGCACCCGCTTGGCTCACAGGCCTTCATCCCGCTTGGTCCCGGGCCGTGGCTGTCGGTGGTGGCACAGGCCCCTGGGGTCACGCCGCTGGCCTTCATCATCCCCTCGGGCATGGGGGTGAACCTGCGGGCCGGCGTGTGGCACGGGGTGCTGACGCCGCTGGACCGCGCCGCCGATTTTCTGGTCATCGACCGCGATGGCGCGGGCTGCAATCTTGAGGAAACCGCCATTGCGCCGGTCGAGATCCGGGCACCAGCTTAAACCATCATTTCCTTGGTCGCGGTCAGGCTCAGGTCGGGATAATCGCGCCCCACCCGGTCGATATCCCATTGCAGCCGGGTCAGGAACACCGCGTCGCCGTCGTGATCCTGTGCCATATGCTGCTTATTGGCATTGGCGAAGGCCTCGACCTTGTCCTTGGGTCCGGAAACCCAGCGGGCCGAGGTGAATTGCGACGGCTCCATTCGCACCGGCAGGCCGTATTCCAGCTCAATCCGGCTGGCCAGAACCTCGAACTGAAGCTGGCCAACCACGCCCACGATATAGCCCGAGCCGATCATCGGCTTGAACACCTTGGCCGCGCCCTCTTCGGCAAATTGCATCAGTGCCTTTTCCAGATGTTTCGCCTTCATCGGGTCGCCCGCGCGGACGGTTTGCAGCAGTTCCGGCGCGAAGGAGGGGATGCCGGTAAAACGCAAGCCCTCGCCCTCGGTCAGCGCGTCACCGATGCGAAGCTGACCGTGGTTCGGGATGCCGATAATATCGCCCGCCCATGCCTCTTCGGCCAGTTCGCGGTCGGCGGCCAGAAACAGCACCGGGTTCGAGATCGCCATGGGTTTCTTGCTGCGCACATGGGTCAGCTTCATGCCGCGTTCGAAATGCCCGCTTGCGAGGCGCACAAAGGCCACGCGGTCGCGATGCTTGGGGTCCATATTCGCCTGCACCTTGAACACAAAGCCGGTGACCGCGCTTTCCTCAGGTGCAATCTGGCGCTCAGCCGCCATTTGCGGCTGCGGCTGCGGGCCGTATTGGCCAATCCCCTCCATCAACTCACGCACCCCGAACGAGTTGATGGCCGAGCCGAACCAGATCGGTGTCAGATGCCCCTCAAGGAAGCTCTGGCGGTCGAAGGCGGGCAGAAGCTCACGCGCCATCTCGATTTCCTCGCGCAGTTGCGCAAGCTGGGCCTCGGGGATGTGTAGGGCCAGTTTCGGGTCGTCCAGCCCGCTGATCTTGATCGATTCCGCGACCTTGTTGCGGTCGGCGCGGTCCATGATCTCCAGCCGGTCGTTCAGCAGATCATAGGCGCCCAGAAAATCGCGCCCCACCCCGATGGGCCAGCTTGCCGGGGTGACGTCGATGGCCAGGTTTTCCTGAATCTCGTCGATGATCTCGAACGTGTCGCGGGATTCGCGGTCCATCTTGTTACAGAAGGTCAGGATCGGAAGGTCGCGCAAGCGGCAGACCTCGAACAGCTTGCGCGTCTGGCTCTCAACGCCCTTGGCTCCGTCGATCACCATGATCGCGGCGTCAACGGCGGTCAGTGTGCGATAGGTATCCTCGGAAAAATCGCTGTGGCCGGGGGTGTCCACCAGATTGAACCGGAACTGCCCATAATCAAAGGACATCGCCGAGGCCGAGACCGAGATGCCCCGGTCCTTTTCCATCTGCATGAAGTCCGACCGCGTCCGCCGCGCCTCGCCCTTGGCCCGCACCTGCCCCGCCATCTGGATCGCGCCGCCGAACAGCAGGAACTTTTCGGTCAGCGTGGTCTTGCCCGCATCGGGGTGCGAGATGATCGCAAAGGTGCGGCGGCGGGCGATTTCAGGCGGCAATTCGGGGCGGTTCGGGGCGGTCATGGCGGCTCCTTGCATATCAGGCCCGCATGTATCGCGCCCGCCCCAGATGGGCAAGAAGCGGGGTTTTCTGATAAGATGCAGCGGCTTGGGAACGAAATTGCGGGCGAATCTGTTGACTTGGCGCAGCGACACAAGCATCCTGACCTCCAGTTCATAAGGTGACGGAATGAGTGATAAGACACTGACACGCATGGACCTTGCCGAAGCGGTGTTCCGCGAGGTCGGTCTGTCCCGCCACGAATCCGCCAATCTGGTTGAGCAGGTTCTGGGCCATGTCTCGGACGCGCTTGTCCGGGGTGAGCAGGTGAAGATCTCATCCTTTGGCACGTTCAGCGTGCGCGACAAGAATGAACGCATCGGCCGCAATCCCAAGACCGGCGAAGAGGTGCCGATTACGCCCCGCCGCGTCCTGTCCTTTCGCCCCTCGCATCTGATGAAAGATCGTGTGGCAGCCGGTAACAAGCGGTAAAGATGAAGAAATCAGCGGACGCATTCCGGTCGATCGGCGAGGTCTCGCAACTGATCGGAGTCGCGCCGCATGTGCTGCGTTACTGGGAAACCCAGTTCCCGCTCTTCTCGCCGGTCAAGCGCCGCGACGGGCGCCGCTACTACCGCCCCGACGATGTGCGGCTGGCCGCGGGCCTGTGTGAGGTGCTGCGCGAGGACGGCATGACCATTCGCGGGGCGAAAAAGCAGATGGCAGCGGATCGCGGCGCGGCTTTGCGCGCGCGCGGCGCTGTGCGGCTTGGGCAGGCGGTTGAGGCGGCGCCGGAAGCTGAGGATCAGCCGGTGGCGAAGAAAGCCGCCGCACCGCGCCGCAGGAAACCTGTGGCTGATGCGGGGAGCCTGCCTTTGTTTCCTGAGCTTGTGATGGATGGGCCGGGTGAGGCTGCGGGG
Organism: Paracoccus sp. (in: a-proteobacteria); assembly: GCA_030538425.1. Classification (GTDB taxonomy): domain Bacteria; phylum Pseudomonadota; class Alphaproteobacteria; order Rhodobacterales; family Rhodobacteraceae; genus Paracoccus. The sequence goes on along the minus strand of JAUNTZ010000003.1, from coordinate 36,751 downwards.
GCGGAGGTAGAGGATGCCGCATCGGCGGAGGCGGTGAAAGAGGTCTCGGCAGGCCATGCGACGCAGCTTGACGCGGAGGCTGTGCCGTGGGGCGAGATTGACGACGCCGCATCTGCCGATGCGAACAAATACGTCTTGGCGGAACAGAGCGCAAAACGCTCGGCGCAGCTTGAACCGGGCGCTGTGGCAGAGATCGCCCCTGCGCCACAGGCTAATATTGGGGAAACCGCCCCGGCGGCGACGATGAAAGAGGTCTCGGTAAAACAGAGCGCCGCAGATCACGCGGTGCAGCTTGAGGCGAGTGCCGGGGCTGAGGTTGTGGCTCAGGCTGCGTTGGGCGATTCAGCACCGGCGGAGACGATGAAAGAGGTCTCGGCAGAGCAGAGCGCCACAGATCACGCAGCGCAGGTTGACACGGGCGTCGTGGCGGAGGTCGAGGTTGTGGCTCAGGCTGCGTCCGGCAATGTCGCCCCGACGGATGCAAGGAAAGGTGCATCGGATGAGAGCGGGACAGCAGATCGCGAGACGCGGCATGACGTGAGCACCGTGGATGAGGTCGCGGCTATGCCGCAGGCCGGGAATGAGGACGCCGCAGCGGCGGATGCGGTGAAAGAGGTCTCGGATGCGCGGGGGGTGAGTGACGAATCGACGCCTCGGGATGTTGCCGCGCCTGCTATCGTGGCGAAACCCGCAGAAGAAGCCCATTCCGACAATCGCACCGCACCCGACCACCCGCCCGCCAAGACAGCGCCAGACGCCACCACCCACCCTTCCGACTGGCTCGCCCGGCTTCGCGCCATGGCGCGGCTGGTCGAACGGCATCCCGCCCCCCTGCCGCCAGAGGCCGCATCATTGGCGCAGGGTCTCATCCGCGCCCGCGCTGCCCTTGCGTAACCGGGCCGCGCCGTCGCTTGTCACCGATATTTCGTCAGAAAAATGTCACCCGGCCCCGTTTGGCCCCTTGTGCCGCCCCGCGACTTGGCCCTATACCCCCCTCGTCGGGCCGTGGCGCAGTCTGGTTAGCGCGTCCGTCTGGGGGGCGGAAGGCCGCGAGTTCGAATCTCGCCGGCCCGACCATTTCGAAAAGCCCATCCCGCAAGGGGTGGGCTTTCGTGCATTCGCAGGGCGAATCCGGGGGCGCAGATCAATGCCGCAGATGAATAACGGATGGGACAGTTCGGCCGCGGCATGGATCGCCGACCAGGGCGATGAGGGCGATTTCAGCCGCAAGCATGTTCTTGACGCGCCGATGAAGGCGCTGATTGCCGGGCGCGGCTTTCGCGACGCGCTTGATCTGGGCTGTGGCGAGGGGCGGTTCTGCCGGATCATGTCGGCGATGGGGCTGCGCGTGACCGGCATCGACCCGACCGCCGCACTGCTCGCGCAGGCGCGCAAGCTGGACCCGAGCGGCGATTACCGTGAGGGGCGCGCCGAGGCGCTTGATCTGCCCGAGAACAGTTTCGATCTGGTGGTCAGCTATCTGACCCTGATCGACATTGACGACGCCCATGCGGCACTGGCTGAGACGCGCCGCGTGCTGCGTCCGGGCGGCAGCCTGCTGATCGCCAATCTCAACAGCTTTGCCACGGCAGGCACGCGCCGCGCCGACGGGACACATCAGATCCGCGACTATATGACGCCGCGCGCGGAATGGCAGGAATGGCGCGAGATCCGGGTGCGCAACCATCACCGCCCGATGCAATATTACATGCAGGCCCTGCTGGCCCATGGCCTGCAACTGCGCCATTTCTCTGAGCCGGTGCCGGAACCGGGCGCCCCCCCGCGTGAGGCCGCGCATCATCTGCGCTTTCCCTTTTTTCACATCATGGAATGGCAGGTTCCCGCATGAATGGCGTTCTGTCCGACAGCCGTATCCGCACCCTGATCGAAGACGGCGCCATCACCGCCACCGCGCCGATCACCGATGCGCAGATCCAGCCCGCGAGCCTTGATCTGCGGCTGGGGTCTGAGGCTTACCGGCTGCGCGCGTCATTCCTTGCGGGCAAGGGGCGGACCGTCGCTGACCGGCTGGCCGATTTCCAGATGCACCGGATGGATCTGTCCGACGGCGCGGTTCTGGAAAAGGGCTGCGTCTATCTGGTGCCCTTGCAGGAACGCCTGCGCCTGCCCGCCGGTCTGTCGGCGGTGGCGAATGCCAAATCCTCGACCGGCAGACTGGATCTGCTGACCCGGCTTGTCACCGATGACGGGACCGAGTTCGACCGCCTGCCCGATGCCTATGACGGCCCGCTTTATGCCGAGATCTGCCCGCGCAGCTTTTCGGTTCTGGTCCGTCCGGGGATGCGGCTCAACCAGTTGCGCCTGCGTGAGGGGGCGGCGGTTCTCAGCGACGATGCGCTGCGCGCGCTCCATCGCCAGCAGCCCTTGGTGGGTGGTGAGGCGCTGATTGATGGCGGGCTTGGCTTTTCGGTCGATCTGAAGGGCGATCTGGTCGGCTACCGCGCCAAACCCCATAGCGGCGTGATCGACCTTGACCGGATCGGCGCCTATGATCCGCGCGATTTCTGGGACGCGCTGCGGGCCGAAAACGGGCGGCTGATCCTTGATCCGGGCGCGTTCTATATCCTTGTCAGCCGCGAATCGGTGGCGATTCCGGCCGATTACGCCGCCGAGATGGCCCCCTATCTGGCCATGGTGGGTGAGTTCCGGGTGCATTATGCGGGCTTTTTCGATCCCGGTTTCGGCATCGGTGCGCATGGCGCAGGCGCGCGCGGTGTGTTGGAGGTGCGCTGTCATGAGGCGCCCTTTGCGCTTGAGCATGGGCAGGTCGTGGGCCGTCTGGTCTATGAGCGCATGGCCGAGCGCCCGGCCCGGCTTTACGGGCAGGACATCGCGTCAAACTATCAGGGACAGGGGCTGAAACTGGCGAAACAGTTCAGCGCATCCGCCTTGTGATCCGCGCGGCCTGACGGGCGCGTTTGGCAATCTCGCGCCCTTTTTTGGCCTGCGCGCGGGCGCGGGCGCGTTCCTCTGGGGTCATGTCCGCCTCAGATTTGCCGCGTCGCGCGGCAGTGTTGATGCCGGTATTGATCGCCCGCATGGTGAACATGCGGATCAGGCGGTTGATCAGGCCGTTAAGGTTCATCGCCGTCCTCCTCGCCGAACAGATCGCCCGGCATATCGCCCTCTACATCGTCATCCTCGGGCGCGGGCGCAAGGGGGAAGCCTGCATCAACGGGCCGCGAATCAAGCAGCCCCGCCGCGCGCAGCTCGGCCAAGCCCGGCAGATCGCGGGCGGTTTCAAGCCCGAAATGATCAAGGAAGGCTTCGGTGACAACAAAGGTCACGGGGCGGCCCGGCGTCATCCGCCGCCGCCCGATGCGCACCCATCCCAGCTCGATCAGCTGATCCAGCGTCCCGCGTGAGGTGGTGACGCCGCGAATCTCCTCGATCTCGGCGCGGGTGGCGGGCTGGTGATAGGCGATGATGGCCAGGGTCTCGGTCGCGGCGCGGGACAGGCGGCGGGTCTCGGTCACTTCATGCTGCATCAGGAAGGACAGGTCCGGCGCGGTGCGAAAGGCAAAGGCATCGCCCACGCGGTGCAGCACGACGCCGCGCCCCTCATAGCGGCGGCGCAGCATCGCCACCGCCTCACCCGCATCGGCGCCTTGCGGCAGGCGGGCTTGCAGGTCTCGGACGCTGAGCGGTTCGGCAGAGGCGAACAGCATCGCCTCAACCATGCGTTCCTGTTCGTCCAGCGGCGGGGGCGGAAATTCAAGCGGATCGGTCATCGGTCTCATGGCGTTTGCGAATTGAGATGGGCGCGAAGAGATCGTCCTGGCGGATCTCCAACCGCCCCTGACGGGCCAGTTCAAGCGTGGCGGCAAAGGTCGCGGCGGTGGCCGAACGCCCGCGCGACCCGCCCTGCCAGCCACCCGGCAGAAAACTCGCAAGATCGGTCCAGACACCGGCATAGCCGATCATCCCGCGCAGCCGGTCAAGCGCCTGCTCCATGGTGAAAACATCTGTGCGATCAAAGGCATAGGGGCGGAACTCATCACGGGTTTTCAGCCGCGCATAAGCCCGCATCAGGTCGATCAGCCCGACCTCATATTCGGTATTGCGCAGCCGCGCGATCTGTTCGGGCGCGGCCCGCGCGAACCGCGACTGCCCCAGCCGGTCGCGCCCCATCAGCCGCGCGGCGGCCTGCCGCATCGCGTCCAGCCGCTCAAGCTGAAAGGCCAGATGGGCGGCCAGTTCCTCAGCGCTTGGCCCCTCGGCCTCGGGGTCGGGCGGCAGCAAGAGCCGCGATTTGAGAAAGGCCAGCCAGGCCGCCATGACCAGATAATCGGCGGCAAGCTCAATCCGCAGGGCGCGGGCTTTTTCAACGAAAACAAGGTATTGTTCGGCCAGTTGCAGGATCGAGATCTGCATGAGATCGACCTTCTGCGTCCGCGACAGCATCAGCAGCACGTCCAAAGGCCCCTCAAACCCGTCAATGTCCAGAATCAACGCCTCATCCGCGCGGCGCTCCTCAACCGAGGGGCCAAGCGGCAGCGCGGCCTGCGCGGGCGCGTCGGGCACGGGTCGCAGATAGGGTGGGTTCGGTCGGTCGGACAAGCGGGCCTCAGCAGGTGCAGCAAGCGCCAAAAATCGCGGGCTTTGCCGCGCAAGTCAATCGCTCTTAGCCAAAAGCCCCGCCGCGCGCCTGCCCGCCTGCCGCGCGAAACGCCGCGACCAACTCACGCGGGTCCGCCTGATCCACAGCACCACGCATCGACAACGCGCGTTCGGCGCGCGCCATGGCATTGGCCGTCATCGGCCCGGCGTTTTCGGCAACCTCAACCATCTCGGACATGATCCCGTGGCAATGCAGCACCAGATCACAGCCCGCCGCAATCGCCCGCGCCGCGCGCGCGCCGATACTGCCCTCAAGCGCCTGCATCGAAATATCGTCGGTCATCAGCAGCCCGTCAAAGCCGATCTCATCGCGGATCAGCCCGACCATATGCGCCGAACAGGTCGAGGGCGCATCATCAAGCGCGGAAAAACGGATATGCGCCGACATGCCAAGCGGGAGGTCATTCAGCGCACGAAACGGCGCGAAATCCGTGTCGCGCAGGGTCTTAAGGGGCGCATCGGTTTCGGGCAAATGGTGGTGGCTGTCAGCCGTGGCACGGCCATGGCCGGGCATGTGCTTCATCACCGGCAGCACGCCTGCCGCAAGGAGCCCCTCGGCCACCGCGCGGCCATTTACGGCGACAGTCGCGGCATCACGGCCCAGACAGCGGTTGAGCAAGAAGGGATGCGTGGCGTCCGACGCAATATCCAGCGTCGGCGCGCAATCGCTGTCGATGCCAACGCTGCGCAATTCCTGTCCGATCAGCCGGTAACGCAGCCGCAGCGCCTCGGCGCCAAGGCGCGCATCCTCCAAGGGCGGCGCCCATTCGGCCCAATGGGGCGCGCGCAGCCGCTGCACCCGCCCGCCTTCCTGATCGACGGTGATCAGGCAATCACGCCCCACCGCGTCGCGCAGATCGCTGGTCAGGCGGCGCAGTTGGTCCGGGCTTTCGACATTGCGGGCAAAGAGAATAAAGCCCCAAGGATCGGTTGAGCGGAAGAAATCCCGCTCAACCCCCGTCAGTTCGGTGCCCTCAAGGCCGAAGATCGCGGCAAGCGTCATTGCGTCGCGGGGATGCAGTCGGTGCCCTCGGCAATCAGCGCGGCGCAGAAGCGGCGGGCATCATCGCGAGAGGCAAAGCCCGCCACGCGCAGCCGGTAGAAGGTGCGGCCATTGCGCTCGGTCGTCTGGATGACCTGCGACTTGCCCGAGAACAGCGACGAGAACCGGCCCGAGATCCGCCCCCATTCGCTATTCGCGATGGCGTTGGAATCGAACGCGCCGATCTGGACCAAGGGGCCGTTTGCGGCGACCTGAACGGGCTCGGGTGCCGGTTCGGGCGCGGGCTCTGCCTCGGCAGCGGGTGCGGCCTCGGCGGTGCGGGCCTCAGCCGGGGCAGCGGCAGGGGCCTGCGTTGCGCGGGCCGTCACGCTTTGCGGGCGACGCGCGGGCGGGGCAGAGACCTTGACCGAGGCTTGCGCCAGCAGCGGGTTGGCCTCAGGTGCCGCCTCAGCCTCATCGCCCATCACCGCGGCGCCGGTCGCCGCCGCCATCTCCGCAACCGCCTGCGCCAGGGCATCGGCATCCGCCGTGCTCATGCCCGCATCGCTCAGCGCCATCTGGTCGGCCTCCGCCAGCATGGCCAGTTCTTCTTCGGTCAGCGCGAAATCGGTGGTGGGCTCCAGCCGGGCCAGCTGCGATTGCGCGGGGTCGATGGGGACAAGCGCCGCCGGGTCATAGCCCAGTTCCGCCATCGCCACATCGCTTTCGTCCAGCCCGGTGGGTGCCGGCGCAATCGCGACCTGCGCCTGCGGGGCCGAGACCGTGCCGCCCGCAACCTGGCTGACCGCCAGCCCGCCCGAGCGCGCAGCGACCACGCCGCCCGGATCGTCCGGGGTGATGCGGGCATCTCCCTCCATCGCGCGGATCACCGGCACGCCGGACACATCGCGCACGATCAGCTTATAGCCCCAGACCACCAGCCCAAGGATCAGCAGAACCGAGACAAGCGCGCCCATGTAATGCGTGACCCGCGCCAGCCTTGCGCCGATCCCGTCGGGCGGCGGCAGAACCTCGCCCTGATCCTGTTCATACCAGGCGTCTTCGTCGTAATCGTCATATACCTGATGCTGATAGGTATATTGCCGCGCCGCCCTGCCGGACGGGCGCGAATCATCGAAACGGCCCGCGCCGAAATCGGTAACTGCCATGCCATGCCTGCCTGCCGGGTGACCGGCTGTTGATTACTGCCCGAACCCGGCCTTGGCACTTGTTGTCAGCGCATTTCTTTGGCCGGAGTCACCCCCAAGATAGCAAGCCCGGCGGAAATGACAACGCCAACCGCACGCAAAAGCGCGATTTTTGCCGCCGTCGCCGCAAGGTCATCGGGCTGGACGAATCGCAGCGCGGGTTCGTCATTGCCGCGATTCCAAAGCGAATGAAGCCCGCCAGCCAGATCATACAGGTAAAACGCCACCCTGTGCGGCTCATGGGCCGTCGCCGCCGCCTCGACCAGACGCGGCCATTCGGCCAGTTTGCGGATCAGATCAAGCTCGGCGCTGTGGCTCAAAAGCGACAGGTCGGCCCCCGCCAAGGCCGCATCCGATACATCCACGCCCAGATCGGCGGCCCGCTGCGTGACAGAATGGACCCGTGCACTGGCATATTGCACATACCAGACCGGGTTATCCTTGGACTGTTCCAGCACCTTGTCGAAATCGAAATCAAGGGCTGCGTCATTCTTGCGGGTCAGCATGTGGAACCGCGTCACGTCGCGGCCTGCCTGTTCGACCACATCGCGCAGGGTGACGAAAGTGCCCGCGCGTTTGGACATCTTGAACGGCTCGCCATTCTTGAACAGCTTGACCAGTTGGATCAGCTTGATATCGACCGGCACGCGGCCATTGGTCAGCGCGCGGACCACCGCCGTCAGCCGCTTGACATAACCGCCATGATCGGCGCCGAACACGTTGATAAGCTGATCGAAACCCCGGTCGATCTTGTCCCAGTGATAGGCAATGTCGGGGGCGAAATAGGTCCAGCTTCCATCCGATTTCTTCACCGGGCGGTCCACATCGTCCCCGAACTGGCTGGAGCGGAACAGCGTCTGCTCACGCGCCTCCCAATCCTCGGGCAGCTTGCCCTTGGGCGGCTCAAGCACGCCCTCATAGATCAGCCCCGCCGCCGCCAGCCGGTCAATCGCGGCCTCGATCCGGCCCGTGCCATAAAGCGCCTTCTCAGACGAATAGACATCCATTTCCACGCCAAGCAGGGCCAGATCCTCGCGGATCATTTCCATCATCGCGGCGGTGGCGAATTCGCGGATCTCGGCCAGCCATTCGGATTCGGGCTTGTCGATCAGGCTGTCGCCGTATTTTTCCTTCAGCGCCTGCCCGACCGGGATCAGGTAATCGCCGGGATACAGCCCGTCCGCGATCTGCGGCTCGAGCCCGTTGGCCTCGCGGTAACGCTCATAGGCGGAACGGGCCAGAACATCGACCTGCGCGCCGCCATCGTTGATGTAATATTCGCGCGTCACGTCATAACCCGCGAAATCCAGCAAAGCGGCAAGCGCATCGCCAAAGACCGCACCGCGCGTATGGCCGACATGCATCGGGCCGGTCGGGTTGGCGGAAACGAACTCGACATTTACCTTTTGACCCTGCGGCGCGGCGCGGCCAAAATCGGACCCTTCGCGCAAGGCGGCCTCGACGACGCCGCCCCAAACCACCGGATCAAGCCGCAGGTTCAGAAAGCCCGGCCCTGCCACCTCAGCCGCCGTCACGCGGGCGTCGCGGGCCAGATGCGCGGCGAGCGTGTCGGCAATCTCGCGCGGCTTGAGCCCCGCGGGCTTGGCCAGCACCATCGCGGCATTGGTCGCCATATCGCCATGCGCGGCATCGCGCGGCGGCTCGACCGCGACATTCGCGAAATCGAGCCCGGCGGGCAGCGCGCCCTCAACCTGCATCTGTTCCAAAGCGGCAATGACGACCGCGCGCATATCGGCAAAAAGATTCATCTCGGACCCTTGAATTGTCGCCCCTGCGATAGACCTGCGGGCGGGGGCGCGTCAACCTTGCGTCAGATGGCGCAGGCCCTGCGTCACATCGGCGCGGATCGCCAGCCGCAGCCCCGGCTCATCCCCCGCTCGCAGCGCGGCCAGGATCAGCCGGTGATGGCGCGGCGGCTCATTGCGGCGCGCGCGGCCATAAAGCGCGCGCATGGTCGGCCCCAGTTGCAGCCAGACGGTTTCCAGAATCGCCAGCATCGCCGGGGCCTGCGCGCGCAGATACAGCGTGCGGTGAAAATCGAGATTGGCGCGGATGTAACCCACCGCATCGTGACGCTCGACCGCATCGGCAATCCCGCCATTGATCGCCGCCAGCCGGTCGATCAGCGCGAAATGCGCGCGCGGCAAGGCGCGTGAGGCCAGCTCCGGCTCGATCAGCGCGCGCAGCGCCGCCAGCTCCTCGATCCGCTCATCGGAGAGCGCAGGGGTCGAGACCCGGCCCGAGCCCGACAGGCTCAGCGCGCCCTCAGCCACCAGCCGCCGCACCGCCTCACGCGCAGGGGTCATGGACACGCGATATTCGGCGGCAATCCCGCGCAGCGTCATGGGCTGGCCCGGCGCCAGCTCACCGACCAGAATCCGCGTGCGCAGATTGCGGTAAAGCCGTTCATGCGCGGCGTGATCGGGGGGCTTTCGGACGCTCATGCGCTTTTGTGATCACAAATTTTTGGGCTGTCAATGGCGCTTGTGATCGCAGGCAGCGCAAGCCCTGCCTGTCTTTTGTCCCCAAATATCCCGGGTGAATTGGCCGAAGGCCAAGGGGGCAGCGCCCCTACACGCCCTCGTCAAAGCGCCAGGCCTGCAATTCCGCCCCATGCACCCGCAGCCAGTCCCGCCGCGCCACATAATCGGGCATCAGCCGCGCCACCGCGGCCCAGAAGGCGGGCGAGTGATCCATATGCGCCAGATGCGCGACCTCATGGGCGGCGACGTAATCCAGAACCTCAGGCGGCGCCATGGCAAGGCGCCATGAGAACATCAGCCGCCCGTCATGGGTGCAACTGCCCCAACGGGATCGCGTGTCGCGCAGGCTCATCGCGCGAACCTCACGGTTCAGCGCGCCCGCATGGCGCGTCACGCAATCGCGCAGCGCCAGTTGCGCGCGGCCCTTGAGCCAGGCCGCGACGATCCGCCCCGGCGCGCCCCGATCCGGCAGCAACAGGCGCGCGCCCTCGATCTGCACCCGCCGCAGCCCGGGCGTGATCTCAACCTGCAAGCCCTGCCCCGCGACCGGCAGCACCGCGCCGGGGCCAACCCGCCGCACCTCTTGCGCCCGGCCCTGCGCCGCGCGCAGCCAGCCCGCCCGCGATTCGGCAAAGGCCCGCGCCTCGGCCAGGCTCGCGCCCGGCGGCAGGGTCATGACCGCCTCACCGCCCGCGCGGGTCACGCGCAGGGTCAGCCGCCGCGCCCGCCCGTTGCGGCGCAGGGTGACGCGGATATCATCGCCCACGGTGATATGATCCGCCATGCCCGGGCCATCCTCTGAAAAGTCTTTGACAGCCCCTGCCCCCTGTGGCATGGCCAGCCGGATTTACCTAACCGCATTTACCTAAACGCCGTGTAAGGAGAAGACCATGCCCAAAGAGGAATGGGGCACAAAGCGCCTCTGCCCGCAATGCGGGTCGCGCTTTTACGACCTCCAGAAAGACCCGATGACCTGCCCCGAATGTGGCCATGAAATGACCGTCGAGGCGCTGTCTCAGGGGCGCGGTCGCGCGCTTGTGTCCGAAAAGACCGCCAGCAAGGCGGGCCAGACCGACGATGACGATCTGCTGGAAGACGATCTGGACGATGATGACGGCGGCGATCTGGACGATGATCTGCTGGAAGACGATGACGACAATGACGACGTGTCGCTGGACGATATCGCGGATGTGTCGGCCGATGATGAGGATGACCGCTAAGCGGCTCTAATGGCTTGCAAAAGGGCGCCCCCAGAGGCGCCCTTTTTTGTGGCGCCCTTTGTCGTCAGACCATCTGCGCGGCCTTGCTGCCCGGCGCCAGAATCGAGGGCTCTCGCCGGGCCGGGCAGGCATCGCGCGGGCAGATCCGGCAGGTCGGCCCGATCAGGATGCGCTCGGGGTCGGGGATGGGCCGCTCATCGGGCAGAAACAGCATCACCGCGCGGCTGAGCGCAGGCCCGTCAAAGCCCGAGGGCTGGCTGCGCGTCGCATAGGCGAAACAGCGAAACCGTTTGCCGCCCACCGTCTCAACCACGCGTGAGACCGGACTGCCCGGCTGGCCAAGTGCTTGATAAAGCGGCAGCATCGTGCAGCGGTCGCCGGGGCGCGGCAGGCTCATCCCGCGCGCGGGCAGACGGTAAAGCATCACGCCCGCTCCGTCGCAGATCAGCAAACCGGCATCGGCGATCACCTCACCCATCCGGCGCAACACCAGTTCGAGCGGCAGGCCCGATTGCGCCGCGATGCAGGCGGGGTCGATCTCCGCAGGGCTAAGCTGGGACCCAACAACCTGCGCCGTATCGCCGCGCCTCGCCCTGCTTCGCGGCGGCGGTGCCTGATCTGCCGACGCCGCGCCCTGATCCGTCACGCTTTGGATCGTGCTGGCCTCGATCAGCCGGTTCAGCAGGCTGTCGGGCAAGGCCGCCGCATCCTCAGCCCGCGCCGCGTCCCATTGCCGCGCCAAGGCGCGCGCCGCATCCGAGGACAAGCCCCCGTCAGGGCGGCCCGCGCGCGTCCAGCCCTCGAACTCTTCCTGCGGCGAGATCAGCCCGGTATCGGCCTCAAAACTTTCCAGATAGGCGACCAGAGCCTGCGCCGTGACCGACAGGCGGCGGCTGTCCTGATCAATATTGCCGTGAAATCGCAGCCGCCAATCCGCCGCCATGTCGGGCGCAGAGGCCAGAACCTGCGCGGTCGAACGCAGCGCGGTCACCGCCGAGAGGATCTCGTGCAGCGTGGCCAGAAGATAGGGGTCCTGCGTCACCCGGTCAGAGAGATCAGCCAGCCGCTCATTCAGCGCCTCATTGCGCCCCGCCAGATCGGCGAGCAGCCCGGACCAAAGCGGGAAACGCGCGACCAGTTCGGGCAGCCGGTCGGTCTCAACCGCCTGATCCTGTGCGGCAAGGCGCAGCTGGGCCATCAGCGCCTCCGTCCGGCTTGCGTCAAGCTCGGCCTCCGATACCCCCAAAGCCTGCGCGAGGCGCGCGCGCAGGGCCTCAGTCAGCGGGCGGCGGTCATGTTCGATCAGGTTCAGATAGGCGGGCGAGATCCCCGCATCGCGGGCCAGATCGGCCTGCGCACGGCCAAGCGACAGCCGCCTTTCGCGGATGCGCGCGCCTGCGGGAACGGAATTATCGTCGCCAAGCTGTCTCATCGCCGGATATCATCACCGCAGCGCGGCAAAAGGCAAGCGGGGCCTACAGCGCCACGCCCTCACGCCCGGCCAGATCGGTGAAGAACTGCCAGGCCACCCGGCCCGAGCGTGAGCCGCGCGTGGCCTGCCATTCGATCGCCTCAGCACGCAGGCGTTCGGGCGGGACGGAGACACCATAAGCGGCGCAATAGCCCTCGATCATGGCCAGATAGTCGTCCTGATCGCAGGGATGAAAGCCCAGCCACAGCCCGAACCGATCCGAGAGCGAGACCTTCTCCTCAACCGCCTCACCGGGATGGATGGCGGACTGACGCTCATTCTCGATCATGTCGCGCGGCATCAGGTGACGCCGGTTCGAGGTCGCATACAGGATCACATTCGCGGGCCGCCCGGCCAACCCGCCATCCAGAACCGCCTTGAGCGATTTATACTGCGCATCGTCATGGCTGAAGGACAGATCGTCCGAGAACAGCACGAAACGCCGCGCCACCTGCCGCCCCAGAACCGCCAGAAGCCGGCCAACCGAGGCCAGATCCTCACGCGCGATTTCGACCAGAACAAGGTCATGGCCCTGCGCCCGTGCCTCAGCATGGACGGCCTTCACGAGTGAGGATTTCCCCATCCCCCGCGCGCCCCAAAGCAGGGCGTTATTCGCCGCAAACCCCTTCGCGAATTGCAGCGTGTTGGCCAGCAAAGTGTCGCGGGCGCGGTCGATGCCGACCAGTTGGTCAAGCCCCACGCGGGCGACCTGCACCACAGGCTCCAGCCGGTCGGGGTCGGGGTGCCAGACAAAGGCATCGGCGGCGGCAAAATCGGGCGCGGGCTGGGGCGGCGGGGCCAGCCGTTCAAGCGCCTCAGCGATGCGGGTCAGGCTGTCGGGCGCGGTCATATGCGGGCATCGCCGGGCGCGTCGGCCTCGTCGTCCTCATCATCCTCGACCCAGAGACCTTGGGCGCGCAGCTCCGCCTCACGCTTGCGCTCGATGCGTTTGACCAGCTGGATCGAGATCTCATAAAGCCCGTAAATCACCGTGAACAGCACGACCTGCGAGACGACATCGGGCGGCGTGACCACGGCGGCCAGAACCAGAATCCCAAGGATCGCATAACGCCGCACCGAGATCATGCTTTCGGCCGAAACCAGCCCCGCCTTGCCCATCAGCGTGAGCGCGACCGGAAGCTGGAAGGACAGCCCGAAGGCCAGAATGAACTTGTTGGTCAGCGAGAGATATTCCAGGACCGAGCCCTGGAACATGATCCCCGCCATCGGGTTTGTCGCATCCACGACATCGGCATCGCCGGGCAGGCCGAGGCCGCCTTGCTGGAAGGTGAGGAAGAAGGAATAAGCCATTGGAAGAATGACATAATAAGCGAAAGCCGCGCCCAGAAAGAACATCACCGGCGAGGCGATGAGAAAGGGCAGGAAGGCCTGCTTCTCGCTGCGGTAAAGGCCCGGTGCGACAAAGCGCCAAAGCTGGAAGGCGATGATCGGAAAGGCCAGAACGAACCCGCCGAAAAAGCTGATCTTGATGGCGACGAAAAAGCCCTCTTCCAGCTTGACAAGGATCATCCCGCATTCCTGCCCGCGCGAGGCCAGAGCGTTGCACAGCGGCTTGGTCAGGAAGTTGTAGATCGGGTTCCAGACCGTGAAACACAGCACCATCGCGACCAGAAAGGCCACCACGGACCAGATCAGGCGGGTGCGCAATTCAGTCAGATGCTCGATCAGGGGGGCTGCGCTTTCGTCGATATCATCGGGGCGCGCGGCTTGTTTGGCTTTGGCGGACACTTAGCTATCCTTTGAGGCGCGACGCCTGACAGCGTGCAGCCGTCGCTGGCCCGGCTGCGGGGCTGAATGCGGGGCCGGATCGGGGGTTGCGGCGGGGGCCGCCGCTGCGCCGGGGGCGGGGGTCGTGGGTTCAGCGGTCGCGGGCGCAGCAGGCGCAGCGCCGGGCGCGAAACTCGCCGGATCGGCGGGCTTGCCATAGCTGCCCTTGGCCGCCGAAGGTTTCGGACTGCCGGGCTCAGCGGGGTCTTTTTTCAGCCCCTCGCGCGGAGAGGGGATCTTGGGGTCCCATTTCTCGAACTTGTCCACCGCGCGTTCCAGCCGGTCGATGCCAAGGCTTTTCTTCGAGGTCATATCCTTGACATCGCGCAGCGATTTGGCGGCGTCGTCCAGCCCGCTGTCACGGGCCGCATCCTCCATGGCCGAGGAAAACTCGCGGGCCATGCCGCGCGCCTTGGCGGTCAGCCGGCCAAGCGCGCGAAACAGGGCGGGCAGATCGCGCGGGCCAACCACGATCAGCGCGACAATGCCGATCAAAAGCAGCTCGCTCCAGCCGATATCGAACATAACGGACCCGCCCTGCCTGATGCCTGATTACACGCGGTCGCGGTCTTGCGCGGGCTTGGCCGCGTCGATCGGCTCTGCCGGGCGCAGCGGCGGCTGGGGCGTCACGTCATGGGGGCCATGCTCACGCTCCAGCTGGCGGCGGGCGGCCTCATCGCGTTCAACCTCGGTGGTTTTCTCGATCTCTTCGGACCCTTCGCGGACGCCTTTCTTGAAGGCGGTGATGCCTTTGCCGACTTCGCCCATCAGCGACGACACCTTGCCGCGTCCGAACAGGACCAGAACGACAACCGCAATCAGAATAAGGCCGGGAATACCGATATTGTTCAGCATGATCTGCTCCTTTTCGCGGGGTTCGGTCCCCGCAGACGCCACAGGTTTACGGCTTTCGGACGATGATTGCAAAGCCCGTTTGCGCATCTCGCATGGTTTTGAGCGCCGCCCCTTGGCGGCACTCGTGAAGGCTTAACGCGCGGGCGGCCCGATTATTCCCGCCGCTTTCGCGCCTTGGCAGCACGCCCCGCGCGCGTCATAAGGCTCACATGGATATGGCAACCTATATCACCGCTTGGGTCACGATGTTCGTGGTCATCGACCCGGTCGGGCTTGCGCCCTTGTTCATCGCGATGACCTCCGGGATGAGCGCGCAGCGGCGCAACCGAATCGCCATCCGCTCGATCTTTATCGCGGCGATCCTGCTGACGCTGTTCGGTCTGGTGGGTGACCGGCTGCTGGCGGGGATCGGGATTTCGCTGGACGCCTTCCGCATCGCGGGGGGCATGCTGCTGTTTCTGACCGCGCTTGACATGCTGTTTGAGCGCCGGACGGAACGCCGCGAGGGTCAGACCGCCGATAGCGACAACGACCCGTCGGTCTTTCCGCTGGCCACGCCGCTTCTGGCCGGGCCGGGGGCCCTGGCCTCGATGATCCTGCTGGTCGGGACCGATCAGGGCGCGGTGCATATCGTGATGATCCATCTGGTCATGCTGTCGGTTCTGGCGCTGACTTTGGGGTTGTTCTTTCTGGCCGGGCCGATCGGGCGCGCGTTGGGGCGCACCGGAACCATGGTGGTGACGCGGCTGCTGGGCATGTTGCTGGCGGCGCTGTCGATGCAGTTCATTCTGGACGGTCTGCATGGCTGGGCGTCCGGTTCGGGGTGGTTCTGATGTTTGGCGGAGATTACGCACGTCTGGCCTATCTGGCGCTGTTGCTCTTGGCGATTGGCGGCTTTCTGATCACCGAGTTCCGCGCCCGCCCCGGTGCCGCCACAAGGCAGATGCTGGCATGGGTGCTGATCTTTGTGGGCGTCTTTGCCGGGATCGGGCTGTGGCAGGACTGGCAGTCCTCCTCGCAACAGGTGATCGACGGGCGCCGGGTTGAGGTCCGGCTGGGTGGCGATCAGCATTTCCACATGACACTAGAGCTGAACGGCACCCCGGTGCGCTTTGTCGTCGATACGGGCGCCACCGACATCGCGCTGAGCCAACGCGACGCGCAGCGCATCGGCATCGACACCGAGAGGCTGGCCTATATCGGGCAGGCCCGCACCGCCAACGGAGTTGTGCGCACCGCGCCGGTGGTGCTAGACAGCGTGCGTCTGGGTGAGATCCATGACAGCCGGGTCAGCGCCACGGTGATCGAATCGGAATTGCAGCAATCCTTGCTGGGCATGACCTATCTGCGCCGCTTTGCGCGGGTCAGCTTTGAGGGCAACCGGCTGATTCTGGAACGCTAAACCCCGGCGGGCTTCTTCTGTGCCAAAATACTCACCGGCGCGGCACCCGCCGTCCTGCGCAGGCCGCGATTAACGCTTTTTCTGCCAACGCCCGCTCTCTTCGGACCAATATTCGGCCTCAGCCCCCGCGCCCGTCAGCGCACGCCATTGAGCGCGGGCATGATCAAGCGCCGCGCTGTCATTGCCGTCAAACAGGATGCAGATGCGGGAGAGGCCGGCGAGCTCATCCTCACCCACCTCAGCCCCGTCGATGGCGACAAGGCAATCGGGGTTGTTCGCGGCCCTCTCGGCCTCAGCCACGCGCAGCAGGACCGGCTGGCGGGCATCATGCGGCCCGCCCGCCAGACCATGCGGCAAGAACCCCTCGCCCGCCCATAATTGCCGGTCCAGAGCCTCCAGCCGCGCGGGATCACGCCCGCGCAGCTCAACCCGCCAGCCCTGTTCACGCGAGCGCGCGATGAGGACCGGCACAAGCTGCTCCGCCGCGCTGCGGGTCAGGTGGTAGAACAGCACCTTGCCCAAAGCGGTTATTTGCCCTCATAAAAATCGCGGATCATGCGGTTGAGCGTCATCACACCCCAGCCGCTTGCCCCTTTCGGCGCCAGATCCGTGGCGGCAGGCGGCAGGGCGACCCCGGCAATGTCGATATGCGCCCAAGCCTGACCCTCGGCGACAAAACGCTGAAGGAATTGCGCCGCCGTAATCGCCCCGGCGGCGCGCCCGCCCGTGTTTTTGATATCGGCCAGCCGCGAATCGATCAGCTTGTCATAGGCGGGCGCCAGGGGCAGCCGCCAGATGCCCTCGCCCTCGGACGCGGCCGAAACCGACAGCCGCGCGGCCAGATCGTCGTCATTGCTGAAGAGCCCGGCATGGTCATGGCCAAGCGCGATGATGCAGGCCCCGGTCAGCGTTGCCAGATCGACCACCGCCTGCGGCTTATAGGTTTCCTGCGCATACCACAGCACATCGGCCAGAACCATGCGGCCCTCGGCATCGGTGTTGATCACCTCAATCGTGTCGCCCTTCATGGACCGCACGATATCGCCCGGACGCTGCGCGCGCCCGTCGGGCATGTTCTCAACCAGACCGACAAGCCCCACGACATTCGCCTTGGCGCGGCGCAGCGCCAGCGTGCGCATGACGCCCGCGACGACCGCAGCGCCGCCCATATCCATGGTCATCTCTTCCATGCCCGCCGAGGGCTTGATCGAGATGCCGCCCGTGTCGAACACCACGCCCTTGCCGACAAGCGCGAACGGGGCATCGCCCTTCTTGCCGCCGTTCCAGCGCATCACCACGACCTTGGACGGGCTCTCACTGCCCTGCCCCACCGCCAAAAGCGAGCGCATGCCCAGCTTTTGCAGGTCTTTTTCCTCCAGAACCTCGACCTCAAGGCCCAGGGTCTCCATCGCGGCCAGACGGTCGGCGAAATCGGTGGTGGTCAGGACGTTGGCCGGTTCCGAGACCAGATCGCGGGTAAAGAACACGCCCTCGGCCACGGCGGCGCTGTCCTTGGCGGCACGGGCGACCTCCTCGGGCGCGTCGCACATGAACACGACCGAGGCCCGCGCCGGATCGACCGGGGCGGCACCGTCTGGCCCCGCATTGTCGGATGCCGCACCGCCATCGGCCAGCCGCGCGTCCTTGCCCTTCTTGCTCACGGTCGCTGCGGGCGTATCCACGGTTTCCGCCGCAGCCTGATCGCTTTTCTGCGTCTTGTAGGCGTTGAAATCATAGCCCCGCAGCGCAAGGCCAAGCGCAATCTCACTCGCGCGCGGGTGGTTGCCCGCCATGACGACCGTCTCCACCTTGCCCAGAGCCGCGCCAATCGCGGCGCCCGCACGGCGCGCCTCAAGCGCATCGGCACGCGGCGGCAGTTTGACCAGTTGCAGCGATTCGGCCTCAACCCCGGCGGGATAGGCAAGGCTCATCCCTTGCCCCGCCTTGAGCTTGCCGAACGCTTCGGACTCAACCGCCCGCCTGGCCGCAGCCCGCAGCGCGCGCGGCAGATTGGCGGGCAGACGGCCCTTGTCATTGACAATGACCGCGATGCGCCCGGTCCGGGTCTCAAGCCCCTCGGTGGCGGTTTCGGTAAAGCGAATTTCGACCGGCTGGGTCATGGCATGCTCCTGCAACAGATTTGCCGCAAACCTAGCCACAGCCGCGCGGCTTGACCAGAGCCACGCAACCACCCCGCCCGATCACGCGTCGCCCGTGACCCTTTCCACAGCCCGGCCAGCAGGTTATCAGGTGTCGTCCAACACGCGGAAACCATGCGCCAGATCGACCGATATATCCTTAGCGTCATGCTGACCCTGTTCGGGTTCTTTGCGCTTGTTCTGGTCGCGGTTTACTGGATCAACCGGGCGGTATCGCTGTTCGAGCGGCTGATCTCGGACGGGCAGACGGCGCTTGTCGTGCTGGAGTTCACCATTCTGACCCTGCCAATGGTGATCGCCACAGTCCTGCCGCTGGCGGCCTTTGCGGCGGTGGCTTACGGCACGAACCGGCTGTCGGGCGAATCTGAGCTGGTGGCGATGCAGGCGGCGGGGCTCTCGCCCTGGCGGCTGGCGCGCCCGGTCTTGGCTTACGGGCTGATCGTCGCGCTGATGGTGACTGCGCTTGTCCACGGTCTGGTGCCCATGGCGCGCGAGAGGCTGGCCGACCGGCAGGCCGAGATCGCCGAGAACATCACCGCGCAATTCCTCAATGCGGGCAATTTCCAGTTCCCCGCGCCCGGCGTCACCCTGTTCATTCGCGACATCACCGCGCAGGGCGAATTGCGCGGGTTGTTTCTGGAGGATGGGCGGATGGCGGGCCAGTTGACCACCTATTCCGCCGAAGAGGCGCTGATCGTGCGCACCGAGACCGGGCCCAAGCTGATCATGGTCACCGGCATGATCCAGCAGATGCGCAGCCATGCGGAGGACGCGGCCCCGCGCCTCTCGGTCACGCGTTTCAACGACCTGACCTATGATCTGGGTGCGCTGATCGGCGGCCCCGCCGCCCGAGGCCGTGACCTGCGCGACTATTCCACCGCGCGGCTGCTGTCGCCAGACGCCGAGTTGCTGGCCGCCACCGGCGCCACGCCCGCCCGCGCCCGGCTTGAGGCGCATGAGCGGATCGCGCAGCCGCTGCTGTCGCCCGTCGCCGCGATGCTGGGCTTTGCCACGCTTCTGGTCGGTGGGTTTTCGCGCTTTGGGGTCTGGCGTCAGATCGGCTGGGCGGTGCTTGGGCTGATCTTTGTGCAATTCCTGTCGAACTGGACCGCGAACCGCGCGGGCGAGGACCCTGCGCTGTGGCCCATCGTCTATCTTCCGGCGGTGATCGGCGCGGCGCTTTGCTGCTTTATCCTGTGGCTGGCCGCGCGCCCGCGCGGGCGGCTCCGAAAGGTTGCGCCATGATCCTCGCCCGTTATGTCGCGATGCGCTATCTGCGCGCCTTTGTGTTGCTCTCGGCCGTGTTCATGGCGATTTTGCTGCTGATCGACATGGTTGAGCAGATCCGCCGCTTCTCAAGCGCGGGGATCGGGCTTGGCGGGGCGCTGCGGCTCTCGGCTTTGTCGGTGGCGGGCAGCTTCTACGGCATCCTGCCGCTGATCGGGCTGCTGGCCGGGATCACGCTGTTTCTGGGGCTCTCACGCAATTCCGAGATGGTGGCGATCCGGGCCTCGGGACGCTCGGCGCTGCGGTTGCTGGTCGCGCCCGCGCTCATGGCGATGCTGATCGGGGCGGCTTGCGTCGCGGTGCTGAACCCGATGGTGGCTGCGACCGAAAAGCAATATAGCGCCGAGGTCGCCCGCATCCAGTCGGGCGGCGCGCAGGTGGGCTTGGGGGATAGCGGCGTCTGGCTGCGGCAGGGTCTGGACAATGGCGCGGGCCAGATGGTCATTCGCGCCGCCCGCACAAGCCCGGATGCGACCACGCTTTACGGCGCGACCTTCCTGCTCTTCGACCCCGAGGCCGGCCCCGTGACCCGGATCGAGGCCGCGGAGGCGCATCTGGGCGACGGCGTCTGGGAGCTTGCCCGCGTCAAGTCATGGGCGCTGAGCCTGCCCAACCCCGAAAGCGCCGCCCAAGAGCGTGAGGCGATGGCGCTGCCCACGGACCTCACCGCCGACCGCATCCGCGACGGGTTCGGTCGCCCGCAAACCGTGCCGATCTGGCAATTGCCCGGCTTTATCGAGGGGCTGCAAACCGCCGGTTTCACCGCCACCCGGCATCAGGTCTGGTTCCAGATGGAGCTGGCCTTGCCGCTGATGCTGGCCGCGATGGTGACGGTCGCGGCGATCTTTACCATGCGACACATGCGCGGCAGGCGGACCGGGATGCTGGTTCTGGCCGCCTTCGGGGCGGGGCTGGCGCTGTTCTTTCTGCGCAATCTCGCGCAGGTTCTGGGCGAGGCGGGCGATGTGACGCCCGAAATGGCCGCCTGGGCGCCGCCGATCATCGCGATCCTGTTCGCTGTGGGCGCGCTTTTGCGGCTGGAGGATGGCTGAGATATGATCCGCAACCTGCTGTTTCCGCTGGCTATTATTGCCTCCTCGCCCGCGCTTGGGCAATCGGCGCCCGATCTGCCCTGGTGGCTGCCCGCAGGTGAGGGCGCGAACGGATCGGGCGCGGCTCTGGCACCCACCACCGATCTGGACCGCAACGCGCCCTTGGCGGACGGGACGGAGCTGTCCTCGCTTTATCGCCAGATGGGGGCGCAGGCGCCCGCAATCACCATCACCCCGACGCCCGAGCCCGATGACAGCGGCGCAGCGGCCACTTTGCTGGCCGACCGGATTGAGCTGTCAGGTGACCGCACCCTGACCGCGACGGGCGGCGTGGTGGTCTGGTATCAGGGCGCAAGGCTGGTGGCGCAAAGCGTGCGCTATGACGGGCCGACCGGCGCGATGCAGGTCACCGGCCCGATCCACCTGACCCGCGCGGGCGCGAGCGCGCAGGATGAGGCGATCCTGATTGCCGATCAGGCCGATCTGTCGCAGGACATGCGCGAGGGGATGCTGCGCGGCGCGCGTCTGGTGCTGGCCCGTGAGATGCAGATGGCCGCGCGTGAGGTCACGCTGACCGGCGAGGGGCGCTATACCACGCTGACCCATGTCGTGGCCTCGTCCTGCCAGATCTGCGCCGAGGACCCCACGCCCCTATGGGAGATCCGCGCCCGCCAGATCACCCATGACCGTGAGACAAGGCAGCTGATCCTTGACTATCCGCAGCTGCGCGCCTTCGGCCTGCCGGTCGCGGCATGGCCGGGACGGATCACCGCGCCCGATCCCACGGTTGAGCGGATGAGCGGCTTTCTGCGCCCCCGGATGCGCACCACCTCGGGGCTGGGCGCGGGGCTGCAACTGCCCTATTTCGTGACCCTTGGCGATCATGCCGATGTCACCCTGACCCCCTATCTGACCACGCAAGGCGGCGCGACGCTTGGGCTGCGCTATCGGCAGGCCTATGCGGCAGGTGCCACGGAATGGAGCGGCGCGATCAGCCGCGACCGGATCCGGCCCGGCGATACGCGGGGTTATCTCTTCGGCGCGGCGGTCTGGGAGTTGCCGCGCGGCTACCGGCTGGGGGCGCAACTGCAAGTGGCCTCGGACCGCTCTTATCTGCTGGATTACGGGATCTCGGACGCGGACCGGCTTTGGAGCGGGGTGACGCTGGACCGGGTGGCCCGCGACCGGCTGCTGCTTGCGCGGATCGGCAATTACCATTCTTTGCGCGATGATGAGGACAATATCACCTCGCCCACGCAGGTTCTGGACGTGATCTGGCAGCGCCGTTTCCAGCCCTACGGGATCGGCGGCGATGCGGGCTATGCCTGGTCGCTGCACGCCCATCGCCGCCCCTCGGGTGAGGACCGGATCGGGCGCGATCTGGCCCGCGCCTCACTCGGGCTGGACTGGAACCGCGCGCAGATCCTGCAAGGCGGGCTATTGCTGACCGGACGCGCGGGGCTCGACGCCGATTTCTACACCGTGCGCGACGATGCGGCGCATGACGGGCTGACCGCGCGGGCCACGCCATGGGCCAGTGCCGAATTGCGATGGCCCCTGACCGGCAGCGCGGCCCGCGCCGTCTATGTGGTTGAGCCGGTCGCGCAGCTGGTCTGGTCGCCGATCCACGGCGACAGCGTGCCGAATGAAGACAGCCGCCAGATCGAGTTCGATGAGGGCAACCTGTTCGGCCTGTCGCGTTTTCCGGGCCATGATGCGCGGGAAGGCGGGCTGCGGGCCAATCTGGGCGTGGCCTGGACGCGCTATGACCCGGCGGGCTGGGAGTTCGGCGTGACCGCGGGCCGCGTGCTGCGCCACCGCCCCGACCCGGGTTTCTCGGCGGCAGGCCCGATGGGGGGCAACCGCTCGGACTGGCTGCTGGCGGCGCGCTATGCCGATATTTCGGGGCTGACCATCGCCAACCGGATGCTGTTCGACGATGGCCTGACCGTCAACCGCGATGAGGCGCGCCTTGGCTGGGCGCGTCCGGGGCTGCAACTGGGCATGGGCTATGTCTGGATGCGCGCCGACGCCGCCGAGGATCGCAGCACCAACCTCTCTGAGATGACCGCCGATATCGGCTGGCAGCTTGCGCCCGGATGGTGGGGCACCGCCCATGCGCGTCACGATTTCGTCACCGGACAGGCGCAGCGCGCGGGCTTTGGCGTGACCTATCGCAACGAATGTATCACCGTGGATTTCGCGGCCTCGCGCCGTTTCGTGGCCGAGGGCGAGGTGCGCCGCGATACCGATTTCGACTTTTCCGTCCGTCTGGGCGGCTTCGGCGCGCAGGCCGCCGGTCCCGGCACGGTGGCGCGCCGGTCCTGTATGCGCTAATCTTCACCCGACACCCGAACCCCAGAGGCGAATATGCGGCGTTTCCTTCTTTCTCTCACCCTTGCGGCGGCTTTGTCCGGCACGGCTATCGCGCAGGATTTCTCGCCGCTTGTCTATGTGAACAACTCGGTCGTGACCCGATATGAGCTGGATCAGCGGATGCGCTTCATGCAGGTGCTGAACGCGCCCGACCAAAGCCGCGAGGCCGCCGAGCGCGCGCTGATCGAGGACCGGCTGCGGCTTGAGGCGGCGCGGCAGATCGGCGTTGAGGTCTCGGATCAGGGGCTTGAGGAAGGTCTGGCCGAGTTCGCGGCGCGCGGCGGCATGACCACCGACCAGTTCATTCAGGCTCTGGCCGGCAGCGGGATCGAGCGCGAAGCCTATCGCGATTTCATCCGCGCCGGTGTGGCCTGGCGCGAGGTCGTGCGCCGCCGGGTTCTGCCCGCGATTTCGGTGTCCGACGCCGAGGTCGATCAGGCGCTTGGCCGCATCATCCAGACCCCGATCATCACCGAACTGGCGGTCTCGGAGATCATCATCCCCTTCCCGCCCGGACAAGAGGCCGCGATCATGGCCCGGGCAGAACAACTGTCGCGCACCATCACCAGTGAGGCGCAATTCGCGCAGGCCGCGCGCCAGCTTTCGGCCACGCCCTCGGCGGCCAATGGCGGGCGTCTGGACTGGATGCGCATCGACAATATGCCGCCCGCTTTGCGCGATATCCTGCTGCAATTGCAGCCCGGTCAGGTCACGCCGCCGCTGACCATTCCGGGCGCGGTGGTGCTGTTCATGCTGCGCGACCAACGCGGCCAGTTGCGCCCCGGCGCGAATGAACAGACCCTTGATTACATGCTGATCCGTCTGGGCGATCTGGCCGAGGCGCAGCGGATTGCCGCGCTCGCCCGCTCCTGTGATGAGCTTTATACCTTCGTGAACAACCTGCCCGACAATCAGGTGATCCGCCAAAGCGGCAGCCAGAGCAGCATTCCGCAGGATATCGCGGTGATGCTGGCCTCGCTGGACGAAAACGAAACGACGGTGTTCAATCGCGGGACGTCGGCGGATCTGGTCATGCTGTGCGACCGCACGCCCGCGCTGATTGCGGGACTGGAGGGCGGGCCAGTGGCCACGGGCATCGACGACGCCCCCGCCGACCGCAATGCCCTTCCCTCGCGCGAGGCGATGCGCAATCAGGTGCTGAACCAGAAGGTCAATGCCGCCGCCGACGCCTATCTGGCCGAGCTGCGCGCCGATGCCGTGATCCGGCGGCCCTGATGGGGCCGCTGATTGCCGTCACCTGTGGCGAGCCTGCGGGGATCGGCCCCGACCTTGCGCCGCATCTGGTGGGGCTTGGCGCGCTGTGGATTGGCGACCCGGCCCATCTGCCGCGCGGCGATTATCTGGTGGTGGAGAGCCCCGCCGAGGCGCGCGATGCGGGCGGGCGTCTGGCCGTGCTGCGCCACGATTTCGAAAGCCCCCGCCTGCCCGGTCAGGCGCAACCCGGCCATGCCGCCCATGTGATCGAGGTGATTGCCCGCGCGGTGGCGCTTGCACAAGCGGGCGAGGTGGCCGGGATCTGCACCATGCCGATCCACAAAAAGGCGCTGAAGGACGGGGCCGGTTTCGCTTTTCCGGGCCATACCGAATATCTCGCCCATCTGGCAGGCGGGGTCGATGTGGCGATGATGCTGGCCTCATCCTCGGTCACGCCGCCCTGCCGCGTGGTGCCCGCAACGATCCATATCGCGCTATCGGATGTGCCCGCCGCGCTGACCCCTGACCTGCTGCGCCGCACCATCACCGTGACCCGCGACGGGCTGCGGCGCGATTTCGGCATCGACGCCCCGCGCATTGCGGTCGCGGGGCTGAACCCCCATGCGGGCGAAGGCGGCGCGATGGGGCTTGAGGAAACCGCGTGGATGCGGGGGCTGTTGGCGGACATGCGGGCCGAGGGCTTTGATCTCACCGGCCCCCTGCCCGCCGACACGATGTTCCACGCACCCGCCCGCGCGCGCTATGATGCAGCGGTCTGCGCCTATCACGATCAGGCGCTGATCCCGATCAAGACGCTGGATTTCGCGGGGGGCGTGAATGTCACGCTTGGCCTGCCCTTCATCCGCACCTCGCCCGATCATGGCACCGCCTTTGACATCGCGGGGACGGGCCGCGCCGATCCGGCAAGCGCGATTGCCGCGCTGCGCATGGCGCAGGACATGGCGGCCCGGCGGGGATGAGTGACATTCGCGGCGCAGCGCGCCCCTGCCAAGGCCATCGCCCATGACCACCATCGACAACCTGCCCCCCCTGCGCGAGGTCATCGCCCGCCATGATCTGCGCGCCAAGAAACAGCTTGGCCAGAACTTTCTGCTGGACCTGAACCTGACCGCCAAGATCGCCCGTCAGGCCGGAGACCTTTCCGCCTGTGACCTGTTAGAGATCGGCCCCGGTCCCGGCGGGCTGACCCGTGGCCTTCTGGCCGAGGGCGCGCGTCATGTTCTGGCCATCGAAAAGGACGCCCGCGCCCTGCCCGCCTTGGCCGAGATCGCCGAGCGCTATCCGGGCCGGCTGAGCGTCATCAATGGTGACGCGCTTGAGATCGACCCCTTGGCGCATCTGACACCGCCGATCCGAATCGCGGCCAACCTGCCCTATAATATCGGCACTGAGCTGCTGGTGCGTTGGCTGACCCCGCCGGACTGGCCGCCCTTCTGGCAAAGCCTGACCCTGATGTTCCAGAAAGAGGTGGCCGAGCGGATCGTGGCGCAGCCCGGTTCCAAGGCTTACGGTCGCCTCGCGGTGCTGTCGCAATGGCGCTGCGACGCCCGGATCGTCATGACATTGCCGCCCGAAGCCTTTGTTCCGGCGCCAAAAATCCACTCGGCAGTGGTGCATCTGACCGCCCTGCCCGCGCCGCGCTATCCTGCCGATGCGCAGGTGCTGTCGCAGGTCGTCGCGGCAGGCTTCAACCAACGCCGCAAGATGCTGCGCGCCAGCCTGCGCGGTATTGCCCCCGAGATCGAGGCCCTGCTGAAACAGGCGGGCATCCCCCCCACCGCGAGGGCAGAAGAGATCGGGCTGGAGGGTTTCTGCACCCTCGCCCGGTTGGTCGAAAGGGCTCGCAAGGCGGGGTGAAGGGGCGGATGTGCAGGTTCGCGGACCGGTTCGACAATCGTGGCTTGGGACCGCAGATGGCTGAACTTCCGTCCGAAAAGGCCCGGCGCATCGCTCTACGCCCCGCTAACTGAGGCACGCCCCCATGCGCCATAGATATCGCCGTCGTCAGATCGGATAATGGATCGGGCCGTCCTGAACCGCGATCCAACGCAGCTCGGTGAACTCATCAACGCCCCATTGCCACCAAAGTACCCATAGCCCGAGCCTCGGTTCGTCAAGCGACAAAAAGTGCGGCTGGCTCATCAGGGCGCGACCGATGGCGACCATCTTCTGCTCGCCGCCCGACATGGCGCACGCCATCTGCCACCGCAGTTCGGCCAGACGTGGGAACAGGTCGAACACGAGTTCCAACCGCGAGGCCTCACCCGTGCGGGTTAACACCCGAAGGCATCAACCAATCCCTGGAAACCTACATGACCAAGCTGCTTGGTCTGCCTCACTATATAGGATGCCCGCCCCCGAGTTCCTTTCGTTGACCCTCCCCGACTCCGAATGGGCTGGGGACGAACATTGTCGAGGCATTTCGGGATGAGCTGTTCATCGTCCCTGGAGGGAATATGATTGGGTATCACGGCGGCAAGGGCAATAGGCTGGAAGGCATGGCGCTGGCGGCGGCACATGGAAACACGTGAATTCGCCACAATCCGCGAGCTCGGCCAGGCTGTCGGATTAGCCAAGCGTCATTTAAGCCACTAACGATGGCTCACTTATCTTGCCCCGAGGCGCTAAAACGCACGACATGCGGCGGCGATGCGTCTGCGGTCAGCCTCGAAGAACTGCGTTTTGATGGGGAAGATCTGGCAGGTGCAGACATAGTGCGCAAATTTATAATGGACCTCAACCTTGGCCGAAAATAACAGTCGCTGAAGAATAGTCCGGCGGGTATGATTCATAAGAAAGCATCGCGGAGGACTCATGAAGATCGGTCAAATCGTCCAAAGCAGTGTTCCGTCAATCTTCAAATATTGTGAAGAGACCGAGCCTGAGGAATTCGCGCGCCTGCAAGACCCAGGATATTCAAAAGAGACCTTTGATATAAATTATCCGTTTTGCCGTCAGGTGGCCAAGATAGCTGCGACTGATCGGCGCAGGTATTGGACGCGCGAATATGTGGTTCATGGTATCCTCGTGCGCGTGACGAGCCAATGGTTCAATCCTCCGACCAGCAAGAGCCTTCCGCTTTTTCGGCGCTATTTGGCCAGCAAGGGGCTCCTCTCAGATTTTTATCCCGAGTTAGTGACATCCGATGCCCCGCCACCCGACGAAGCCATCCGGGCAGCGCGAGGCCGTTATAAGGGAAATGCGATCGGGAACGCGCAGAATTATCTGGTGCGAAATATTCTGAGCCGCCTTGGCGATGAGCAGTTCAATGCGCTGCAATGGCAGGCGGTGGCGGACGCGTTCGGAAAGGTCTGCGCCTATTGCGGTGCTGAAGGTGAGTTGATCATGGATCATGTCGTGCCGATCAACAAACAGGCGCTGGGTGAGCATCGGCTTGGCAATCTGGTCCCCTGCTGTCATTCCTGCAATACGCGAAAGGCAGATAGGGACTTTCGCGAGTTCCTGGCCGACGATCCAAGCAGGGTCGCGGCCATCGAGGCCCATATGAACTCGCATGGTTACGAACCAATTGGGGAGCACGCTCAACTGCGGGCCATCATCGAACTCGCGCATCAGGACGTCCGCAACCTCGCGGATCGATACGTCGCGATTATCAACACCGTTCTGATCGGTAAGCCCTGACGAATGGACTAGGTTTCCGAGGGTCGAGGGTCAGCGATGTCGGCCGCGCTGCTTTCGTTGCGATGGGCACGCTGTGCTTGAACACCAGATGCTTCGCGCGAATACCCAAGCATAAAGCCGCTGCGCCGCCGTGTCGCGTCTCCGTCTGTTTAAGACTATGCGCAAACAGTGGAACACGGGCGCAGGGCAATGCGGCCAGTTCATTGAAATATATGGGGTTTGGGAACTTTCCTACCCAAAGCGAAGGGCTTTCCGAGATCGAGCTCGCGTGGTTTTGACATCTCAGAAGGGCGGATTGGTCCCCACAAACCCTTTTGGCACATAAAGAAAAACGCCCCATGAGGGAGGTGTTTTCGGGTTTGCAATGCGCAAATGGCGGAGACGAAGGGATTCGAACCCTCGAGACGGTTTCCCGCCTACTCCCTTAGCAGGGGAGCGCCTTCGACCACTCGGCCACGTCTCCGCCGCTCGGTATAGGGATGCGCAAGGGGCGGGGCAAGGGTGTTTTTACGCCGTTTTCCGCATTGGCGTGTAGCTCGCCAGAGCAGGTGGGCAAGTGAGGCGCAGGTGTCACAGCATGGGTGACCTCTCGGCGCAAGAAAGGTAGCTTGTCGAGACGCCCTAGTGGTTGGAGGGATGCAGTCGTGATAGAGTCTGACGGCTCTCGGCCGCACCTAATTTTGCGTTGCGCCGGGTGGTTGAGGGATGCAGGCGGGACAGGGTTTGACGGCTGTCGCGTGCATCCGATATCGCTCGGGTGCGATGGAGGTGCGGCAGGGTGTGACGGCTGTCGTCCTCACCCGATCTTGCGGGGTGCGGGCGAGACAAGGTGTGACGGTTCTCACGCGCACCCATCTTGCGCGCGCGGGCGCGGCGTAGGCGCCGCCGAGTTTTATGAATGGCGCCCGCATTTGATATTGCGCGGGCGCAGCGCAGAGACGCCGACTGTGGCGGCTGTCACCCGCGCCTGATCTTGCGTTGGCGCTTGCGCCGCAGGCTGTGGCAGTTTTTCATCAGCCCCTCCACCACCGGATTTTTTTTCATCAGCCCCTCCACCACCGGACGCGACAGCCCGAACCCGCACCAAGACACCATCCGCAAACCATATGTCTAAAATGGACAAATACCGATCACCTTATGCTCACCAACCCCTCCCGCGCTTGTCATTTGAAGCGCGGGGCCGAGGGGACTAACCCTTGCCCATGCCCCAGAGGGATGTGCCAATAATGCACCATAGCGTGATATTTTGGCACGGAACTGAACTGCGGCGCGGGCAGCGGGTTTTGCTGTCACAACGTCATCCAAGGAGATGAACATGAAGAAACTGATGATTTCCGCCGCCGCTCTGGCAGTTTCGGGCAGCGCGGCGCTTGCCGGTGGCTATGTCGCCCCGGTTGAGACCGTGCCGGTCGTGATCGACACCCCCGTTGTCGTCCCGACGCTCAGCTGGTCGGGCTTTTACGCCGGTGCGCAGGCGGGCCGTTTCAGCGGCGATCTCTCGCAGGACGGGGTCGATAGCTCAGCCTCGGCCAATGGGTATGGCCTCCATGCGGGTTATCTCCATGATATGGGCCGCTTTGTCCTGGGTGGTGAGCTGGCCTATGACCGCCTGAGCAGCCTCTCGGTCGGCGATACCGACCTGGAGAATGACGCCAACCGGCTCAGCGCCCGCGCCATCGCCGGTTATGACATGGGGCGCGTGATGCCCTATGCGACGCTGGGGCTGGCCCGCCTGTCGCTGGATGAAGGCAATGGCAGCGTGAACAGCAACGGCCATCTTTACGGGATCGGCGCCAAGTTCATGGCCACCGATAACCTGATGCTGGGCGCCGAAGTGACCCATCAGCGTTACAAGGATTTCGGCGATGTGGATGGCCGCGAGTTGTCGGGCACCAATGTCGGGCTGAGCCTGTCCTACAAGTTCTGATCCGACCGATTGGCACGCGAAAGGGGCGCATGATGCGCCCCTTTTTTCTTGTCCCGCCCCGCGCCCTCAGGCGTTGAACAGGAAATGCAGCACGTCGCCGTCGCGGACCTCATAGGTCTTGCCTTCAACGCGCAGCTTGCCCGCCTCACGCGCGCCGGCCTCGCCCTTGCCCGCGATGTAATCGTCAAAGGCGATGGTCTCGGCGCGGATAAAGCCGCGCTCAAAATCGCCGTGGATCACGCCCGCCGCCTGCGGGGCAAGGGTGCCGCGCGTGATCGTCCAGGCGCGGGCCTCTTTCGGGCCGACGGTGAAATAGGTTTGCAGGCCCAACAGCTCATAACCCGCGCGGATCAGACGGTCGAGGCCCGCCTCATCCAGCCCCATTTCGCCAAGGAACATCTGGGCTTCCTCGGCGTCCAGCTGGCTGATTTCCTCTTCGATCCGGGCCGAGATCACCACATGACCCGCGCCCTGCGCCGCAGCCATTTCAGCGACCTTGGCCGACCAAGCATTGCCATTCGCGGCCTCATCCTCCGCCACGTTGCAGACATAAAGAACGGGCTTCGAGGTCAGCAATTGCAGCATATCCCACGCCTTGCGGTCGTCCTCGGCCACAGCCACGGTGCGGGCGGGCTGGCCGTTTTCCAGCACCGCCAAAGCCTCGCGCAGCAGGCGGTCCTGCGCCACGGCCTCTTTATCGCCGCCCTTGAGCTTTCGCGACAGGTTGGCCAGACGGCGTTCGATGGATTCCATATCGGCGATCATCAGCTCGGTCTCGATCACGTCGGCATCGGCGATCGGATCGACGCGGCCCTCGACATGGGTGATGTCGCCATCCTCGAAACAGCGCAGCACATGGGCAATCGCGTCCACCTCACGGATATTGGCGAGAAACTGGTTGCCAAGCCCCTCACCCTTTGAGGCGCCCTTGACCAGACCGGCGATGTCCACAAAGGTGATCCGGGTCGGGATGATCTGCTTTGACCCGGCAATCTCGGCCAGGGAATCAAGGCGGCGGTCGGGCACGGCGACCTCGCCCACATTCGGCTCAATGGTGCAGAACGGGAAATTGGCGGCCTGTGCCGCAGCGGTGCGCGTCAGCGCGTTGAACAGCGTCGATTTGCCGACATTCGGCAGCCCGACAATCCCCATGCGAAAGCCCATGTCACCCTCTTTGCGATTGCTTGCCGGGCCTCTTACGCGGGCGGGCCGCTCAAGTCCAGCTTGGCTCGGGTCTGGCGCCAAGCCCAGGCGGCCACGAATTGCGCGGTCAGGACCAGAACGATGGTCGGCGCGGTCGCCGCATCGAGCCAGAATGAGGCGATCAGCCCGCCCTGCCCCGCAATCAGCGCCACCGCGACAGACACGGCCAGCATCGGCCCCATGCGCCGCACCAGCAAAAAGGCGGTGGCGCCGGGCGCGATCAGCATGGCCACCGCCATCACCAGCCCCACCGCCGAGAGCATCGACACCACAAGCGCCACAATCGCGGCCATCATCCCGTAATGGAACAGCCCCATCGGCAGGCCAAGGATACGCGCCTGCACCGGATCAAAGACATAAAGCGACAGGTCACGGCGCAGCATCAGCACCGCGCCGGTAATCACAACCGCAACCACGCCCGAGAGCGTCAGATCCGCCCGGTCCACGCCCAGAATGCTGCCAAAGAGGATGTGATCCAGATGCAGCCCGGTCTCAAGCCGTGTATGCAGCACAAGGCCAAGCGCGAACATCCCCGCCATGACCACGCCCAGCACCGTGTCGGGCTTGACCCGCGAATGGTCCTGCACATAGCCCGCCACCATGCCGCAGGCCATGCCCGCGACCATCGCGCCCAGCAGCATCGGCAGGCCAAGCGCCCATGCCAACACCAGACCGGGCAGAACCGCATGGCTGATTGCGTCGCCCATCAGCGACCAGCCCTTCAGCACCACAAAGCAGGACAACAGCCCCGCAGGCACCGCAATCAGCGCGGCCATCAGGGCGGCTTGCTGCATGACCTGAAATTGCAGCGGGATGCTCAGCCAGTCGATCATGCGCCCCCCTTGCGGCTGCGCGCGGCCTCGGCCCGCAGCCCGTGGACGGGCGCGAAGATCAGCGCGGCGACAAAGACCGCCGTTTGCAGAAGCACGATCACTCCGCCCGTGGCCCCGTCAAGGAAATAGGAGAGGTAAGCGCCCAGCCCGCTTGTCACCGCGCCCAAGGCGGCCGCAATGGCGATGAGCCGCCCGAAACGGTCGGTCAGCAGATAGGCGGTCGCGCCCGGCGTGATGACCAAGGCGACGACCAGCAGCGCGCCCACGGTCTGCATCGCGGCCACCGTGCAACCCGCCAGCAGCATGAAGAACATCACCTTCAGCCGCGTCGTGTGCAGCCCGATGCTGACCGCATGGGTTTCATCGAAAAACACCGCCAGCAGGTTGCGCCAGGTCATCAGCAGGACCGCCAGCGACACCGCCGAGATCACCACCAATTGCCACATATCGCCGGGGCTGATGGTCAGCACATTGCCCATCACGATGGTCTGGAGGCTGACCGACATCGGATAGATCGAGATCATGAACAGCCCGAGCCCGAAAAACGCGGTGAAAATGATCCCGATCACCGCATCCTGTCTGAGCCCGCTTTGCCCGCCCAGAAAGAGCATGGTCAGCGCGGCCAGCCCGCCCGACAGAAACGCGCCCAGCGCAAAAGGCAGGCCCAGAATATAGGCCCCGGCGACGCCCGGCAGGATCGCATGGGACAGCGCATCCCCGATCAGCGACCAGCCCTTGAGGATCAGAAACGCCGAGAGGAACCCGCAAACCAGCCCGACAAGCGCCGAGACGCAGATCGCGTTGGTCATATAGCTATAGGCAAAGGGCTCCAGCAGGATCATGGCGCGGGGTCTGGTTTGGTTGAGGGGGTGCGTGGCGCATCTTCGGTCGCGCTATCCTGCGCCGAGCCGTCACTCCCTTTTCGCGCCGCATCATCCGCACCCTGCGCTGAATCGTCGCGCGGTCTATCGTCAGCCCCGTCACGCTGCGCACCACCCTCCCGCTCGTCAAGCGCCGTCTGATGGCGGTCGTCGTAAAAGACCAGCGGGCGTTCGTCGTCGCTCAGCACCGTGAGGCCGCGCGCGTCCTCGTCGTCATGCAGATCGGCGCCGGTCATGGCGAACTGGCGCAGCACGCCGCCGAAGGTCTGTTGCAGGTTCTGGCGCGTGAACACCGTCTCGGTCGGCCCATAAGCCAGCACCGTGCCGCGCAGCAGCACCACCCGGTCGCAATATTCCGGCACCGAGCCCAGATCATGGGTCGAGACCAGCACCGCGCGGCCCTCGTCGCGCATCTCGCGCAGCAGGGTGATGATCGCGGCCTCGGTCTGGACATCGACGCCGGTGAAGGGCTCATCAAGCAGCACCACCTGCGCTTGCTGCGCCAGCGCGCGGGCCAGAAAGACGCGCTTTTTCTGGCCGCCCGACAGCGCGCCGATCTGGCGGTGGCGGAAGGGCTCCATGCCCACGCGGCGCAGCGCCTCGGTGACGATCTGGCGGTCAGCGGGCCGGGGGCGGCGCAGAAAACCCATATGGCCGTAACGGCCCATCATCACCACATCCTCGACCAAAACCGGAAAGTTCCAGTCCACATCCTCGGCTTGGGGCACATAGGTCAAAAGCCGGGCGGCCAGCGCATCGCGCACCGGGCGGCCCATGATCCGCACCACCCCAGAGGCCAGCGGCACCAGCCCCATCAGCGCCTTGAAGAGCGTCGATTTCCCCGCCCCGTTGCCACCGACAAGCGCGGTGATCGAGCCTTGGGGGACATGGAAACCGGCATCGCGCAGCGCCGCGTTGCCGCCGCGATAGCGCACCGTGACGCCCTCCATCTCAATCGCGCGGGTCATTCGGCCAGGCCCTCAAGGATGGTCTCTGAGGTCACCCGCAACAGCTCGATATAGCTTGGCACCGGCCCTTCGGCGGTGCTGAGACTGTCCACATACAGCACCCCGCCATAGGCCGCGCCGGTCTCACGCGCGATTTGCTGGGCGGGGCGCGCGGGGACGGTGCTTTCGGAAAACACCGCCGGAATCTCATGGGCGCGCACCGTGTCGATGACCCGGCGGACCTGCTGCGGCAGGCCCTGTTGATCGGCATTGACGGGCCAGAGGAATAGCTCAGTCAGGTGATAGTCGCGGGCCAGATAGGAAAACGCGCCCTCGGAGGTGACAAGCCAGCGCCGCGCCTCGGGCAGCGCGCGGATCTGGTCGCGGATGGGGGTGATCTCAGCCTCGATCCGGGCCAGATAGGCGGCGGCGTTTTCGGTATAGGTCGCGGCATTGGCCGGGTCGGCCTGCGACAGCGCAGCGGCGATATTGTCGATATAGATCGCCGCGCCGTCGAGCCCCATCCAGCCATGCGGGTTGGGCTGGCCGTCATATTCGCCGCCCGCAATCGGCATCGGTGCCAGCCCGTCTGAGACGGTCACGCGGGCCACATCCCCCGCGCCGTCCAGAAAGCGGTCGAACCATGCCTCCAGCCCCAGCCCGTTGAGCAAGATCAGATCCGCATCCGCGACCCTGACCACATCGCGCGGGGTCGGCTCATAGCCGTGGATCTCAGCGCCCGGACGGGTCAGCGAGGTGACCTCAGCCAGATCGCCCGCCACATTCGCGGCCATGTCCTGCAAGACGGTGAAGCTGGTCACGACGCGCAGCCTGTCCGCCGCCGCAGGGGAGGCCAGGAGGATCGCCATGGTCAGCGCTGTGATGAAATCTCGCATCCTTGTCTCGCCTTGCCATCCGCTGCCCGTAGTAAATGCGAACCATTCGCAACTGTCAACCAGTTGAGAACCATTCTCATCAATATCTTGCATGAGCCCCGCATCACGGCGATAAAGCAGCATGAGCCACGACGCCCGCGCCCGCCGATTTGAGACCGCCCTGCGCGATGCGGGCATCCGCCTGACCCGTCAGCGCAAGGCGATTCTGCGCGCGCTTGCCCAAAGCGATGATCACCCCGACGCGCCCACCGTTCTGGAACGCGCCCGCGCCCGGCTGCCGGGGCTGTCGCTGGCGACCGTCTATCGCACCTTGTCGGAACTGGAGGCGCAGGGCGTGGTGCTGAAACTGGCCTTTGAGGGCGAGGCCGCGCGGTTTGAGCCCGCCGATCAGCACCATCACGATCATATGATCGACATCGACAGCGGCGCGGTGATCGAGTTCACCGATGAGCGGATCGAGCGGCTTCAGGCCGAAATCGCCGCCGAACATGGTTATGAGATCCTGCGTCACCGGCTGGAGCTTTATGTGCGTAAGCGCAGCTAGGGGCGCTGCCCCTCGGGCCTCTGGCCCTCACCCCGGGATATTTGCGGACAAAAGACGGGCGAAAGACGGCCCAGCCGCCGCTTGCACGCGCCCGCGCCTGTGCTAGCGTTGGGCCATAACAGCCAACCGAAAGGGCCGACATGACTCTCTTGCGTTCGACCGCCATTCTGGCGGCATTTGCCGCCCCCGCCTATGCCGCCGATCCCGAATTACTGGTTTTCGACTGGGCGGGCTTTGAAGAGCCTGCGATTTTCCAGTCCTATATCGACCAGCACGGACAATCCCCGACCTATGCCTTTTACGGCAATGACGATGAGGCTTTCCAGAAAATCGCAACCGGCTTTCGCGCGGATGTCGCCCATCCGTGCAGCCAGATGGTGTCGAAATACCGCGATGCCGGGCTGATTGAGCCCTGGGATGTCTCACGCCTCCCGGCTTTTGCGGATATTGAGGAGCGGTTCCTCGATTCGGAGGTGTTCCGCGATGATGAGGGCGTCTGGTTCATCCCGACGGACTGGGGCGTGACCGCCATCGCTTACAACCCGGAGGTGGTGCCGGCTGAGGATGTCGCCTCGCTCAATATCTTTATCGAGCCGAAATATCAGGGCCGGATCTCATTGCCCAATTCCTCGGACGATGTCTGGGCACTGGCCTATCTGGCGACTGGCGTCACCGATTGGGACGATGT
Source organism: Paracoccus sp. (in: a-proteobacteria) (assembly GCA_030538425.1). Classification (GTDB taxonomy): domain Bacteria; phylum Pseudomonadota; class Alphaproteobacteria; order Rhodobacterales; family Rhodobacteraceae; genus Paracoccus. The sequence continues at coordinate 1,009 of JAUNTZ010000003.1, read as the reverse complement.
GACCGAGGAACAGTATCAGGCCGCCGCCAACTGGCTGCGTCAGGCGCATCAGAATGTCGCCGCCTACTGGAACGACCCGTCCGAACAGGCGCAGCTGATGGCCTCGGGCGCGGTGGTGCTGGCCTGGTCTTGGAATGATGGCGTGGTCTATCTGCGCGATGACGGCTACCCGGTCGAGTTCCAGCGCGCGCCCGCCGAGGGTTCGTCCAACTTCTTCTGCGGTTTTGTGAACCTGAAGAACGGGCCGGGCAGCGAGGACAAGGTCTATGATTTCATGAACGCATGGCTTGAGCCGCGCGCGGCCGAGCCTTTGCTGGATGCCATCGGCTACGGCCATAGCACGGCGGCGGGCATGGCCGAGATCGCGGATGATCCGCGCGTGATTGCCGATCTGTCCGAAATCGACGCGCCGATCCTTGTCCAGACCCCGAACGATCCGCAGCAGCGCGACCGCCAGCTGGCCGAGTTCGAACAGATCAAGGCCGGGTTCTGATCTCTGCCCTTCCAATGAGAAAGGCGGGCCGCGATGGCCCGCCTTTGTCTGTTTACCCTTGACGATGCGCGGATCAGCGGCGCGGCAGGGTCTCGCCGGTGATCGGATCGACGCGGATGTCGACCTCGGCGTTATCGGTGGTGCGGTATTCCACTTCCCAATAGCCGTCATCATCCCAGTTGACCTCATCAATATAGGCCAGCGTGTCGCCCAGATCGGTTTCGATCTTGGCGATGATATCGGACAGCGCCAGAGCGTCGGCGGGCGGCGGGGCGGCGACTGCGCCGAAGGGCAGAAGGGCCAGAACGGCGGCGGCGGTCAAATGACGCATTGGAAAACTCCTTTTTGAACTGCGTGAGGCTAGAACACCGAAACTTGCGCCATGGTTCCCCCGAGTGCGGGGCGACCGGCGCATATCCGCCACCCCCTTGCGAGCAGCCCCGGCCACGCCTATATTCAAGCTGTTCGGGGCAACCCGGACTATGGACATAAACGCGCAGGTAATAAGCGGATCGG
>JAUNTZ010000083.1 GCA_030538425.1 Paracoccus sp. (in: a-proteobacteria) | reverse complement strand
AGTTTCGCCCGAGGTGAGAGGTTTGGCGGCCTGCTGCACCGTCAGGGCGGCAGACAGTATAAGCGGGCAAAGCGCCGGAGAGCCACCATCACCACATAGGCGCGAATATCAGCGCCCCCATGACAGCCCGATGAAACCCGACCACCAAAGCCCTCGCCCTTCATGTGCGAAACTGACGGTAGAAGCTCGGCCTTAATAAGCGCGCCCCTGCCCCTCTCAATGAAAATCCCGGCTGGGAAACAATTGCTTGGCCTGTTCGCGGGGGTGGCGGGCGGATTGGCGATAGCTGTGGGCGGTGCTGCGGCGTGGGGGCGCGGGTGTATCGCCGCGGCCAAGGGCGATCAGGCGGTCCGAGATATCCTCGATCCGTTCCGCGATCAGGTGGATGACCGCGCCTTCGCGCTGCACCTTGCCGGTGACGCGCAGCAGGCGGCCGGTCAGCACCGCCTTGCGGAACCGCGCATAGATCCCCTTCCACACCACCACATTCGCCACGCCGGTTTCATCCTCCAGCGTCAGGAAAATCACGCCTGAGGCCGTGCCGGGGCGTTGGCGGGTGATGACAAGGCCCGAGACGGTGGCCCGCCCCTTTGCTTCGGGCAGATGCGCATGAGGCAGGCTTTCGGGCAGGCCGGGGCGCAGCAGCTCCAATGGATGCGCGCGCAGGGACAGGCGCATCGACAGATAATCCTCGATCACCTCTTGCCCCATGCTCATGCGGGGCAGCGTGACCTCGGGTTCCACGGCGCCCTCACCCTCGGGGCCGAACAGCGGCAGGGGTGCCGGGGCCTTTAGCGCCTGCGCATCCCAAAGCGCCTGACGCCGCGTCAGGCCCACGCTTGCGAAGGCATCACCTTCGGCCAGCCGCGCCAGACCGTCCGGCCCCACACCGGCGCGGCGCCACAGGCTTTCCACATCGGGATAGCCGTTGCCACGCGCCGCCACGATCCAACCGGCATCCTCGGCCCGCATCCCCTTGATCTGGCGAAACCCCAGCCGCAGCGCCAGTTCGCCATCCGCGCGTGCCTCCAGCGTGCAATCCCATGCGGAATCGTTGACGGATACGGGCCGCACCTCGACCCCCGCCTCGCGCGCATCGCGGACCAGTTGCGCGGGGGCATAGAACCCCATCGGCTGGCTGTTCAGCAGCGCGCAGGTGAAGGCGGCCTGATGGTGGCATTTCAGCCAGGCCGAGATGTAGACCAGCCGCGCGAAACTGGCCGAATGGCTTTCGGGGAAGCCATAACTGCCAAAGCCCTCGATCTGCGCGAAACAGCGGGCGGCGAAGTCCGGGTCATAGCCGCGCTCCAGCATGCCTGAGACGAACCGATCGCGGAACCCGCCAATGGTCCCCATCCGCTTGAAGGTCGCCAGCGAACGCCGCAGCCGGTCGGCCTCGGCGGGCGAGAACCCGGCGGCGACCACGGCGATTTGCATCGCCTGTTCCTGAAACAAAGGCACGCCGTAAGTGCGGCCCAGCACCTTGTTCATGGCGGGGCCAAGATCCTCGACCTCCTCCAGCCCCCGGCGGCGGCGCAGGAAGGGATGCACCATGCCACCCTGAATCGGGCCGGGGCGGACAATGGCGACCTCGCAGACCAGATCATACATATTGCGCGGCTGCATCCGGGGCAGAAAGTTGAGCTGCGCCCGGCTTTCGACCTGAAACACGCCAATCGCATCGGCGCGGCACAGCATGTCATAGACGCGAGGATCTTCGGGCGGCACCGTCGCCAGCGTCAGATCCAGCCCGCGATGATCCGCCAGAAGCCCGAACGCCTTGCGGATCGCGGTCAGCATCCCCAAGGCCAGCACATCGACCTTGAGCAGCCCAAGCGCGTCGATATCGTCCTTGTCCCATTCGATCACCGTGCGCCCCTCCATCGCGGCATTCTCGATCGGGCAAAGCTCGTCCAGACGGCCTTCGGTGATGACGAACCCGCCGACATGCTGCGACAGGTGGCGCGGAAAGCCGATGATCTCGCCGATCAGGCGCAGGGTCAGCAGGGTGCGGCGGTCATCGGGGTTCAGCCCCGCCGCGCGCAGGCGTTCCGCCGTGGGTGCATCGGATGACGATCCCCAAAGCTGCCCAGTCACGCAGGCCAGAACGTCTTGCGACAGCCCCATGACCTTGCCCACCTCTCGAATGGCGGCGCGGGATCGGAAATGGATCACCGTCGCGGTCAGCCCGGCGCGGTGACGGCCATAGCGGTCGTAGATCCATTGGATGACCTCCTCGCGGCGTTCATGTTCGAAATCGACGTCGATATCGGGCGGCTCGCCGCGTTCCTTGCTGATGAAACGCTCGAATATCAGGGTGATGGTTTCGGGCGGCACCTCGGTGATGCCCAGCAGATAGCAGACCACCGAATTGGCAGCCGAGCCGCGCCCTTGGCACAGGATCCCGCGCGAGCGGGCGAATTGCACGATGTCATGGACGGTCAGGAAATAGGGGGCATATTCGACCTCGGCGATCAGGGTCAGTTCCTTTTGCACCCGCTCGACGATCTGCGGCGGCGCGCCTTGGGGATAGCGCCACGCCATTCCCTCGCGGGTCAGACGGGCGAGGCGTGTCTGCGCAGGCTCGCCATCCGATTCCAGCGGGTATTGATAGCGCAGATCGTCCAGCTTGAACGTGCAGCGATCCGCAATCTCTACCGTGCGCCGGATCGCCTCGGGATAGCGGGCGAACATCCGCGCCATCTCGGCCCCCGGTTTCAGGCGGCGTTCGGCATTGGGCAGGCGGTGGCGCCCGATGCTGTCAATGGTCAGCCCCATGCGCAGGCAGGTCAGCACATCCGCCAAAGGCCGCCGCGCCGCCCGGTGCATCAGCACATCGCCAAGCGCGACCATCGGCAGCGCGCTGCTTTGCGACAGCGCGAACAGCGCATCCAGCCGCGCCCCATCCCGCCCGTCATAGCGCGGCGCAGCCCCGATATAGCACTGCCCCGGATAGCGGCGCGCAAGCTCGGTGATATGGTCGAGGAGGTCCGGGCGGGACGGGTTGGATCCCTCACTCTCGGAACCCGCGCGGGGCTGCTGCGAAGCATCCGCCTGCTTGCTGCTCTGGTCGGCACGATGCTGCGATGAAGATGCCGTAGAAGAACCGGCACCCTCATAGCCCGCCCTCTGTGGCCAAGCACCGCAAGCCGCAGCCTCTCTCCGATCCTTAAATCGGTGGCCCGCAACCGTGAGCGCAGAAGCCGGACGCGCGTCCGTCTGTCCCCCACTCTGATCGGGGATATGCTGCGACAAAGAGCCAGACGCCGCACCAGACCTAGCATCCTCATTCGCAAGGCAGACATTCTGCGGCCAAGCACCGCAGGCCGCAGCCTCTCCCCGATCCTTAACGTGGTGGTCCGCAACCGTGAGCGCAAAAGCCGGTCGCGCGTCCGTCTGCCACGCGCTCTGATCAAGGGCATTCCCCTGCGCCAAAGACGCCACAACTAAACCGCCATCCTCCCCCTCATAGCGCGCCCTCTGTAGCCAAGCACCGCAGGCCGCAGCCTCTCCCCGATCCTTAACGTGGTGGTCCGCAACCGTGAGCGCAAAAGCCGGTCGCGCGTCCGTCTGCCACGCGCTCTGATCAAAAATATGCTGCGGCAGAGACGCCACACCGGAACTTTCACCTTCCCCCTCATAGCGCGCCCTCTGCGGCCAAGCACCGCAGGCGGCAACGTCTCCCCGATCCTCAAGGCCATGCCCCGAAACCGCGAAACCGGAAGCCCACTGCGCATCCGCCACACCGTCACTGCCTTTATCCGACCCCTCCGCCGACCGTGATGCCGCCATGGGTGCGGGCGAGATGTGGTTTTCGGTATCAGCCGGGGGCGCGTCTTCGTTGGTTGTCTCACCTGCCAAGGGATCAGGCGGCAGCGCGATCAGCACCATGCCCGTGCAGCCCTCCGCCAGATCGGCGCGGGTCAGGTGACAGTCGCCCTTGCGCGCCCGCAGCTTGCCCCGCGAAAGCAGCCGCACCAGCCGCACCCACGCCGCCAGATCGGTGGGCAGAGCCAGCCACTCGACCGGGCTGTCAGTCAGCACCAGCCGCGCGCCGGGGATCAGACGCGGCAGGGCAGGCAAGGCTGGGCTGCCCTCGGGCGCAGGTTCGGCGTGATGCGCGGACGCCGCGCCGGTTCCATCAGGGCCAGACTCAGGGAAAGCTGCCGCATCCTCAGATGGGGCCTGTTCTCTTGGCTCGGCGGCGATCTCAAGGGGGCTGTGACCGGAAAGGACCGTTTGAATGCTGGAAGTCTGCCTCACCTCTTGGCCCGCCTTCTCCTCTGACAAACCGGCTGCCGGATCGGTGCGCCCTCGCAGCGGATCGTCATCAACAGCGGACAATGCCTGCCGCGCGTTTCGTCGCAAGGCAGGC
>JAUNTZ010000031.1 GCA_030538425.1 Paracoccus sp. (in: a-proteobacteria) | reverse complement strand
ACCGGCTATGCGGTCCATATCTCGCGCCTGTCGGCCTCGGGTCGTTACCTGATGGTGATTGGTCGCGATGCCAAGGTCGATATGATCGACCTGTGGATGGAAGAACCCGCCGTGGTCGCGACCGTCAAGATCGGCTCGGAAGCGCGTTCGGTCGAGACCTCGAAATTCGAGGGCTGGGAAGACCGCTATGCCATCGCGGGCGCCTATTGGCCGCCGCAATATGTGATCATGGACGGCGCCACGCTGGAGCCGCTGCGGATCGTTTCGACCCGCGGGATGACTTACGATGAACAGGAATACCACCCCGAGCCGCGTGTGGCCGCCATTCTGGCCTCTCACTACCGGCCCGAGTTCATCGTGAACATCAAGGAAACCGGCATCATCCAGCTGGTCGATTATACCGATCTGGACAACCTCAACATCACCAATATCGCAACCGAACGGTTCCTGCATGATGGTGGTCTGGATGCGTCCAAGCGGTATTTCATCACCGCTGCGAACGCGCGTAACCGTCTTGTCGTGATCGACACGCAGGAAGGCGTGCTTGAGGCCATCACCGATACCGGGGGCGAGACGCCGCATCCGGGCCGTGGTGCCAACATCACCCACCCGGAATATGGTCCGGTCTGGGCGACCTCGCACCTTGGCGACGATTCGGTCGCGCTGATCGGCACCGACCCCGAGGGGCATCCCGATCAGGCATGGCAGATTGTCGAAAGCTTCCCCGCGCTTGGCGGCGGCTCGCTCTTCGTCAAGACGCACCCGGATTCGGATCACCTTTATGTTGACGCCACGCTGAACCCCGATGCGGCCATCTCTGGCTCGGTCGCGGTGTTCAAGGTCAGCGAGATGGTCGCGGGCGAAGACCCCGAGATGATCGTGCTGAATCTGGTCGAGCTGGCCGGGATCGAGGGTGGTCAGGCTCGCGCCGTGCAGGGTGAGTTCAACAAGGACGGCACCGAGGTCTGGTTCTCGCTGTGGAACGCGGCGGATCAGGAATCGGCGATCGTGGTGATCGACGACGCCACGCTTGAGGTCAAGCACGTCATCCGTGACGAACGCCTGATTACGCCGACCGGCAAGTTCAACGTTCATAACACGATGAACGACGTTTACTGATCCCTTTTGACAACCGGGCCGGGGGGCGCGCAGCCCCCCGCCCTTTCCCTTCCAGCAACCCATCGAGGAAGCCAGAATGTCAGGCAAGGTCCATCTGATCGGCGCGGGTCCGGGCGACCCCGAATTGCTGACCATCCGCGCGCTGCGCCTGATCGAAGGCGCCGATGTGGTGGTCTATGACCGGCTTGTCTCGGACGAGATCATGGCGCTTGTCCCGCGCGCCACCCGCCGCATCGCGGTCGGAAAAGAGGCCGGTTTTCACGCCGTCCCGCAGGACCGGATCAACGCGCTTCTGGTCGAGTTGGCCCGTGAGGGGCTGCGCGTGGCGCGGCTCAAGGGGGGCGACCCGCTGATTTTCGGGCGCGGCAGTGAAGAGGCCGAAGAGCTGCGCGCCGCAGGCATCGCCTATGATTACACGCCCGGCATCACCGCCGCGCAAGGGGCGGCCTGTTCGACCGGGGTGCCGCTGACCCATCGCGGGCTGGCGACCGGGTTGCGCTATGTGACCGGGCATCGCGCCTGCGACGCGGCGCTGACGCTTGACTGGGGGTCGCTGGCCGATCCTGACGCGACGCTTGTCGTCTATATGGGCGCGGCGAATATCGGCCAGATCTCGGCGCAGCTCATCGCCCATAGCCTGCCTGCCGCAACGCCGGTCATGGCCGTATCCCACGCCACCACCCCGCGCGAGCGGCGGCTGGTCTCGACCCTTGACCGGATTGCCGATGAAATCGCCGCCAACCCGATGCCCGCGCCCGTGCTGTTCATGATCGGGCGGGTGGTGTCGCTTTACGGCGATGCCAGCCTGCCCTTGCCTGCCGAATTGCTGCCACAGCGCCCTGCATTAAGGATCGCCCATGCATAAGGCCGCCCTGATCCTGTCGATGGGTGCCGCCACCGCCACGCTGTGCCTTGGCGCGGCGGTGGTGCTGGCGGGCGGCACGGCGACGGATGCGGCCGGATCAACGGCGATTGCTGCCGTCACGCCCGAACGCGCGGCGGTGCTGGAACATATCGTCATTCAGGATTGCGGATCATGCCACGGGCTGACCATGAAAGGCGGTCTTGGCGCCGCGATCACCCCCGCTGATCTTGCCGGACGCGATCCCGAGGGACTGGCCGAGATCATTCTTGACGGGCTTCCCGGCACCGCGATGCCACCCTGGCGTCCGCTGTTAACCGAAGCCGAAGCCCGCTGGATTGCCGATTATCTTCTGACCGAAAAGGAGGCCGAATGATGCTCCGCCCCGCCCTTGCCGCCCTGCTACTGGCCCTTCCTGCCGCCACGGCGATGGCCGAAACCGCCGCGCATGATGTCGTTGTCACAGGCGAGCTGGGCCTTGTGATCGAACGCGCAACGGGCTCGGTCCTTGTCGTCTCGCATACCCGGCGCGAATCACTGGCGCGGATTGAGGGTCTGGGCGATCTGTCCCATGCCAGCGTGACCTTTTCGCCCGATCAGCGGTTTGCCTATGTCTTTGGCCGCGATGGCGGGTTGACCAAGATCGACCTGACCACGATGGACATCGCGAATCGCATCATTCAGGGCGGCAATTCCATCGGCGGGGCGATTTCCGATGACGGTCGCCTTGTCGCCGTGTCGAATTACGAACCCGGCGGGGTCAAGGTCTTTGATGCGGACACGCTGGAACTGGTGGCCGATATCCCGATGGACAGCAAGACGGTAGGTCTGGCCGATGTGCCCGGCAACCGCTTTATAGTCGCGACATGGGACACGGGCGAGGTCTGGATTCTCGATCATTCGGGCGACCCCGCCAATCCCGCCATCACCCGGCTGGAGGGCGTGGGCGCGAACCCCTATGACGCGCTGATGACCGGCAACGGGCGGACCTATATCGTCGGGCTGTTCGGTGAAAAGGGCCTGACCGCCATCGACCTGTGGGCGGACGACCCGCAGCCGGTCCGCTTCCTGCCCGATTACGGCAAGGATGAAGAAGACCTGCCGGTTTACAAGATGCCCCATCTTCAGGGCTGGACGCTTGCAGGTGATACATTCGCGCTGCCAGCGGTCGGCCTCCATCAGCTTCTCTGGGTCGATGCGGAAGGGTTGACCGAGGCCGGGCGCACTGAGCTTCACGGCCAGCCGATCTTTGCCCTTGCCCGCCCGGATGAGCGGGAAATCTGGGTGAACTTCGCACCGCCGCATAACGACACGCTGCAAGTCATCGATACGATGACGCATGAGGTCATCCAGACCCTCACCCCCGGTCCCGGCGTGCTGCATATGGAATTCACGCCGCGCGGGCGCGAGGTCTGGCTGTCAGTGCGCGATGAAAACCGGGTCGAGATCCGCGACACGCGCAGCTATGAGGTGATTGGCGAGATCGAGGCCGAGGCGCCCTCGGGCATCTTCTTCACCGACCGCGCCTACAGGCTGGGGCTGTAAGATGCTGGACGAACGCCCCTGCCCCACCGATCTGCGCCTGCTGGATGAGTTTCAGCGCGACTTTCCGCTTGTCTCGCGCCCCTTCGCGGTCATCGGTCAGGCGCTTGGCATCCCCGAGGCCGAGGTGATCGCGCGGCTTGACGCGCTGCAAAGGGCGGGGCGGATCACGCGGGTGGGCGCGACCTGCCGGCCCAATTGCGCCGGGGCCTCGACCCTTGCCGCGCTTGCCATCCCCGAGGGGCGCATCGACGAGGTGGCGGCGATTGTGGGTGCCGAGCCGGGCGTGAACCATTCCTATTTGCGTGAGGATGCATGGAATCTTTGGTTCGTCGCCACCGCGCCGGATCAGACAGCACTTGACGCGAGCCTTGCGCGGATCGGGGCGCGCGCGGGGCTGCGGGTGCTGTCGCTGCCTTTGGTGACGCCCTATAATATCGACCTGGGCTTTCGCCTGAACGGGCCGCGGCGCGCGATGGGCGCGGATCGTGACGCCGATCTGTCGGTTCTGCGCGAGGATGACCGCCCGCTGATGCAGGCGCTGTCATCCGGTCTGGCGCTTGTGCCGCAGCCCTTTGCCGCATTGGCCGCGCGGCTGGACCGCGACGAGGGTGAGATCATCGACCGCATCGGCGCGCTGTCCCGCGCGCGGCTGCTGACTCGGGTCGGCGTGATCGTGCGCCACCGCCCGCTTGGATGGCGCGACAATGCGATGGTGGTCTGGCGGCCCGCCGAGGACCGCATCGACGCGGCGGGTCGCGCCTTGGCCGCGCTGCCCGGCGTCACCCTCTCCTATCGCCGCCGCATCGTGCCGGGGGTCTGGGACTGGCCGCTGTTTTGCATGATCCACGGCCGTTCGCGCGATGAGGCGAGTGCGGTTCTGGCCCGCGCCCGCGCCCTGCCGGAACTGCGCGATACGGCCCATAAGGTATTGTTCTCAACGCGCTGTTTCAAACAAACCGGGGCCTTGATCGCCCCCCAGCAGGAGCAAGGCCAATGACCACCGAAGCCGCCGAACAGCCCGCCCGCAAGTTGCGCCACACCCTGCCGCCCGATGCTCTGGATGAGACCGACCGCCAGATCATCAACGGCTTGCAGGACGGCTTGCCGATCTGTGAGAGCCCCTTCGCCGAGGCCGCAAGCCAGTTCGGCATCTCCGAGGCCGAGCTGATCCACCGCATCCGCCATCTGCGTGAGATCGGCGCAATCACCCGCTTTGGCCCCTTCTATGACGCCGCCGCGATGGGTGGCGCGTTCTGCCTTTGCGCGATGGAGGTGCCCGCCGCCGATTTCGAACGCGTCATGACATTGGTCAATGCGAATGCCGAAGTGGCGCATAATTATGAACGCAACCACCAGCTGAACATGTGGTTCGTGCTGGCCACCGAAACACCCGACGAAATCGGGCGCTGCGCGCGCCGGATCGAGAAAGAGACAGGCATCCCCGTGCTGCTATTTCCCAAATTGCATGAATTCTTCATCGGTTTCAGGGTCGCCGCATGAACGCCCATTCGCCGCCCGAACCGCTGGACCAGATCGACCGCAAGATCGTCGCGGCGACGCAGGCGGGCCTGCCTCTGGTTGAGCGGCCCTATGCCGAGATTGCCCAATGGCTGCGCCGCTCTGAGGCTGAGATCATCGCCCGCATGCAATGCCTCCATCAGCGCGGCGTGATCCGCCGCATCGCGCTTGCGCCGAACCATTACGCGCTTGGCATGAAGGCCAACGGGATGAGCGTCTGGGATGTCGAGGACGCCCTCGCGGTGGAACTGGGTGAGAAGGTCGGCGCGCTGCCCTTTGTCACGCATTGCTATCTGCGCCCGCGCGCCGGCGAGATCTGGCCCTATAACCTGTTTGCGATGGTCCACGGCCCGGATCGCGACACGGTCGAGGCCAAACGCGAACAGATCGCGGATATTCTGGGTGATGCCTGCCGCGCCTCGGATATCCTCTATTCGACGCGGATTCTCAAGAAAACCGGGCTGCGGCTGAACAAATAAGGAAAGCGCAACGATGTTTCGCCTGACCCAATATATGCACCAATTGGTGAACCCCACGCCCGTGCGCCGCCGCGCAACCAAAGGCGGCATGGTCAAGCCGGTGGTGATCTGGAACCTGACCCGGCGCTGCAACCTCAAATGCCGTCATTGCTACACCACAAGCGCCGATGTGCATTTTCCGGGCGAGCTGAGCCACGAACAGGCGATGGGGGTTCTGGACGACCTGAAAGCGTTCGACATCCCCGCGCTGATCCTGTCGGGCGGCGAGCCTCTGTCGCGGTTCGATTTCTGGCAACTGGCGGAACGCGCCCGCGATCTGGGCTTTCGTCATCTGTCGCTGTCCACCAACGGCACCCGTCTGGGCGGCGAGAATGCCGCGCGGGTGGCCGATTTGGGCTTTGATTATGTGGGGATCTCGCTGGACGGGATTGGCGCGGTCAATGACTGGTTCCGCGGCGTCGAGGGCGCCTATGCCGAGGCTTTGGAGGGCGTGCGCGCTTGTCTCGCCCGCGACGTCAAGGTGGGCCTGCGCTATACCATCACCCGCGAGAACGCGCATGATCTGGGCGCGATGATCGACCTGTGCGAGGCCGAGGGCGTGGGCAAGTTCTATCTCTCGCATCTGGTTTATGCGGGGCGCGGCGACAAGCATCGCGGCGAGGATACCGAACATGCCCATACCCGCGCCGCGATGGATATGTTGCTGGATCGTGCATGGGCTGCGGTCGAGGCGGGGCGGGATCTGGAAATCGTGACGGGCAATAATGACGCCGATGCGGTCTGGTTTCTGCGTTGGGCCGAACAGCGTTTCTCGCCCGAACAGGTCGCCCATGTCCGCGCCCATCTTGAGGCATGGGGTGGCAATTCCTCGGGCGTGGGGGTGGCGAATATCGACCCGCAGGGCAATGTCCATCCCGACACCTATTGGTCCGACTATACCGTGGGCAGCGTCAAGAAGCGCCCGTTTTCGGAATGGTGGACCGGCGACGATCCGATGCTGGCCACGTTGCGCACCCGCCCGCGCCCGCTCAAGGGTCGCTGCGGGGCCTGCGCGTTTCAGGCTGTTTGCGGCGGCAACACGCGCATCCGCGCGCTGCAACTGACCGGCGACCCCTGGGCCGAGGACCCGGCCTGCTATCTCACCAATGCGGAAATCGGCGTCGATGCCGATATGGCCCGCGTCACCAACCTTCCCTTCAGGGGCAAAAGCCATGATCCGGCCCATCAGTTCTTTTAATCTCGCGCTGATTGCGGCGCTGTTCCCGCTTGCCGCCGCTGCGGATGCGGTGGGCGATTACAATGATTATTGCGCGACCTGCCACGCCGAAACCCGTCTGGGCGGCACCGGCCCCGCGCTGATCCCCGAGGCTTTGGGCCGCCAAAGCGCCGAAGCGCTTGCCACGACCATCGCGGACGGCCGCCCGGCCACGCAGATGATCGGTTATTCCGACATTCTGGAGCCTGCGCAGATCGAAGCGCTTGTCGACTATATCCGCACGCCCCTGGGTGAGATGCCCGACTGGACCGAGGCGGATATGCTGGCCAGCCGCGAGATGCGCCCCGATTACACGCCCGCCGACGCCCCGGTTTTTGACGCCGACCCGATGAATATCACCCTCGCGGTGGAAACCGGAGACAGCCATATCTCGGTTCTGGACGGCGACGCGCTGACCGTGCTGGATCGGTTCGAGACGCCCTATGCGGTGCATGGCGGGCCAAAATTCAGCCCCGACGGGCGCTATGTCTTTGTGATGGCGCGCGATGGCTGGGTGCAGAAATACGACATCTGGTCGCTGCAAGAGGTCGGGCGCATCCGCGCGGGCATCAACAGCCGCAACATCGCCATGTCCTCGGACGGGCAATATCTGGCGGTCGCGAATTACCTGCCTCACACGCTGACCATCCTGTCAACGGAGGATCTGACGCCGCTGCGCATCATCCCCATCGAGACCCGCGACGGCGCGACAAGCCGGGTCAGCGCGGTCTATCAGGCCCCGCAGCGCGAAAGCTTCATCCTCGCGCTGAAAGACGCCCCCGAGATCTGGGAAATCGGGACAAGCGACGGATTCGGCCCCTTTTACGAAGGACTTGTCCATAACTATCAGCCCGGCGCGGTCGAGGCCGTGGGCGCGCAAGAGGGCCTGTTCGCCCGCCGCCGCATCTTGACCTCTCAGCCGCTTGACGACTTTTTCTTCACCCCCGACTATCGCCACCTGATCGGCACCAACCGCGAGGGTGACAAGGGCGTTGTCGTCAATCTGGACGTGGGACGCGAGATCGCGGAACTTCCGCTGCCGGGGATGCCGCATCTGGGTTCCGGCATCACATGGGAAAGCGGCGGTCGCCGCGTCATGGCCACCCCGCACCTGAACGAAGGCGTGCTGTCGGTGATCGACATCGACACATGGGAACTGGTCAAGACCATCGAGACGATGGGCCCGGGCTTTTTCCTGCGCAGCCACGAAAACAGCCCCTATGTCTGGGCCGATGTGTTCTTTGGCCCGAACCGCGACAAGATGCATATCATCGACAAGGAAACGCTGGAAATCGTGCGCACGCTTGACCCGGCCCCCGGCATGACGGTCGCCCATACCGAGTTCACCCGCGACGGGCGCTATGCGCTTGTGTCGATCTGGGAGGACGACGGCGCGGTGATCGTCTATGATGCGCAAACGCTGGAAGAAGTCACCCGCCTGCCGATGAGCAAGCCTTCGGGGAAATACAATGTCTGGAACAAGATCACCTTCAGCGATGGAACCAGTCACTGATCCGGGTGCGGGCCCCGAACCGGGCCGGTGGCCGGTCTGGAAACTCGCGCTGTTGCTTTATCCGTTCACGGCGGCGGCGGTGGCGATCAACCTGTTTCTGGGCTCGCTGATCTTTCGCGCGGTGGGCTGGCAAAGCCTTGATCCGTGGCAATCGGTGGTCATCGCGGTGTTTCTGGGCATCCCCGCGACATGGGCGGCGGGCCGGTGGGCGCGGCATCTGATGGATCAGGCGGCAGAATGACTGACCCGGCGCAGCTTGTCCTGTTGGCGATGGCCTCTCTTGTTCTGCCGGGCTTGCTGGCGTTTTTTGCAGCAAAGCGGCTTGGCCTGCAAATCGTCTGGGCCGCACTGATCCTTGGCGCGGGCTTGGGCATTTACGGCTGGATCGAGACGCGAGAGCCCCTGTTCGGCGCGGCGGCGATGCGCCGCTCGGTCTCGATCTATTTCGTGCTGCTGCCCGGCTTTGTCGGCATCACACTTGGCGCGGCGATTGGCGCGCTTGTGGGCCGTTTCCGCCAGCCGCATTGACAGAACAGGGCTGGAAAAACGCCGGTCCGGAGTGCAATATGCCAGACGGAATCCTGAAAAAAGGCATCGCTGCGCATGTTCTATCGCCCCGAAAACGGCCACGGCCTGCCGCATAACCCGTTCAACGCGATTGTCGCGCCCCGGCCCATTGGCTGGATCTCGACCCGGGGGGAGATGGGCGACAATCTGGCTCCCTACAGCTTTTTCAACGCGGTGGCCTATACGCCGCCGCAGGTGGTGTTTTCCTCGGTCGCGGCGAAGGGCGACCGGCAGGGCACCAAGGACAGCCTGGCGCAGATCATGGAGAACCGCTTTTTCTGCGTGAACATCCCCTCGGCGGCGCAGGTCGATGCGGTCAATGCCTCAAGCGCCGCCATGCCCGCCGGCATGTCCGAATTCGAGGCCGCCGGGATCGAATCCGCCCCTTGTGAGACGATCCCCTGCCTGCGCGTCAAACACGCCCCCGCATCACTGGAATGCCGCGCCACCCAGATCGTGCCACTGGCGGGGCAGGCGAATTATCTGGTGATCGGCGTCGTCACCGGCATCCATCTGCGCGACGATTGCATCATCGACGGGCGGTTCAAACCCGCCGAGGGGTGGCTGGCCCGCTTGGGCTACAAAGACTACGCCGCCGTCACCGAGCTCTTCGAGCGGGAGCGGCCCGCATGAGCCGCGACATCCGCGACTATATCCGCAGCATCGCGGATTTTCCGCATGAGGGGATCATCTTTCGCGATGTGACGACCCTGTTCGCCGATGCGCGCGGCTTTCGCATGGCCATCGACCAGCTGCTGACCCCCTATGCCGGCACCCGGATCGACAAGATCGTCGGGCTGGAGGCGCGCGGCTTTATCCTTGGCGGGGCGGTGGCGCATCAGCTTTCCGCCGGTTTCGTGCCGATCCGCAAAAAGGGCAAATTGCCGGGCGCGGTCATTTCCGAAGCCTATACGCTGGAATATGGCGAGGCGGTGATGGAGATCCACGACGACGCCATCCGCGCGGGCGAGAAAGTGCTGATCGTCGACGATCTGCTGGCCACCGGCGGCACCGCCGAGGCCGCAATCAAGCTGTGCCGCCGTCTTGGCGCCGAAATCATCGGCTGCGCCTTTGTGATCGACCTGCCCGAGCTTGGCGGGCGCAAGCGCCTGCTGGATATGGGCATGGATCTGCACTGGCTGACCGAGTTCGAGGGCGCCTGACCGGCCATTCATTCATCTTGAGTATTTGGGCACAGAAGAAGCATCATCCTGCGTTTCTTCTGTGCAAAAATACTCATCCTTCGGCCGCGTCGGCGCGGCCCCGCCGGTCATGGCGCAGATGGGCATAAAGCACGTGATTGCGCCAACGCCCGTTGATTTGCAGATAGGCCTGACCGACGCCCTCATATTTGAAACCCGCGCGTTCCAGCACCCCGCGAGAGGCGGCGTTGTCGGGCAGGCAGGCGGCCTCGATCCGCGAGAGATCAAGCACGTTGAAGGCGTAATGCACCGTCGCGCGGATCGCCTCGGTCATATAGCCTTGGCGGGCGTGGCGTTCGCCCATCCAGTAACCGATGGTCGCGGTCTGGGCGACGCGGCGGCGGATATTGTCGATGGTGATCGCGCCCAGCAATGCTCCGTCCAGACGGCGTTCCAGAAAGAACGGCACCGCCGTGCCGGCGCGTTCCGCCCGCGCCGCCCAATAGACCCGCGTGGTGAAGGCTTTGCGCGACAGGTGGTCATTGGCCCAGACAGGCTCCCAGGGGGTCAGGAAGGCGCGGCTTTCCTCACGCAATCCCGCCCATGCCTTGAAATCGGAATGGGCGGGCAGGCGCAGGATCAGCCGCTCGGTCTCGACGGTGACGCTGCGCCTGCGCCCGAACATCAGGCGGCCAGCCGCTCAGCCAGAGCACCAAGAGCAGGCGCCCGCGACACCGGCCCATAAAGCGCCATGGCAGGCCGCGCGCCCGCAATCAGCCGCTGGGCATAGTCGCGGATCTCGGCCCGGCCCGTGGCATCCAGCCGCGCGGCGGTCTCCGCGGGGTCCGGCACCCGGCCCCAGATCGCCAGCGACCGCGCGATGCGTTCCGCCTGCCCCGAACTGCTTTCCAGCCCCATCAGCATTCCCGCCTTGAGCTGCGCGCGAGCGCGGGCAATCTCGGCATCACTCATGTCCTCGGCGGCGCGGCGCAATTCGTCCACGGTCAGATGCGCAAGCTCAGCCAGATCCTCGGCGGCGGTGCCGGCATAGATGGTCATCATGCCGGTATCGTCGTGAAAGCCTGATTGCGCAAAGATCGAATAGCACAACCCCCGTTCCTCGCGGATCTTCTGGAACAGGCGCGAGGACATGCCGCCGCCCACCGCCATCGTCCAAAGCTGGGCCGCGAAATAATCGTCCGACAGATAGCCCGGCCCCTCGAAGGCAAGGGTGAAATGCGCCTGTTCCAGCGGTTTCTCGCGCCGCTGCTCGGTGCCCTGCCACAAAGCCGGGCTGCGCGGACAGGCCGGACGCGCGGAGAGATGGCCAAAGGCGGCCTCGGCCTGACGCACGATCGCATCGTGATCGACCCGACCGGCGGCGGCCACGATCAGTTCGGACGGGCCGTAATGCTCACCCACGAAACCCGACAGATCGTCGCGCGAAAAGGCCGAGACACGCTCGGCCGGGCCAAGGATGGTGCGGCCCATCGGCTGATCGGGATAGGCAGCCTCTTGCAGCCAGTCGAACACGATATCGTCGGGCGTGTCCAAAGCCTGCCCGATTTCTTGCAGGATCACGCCGCGTTCGACCTCGATCTCGCGGGCGTCAAAGGCGGGGTTCAGGACGATATCGGCAATGACATCAAGCGCAAGCGCCACATCGCCCGACAGCACGCGGGCGTAATAGGCGGTCGTGTCGCGCGAGGTATAGGCGTTGATATAGCCGCCCACATCCTCGATTTCCTCGGCGATTTGCAGCGCGCTGCGCCGGGCGGTGCCCTTGAAGGCCATATGTTCAAGGAAATGCGCGATGCCGTTCTGCTCGGCGCGTTCGTCCCTTCCGCCCGCGCCGACCCAGACGCCGACGGTCGCGGAATGAAGCCCCGGCATATCGCGGGTCACGATGCGCAGCCCGTTGGGCAGCGTGGTGATGTTGGTGTCGTTCAAGCGTTCCTCCGATCAAGGATCAGGGATTTAAGCGCACTCAGGTCGTTTTCAACCCGTGTCACCCGTTCGGGGCGGTTGAACAGGTCGGCCATGGCGGGCGGCAGTTCGGGGCGGATGCCGGTTGCCTGCTGCACCGCATCGGGGAATTTGGCCGGATGCGCGGTCGCAAGCGTCACCATCGGCACGCCGGGGCGCAGATGCGCGCGGGCGGCATGGACGGCGACGGCAGTGTGAGGGCAGATCACCTCGCCGGTTTCCTGCCGGATCTGGGCGATCATGGCTAACGTCTCATCCTCGGACACGCGGGCGGAATCGTAGATCTCGCGCAGGGCCTGAAGCGCGCCCTGGCTGATGGTGAAGCCGCCGGTTTTCAGCTCCTCCATCAACTGCCGCACCGGCGCGGCCTCAGCGTAAGCAAGGTAAAGCGCGCGCTCAAAGTTCGAGCTCACCTGAATATCCATGCTGGGCGAGATCGAGGGCGCGACCTGCCCGACCCGGTATTCGCCGCCCGACAGCGCGCGATGCAGAATGTCGTTCTGGTTCGTCGCCACCACCAGACGCCCGACCGGCAGGCCCATGGCGCGGGCGACCGATCCTGCGAACACATCGCCGAAATTGCCGGTGGGAACGGTGAAATCGACCTCACGCCCCGGCGCGCCAAGGCTGACCGCCGAGGTGACATAATAGACGATCTGCGCCAGCACCCGCGCCCAGTTGATCGAGTTGACCCCGGCCAGCCCGACCGCATCGCGGAAGGCGTGGTCGTTGAACATATCCTTGACGCGGGCCTGACAGTCGTCGAAATGCCCGTCCAAGGCAAGCGCATGGACATTGGCGTCGTCGGGCGTGGTCATCTGGCGGCGCTGCACCTCAGAGACGCGGCCATGCGGATAGAGGATGAACACATCGACATTCGCCAGCCCGCGAAACGCCTCGATCGCGGCGCTGCCGGTATCGCCCGAGGTCGCGCCGACAATCGTGATCCGCTGACCCGAGCGCGCAAGGGCGATCTGGAACAACTGCCCGATCAGTTGCATCGCAAAGTCCTTGAAGGCCAGCGTCGGGCCGTGGAACAGTTCCAGCAGGTGATGCCCCGGCGCAAGCTGTTTCAGCGGCGCGCGGGCCGGATGGCCAAAGCCCGCATAGGCCGCGTTGATGGCGGCTTTCAGTTCGTCCTGCGAAAAGCTGTCGCCCACAAAGGGCGTCAGCACGCGCAGCGCGGCATCCTCATAGCTGATCCCCTCAAATCCCGCGATATCGTCAAGCGCGGGGATGGTCTCGGGCAGATACAGCCCGCCATCGCGGGCCAGGCCGGCCAGCATCGCCTGTTCGAAATCCAAAACCGGAGCCTGACCCCGCGTCGAGATATAGCGCATCGTCTTTTCCTAATATGTGCGGCGTCTGATACGCCAGATGAGCCATGCTGTCATTATCGCAAGCGTCGCGGCGAACAAAAACCATTGCACGGCATAGTTCATATGGTTGTTCGGAATGCTCTCAACCCCCAGCCGCAAGGGCGTGATGCCCTGCGCGTCCCCCTCAACCCATGAGGCGACGATCAGCACGGGCTCAGTCCCCAAAGCCTCAGCCATGGCGGGGACATCGCGGGCGAACCAGATATTCTCTGCCAGATTGGGCGCAGGGACGGAACCGCCCGCCTCATCCGGCCAGTGCAGGTTGCCCGTCACCGACAGCGCGACCGGGGGGCGCGGCTCGTGCCGCGCCTGTTGCGGGACAAAGCCACGGTCGATCAGGATGCGGCGGCCCTCGCGCGTCTCAAAGGCCGAGATCACCTGATAGCCCGCGCCCTGAACCTTCGACCCCGACACAACGTCGATCTCCTGCCCGGTGGTCCGCCCCTCGACCCAGACGGGGCGGTATTTCATCGACGGGTCCACCTCGTCGGGCAGGTAATCGGCGGGGGCAGTGATGGCCGCCTCGATCCCGGCGATATAGGCGGTCTTTTCCTCGGCGCGGCGCAACTGCCACAGACCCAGACTGATCAGGATCGCGCAGCCGAACACGGCGAATATCAGCGGAACGAGAATGCGGCGCATCGGGCGCTCCAACAAGATGAGGCGCAGGGGATGAACCCTGCGCCCCGGTCAGACTTGGGTTTGGGGGTCAGCGGCCCCAGACATAGATCGCAAAGAACAGGAACAGCCAGACGACATCGACAAAGTGCCAATACCACGCTGCGGTCTCAAAGCCGACATGCTGCTTCTGGCTCATCTGGCCGCGCATCAGGCGGATCAGGCAGACAAACAGCATGATCGTGCCGACAATGACGTGAAAGCCGTGAAAGCCGGTCGCCATGTAGAACACGCCGCCATAGGCCGTATCGGAGAGGCCAAAGGCCGCATGGCTGTATTCATAGGCTTGCAGGAAGGTAAAGCAGATGCCCAGAACCACCGCGATGGCAATGCCGTTGATCGCGGTCTTGCGGTCGTTTTCATGGGCAAGCGCATGGTGCGCCCAGGTCACCGCCACGCCCGAGAGCAGCAGAACCAGCGTGTTGATGAAGGGCAGATGCCAGGGATCAAAGGTGATGATACCGGCGGGAGGCCAGACGCCGTCCACCATGGGCGACTGATCGGTCATCGGGTAAAGAGCATGTTTGAAATAGGCCCAGAACCAGGCGACAAAGAAGAACACTTCG
Organism: Paracoccus sp. (in: a-proteobacteria); assembly: GCA_030538425.1. Classification (GTDB taxonomy): domain Bacteria; phylum Pseudomonadota; class Alphaproteobacteria; order Rhodobacterales; family Rhodobacteraceae; genus Paracoccus. The sequence continues at coordinate 17,572 of JAUNTZ010000031.1, read as the reverse complement.
GAAATGACGAACAGGATAAAGCCGTAGCGCAACCCGATCTGGACGACCGGGGTGTGATCGCCCGTCTCACCCTCATGGGTCACATCGGCCCACCAGCCGAACATGACGTAAAGCACCCCGACCAGACCGGCCAGGAACATCCATGGCCCCGAATCGTGCATCCACAGCACGCCGCCAAAGAACATGACGAAGGCCGCGACAGCACCCAGAAAGGGCCAGATCGACGGCGGAAGGATGTGGAAATCGTGGTTCTTTGCGTGCGCCATGCTTTCGGTCCCGGTATTCGCTGATTCAAGTCAGGTTATGTTGTCGTCAGTTTACGTTCGGTTGCGGCCCTGCGTCCAGTGCCGCCTGCGCCGTGGCCGAGGGCCGCGAGGTCAGGTGGAACGTGTAGGACAGGGTGATGTCACGGATGCGGCCTGCATCGCGGTCTTTGACAAGCTCGGGGTCGACAAAGAACTGCACCGGCATCTCAACCCGCTCACCGGGTTGGAGAACCTGTTCCGTGAAGCAGAAACACTCGACCTTGAAGAAATAGACCCCGGCAATATCGGGCGCGACATTATAGCTGGCCGTGCCGACAAGCACCTCATCGGAGAGGTTCACGGCCTCATAAAAGGCCATGCCATCCTCACCAATGCGCAGGCTCATCTGGGTCTGCATGGGGCGGAAGCTCCATTCCAGATTCGGGTCCACATTGCCGTCAAAGCGGATGCGGATGGGCTCATCCAGCACCTCATCGGGGGTCTGATCGGCAACCATTGTCGTGCCGCCATAGCCGGTCACCCGGCAGAACCAGTCATAGAAGGGGACAGCCGCCCAGGCCATCGCGCCCATGAACAAAACCAATGCGACAAGGCGGATCACGATCTTTCGGTTCTGGTCAGCGGCTTGCATCGGCGGCTCCTGTCGGTTGGGGCGCGGTGGTGGTCGCGCCCTGATCAGCGGCGGGGGTTCCGGGGGCTGCCACCGGCGCAGGATTGCGCGGCGGCGGGTTTGCGTCAGGCGGCAGGATCGAGCTGCGCGGCTGATGGTCGAACGCCTCCATCGAGGCGCCGCCCTGAATCTTGACCACGGTCAGGCCAAAGACCAGCGCGATAAAGCCCAAAAGCACCAGCGCCAGCCCGATATTGCGGCCACGACGACGGCCATGCAGCTCATGTTCGGTTTTCAGCACCGGGGCCATCACAGCAAGCCCCCCAACCAATGCTGCGCCAAAAGCGCCGCGAAATGCGCAAACAGGTAGTAAAGCGACAATTTGAAAAAGCCGCGCTCAACCTTGTGGCTGTCGGCATAGCTCTCGGCATCGCTGCGCCGCAGGATGCGCCAGCCGCCAAGGATGAACATCACATTCAGCGGCACGGCCACCGCCAGATAGATCGCCCCGCCGATCGAGGTCAGCCCCAGCCAGATTGCGAAGGGCGCCAACACCAGCGTATAGCCAAAGATGTGCCGCCGCGTCACTTCGCGCCCATGGGTCACGTTCAGCATCGGCACGCCCGCGTTCGAATAGTCATCCTTCATGAACAGCGCCAGCGCCCAGAAATGCGGCGGCGTCCAGAAGAAGATCAGCGCGAACATCAAGAGCGATTCGGTCGCAATCCCGCCCGTGGCACAGGCCCAGCCGATCATCGGCGGAAAGGCCCCCGCGGCGCCGCCGATCACGATATTCTGCGGTGTCGAGCGTTTCAGCCAGATCGTGTAAACCACGGCATAGAAAAAGATCGTGAAGGCCAGAAAGCCCGCCGCGAACCAGTTGGCGGAAAGCCCCAGCATCATCACCGCAATGCCCGAGAGGCCCAAGCCCACGGTCAGCGCATCCGAGGGCTCCACCCGGCCCGAGGGCACGGGGCGGTTGCGGGTGCGCTTCATCACGGCGTCGATATCGGCGTCATACCACATATTCAGCGCGCCCGAGGCCCCACCGCCCAGCGCGATGAACAGCACCGCGCAAAAGGCCAGAAAGGGGTGAACATTCGTCGGCGCCACGATCAGCCCGACAAAAGCCGTGAACACCACCAGCGACATGACGCGCGGCTTGAGCAGCGCGACATAATCGCTGAACTCGCCCTCACTCGGGGTGTGATATGCGCCGGTATCCGCCAATTTAGCGGGCCGAGGCCAGCATGCGGTCGCCGGTGGTCACAGGCGCGGCGGCAATCGGGAACTCACCCTGCGCGGCGGCGACCCAGGCGTCGTAAGCTTCGGGCGTCACGGCCTTGACGACGATCGGCATATAGGCGTGGTTCACGCCGCACAGTTCAGAGCACTGGCCGAAATAGACGCCTTCCATGCCCGGATCGACATTGAACCAAAGCTGACCGATCCGGCCCGGCACGGCGTCCTGCTTCACGGCAAAGGCGGGGATGGTCCAGCTGTGGATCACGTCCGAGGCCGTCACCTGCATCAGCACATCGCGGCCGGTCGGCACGACAACGGCGGTGTCGGTGGCCAGCAAATATTCGGCGTCGCTATAGCCATATTCGGCCAGTTGATCGCGCTGAAGCATCAGCGACGAGAAGCCGATTTGTTCCTCGGGGTATTCATAGGACCAATACCACTGATGCCCGACCACCTTGATCACGACGTCAGGATCGTTCGGCATTTCCTGCTGACGGAACAGCGCGGGCAGCGAGAACACGCCGATCACCAGCAGGATCAGCACCGGAACCAGCGTCCAGCCGATCTCCAGCGGGGTGTTATGGGTGAACCGCGCGGGCGTCGGGTTGCTGCGGCGGTTGAACCGGAAAATGCACCACAGCAGCAGCGCACAGACGAAAATCGTGATGGCGGTGATGATATACAGGACGAAATGATCCAGCCATTGCTGATCCTGCGCAAGCGAGGTCGCCGGCGGATGAAAGCCCATTCCCCCGTCAACCGGCGCGCCGATGATCGGCAGATCACCCAGCACCGAAGCCGTCGCATCCTGCGCCACCGCAGCCTTCGCGAACAGCGCCGCAATCAGACCCGTCCCTGCCGCGGCTGCGCGGCCCATCATCGCTTTTGCCATTATGTCTTCCCGTTGCCGTTAGCCGCCACTGTAACATGACGTTTCCCAAAGTGCGACCGCAGCGGCGCACCTTTCCGTTTCGCTCTCAATTGTCTAGAACCACAATTCAGCCCATGCGGCAAGAGAGACCTGAACCCTCAACGCCTCTTTTGCCCGCCTTCAAGACCTGTTCACGCCCCGGAGCCCGCCGATGAGCCTTCAGCCTTTCCAGCCATTTACCGAGGATTTCGGTCAGGACGACGCGCTCTCGGTGCTGCGCAGCGCGCTTGCCGGGGCCGAGGATGGTGAGCTGTTCATTGAACGCGCACAAGCTGAGTCGTTGGTCTTTGACGACGGGCGGCTGCGCGGCTCATCCTATAATGCGTCGCAGGGGTTCGGGCTGCGGGCGGTCTCGGGTGAGGTGACGGGGTACGCCCATTCGACCGAGCTGAGCCTTGCCGCCCTGCGCCGCGCGGGCGAAACCGTGCGGCTTGCGGTCGGCGATGGCGGCGGGGTCATGGCCCCACCGCCCGCCGGGCGCGGACCCGCGCTTTACGGTGCCTTTGATCCGGCGTGCGGGGTGTCCGTGGCGCGCCGCATCGCGCTTTTGCGTGAGATCGACGCCTATGCCCGCGATCTGGATCCGCGCGTGGTGCAGGTTTCGGTCTCGCTTGCGACCTCGCTGCAAGAGGTTGCGATCCTGCGCCCCGAAGGCGGGCTTGTCACCGATATCCGCCCGATGGCCCGGCTGAATGTCTTGGTCATTGTTGAGGATAACAGCCGCCGTGAGACCGGAGCCGCGGGCGGCGGCGGGCGCATCGCTCTGGACGGGCTGATCGAGCCCGCGCATTGGCAGGCGCAGGTCGCCGAGGCGCTTCGCATCGCCCGCGTCAACCTGCGCGCCGTGGCCGCACCGGCGGGGGTGATGGATGTGGTGCTTGGCCCCGGCTGGCCCGGCATCCTGCTGCACGAGGCCGTGGGCCACGGGCTGGAGGGTGATTTCAACCGCAAGGGTCATTCCGCCTTTTCCGGCCTGATGGGTCAGCGTGTCGCGGCGCCGGGCGTCACGGTGATCGACGACGGCACCATCCCCGACCGGCGCGGCTCGATCTCGGTCGATGACGAAGGCACCGCGCCCGCGCGCAATGTGCTGATCGAGGACGGGATTCTGACCGGTTATCTGCAAGACCGCCAGAACGCGCGGCTGATGGGCGTCCCACCCACCGGCAACGGTCGCCGCGAAAGCTATGCCCATGCGCCCATGCCGCGCATGACCAACACCTTCATGCTGGGCGGCGATGCCGCGCCCGAGGCGATTCTGTCCGATCTGCGCGACGGGATCTATGCGGTCGGCTTCGGCGGCGGTCAGGTCGATATCACCAATGGCAAGTTCGTGTTTTCCTGCACCGAGGCTTACCGCGTGAAGAATGGCGTGGTCGGAGACCCGATTCGCGGCGCGACCCTGATCGGCGACGGCGCGACCGCCCTGCAACAGATTCGCGCCATCGGAAACGATCTTGCGCTTGATCCCGGCGTCGGCAATTGCGGCAAGCAGGGCCAGTGGGTGCCGGTCGGCGTGGGCCTGCCCACATTGATGATCGGCGGGTTGACGGTGGGCGGCTCGGCGGCCTGAGGCCCGAAAAATGCGTGGCATTTGATGTATTTTCCAGGTCCGCGCTAACCGAATCTTAACCTTTTGGCCGTCTTGATGCGGGAAATGACCGGATCAAGGCGATGCTGAAACTGTTCACCCCCTCGCGCCCTATCTGTGGTGATGCGCTCTCGGCGCTTCGGCTGATCCGCTCGCGCCGGGTCGGGCCCGCAACCTTTCACCGGCTGGTCGCCGAACATGGCGGTGCTGCGGCAGCGCTTGCCGCTTTGCCCGACATTGCGGCCCAGTCGGGCGTTCGCGGCTACGCGCCTTGCCCCGAAGGCGTGGCCGAGGCGGAGCTGACGGCTGGCCACCGCGCCGGTGCGCGGCTGATCCTGATTGATTCGCCTGATTATCCCGCGCTGCTGCGCGAAATCCCGGACGCACCGCCCGCGCTTTGGGTCAAGGGCAACCTTGCCGCACTGAACCGCCGGCTGATCGCCGTGATCGGGGCGCGCGACGCCTCATCGCTTGGGCTGCGCATGGCGCGGGGGCTGGCGGGCGCCCTTGCGGCTGAGGGGATGGGCGTGGTCTCGGGCCTCGCGCGCGGCATCGACACCGCCGCCCATGAGGCGAGCCTCAAAGACGGCACAATCGCCGTCATGGCGGGCGGCGTGAACGTGGTTTACCCGTCCGAGAACCGCATTCTTGCCGCGACGATCTGCGACCGGGGCTGTCTGGTCAGCGAACACCCCCCCGAAACCGAGCCCGTCGCGCGCCATTTCCCGTTGCGCAACCGGATCATCTCAGGGCTGGCTGCAGGCGTCGTCGTGGTCGAGGCGGCGGTGAAATCGGGCAGCCTGATTACGGCGCGCCTCGCCGCCGATCAGGGCCGAGAGGTGATGGCCGTCCCCGGCCACCCCGCCGATGGCCGCGCGGGCGGCTGCAACCTGCTGATCCGCGACGGCGCAACCCTCGTGCGCAACGCGGCAGACGTGATCGCCGCGACGGGCGGGCCTGGCGGTGACACGAGTGACTGGCAGCCCGCTGCGCGCGCGGCTCCGACCGAGGACGCGCTAGCCTCGCCGCGCCGAAACAACACGCCCGCGCACCGCAACCGCACCAACGCGCAGGCAAAACCCGCGCGGGAGGACCATGCCAGCCCGCACCCCGATAAAGGCGCGCAGCACGCATCCCGCGATGCCGCATCCCCGCCCGACCACTCACACCAGCGAGAGCTAAACCCAGAGAATCCACCCTCCGCATCTCAACGCAACAAACCCACGCTCGCAGAGCCATCCTCGCGCCCAAGCGCCCCGCCACCGAACCATCCCGCAACGCCGGGCGAAACCTCGGCCGCCGCCACGCGTCACACACACCACGGCGCCCCCGCCTCACACCAGCCGCGCCACGGAGGCCCTATCCGCGAGGTCTCGCAACAATCTCGCCACGATGTACCAGTCGCCCGCGCATCACATCACCCGGACCACGGTGATCCCACCGACCACCCCGCGCCGCACCCCGGCGACGGCGTGCCCGTCAGCGCCATCTCGAACCATCCCGACCGTGGCATGCCCATCAGCGACATCTCGCATCACCCGGACCACCGCATCGAGCCCCCCCGCACCTCACAAGAACGGCGCAATGGCGCCCCCACCAACCACGCTCGTCAGCACCTTGGGAAAAGCGCGCTCATCAGCGATGTCTCGCATCATTCCCATCGCGGCGTGGAGGCCGTCCAGACCTCACATCACACAGACCACAGAGCGACCAACGACCAAACCACACAACACCCGCTCCGAGCCGCGCCAATCCGCGAGGTATCGCACCATTCCGACCACGGCGTCGACGTTACCCAGGCCTCATACCAACAGCGACACGGCGCTCCCGCCAAGCAAACCGAGCGGCGCCCCGACAGAGGCATGTCCATCAGCGATGTCTCGCATCACCCCGACCACGGGGCAGAGGTCAATAGCGTCTCAAATCAACCAGACCACGGCGCCCCCAACCGCCACAGCGCGCAACCGCCCCGACAAGGCACATGCATCAGTGAGGTCTCGCATCACCCGCCCCATCGCGCGGACTTCCCTCAGGTCTCACAGCAACCGCGACGCTATGCTCCCATCAATCAAACCGCTCGCCACACCGACCGAGGTGAGCCCGTAAGAGAAGCCTCGAACCACCCCGAGCACGCCGTCAATGTCACCCGCTCAGCGCAGCAGCCGGATCACCGCGCCCCCGGCGATCAAACCGCGCCGCCGCGCCGGCAATGCGGCCCCGTCGGCGAGGTCTCCCATCAGTCCGACCACGTTGCCCCAGTCGCCCGCGCCGGGCAGCACCTGGATCACCACGCCCCGAACAACCACACCACACCGCCGCCCCGGCAATGCGGCCCGGTCGGCTATGTCTCGAACCACTCGGCCCATGGCACCCGCGCCCCGCAGCACCCTCACCGCGAGACCCCAGCCAACCACGCCGCTCACCCGCGCCGCCATGGCGGACCCATCAACAGCGCCTCACATCACCCTGACGATGGCGGCCCGACCAACCCCGTCGCTCACCCGCCCCGCGACGGCGGCCCCGCCAGCCAAGCCCCACCCCACCCCGACGATGGCGGACCGGCCAATCTGGCGGCGCGGATCATCTCGCTTTTGTCGGCCAGCCCCTCGGACGAAAACATGCTGATCCGAGACCTCGGGCTCACCGCTGCGGGTCTCGCCCCGACCCTGTTAGCCCTTGAACTTGAAGGCCGCGTCATCCGTTTGCGGGGCAACCAGATCGCGCTGAGCTGAGCCCTTCAACCCGCCAGCCCGTCCCTGCGACAATGCGCCCCGATCTGCGCGATGTTGACACCGGCCAGCCGCAGCACCATGTTCCCCGCCCAAACCGCGAGGAGAATCCCATGCCTGTCGTCGTCGTCGAATCTCCGGCCAAGGCCAAGACGATCAACAAATATCTGGGCGACGATTACACGGTTCTGGCCTCGTTCGGGCATGTCCGCGACCTGCCGCCGAAAGATGGCTCGGTCGATCCCGACACCGATTTCGACATGAAATGGGAGGTCGCGAGCGACAGCAAAAAGCACATCAAGGCCATCCGCGATGCCTTGGCCGATGACGATTCGCTGATTCTTGCGACCGACCCCGACCGCGAGGGTGAGGCGATCTCGTGGCACCTTCTTGAGGCGCTTGCACCCGCGCTCAAAAAGGGCAAATCGGTCAGCCGGGTCACCTTCAACGCGATCACCAAGACCGCCGTCACGCAGGCGATGGCCAACCCGCGCGATATCGACCGCGACCTCGTTGACGCCTATCTGGCGCGGCGCGCTTTGGATTATCTGGTCGGCTTCAACCTCTCGCCGGTGCTCTGGCGCAAGCTGCCCGGCGCCAAATCGGCGGGCCGCGTCCAGTCCGTCACCCTGCGCCTGATTGTCGAACGCGAGATGGAGATCGAGGCCTTCAAGCCCCGCGAATACTGGTCAGTCCGCGCCCGCCTCGCCACCCCCTCGGGTGAGGAATATGAGGCCACGCTGACCAGCCTCACCGGCAAAAAACTTGACCGTTTCGATCTGGCAAGCGCCGAAAAGGCGCGGCTGGCGGTCTCGGCCATCGCCTCGCGCGATCTGAGCGTCGCCTCGGTCACCGCCAAACCCGCCAGCCGCAACCCCTGGCCGCCGTTTATGACCTCGACCCTGCAACAAGAGGCCAGCCGCAAGCTGGGCATGGGCGCGCGGGCCTGCATGTCCACCGCGCAACGCCTCTATGAGGCCGGGCTGATCACCTATATGCGGACCGACGGCATCGACATGGCGCCTGAGGCGGTGATGGCCGCGCGTGACGCGATCAAGGCGCGATTTGGTGAGAATTACCTGCCGAAATCGCCGCGTATGTGGAAAAACAAGGCGAAAAACGCGCAAGAGGCGCATGAATGTATCCGCCCGACCGACCCCAACCTGTCCCCCGACCGCGCCCGGATCACCGACAAGGATCAGCGCGCGCTGTATGATCTGATCTGGAAGCGGACCATCGCCAGCCAGATGGAATCTGCGCGGATGGAGCGCACCACGGTTGAGATTGCCAGCGCCGACGCGCAGGTCGGCCTGCGCGCGACGGGTCAGGTGATGCTGTTTGACGGGTTTCTGGCGGTTTACGATCAGGGCCGCGATGATGAGGATGATGAGGACGGCGCCCGCCTGCCCCAGATCTCGGAAGGTGAGCCCGCCGCCAAACTCGCGGGCGGGCTGCGCGCCGAGGCCGCGCGGCTGGCCGAGGGTGACAGCCCCGCCCAGACCCTCACCGACGACGCCGATGCGGTGCTGGCGCGCCAGCATTTCACCCAGCCGCCGCCGCGTTATACGGAGGCCACTCTGGTCAAGGCGATGGAAGAGTTGGGCATCGGCCGCCCCTCGACCTATGCCAGCATCGTGACGACCATTCAGGACCGCGAATATGTCCGCAAGGACAAGAACCGCCTGATCCCCGAGGATAAGGGGCGGCTGGTGACGGCCTTTCTCAGCCGCTACTTCCCGCGCTATGTCAGTTATGATTTCACCGCGAATATGGAGTCTGAGCTGGACGATATCTCCTCTGGCGGGCGCGAATATCGTGAGGTTCTGCGCCGCTTCTGGCGCGATTTCAGCGCCGCGCTGGACGGCACGTCCGAGCTGCGGATCTCTGAGGTGCTGGAATCGATCAACGACGCGTTGGCCGACCACCTTTACCCGCCACGAGAGGACGGCTCGGACCCGCGCACCTGCCCGCAATGCGGCGAGGGCCGGCTGAGCCTCAAGACCGCGCGTTCGGGCGGTGCGTTCATCGGCTGCGGCAATTACCCCGAATGCCGCTATACCCGCGCGCTCTCCGCGCCCGGCGGCGAAGAGCCCGCGGGCGACCGCGTTCTGGGTGAGGATGCGGGCGATGAGATCAGCCTGCGCAATGGCCGCTTTGGCCCCTATGTGCAGCGCGGCGAGGCCACCGAAGATGTGCCGAAACCGCCCCGCGCCTCGGTCCCGAAAAGCTGGGATCTGGCGACGCTGAGCCTTGCGCAAGCGCTTGATTTGCTGGGACTTCCCCGCCAGATCGGCCCGCATCCCGAGGATGGCGAGATGATCGAGGCGGCGATTGGCCGCTATGGTCCCTACGTCAAGCACGGCAAGAAATACGCCAATCTGCCCGATGTGGATGAGGTCTTCACCATCGGCATGAACCGTGCGGTCGAGGTTCTGGCCGCCAAGCCGCAACGCGGTCGCGCGGCGGCGGCGGCCCCCTTGCGCGAGCTGGGCGACCACCCCGAGGGCGGCGCGATTTCGGTGATGAACGGGCGCTATGGCCCTTATGTGAAATGGGACAAGGTAAACGCGACCCTGCCGCGCGATGTGACGCCCGAAGATGTGACGCTAGAGCAGGCGCTTGAGCTGATCGCAGCCAAGGCGGCCAAGGGCGGGAAGAAACCGGCGGCAAAGAAGGCCACGCCAAAGAAAGCTGCGGCGAAGAAGGCTCCGGCCAAGAAGGCGGCGGCGAAAAAGCCAGCAGCCAAGGCGGCCTCTGCCAAAGAGACCGGGACTGCCGCGAAAAAGCCCGCGACGCGGAAGGCGGCGGCGAAGAAGGATGCCGCCGACGAAGGTTGAGTTTTCTGCGATAGCAGACGGCGCAAGTCGGTTGCGGTCAAGCGGGGCTCAAACATGCACGCTTTGCGCGGGCTTGGACGGTGACCGGCTCGGCGGGTGCCGCCAGCCATCGCATCATTCGCCAAGCCATAGAGGCACCGCCAACTGCGACCGTTTCACGTCCGCGTTCCTGCGCCCGCATCCTCCGCTTGGTCACGCCGGACGCCGCGCCTGCGGACGGTTTCTGGCGTGAACCGTATCAGGAGAGGTTGCCGCCGAAAAAGGCTGAGCTTTCCGCAGTGATCCACCCGGGCGACGATGCTAGGTTCGAACGGCGTCAGGCTCAGGCGCGCAGGCAGAGACCAGCGAGGACGCGGCCTGCCCTCGCATCACCTGCTCGGTCAGGCTGGAAAGCAAACCGGACGGTCAGGTTCTGGCGTGATACGGATCAAGCCAAGATGCCGCCGCCTAGGCCTCGTTTTCCGCGTTAGCCCGGACGCGCAAAGCGCTTGCGGTCAAGTTTGGCTCAGGCTCGGACGCTTGGCGCGGTCGCGCAGGCGTCGCTGAACTCTGCGGATGAGTCCAGCTGTTGCATCATCCGATTGGTCGTACCGGGCGCCGCGCACCCTGACAGGGCTTGGCATGCCTCGGATCAGGACAGGTCTCCGACGACAAAGGCGACGTTTTTCTACATGCCTCGGGCCAGCAAGGTAACGGTCAAGCGGGTCAGGCTCTGGCACGCAAGAGCTGATCATATGTGCGAAAGGGCCAGCCCTCGAATCCTCCGCTTGACCACGCGGCTGCCAAAAACGACCGCCTCGCCTCCGCGTTCATCGGACAGCATACTCCGCGTGATCACCCGTCACGCTTCGCCCTTGAAAAGCTACTTCCGTCTCCTGCTCTGGACATCATGCCGCCGACAAAGGCTGAGTTTTCTACCATAATCCATTCGGGCAACGTGGCTGCGTTCGCACGGCCTCAGACAGGGCTTGCAAGCGGTGACTGCCTCGGCAGGCGCTTTCAGCCCTCGTATCCCGGCTTGACCACGCACCCGCCAAAGGCGACCGCCTCGCCTCCACGTTCATTCGACCGCATTGCCCGCTTGGTCACGCCGCCCCCGGCAGGTGCTGCCATGCCCGGATCAGACGTCGTCAACCTCGCCCCAGCGATATGCACATCGCCGCATCGCAAACCATCCACCGGCCCCACCCCCGCTCACGCCCGCACCCCCGCCATATAATCCCGCAACGCGACCGCATTGTTCAGCCGCTCTTCGCGTGAGGCGTAGATCAGCGTCACTTTGCCCCGCCCGGCCATCTCTCGCAGCGCATCGACCGCAGCAGCGTTGGCGTCCAGTTCCGCGAAATAGCGGCGGCGGAACTCGGGCCATTTGGCGGGGTCGTGGTCATACCAATGGCGCAGGCCGTCGCTTGGGGCGAGGGCCTTGTCCCAGAGGCTCAGCGCCGCTCGGGCCTTGGACAGGCCGCGCGGCCACAGCCGGTCCACCAGAACCCGGTCTCCGTCCTGCGCCTCGGCCGGCGCGTAGGCGCGCTTGATCGCAATCTCCATCATTTCCCCCATCGAATCCGCCGCAAAAGCGCTGCACCGATTGACAGAACACGACCCCGCTGCGAGAACAAGCCAACTGTTGCGGAGGAACGAATGAACAAGATTTACCCCAATGCCGAGGCGGCGCTTGAGGGCGTTTTGCAAGACGGCATGTCGATCGCGGCCGGCGGGTTCGGCCTGTGCGGCATCCCCGAATTGCTGATCGCGGCCATCCACAAGGCGGGCACGAAAAACCTGACCATCGCCAGCAACAATTGCGGCGTGGACGGGTTCGGGCTGGGCATCCTGCTGGACAGCAAGCAGATCAGCAAGATGCAGTCCTCTTATGTCGGTGAAAACGCCGAATTCATGCGCCAATACCTCTCCGGCGAGCTGGAGCTGGAGTTCAACCCGCAAGGCACTCTGGCCGAACGGATGCGCGCGGGCGGCGCGGGCATCCCCGGCTTTTACACCAAGACCGGCGTCGGCACGGTGATTGCCGAGGGCAAGGACGTCAAGACCTTCGACGGTGAGGAGTATATCCTCGAACGCGGCATCGTCACCGATCTGGCCATCGTCAAGGCGTGGAAAGCGGATGACACCGGCAACCTGATCTTCCGTAAGACCGCGCGCAACTTCAACGTCCCGGCAGCGACCTGCGGGCGCATCTGCGTGGCCGAGGTCGAGGAAATCGTCCCGCGCGGCAGCCTTGACCCCGACCATATCCACCTGCCCGGCATCTATGTTCACCGGATCGTTCAGGGCGAGCATGAAAAGCGCATCGAACAGCGCACCACCCGCAAACGGGAGAGCGAATAATGGCTTGGGACCGCAACCAGATGGCCGCTCGTGCGGCGCAGGAACTGGAAGATGGCATGTATGTGAACCTGGGCATCGGGATTCCAACCCTGGTCGCGAACTATGTCGGCGACAAGGACATCACGCTGCAATCCGAAAACGGGATGCTCGGCATGGGCCCGTTCCCCTATGAGGGCGAGGAAGACCCCGACCTGATCAACGCGGGCAAGCAGACCATCACCGAGCTGAGCCGCACCGCCTATTTCGACAGCGCGACCAGTTTTGCGATGATCCGCGGCGGCAAAATCGCGGCAGCGATTCTGGGCGCGATGGAGGTGGCCGAGAACGGCGACCTGGCCAACTGGATGATCCCCGGCAAGCTTGTCAAGGGCATGGGCGGCGCGATGGATCTGGTCGCGGGCGTGGGCCGCGTGATCGTGGTCATGGACCACACCAACAAGGCCGGTGAATCGAAGGTCCTGCGCGAATGCAGCCTGCCTTTGACCGGCAAGGGCGTGGTGGACCGCATCATCACCAATCTGGGCGTTCTGGATGTGGTCGAGGGCGGGTTGCGCATCGTCGAGACCGCCGACGGCGTGACCGAAGAAGAGTTGCGCGCCGCCACCGAGGCGACCATCGTCGCCTGATCAAGGGCGATAGGTAGCAACCCCGGGGCCGCCTGCGGCTGGTCCCGGAGTCATTCTCGGCCACCACCGAAGCGCCCATAGACGGCTAATCTCCGGCGATAATCAGCTGAACCGAAGCTACCGCTTTCAGCCGTTGCACGTTCGGCGGCGGACTTTCAGGAATTACGGGCTGAGCCGAAGCCGTCGGTCTCAGCCATAGGGACACCCGCTCCGAAGCAGAGTCACCAGACTGAGCCCCCGCCACCACTCACATTCCCGAGCCATCGGCGGCGGACGACCTCCCATCGGCGGGTGGCATTCAGTGATAATACGCTTAACAGAAGCCACAGCTCTCGCCGTTGCAGCTTCGGCAGCTGACTTTCAGGGATTGCCGGCTGAGCCGAAGCCGTCAGTCTCACCCTTTGGGCTCCCCCTCCGCCACCAGTCTCAGCCAGCCGCCACCACTCACATTCCCGAGCCATCGGTGGCGGACGACGGCCCATCGGCGGGCGACATCCAGTTATAATACGCTGAACCGAAGCCATCGCTTCCAGCCGTTGCACGTTCGGCAGCTGACTTTCAGAGACTACCGGCTGAGCCGAAGCCGTCATTTCAGCCTTTCGGACTCCGCCACCGCCACCAGACTCAGCCAGCCGCCACCCGTCGCATTCCCGAGCCATCGGCGGTTGACCTCCAGTGGCGACCGTTTGAGCTAAAGCCATCGCGTCCAACCATTCGGACATTCGCGCCCGACACCGCGCCAACATTCGCAGCCTGTAGCCATCTCTCGCGCCGCCGGCCATTACCGGCTACCCCCCAACCCATCGGCGGGTGACCGTCAGCGGTTCCACACTGTCCCAAAAGCGACAGCTTCCAGCCTATGGAACCTCGGCACCCAATCGCGCCACTGAGCCATCCGCGGTTAACGACCACCTGTTGCGACCGACCTTCAGCTATAACCGCCTTACCCAAATCCATCGCTTACATCCGTCGCACCTTCGGCGCGTGAAGCCCCGCCACCAGTCGCAGCCTCTGGCCATCTCTCGCACTTCCCAAGCCTTCACCGAGCTACCGAAACCCATCGCCCGCTAACCTTCGGCAGCTACAGGCTGACCAAAAGCCGCGCCTCCAGCCAATGGGACATCTGCACCCGCCCCCCGGCAAGAACCGCGCCCATGGCCATCGCTTAACCACCACCCTTTGCCGCCACCTAACCGCCATCGCGAAGTTTGCCCCAACCCATCACCGGCAGCGCCCCCACCCGCACCGGGCTGGATTTCCGCCCCGCCTTCGCCTATCTCGCCGCCATGACCATGACCACCGATCAGATCTCCGCTCTGTTCACCCGCTCGGACGGCTCATTCCTCTGCGCCAGATGGGGGCGCCCCGTGGCTCCGGTGATTTTCGGGCTGGCGGATGAGAGCCTGGACATCTTTCGCGCCGCGATCCGGGCGGGTTACGCCCATGCGGGCCATGCCATTGCCGAGACCGACCCCGAAAGCGGTGCGAACCTGCTGGTCTTTGTCTGCCGCGACTGGGACGAGCTGGACGGCATCCCCGATCTGGACCTGTTGACCGGGCTTGACGATCTGCCCGCGCGGCTCGCGGGGCGCGACCATTACCAGATGATGCGCTTTGACAAGAGCGGCGCAATCCGCGCCTGCCTCTCCTTTCTGCGCGTGGGCGGCGCCTTTGCCGATACCCACCCCGCGCAACTGGCCGAGATGGTCGCAATGCGCTCAACCCTCAGCTTTGCGGCGCAGGTCACGCCCTCGGCGGAACTCGCCCTGCTGATCCGGGCGGCCTACGCGCCCGTCCTGCCAAGCCTTGCGACCGATCCTGCCCATGCCTATCGGCTGGCGGCGCGGCTTGGCGTGGCGTGATTGTCTTTTGTCCGCAAATATCCTCGGGGGAATCCGCGCAAGCGGATGGGGGCAGACAGCCCCCTGCCCGGCCAGAGAACAGGAGCCAGTGATGCACCATCTTCCCGTCCGCGTCTATTATGAGGATACCGACCTTGCCGGGATCGTCTATTACGCCAATTATCTGAAATTCATCGAGCGCGGGCGCACGGAATGGGTGCGTGAGCTGGGCATCGACCAGAACCGGCTGAAAGACGAACAGGGCCTCGTCTTTGCGGTGCGCCGGGTTGAGGCCGATTATCTGGCCCCCGCCCGCTTTGACGATCTGTTGCGGGTGAACACCGCGCCCGCCCAGATCGGCAATGCCCGCATCGAGGTGGCCCAAACCGTCACCCGCGACGACAGGCTGCTGTTTCAGGCCCGCGTCACGATGGTCTGCGTCAGCACCGCAACCATGCGAGCGGCGCGGGTTCCGGCTGATCTCGCGGCTCTCATGCAAAGTTGAACGCAATTCGTTGTTCCTGACCGAACTGATCTGATAGACAGTCGGACAAACAGCCATAAGGCAGACAGGCAAGATAATGGAAACACTCGCATCCACGGGCCAGCCGCTCGACTTTACGTTGATCGGGCTGTTCATGCGGTCCTCGCTGACGGTGCAGATCGTCATGGTCATTCTGGTGCTGGCCTCGGTCTGGTCCTGGGCCATCATCATCCAGAAATTCCTGACCTTCGCCGCCGCCCGGCGTGAGGCGTCCAAGTTCGACCGCGCCTTCTGGTCGGGTGAGGCGCTTGATGACGTCTATGACCGGCTGGGCGACACGCCGCGCGGCGCGTCGGAACGGGTCTTTGTGGCGGGCATGTCCGAATGGCGCAAATCGCAAGGGGCTGAGGGGGCGATGATCCCCGGCACAGGCGCGCGCATCGACCGCAGCATGAATGTCGCGATTGGCCGCGAGGAAAGCCGCCTGACCCGTGGCCTGCCGCTGCTGGCCACGATTGGCTCGACCGCGCCTTTTATCGGGCTTTTCGGCACGGTCTGGGGCATCAAGACCGCCTTTGAGCAGATCGCGATTGCGCAGGATACCTCGCTTGCGGTCGTGGCGCCGGGCATCGCTGAGGCGCTGCTTGCGACCGCGCTTGGCCTGCTGGCGGCCATTCCGGCGGTGATTTTCTACAACAAGTTCACCGCCGACGCCGACCGCATCACGCAGGGCTATGACGCCTTTGCGGATGAGTTTTCGACCATCCTGTCGCGCCAGCTCAGCGAGGATTAAGCCGATGCAGGTTGCCCCCGGCAAATCGCGCACTCCGCGCCGGCGCAGGCGGCGTCACGCGCCGATGGCCGAAATCAACGTCACGCCCTTTGTGGACGTGATGCTGGTGCTGCTGATCATCTTTATGGTCGCGGCACCCCTGCTGACCGTGGGCGTGCCGCTGCAACTGCCGCAGACCGCCGCGAATGCCGTCGCCGCTGAGCCGCAAGAGCCGCTGACCGTCTCGATCCCGGCTGAGGGGCCGATGATGCTGATGACCGAGCAGGTCGATGAGGCGCGGCTGATCGCGGCGCTGGCTGAGGCGTCCGTGGGGCGGGCCTCGCGCAAGGTCTATCTGCGCGCTGACGGGGCGGTGCCTTATGCCCGTGTCGTGCAGGTGATGGGCGCGATGAACGCGGCCGGGTTCAACGATATCGTGCTGGTGACGGATGCCGGCGGGCCGCGGATGGGCGGCTAGGCAGATGAGCCGGTCCGACCGCATCGGGTTCTGGGTCTCGGGAACCGCGCATGGCGCCGTGCTGATCTGGGCGATTATCGGCGGCAACCTGTTTGCCGCCCGCCCGGCGCCGCCCTTGCAGATGGCCGAGGTCACGACGATCTCTGAGGCTGAATTCGACGCGCTTGCCGCCCGTTCGCGTGGCGCGGGCCCGGTCGGGCAGGCTGACGGTCAGGCCCCGGTCCAGCCCGAGGCACCGGGCGACACGACCGCGCCCGCCGCGCCCGAATTGTCGCAACCCGCGCCGTCAGCCCCGCCCGAGGTCGCCACGCTGGCCCCGCCCGCCGCCGAGGATGCGCCCGATCTGTCCCAGCTTGACGCGCCCACGGCCCCGCCGGTTGAGGTCGCGACGGTGGCTCCGCTGCCCGAGCCCGCGCCACAACCGCAGCCGCAGGTGACGCCGCCTGCGAGTGACAGCGCGCCGCCCGCCCTGCCCGACGCGCCGAGCCCGCTGGATGCGCCGCCATCGCCCGCTGATACCGCGCCACCGCGTTCGGCGCTTGCTTTGGACGACAGCCCCGCGCCCCGCCTGCGCCCCGATGGTCTGGTCGAGGCCAACCGCGCCGCCGAAGCCGCGCGGATCGAGGCTGAGCGGCAGGCCGAACTGGCCGCCGAGCAGGCCGAGGCCGAGCGCATCGCCGCAGCCGAAGCCGAGGCAGAGCGCGCCGAGGCCGAGCGTCTTGAGCAGGAGCGGCTGGCCGAAGAACAGCGCCTGGCTGAGCAGCTTGCCCGCGAGGCCGCCGAACGCGCCCGGCTTGAGCAAGAACGGCTTGAGCA
>JAUNTZ010000002.1 GCA_030538425.1 Paracoccus sp. (in: a-proteobacteria) | reverse complement strand
GCCTTCCGCCTTGAAAAGATCGTCATCGCGGTTCCCACCGCAAGGCTCATTCCGCACCCGGACCGGATCACATGGCGTTAAGGGATGCGGTTATCGGGCCGAAGTTCATCGTCAGAGCGGAAAAGCACTATCTGCGTGCCCTGCAATGCGGCCGCACGACCGGCCCGGCAGCGTCTATGCATCGAGCCGACAGAACGGCGGCCACGACAAGGGCCCTCATCGCCCATCCCCGGCTCAAGAAAAAGGTGGCTGACATGCGGCATCCGCCCTCCGGCTGACAAGGCCGCAGCCCCGGCAACCTCCGTGACCGCGCGCCCCACGAAAAAGGGGGCCAACAGGCCCCCTTCTCCTTACAGCTCAGCCGCCACCGCGTCGGAAAGATCGAAATTGCCGGTCACGTTCTGTACGTCGTCATCGTCTTCCAGCGTCTCGATCAGCCGCATCAGCTTGCGGGCGGTCTCGATATCGGTGATCTCGGTCGGGGCCTGGGGCTTCCAGATCAGCTTGGCGGTCTCGGACTCGCCCAGCTCCGCCTCAAGCGCGGTGGAGACGTCGTTCAGATCGGTATCGGCGCAATAGATCCAGTGGCCTTCCTCATCGGATTCGACATCATCCGCGCCCGCCTCGATGGCGGCCATCATCACCGTGTCGGCATCCCCGACCGAGGCCGGATACATGATCTCACCCTTGCGGTCGAACATGAACGCGACGCTGCCCGACTGGCCCAGATCACCGCCCGATTTGGTGAAATAGGACCGCACATTCGAGGCGGTGCGGTTGCGGTTGTCGGTCATCGCCTCAACGATGATCGCGATGCCTTCGGGGCCGTAGCCCTCATAGCGGATCTCATCGTAGTTTTCGGCGTCACCGCCCTGCGATTTCTTGATCGCGCGGTCGATCACGTCCTTGGGGACCGAGTTCGACTTCGCCTCTTTCACCGCCAGCCGCAGCCGAGGGTTCTTTTCGGGGTCAGGGTCGCCCATCTTGGCGGCAACGGTGATTTCCTTTGCCAGCTTGGAAAACAGTTTCGAGCGAATGGCATCCTGCCGGCCTTTGCGGTGCTGGATGTTCGCCCATTTGGAATGGCCTGCCATACGGTTGCTCCGTCTCGCGTGAGTGTGGGGCGTCTATAAGGACAGAGCCGCGCCCCCGCAAGAAGGGGGTTACGGGCGCTGGGGGGAGTTGGCCGGGTGGTCGGCGTGTGGCGCTGATGGACCAAAGCGCCGCACGAATTGCAGGCGCAGGACCAATCTTTGCGCGGCATGCAGAGCGCGACAGGTTTCCCCGCACCCATATGGTAAAATGAGCCGCAAAGCCGCCCGGGGGTCGGTTTTAACGCGACCGCATGGGCCGAACACGCTACACCGCGCAGGCAAGTCACAGCGGGGTTTGGCGCGGCCGGGGCGAATGGGTCAAAGCGCCATACGGATTGCGGGCGCAGGGCCAAGCGCGACAGGTCTTCACGCCGCCGATAGCCTAAAACATGACGCAAAACCGCACCGGCCTGACCTGCGCCCGACGCCCCGCCCGTCAATCGTCCTGCGTCAGCCAGCCCGACCAGCTGCGCGAGGCGGGGGTCATGAACTCATGCCGGCGACCGTCCGGCAGGGTGATGGTGATGTCGGCGAATGGCTCAAAGAACTCGGGCAGGCTACGCGCTGCGGGGCCGGGATTGGCGTGGCGGCGCAGCTCGAAGCGCGCGTCATGGCGGCAGCCGGGGAAATTGCCCGAGGTTGAGCCCGGCGCCTCGGCGCGGCAGACCGTGCCATCGGGAAAGCGCAGCGTCAGCACATCGCCTTTCAGCCCCACGCTATCGGGGGTGGGCACCCCCGGCTGGGCGCAGGCGGCAAGGGCAAGGGTCGAGAAAAGGGCAAGGGGTCGGATCATGTCAGCCTCCGTCAAGCGGCCAGAAGAAGGGAATGGCAATCGCCGCCGTGATCGCCATGATGATGTTCAGCGGCATACCGACGCGCAGGAAATCGCTGAACCGATAGCCGCCCGGGCCGTAAACCAGCGTGTTGGTCTGATAGCCAATCGGCGTCGCAAAAGCGGCTGAGGCGCCCATCATCACCGCCACCACCAGCGGGCGCGGGTCGATGCCCAGATGCACCCCCAGACCAATCGCCAGCGGCGTGATAATCACCGCCACCGCGTTATTCGTGACCAGTTCGGTCAGCACCGAGGCCAGCGTATAAACCGCCAGCACCACGGCCCAGGGCGGCACGTTTTCAAGGCTCGGCCCGATCCAGCGCACGATCAGTTGCAGCGCGCCCGAGGCATCCAGCCCCGCCCCCACCGCCAGCATCGCAAAGATCAGCGCCATCAGACGCCCATCGACAAAGCCCAGCGCCTCATCCGCGTCGATACAGCGCGTTCCAAGCACCACCGCCACGCCGAGGAAAGCCAGAAGCATGATCGGCGCGAATTCCAGCGCCGAGAAGATCACCACCGAGGCCAGCACAGCGACCACGATCGGCGCATGTTTGCGGCGGAAGGCGCGCTCTGAGGGGGTGCTGACCTCGACCATCTCCATATCGGCGGCAAGGCGCTGAATATCGGCGGGCGCGCCTTCCAGCAGCAGCGTGTCGCCCACCCGCACGACCAGATCATCCAGCTGACGGCCGATATTCTGGTTCTTGCGATGCGCGGCCAGCACATAGACGCCGTAACGGCGCCGCAAGCGCATTGAGCCAAGGCTGCGCCCGACCATGTGACAGCCTGGCGTGATCAGCACCTCAACGGTGTTGGTCTGAACCTCGCTCAGCTTGCCCAGATTGCGCAGATCCTTATTGTCCTGCAATTCCAGCACGTTGGACATGGGCGTGCGCAGAACCACACGGTCGCCCGCCTCAAGCGTGACCGCGTCCAGATCACGCCGCAATGAGGCATCGCCGCGCAGCACGTCGATCACGCGGGCATTGTCGCGGCGGAAAATCTCGGCCTCATTCACCTTTTGGCCGACAAAGCCGCTGCCCTCAGGGATGGCGACCTCGGTAAAGAACTTCATCTGCGACTTGGCACCGCCCAGAACCGAGGACATCGAGGCCCGATCCGGCAACAGATGCGGCGCGACAAAGGCCAGATAAAGCAGGCCCACAGCGGCGATGCACAGGCCCACCGGCGTGATCGAAAATATGGTGAAATGCGGCAGGCCCATCTGCGTGGCGACGCCGTCCACCAGAATATTGGTCGAGGTGCCAATCATCGTCACCGTGCCGCCGATAATCGACAGATAGGACAAGGGAATCAACAGCTTAGAGGGCGATTTATCCAGCTCTCGGGCCAGCTGGATAAAGATCGGCATCATCACCACCACAATCGGCGTGTTGTTCATGAAGGCCGACATGGCGACCACGGTCACCGACATCATCGAAAAGGTCATCGTCGGGTGGCTGCGGGCATATTTGGCGGCCATGTTGCCGACATAATCAAGCGCGCCGGTGCGCACCAGCCCGCCCACGATGATGAACATGAAGGCGATGGTCCAGGGCGCGCTGTTCGACAGCACCCCGCCCAGCGATGAGGCGGGCAGAATCCCCAGGATCAGCATCAGCGCCGCGCCCAGAATCGCCACCACCTCGGGCGGGAACTGCTCACGCATGAACAGCACCAACATCCCGGCAATGATGCCCATGCAGGTCAGCGCGGCGGCATCGCCGGTCAATTCAAGGCCAAACATCGGCGTCTCCGTTCATCGTTACAGCGCGACATATCTCTGGGCGCGAGCTCTATTTTTCGCCGATCCCGCCTTGTGACGCAATGGGGCGCCTGCGCCTCATCAAAGATCAAGCGCAACCGTGGCTTGCAGCCGCCCGCCCTGCCGCACCGGCTCAATCCGCGTGGCGAGGCCGGTGGCGTCGTCGGTCTCAACCAGCACGCCCGAGAGCGTGGCCTCACCGCCCGCCGGAGTGAACCTCTCGCGGGTCATGCCGGTGATGAAACGGCGCATCGGCTCGGCCTTGTCCATGCCGATCACGCTGTCATAATCGCCGCACATTCCGGCATCGGTCAGATAGCCGGTCCCGCGCGGCAGGATCTGCGCATCGCCGGTCGGCACATGGGTATGGGTTCCGGCCACCAGACTGGCCCGCCCGTCCGAGAAATGGCCCATCGCCATTTTCTCGCTTGTCGCCTCGGCATGGATGTCCAGCATCACCGCCTGCACCCGCGCCATGCGCCCCATCGGATGCGCCCGCAGCACGCCGTCAAGCGCCGAGAACGGATCGTCAAAGGGCCGCTTCATGAACACCTGCCCCAGCGCCTGCGCGACCAGAACCTTGCGCCCCCGCGCATCGGCAAAGACGCCAAAGCCCCGCCCCGGCGCGTCCTTGGCAAAGTTCATCGGCCGGATCACGCGCGGCTCTTTTTCAATAAAGCCCAGCATGTCCTTTTGATCGAAAGCATGATCGCCCAGCGTGATCACATCGGCCCCGGCGTCAAGCAGACTGCTGGCATGGGCGCCGGTCAGCCCCATCCCGCCCGAGGCGTTTTCACCGTTCACGATACAGAAATCCGCCCGCAGCGCGGCTTTCAGCGCGCCGAGGCGTTCCGCCACCGCCTGCCGCCCGGCCCGGCCCATCACATCGCCCAGAAACAGAATACGCATGGCGCCGCAATAGGCCGGATGCGCGGCAGGCTCAAGCGTGATCGACGCCTTGGCCCCGCAGCCTTCGCGGTCTAGACTGGCGTAATGAATATCCGCCAGGCCCAACCCTCCGACGCCCCCGCCATCAGCGCCTTGCTGCAAGAGCTTGTCGCGGCGGGCAAGCGCACATCGCCCGCCGATGAAGGCTTCGTGCTGCGCACCTATATCGCCCATCCGGGCCGGCTGTCCTGCGCACTGGCCGAGGACGATTCGGGGCCGCTTGGCTTCCAGTCGCTGTTGCGCGCGCAGGCGGGCAACCCTTACGGCACGCCCGAGGGCTGCGGGATCATCGGCACCCATGTCGCCCCCCGCGCCGCCCGCCGCCGCGTGGGCTCGCACCTGTTCGAGGTAACCCTGCGCGCCGCCCGCGATGCGGACCTGCCCCGGATCGAGGCGTTCATCGGTGAGACCAATGAGCCCGCACTGGCCTATTACGAAAAGATCGGCTTTCGCACCCTGCGGCTGGCCTCCGGCGCGGTCGTCAAATGTCTTGATCTGTCGGACGGATCTGTCTGACAGCGCCCCGCAACGCCTGCATCGCCGGACGCATCAGCTTCGCGCTGAAGGTTTTTCCAGAGGCTGTATTTTTCCGCTTTCGCACCCTGCGGCGGGCCCCCGGCGCGGTCGTCAAATGCCTTGATCTGTCAGATAAGCGCCCCGCCATGCCCGCATAACCGACCCGCCCCAAAGATTTTCCCGACCCTTGCATTTTTCGGCTTGCGCCCCGTGCGACAAGCGCCTAGAAGCCCCTCCTACACGCAGCGCCGACGGCGCGGCTGACCTCCGGTGGGGCCATAGCTCAGTTGGTAGAGCGCTTGAATGGCATTCAAGAGGTCAGGGGTTCGACTCCCCTTGGCTCCACCAATATAATCAAACACATCGACGAAAAATGTTTTCCCCAGCAGGCGGTCTTCACCTTTCGGGGGAACGCCGGGGAACCCATCGCTAAGTTATACTCATGTGGGTGGTGTGAGACTGCATGAGGTGAGCGAATGAAGCAGATTCGGAATGAGCAAACGAAGCTGACGGCAACCTTCATCAACGGGATGGCGGTTGCGGTATTTGCTGTTGGCGGGCTGGCCCCTGTGTTTTCAGCGGCTTACGGCACGACAAGCGCGGGCTGGCGGCTGGCGCTTGGCAGTCTTGCTTGTTTCGCGGGGTCTGCGGCCCGACATTGGACAGCACGGAAGGTTCTGAAGGGGCTGGAAGATGACAAACATTGATCTGCTGATGATGCTCATGACGCCCATTGCCGGTTTGGTGATCGCGGGCGTGATGCTCTATGTGGTCAGGCATCAGGACTGAGCTTCGCGCGGGCGAAGGCAACTCGCCGCCATGCCTGCAATAGGAGCGCAGCTATTGGCGCGTTCGTGGTCGTGCCCGTTGGCTCCACCAAATTAACCCCTGCAATCGCTATCAGAAACCGCGCTTGCCGCCCGGCGCGCGGCGGGTTAGCTACGCGCTGACAGACAGATGATGCGGGGCGCGCGCGAGACATGGACGATCTTATCAACAGCTTTATGAACGGGCCGGATGAGCAGGGCCGTTTCGGGATCTTTGGCGGGCGGTTCGTCTCGGAAACGCTGATGCCGCTGATCCTCGATCTTGAGGCGGAATATGAGCGCGCCAAGACCGACCCCGAATTCAAGGCCCAGATGGATGATCTGTGGACGCATTATGTGGGCCGCCCCTCGCCTCTTTATTTCGCGGAACGCCTGACCGAGCGGCTGGGCGGCGCGAAGATCTATCTCAAACGCGATGAGCTGAACCATACCGGCAGCCACAAGATCAACAACGTGCTGGGTCAGATCCTGCTGGCGCGGCGGATGGGCAAGACGCGGATCATCGCGGAAACCGGCGCGGGGCAGCACGGGGTCGCGACGGCCACGGTCTGCGCGCGGTTCGGGCTGAAATGCGTGATCTATATGGGCGCGCATGACGTGGAACGTCAGGCGCCCAACGTGTTTCGGATGCGGCTTCTGGGAGCGGATGTGGTGCCCGTGACCTCGGGGCGCGGCACGCTGAAAGACGCGATGAACGATGCGCTGCGTGACTGGGTGACCAATGTGCGCGACACGTTTTATTGCATCGGCACGGTGGCGGGCCCGCATCCCTACCCCGCCATGGTGCGCGATTTCCAGTCGATCATCGGGCGCGAGACCCGCGCGCAGATCATGGAACGCGAGGGCCGCCTGCCTGACACGATCATCGCCGCGATTGGCGGCGGCAGCAACGCGATGGGGCTGTTCCACCCGTTCCTTGACGACGCCTCAGTGCGGATCATCGGGGTCGAGGCTGGCGGCAAGGGCGTCGACGAGACGATGCAGCATTGCGCCAGCCTGACCGGCGGGCGTCCGGGCGTGCTGCATGGCAACCGCACCTATCTGTTGCAGGATGATGATGGCCAGATCCTTGAGGGCCACTCGATCAGCGCGGGGCTCGATTATCCGGGCATCGGGCCGGAACATGCCTGGCTGAAGGAACAGGGCCGCGCGGAATATGTCAGCATCACCGACACCGAGGCGCTGGCCGCCTTTACCCTGTCGTGTCAGACCGAAGGGATTATCCCCGCGCTGGAGCCCTGCCACGCGCTGGCCCATGTCGCCAAGATCGCGCCAGATCTGCCCGAAGATCATCTGATCGTCATGAATATGTGCGGACGCGGCGATAAGGATATCTTCACCGTCGCCAAACATCTGGGCGTCGATATCCAGACCTGACATGACAACCCCGTGATCCCCGGCAACCCGCCGGGGTCCGGGGCGTTCTTTCGCCATGACAGGCCCCCATCGGGCCAAAAGGAGATCGAACGATGAAAATCGAGAAACTCGCACCCCGTCTTGCCGCCTCGGCTCTGGCTTTTGGCCTCGCTTTGCCCGCTTTTGCGCAGGATCAGGTCGTGACCCAGCCCGGCGCCTCGACCCCGATTGTCCCCGCGCCTGCGGCTGAGGTCTCGCCCGTGCCGACCCCGGGCGAGGTCGCCATGGCGCCCGAATGGGCCAGCCGCTTCCCGACGCTGGATCAGCAGCAGAACAATGAGCAGATCGCGGAATTGCTGGTCGCTCAGGGCTTCAGCGACATCACCATTCTGCGCGAAGGTTCGCTGATGACCATCACCGCGACCCGCGAGGGTGAGCCGCTGGAACTGGTCTATAACATGATCGAGGCCCGGCTGATCTATATCAACGGTGAGCGCATTCTGACCGAGGAAGAGCAATCCCCGGCGCAAGGCTCCAGCGATGCTGCTGCGGCGGCGGCTGATGATGCCAGCGATAATGCCGCTGAAGACGATGCCAGCGACGACGCGGGCGAGGATGAGGCCAGCGATTCGGATGAGGCATCCGACGACGCTTCGGATGATTCCTCTGACGACAGCGCAAGCTGATCGGCTGGACAAAGCACAGCAGAGGCCGGGGCGCATGCCGCCTCGGCCTTTTTTCGAATCAACGGGTTAGAAGCAAAACATCCAGCACGGACTCATTATACGGATAGGGCATGACGATCCGCGCGCGCTCACCGGAGACCACCGAGACAAGCCCGACCGAGGGCCAGACGCTGCCCGTCTCGCCCAATTCGTCCGGCAGATCGTGATAAGACGGCGGGGTCGCGTCGCTGACATAGCCCACCCCGGCAAAGACCAGCCGATCCTGTGTTTCGTCCGCTCGGATGCTGCCACGCAACAACTGAGAACCGCTCAGCTTGGTGAGGTTCAGATCCGCGTCCACACGGCATTTGAACGGCGCGTAGGCCACGACCGGCAGGCCCTCGGCACCCAGCTTGATCATCCGGCAATCCCAATCGCCGGGAAGCAGCGCGACGGCCTCGCTCCCGCTCAGCGCCGCGCCCTGAAAGGTGTCGAGAACGGTCGCTAGATCGTTCCCCTCGGCCCGCGCGAGCACGGTTTCCAACGCCTCACCGACGGCGCGATGATAATCGCCAAGCCGGGCGCGATCTGCCGCCCTCAGCCAGTCCCCCGCCGGGGTTTCCGCCATGGCAGGCACGGCCAGCACCGCGGCGGCCACCAGAAATCCAGATGCTTTCATCTCATGCTCCTAGGATGAGGGCGTCTCGCCCTCATTCAACGCATGAGCCCGCAAAAGCGCCAGCGGCACGATATCAAGAGCGCGTGTATGCGTCGCCTCAAGCACCACCTTGGGGGCGGCGAATTCCTCGGCCGCCTGCATGAAACGCGCCGCGCAAAGGCACCAGCGATCCCCGGGCTTCAGCCCCGCAAAGCGGTATTCAGGGCGCGGTGTGGTCAGGTCATTGCCCAGATATTTGGACAGGGCCAGAAACTCGGCGGTCACCACCACGCAAACCGTGTGATTGCCGCTATCCTCAGGCCCGGTATTGCAGCAGCCATCGCGGAAAAACCCGGTCAGCGGGTCGTTTGAGCAGGGCTGCAACGGCCCGCCCAGAACATTCAGCGCAGGGTGTTTCATGCCGCGATGCTAGCCCGCGCCCGGGGCTGCGGCAAGACAGGACTGACTTAGCGGAACCGGCCAGCCAAAGCGGCCAGCTTGTCGGCAAGGCTTTGCGGGGCAGGCTCGGGCTTTGCCTCGGCGCCTGTTCTCGGCGCGGGCTTTGCCCCTCCCGGCGGCGCCGTGCCGCTGTTGCGGGCGGGCGCGGTGCGCTGCGCGACCGCGTTCTGGAACCGCCCCGCATCGCCCTCCGCAAGCGCCGCCGCGCCATCCGAGACCCCCCGCAGCAGATCGTCCAGCCAATCCGCATCGGATTTGGCAAAATCCGACAGCACATAACCCGCCACCCGCGCCTTGTCGCCCGGATGCCCGATGCCCAGCCGGACCCGCTGATAATCCGCCCCGATATGCTGATGGATCGAACGCAAACCGTTATGCCCGGCATGACCACCGCCGCTTTTCACCCGCGCCTTCCCGGGCGCAAGATCAAGCTCATCGTGAATGATAACAACATCTTGCGGTTCAATCTTCAGGTAACGCATCGCCTCCCCGACCGCCTGACCCGAGAGGTTCATAAAACCCATCGGCTTGAGCAGCATGACCCGCGCACCGCCCAGCCGCCCCTCGGCGACCTCGCCCTGAAACCGCGCCCGGAACGGCCCGAAACCATGATCGGCGGCGATCCGCTCGACTGCCATAAAGCCGATATTATGCCGGTTCCCCGCATATTTCGCACCCGGATTCCCAAGCCCCGCAATCAGCTTCATGGCGCATCCTTCCCCTCGGAAAATAGGTCGAATTTTATCCATCCCTTGCGGATGAGATCGGGCGTTACTAAGACTCTGTCAACCTTTTGTGGCTATGACGGTGACACCCGGGCCGCGAATCGCGCGACACGAGCAGCTGACAGGCAAGGATAATAGATGAGCGATCCCGCAGAATTCTACATGAACACACTGGTTCCGATGGTGGTCGAACAGACCTCGCGCGGGGAACGGGCCTATGACATTTTCTCGCGCCTGCTGAAGGAACGGATCATTTTCCTGTCCGGTCCGGTCCATGACGGCATGTCCACGCTGATCTGCGCGCAACTGCTGTTCCTTGAGGCGGAAAACCCGTCCAAGGAAATTTCCATGTATATCAACAGCCCCGGCGGCGTGGTGACGGCGGGTCTGTCGATCTATGACACGATGCAGTATATTCGGCCGCGCATCTCGACGCTGGTGGTCGGTCAGGCCGCCTCGATGGGGTCTCTGCTTCTGGCGGCGGGCGAAAAGGGGCAGCGCTACGCCCTGCCGAACAGCCGCGTGATGGTCCATCAGCCCTCGGGCGGGTTCCAGGGCCAGGCGACCGATATCCTGATCCACGCGCAGGAAACCGAAAAGCTGAAGCGGCGCCTGAATGAGATTTATGTCCAGCATACCGGCCAGACGCTGGAAGATGTTGAGGCGGCCCTGGAACGCGACCGCTTCATGTCCCCGCAAGAGGCCAAGGACTGGGGCCTGATTGATGAGGTTCTGGCCCCGCGCGGCAAGGCTACGGCGGACACGAAAT
Organism: Paracoccus sp. (in: a-proteobacteria); assembly: GCA_030538425.1. Taxonomy (GTDB): domain Bacteria; phylum Pseudomonadota; class Alphaproteobacteria; order Rhodobacterales; family Rhodobacteraceae; genus Paracoccus. The sequence goes on along the minus strand of JAUNTZ010000002.1, from coordinate 123,933 downwards.
AACCCGGGGCCCGGGCGGTTTGCACCCGGGCGGTTTTGGGATTGAGACGGGGCGGCTGCGCCCCTAAACTGGGCGAATGATGTGGCGCGTCTTGTGCGATGTCTTCGCAGACTGGGGAAATGACGATGGCGAACGAAACGGGCGACAGCAAAAACACGCTGTATTGCAGCTTTTGCGGCAAAAGCCAGCATGAGGTTCGCAAGCTGATTGCGGGGCCGACCGTGTTCATCTGCGACGAATGTGTCGAGCTGTGCATGGACATCATCCGCGAGGAGACCAAATCCTCGGGGCTGAAATCTGCCGACGGGGTGCCGACGCCGCAGGAAATCTGCGGGGTTCTGGACGATTATGTGATCGGTCAAAAACATGCCAAGCGCGTGCTGTCGGTGGCGGTGCATAACCATTACAAGCGGCTGAACCACGCCTCGAAATCGGATATTGAGCTGGCCAAGTCAAACATCCTGCTGATTGGCCCCACCGGCTGCGGCAAAACGCTGCTGGCGCAGACGCTGGCGCGGATTCTGGATGTGCCGTTTACCATGGCCGATGCGACCACGCTGACCGAGGCCGGCTATGTCGGTGAGGATGTCGAAAACATCATCCTGAAGCTGTTGCAGGCGTCGGAATACAATGTCGAACGGGCGCAGCGCGGCATCGTCTATATCGACGAGGTGGACAAGATCACCCGCAAATCCGACAACCCCTCGATCACCCGCGATGTCTCGGGCGAGGGGGTGCAGCAGGCTTTGCTCAAGATCATGGAAGGCACCGTCGCCTCCGTTCCGCCGCAAGGCGGGCGCAAACATCCGCAGCAGGAATTCCTGCAAGTCGATACGACCAATATCCTGTTCATCTGCGGCGGCGCCTTTGCCGGTCTGGACCGCATCATCGCGCAGCGCAACAAGGGCAGCGCGATGGGCTTTGGCGCCTCGGTCAAGGAAAGTGACGACCGCGGCGTGGGCGAGCTGTTCAAGGAACTCGAGCCCGAGGATCTGCTCAAATTCGGCCTGATCCCCGAATTTGTCGGCCGCCTGCCGGTCATCGCCACCCTGACCGATCTGGATGAAGAGGCGCTGATCATCATTCTGACCAAGCCGAAAAACGCATTGGTCAAGCAATATCAGCGCCTGTTTGAGCTTGAGGATGTCAAACTCACCTTCACCGACGACGCGCTGACCGCCATCGCCAAACGCGCCATCAAGCGCAAGACCGGCGCGCGCGGGCTGCGCTCGATCATGGAGGATATCCTGCTCGATACCATGTTCGAGCTGCCCGGAATGGACAGCGTGGCCGAGGTGGTCGTCAATGAAGACGCGGTCGAGACGGCGCAGGCCAAGCCCCTGCTGATCCATCAAGACGCCCAGAAAGAAAGCGCGACGGCGGGTTGACCGCCCTTGCGCACCATCTCTGACGCGAGGGCCTGATGAACTGGACCCAGCCGATCAACATCTATTGCGAACGGCTGGACGCGGGTTTCTGGTCCGAGCCGGTCAACGCAATCACAAATGCCGCCTTCGTCGCGGCGGCGATCTGGGGCGCCATCGAGGCGCGGCGCCGGGCCGAGCCGAACCCGCTGGTCTGGCTGCTCATCGCGCTGGCGGCGGTGATCGGGATCGGCTCGTTTCTGTTCCACACCTTCGCGAACCGCTGGTCGGCTTTCGCCGATGTGCTGCCGATCTGGACATTTGTTGCGCTTTACGTCCTTGTCGCCATCAACCGGATCGGCCATGTCCGCCCCGGCCGCATCCTGATCGGGCTGGCCGCGGTGATCGGCGCGATCACGATCTACGCCGCAATGGGCGAAGGTTCGGGCGGCACGACCGCCGCACCGCCCCAGCCGGACCCGTTCAACGGCTCATTGCAATATCTGCCGGCGGTGATTGCCTTTCTGGTCTTCGTCATCGTCATGCAGATCCGCCGCCACCCGATGCGCAACTGGGCGCTGGCCGGTTTCGGGGTCTTTGCGCTGTCGCTGGTCTTTCGCACCATTGACCCGCAGGTCTGCGACGGTTTTCCGCTGGGCACGCATTTCCTTTGGCATCTGCTCAACGGGCTGATGATCGGCATCGTCCTGCAAATCCTGCTGCGCAGCCCCCGCCCCGCCTGACACCGCGCGATCTGCCCTCAGCGAGGCGCCGCGATCTGCACCACCTAGCGGTGCGCCCGCCTGCAGGCCGCGTTGCCCGGCCCGGGCTGGCTTTCGCTACCGGGCGTCTCGCCCTGATCTGGTCGCGCAGGCGTGCCCGCACCGCATGGCACCGCGCGGCATGCTGCCTGTGGTCTCGAAACCGTCTAGTGGCCTGTCCGACGTCGATGCAGCCCCCGTTACCGGGCCTCGCCTTAGCTTTGGCCGCTGGGCGTCCCCGGCCCGCCTGACAACGCGCGGCTTGCTCTTGGTGGTCTCGAAACCGGCGAGTGCTGTGCCGGGTTGCCCATGCAGCCCGCGTGCATCGGCCCCCGCTGGCTTTGGTCATCAGGCGCCTGCTGTGATCTTGGCACGCTGACGTCCTCGCCCCGCATGCCACCGCGCGACAGGCTGCCCGTGGTCTCGAAACCATCAAGCGGCTTGCCGGGCGTCTATGCAGCCCGCGTTCCTCGGCCTAGGCGGCTTTGGCCGCCCGGCGTCCCACTATGATCTTGTCACGCAGACGTCCCCGACCCGCGTGGCACCGCTCAGCATGCTGTTGGTGGTCGCGAAGCCGTCAAGTGGGGTGCCGGGTGCCTTTGCAGCCCTCACGCCTCGGCCCCGCCCAGATTTGGTCCGACCGGACTTTTTCCACCTTGCTTTGGCCCATCTGAAACCGCCCCTCCGGACCACTTCTGGCAATGCCCCGCGATGTGCGCGAGCTTGCAACGCGCTCTGTCCATGTAGCCCGCGTTAGCCAACCCTGCCCAATTCTGGCCCGCTCGACTTCCTTCCGCTTGGCTTCGCTCCGCCTGGCTTTGGCCCGCCGTGCCTCACCCGGCCAAGCTTTGAGCGGACTGGGTTTCTCCCACCGTAAACAGCCCCTCCTGACGACACACGGCAACGCACCGGGAGGTGCGCGAGCTTGCAACGCGCTCCGCCAATCTCACCCGCGTTAACATGCCCCGCGCAACTCTGACCCACTTGGCTTTGCTCCACCTCACCCCGCCCTGCCCAACCACCGCCTCCCGCCCCCGCCTGATCCTCTCACGCGGGCTTGCCCGGCCCGCGCCTTCGGCCTAGAAGCCTGTTAACCCGTCCCGGTCGCGCCACCGCGACCCCTGATCGCCGCGAGGAGGCCCGATGTCTGTCAAGGATTTCAACGACCGTATGCTTTCGCTGGGCCTTGCCCGCGTGTCCGAGGCCGCGGCCCATGCCTCGGCCCGGCTGATCGGACGCGGCGACGAGAAGGCCGCCGATCAGGCTGCCGTCAACGCGATGCGCGAACAGCTCAACCTGCTGGACATCAAGGGCGTTGTGGTGATCGGCGAGGGTGAGCGGGACGAGGCCCCGATGCTGTATATCGGCGAGGAAGTCGGCTCGGGCAATGGTCCCGAGGTCGATATCGCGCTGGACCCGCTGGAAGGCACGACGCTGACCGCCAAGGATATGCCCAACGCGCTGACCGTGATCGCCATGGCGCCGCGCGGCACGCTGCTGCACGCGCCGGATGTGTATATGGACAAGCTGGCGGTCGGGCCGGGTTACGCGCAGGATGTGGTCAGTCTGGACATGACCCCGTCCGAGCGTGTTCATGCGCTGGCCAAGGCTGGCGGCGTGACGCCCGAGGATATCACCGTCTGTATTCTGGAACGCCCGCGCCATGAGGATATGATCGCAGAGGTGCGCGCGACCGGCGCGGCGATTCGGCTGATTACCGATGGCGATGTGGCGGGCGTGATCCATTGCGCCGAGCCGGAAATCACCGGGATTGATATGTATATGGGTTCTGGCGGCGCACCCGAGGGGGTGCTGGCGGCCTCGGCGCTCAAATGCATGGGCGGGCAGATCTGGGGGCGACTGCTGTTTCGCAACGAGGACGAGAAAGCCCGCGCGGCAAAGGCCGGGATCACCGATCTGAACCGGATCTATTCGCGCGACGAGATGGTGACCGCCGACGTGATCTTCGCGGCGACCGGCGTCACCAATGGCTCGATCCTGCGCGGGGTGCGGCGCGAGCCGGGCTTTATCGAGACCGAAACCATCCTGATGCGGTCGAAAACTGGCTCGGTTCGGCGGATGATCTATCGCAACCCGATCCGCTGAGGCGCGGGGGGCGCTGCCCCCGGCCGAGATATGTTCGGACAAAAGACATGACAGAGCCCGCCTTTCTGGGAGTCGATCATTCGCTGGGCGGGCGGTTCTGGCGCGGCCCTTCGGCCGAGGTTGAGCGCCGCGCCGAGGCTCTGGCGCAGCAGGCGGGGCTGCCCTTGGCGGTGGCGCGCGTGCTGGCCGAGCGCGGCGTCGAGGCCGCCGACGCGGCGGGCTATCTGGCGCCCAAGCTGCGCGATTTGCTGCCCGACCCGCTGAGCCTGCGCGATATGGAGGCGGCGGCGGCGCGGCTGGTCGCAGCCCTTGTCGCGGGTGAGCGGATCGCGATTTTTGCCGATTACGATGTCGATGGCGGGGCCTCGGCGGCGCTGCTGCTGGACTGGCTGCGCGCGCAGGGGCGTGATGCGACGCTTTATATTCCCGACCGCATCGACGAGGGTTATGGCCCCAACGCCCCCGCGATGGCAGGCTTGGCGGCGGGTCATGACCTGATTGTCTGCGTCGATTGCGGCACGCTGTCCCATGACGCGCTTGCAGCGGCGCAGGGGGCGGATGTGGTCGTGCTGGATCATCATCTGGGCGGCGAGACCCTGCCCCCCGCGCTGGCCGTGGTGAACCCGAACCGCGCCGATGAGGACGGTACGCTGGGCTATCTTTGCGCCGCCGGGGTGGTGTTCCTGACGCTGGTGCAGGCGGGGCGTGAGTTGCGTGCGCGGGGCCTGCCCGAGCCTGCGCTGATGCCGATGCTGGATCTGGTCGCACTGGCCACGGTGGCCGATGTCGCGCCTTTGGTGGGCGTGAACCGCGCCTTTGTGCGGCAGGGGCTGGCGGTGATGGCGCGGCGCGAAAGGCCGGGGCTGGTCGCGCTGGCCGATGTCTCGCGGCTGGACAGCACGCCCTCCGCCTTTCATCTGGGCTTTATGATCGGGCCTCGGGTCAATGCGGGGGGCCGCGTGGGCCGTGCCGATCTGGGCGCGCTGTGCTTGTCTGCGACCGATCCCGCCCGCGCTGAAAAACTGGCCGCCGAGCTCGATGAGCTAAACCGCGACCGGCGCGCCATTGAGGCCGCCGTGCGGGACGAGGCGCTGGCGCAGGTCGAGGCGCGCGGCGATGCGGGCCTCTCATGGGCGGCGGGCGAGGGCTGGCATCCCGGCGTGGTCGGCATCGTCGCGGCGCGGATCAAGGAGCGCACCGGCCTGCCCTCGGTGGTGATCGGTGTCGAGCGGGGGATCGGCAAAGGCTCGGCCCGCTCGGTCGAGGGGGTGGATCTGGGCCGCGCCGTGCAGCGTCTGGCCGCCGAGGGGCTGCTTGAAAAGGGCGGCGGCCACCGGATGGCAGCGGGCCTGACCGTGGCCGAGGCGCAGATCGGCGCGGCCATGGCGCGGCTGTCCGATCTGATCGCGGGCGAGTTGGCCGGGCGCAGCGGGCTGCGCGAATTGCGCATCTCGGGCGTGCTGGCCCCCGAGGCGGTCACGCCCGAGCTGTGCGAATTGCTTGAGGCAGCGGGCCCGTTCGGCCAGGCCGCCCCTGCCCCGCGATTCGCCTTTGCCGATATGCTGCTCGACAGCGCCGGCACGATGGGCGAACAGCACCTGCGCCTGCGCTTCCGCGCCCCCGGCTCGCCCGTGGTCGAGGCAGTGGCATGGGGCGCGATGACCGGCCCGCTTGGCCCCGCCCTGCTTGAAGCACGCGGCAGGCGGTTCCATTTCGCGGGCAAGCTGGAGCTTTCGCACTGGAACGGCCGCGCCCGCGCGCGCCTGCGTCTGGACGACGCGGCGGCTGTGTGAGGCGGTTCTGCGCGCGGGCGAAAAAATGCACGAGCGCATCATTTTCCCCCTTGCGCCCCCTCGCGACCTCTTCTAAACACCCCTTCACGCCGCGAGCGACAGCATCGCAGCGCAAAGGTGGCCCGTTCGTCTATCGGTTAGGACGCCAGGTTTTCAACCTGGAAAGAGGGGTTCGATTCCCCTACGGGCTGCCACTTTTATCTTAGTTTGTTGTCTTGTCTGTTTAAGCGATAGCAGACGTCCGCCGGGCTCCGGGCCGTCTGACAGCTTGACCACGTTGCACCGCTTCCGCGCGCAGCTTGTTCTCCCAGCTGAGCGCGCTCGAAGTGCTAGTTATATATTCCTGAAATTTTCGCATCTCCGGCGACAGAAGCACCATTAGGTCACAGTCTTGCCCGCCCGTCTCCACAATGCGGCGACGCGCCGGCCCCTAGAGCCATGCCGCCACCGGCTCGCTTTGCCATCTGAATCGACAAGACCGGCCACCGCGCTGATCTCATCAATCTGATCGCGCCGCAGCCCAGCCGCGACAATACTATCGTGAAAGAACTGGCGGAAGAGGTGGGATTCGAACCCACGGTGGGGTTTCCCCCACGCTGGTTTTCAAGACCAGAGCCTTAAACCACTCGGCCACTCTTCCAGATGGTCGGGGCGAGAGGATTCGAACCTCCGGCCTACGGTACCCAAAACCGTCGCGCTACCAGGCTGCGCCACGCCCCGAACCGGAACCGTTTAGCCTATCGCGCGCGCCGCGAAAAGAGCAAAACCGGATCACGCCGCGCAAAGCGGCAGCGTGCTATACGCATCAGGCACATAGGGAAAGCGCATCTGCTGACCCTCAGCCAAGCCAAGACGCGCCGCCTCGCCCGCGCCGATCTCAAGCACATATTGCCGCAAGGGCTGCGGATCGCCCGGCCGCGCGCCCGGGATCGAGGTCAGATCGCCCGGCACCGCCCCCTCATGGATGTGACGGATCACGCCGCCCCCGTCCATGAACACCATATCCAACGGGATCAGCGTGTTTTTCATCCAGAAGGCGACGAATTGCGGCTGCTCATAGATAAACAGCATGCCATGGCCCTGAGGCAGGGTCTCGCGGAACATCAGCCCTTCGGCGCGGCGGGCGGGCGTGTCGGCCAGTTCGACAACAAAGCCGGTATGGTCCCCGGCACTCTCAAAGGCCAGCATCAGGGGGCGACAGTCGGGCAGATCAGCCTGTGCCGCGACATGCGGCGCAAGGACAGGCGGCGCCAAGATCAGCGCCAGCGCGAGCATCGCGGCCCGCATCACAGCCCGGCCATGACGTGGCGCGCCATCGCATCGCCCTCGGCGCCCTGCTCATCGGGGGCGGTGGCGCGGTCCCAGGGATAGATCCGGGCGGCCATCAATCCGCGGCGACCATCGACGACTTGCAGCGCGACCGCCTCACCGACGACCAGATCGGCGAAACCGCAATGGCGCAGCACCTCGATATGCAAGAACACGTCGCCCGAGCGGCCAAAGATATTCGCAAAGCCGAAACCCTTGGCCTTGTCGAACCATTTGACCCGCGCGGGCAGCATCGGCAGGCGCGACAGGTCGTCAAGATCGGTATCGACCAGATCGGCAATCGGCGCGGTGCTTCCGGTTTCGGGCGGGCGAATCTCAAGCACTTCGGAGGCCTGAAGGCCGCGTGGCGTGCGCTGCACCTCGACCGAGACCCAGCTTTGATCCGCAATGGTGCTTTGACCGAAATTGCGCAGGACATTCACATGAAGCAGGATATCCGGCCCCTCGCCATCATTGACGACAAAGCCAAAGCCCTTGCCCGGGTCGAACCATTTCACGAAACCTTCGGCCCGAAAACGCTCGGGCTGTTCCTCGACCATCATGACTCGCACCGATTCAAACTCACCGAATCCCAACCCTTCGTGAAAAAACTACGGAAATCCGTGGCAAACCGAGGATTTCAGCCTGCTTTCTCCTGTTTAACTGAACCGGCTGTTCAGTTTCAAGGATGAAGCCGCTCGACGAACCAATTATGACCCAACTCATCCTGAACTGCATCCGAAAAAGGCTCCGGGGACGCAACGTCCCGCCGCGTCCAGCGAAAGCGGTCATGCAGGCGGAAGGCACCGTCGGCCCAGAACTCGATGCTGCGCGGGCGGATGCGGAAACCGCCCCAATAGGGCGGACGGGCCGGGTTCAGCCCGTGGCGCAGCCCTTGGCGGGCCGCCTCAGCCATCAGGCTTGCGCGCGAGTCCAGCGGGCGGCTTTGCGCCGAGGCCCATGCGCCCAGCCGCGATTGCAGCGAGCGTGAGGCGAAATAGGCATCGGCTTGCGGGCCGTCCTCACGCATGACATCGCCGCGCACGCGGATCTGGCGGCGCAGGGTTTTCCAGTGCAGCACGAAGGCTGCCTTGCCGGTGGCGGCGATCTGCTGCCCCTTGGCGCTGTCGTAATTGGTGTAGAAAACGAAGGCGTCGGGCTCAATTTCCTTCAGCAGGACCATGCGCACATCGGGCATCCCGTCGGCGTCCACCGTGGCAAGGGCGATGGCATTGGGGTCGTTCGGCTCAACCGTTCCGGCCTCTTCCAGCCAGCTCCTCGCGATGGTGAACGGGTCGTTTCCTGCAAAAATTCCGCTGCGGTCGCTCATGCTTGATGCTCCGGGGGGTTTCGCCTAATCCTTTGTGCAACAAAAGATCGAAAGCTGCGAGGGGCAACGATGTCAAGCAATGAGAAAACCGGCCTGATGGCGGGCAAGCGGGGCCTCATCATGGGTCTGGCCAATGACAAGTCCATCGCCTGGGGCATCGCCAAGGCTCTGGCCGATCAGGGCGCCGAGCTGGCCTTTTCCTATCAGGGCGAGACGATGAAGAAGCGCGCAGCACCCTTGGCCGAACAGGTCGGCTCAGAGCTGCTGTTCGACTGCGATGTGGGCGACGAGGCCTCGGTCGTGGCGATGTTCGAGGGGCTGCGCGATGCTTGGGGCAAGATGGATTTTCTGGTCCATGCGATCGGCTATTCCGACAAGGAACAGCTTCGCGGACGCTATGTCGATACGACCCGCGATAACTTCCTGATGACCATGGATATTTCGGTCTATTCCTTCACCATGGTCAGCCGCCACGCAAGCGCGATGATGAACGACGGCGGCAGCCTGCTGACCCTGACCTATTACGGCGCGGAACGGGTCATGCCGCATTATAACGTGATGGGCGTGGCCAAGGCGGGGCTTGAGGCTTCGGTGCGCTATCTGGCCGAGGATCTGGGCAAGGACGGCATCCGCGTGAACGCCATTTCCGCAGGCCCGATCAAGACACTTGCCGCCTCGGGGATCGGCGATTTCCGCTATATCATGAAGTGGAATGAGCTGAACTCGCCCCTGCGCCGCAACGTCACGCAGGATGAGGTCGGCAAATCCGCGCTCTACCTGCTGTCCGATCTGGGCAGCGGCGTGACGGGTGAGACGCATCACGTCGATGCGGGCTATCACGTCGTCGGCATGAAGGCGGTGGATGCGCCCGATATCGACGCCGTGACTGGCCGCAAGGAGGGCTGAGCCTGACAGGCGCGGCCCCCTATCTGACGCTGATTGCAACCCTGACCCTCGCGATCCTGTCGCCGGGGCCGGCCATTGTCTCGGCCATCCAGACCGCCATGTCGCGGGGCCGCGATCAGGCGCTTCCCTATGCTTTGGGGCTGGCCTTTGGGGCGTCGCTTTGGTGTCTTTGTGCGCTGTTGGGGCTGGCCGCGCTGTTGCGCATTTATCCTGCGCTTTATGCGGGGCTGACGCTGATCGGCGGCGCTTATCTGATCTGGGTCGGCTGGCAGATATTCCGTGCCGCCACCGAACCCCTGCCCGATGCCGCCACCGGCGCGCGCAAGACCTTTGCGGGGGGCGTTGCGCTGAACCTCGCCAATCCCAAGCCCGCGCTGTTTTATGCAGCACTTATCCTGTCGCTGTTTCCCGGCGATCTGACATGGCTGCGGCAGGCGGGGATCTATGCGACCGCGCTTTCGACGGAACTGTTCTGGTATGCGGTCGTGGCCCTCGCCATGTCCACCAATGCGATGCGCGCCCGCTACCGTCGCGCGAAAATCTGGATCGACCGCGCCGCCGGTCTTGCCATTATCCTTCTGGGCGTGTTGTTGATCCTAGACCGCTGAATCAGAGCTAAAGGCCCGCCATGACCGACCGTAACGACACCCGCCTGCCCCATGAAAAGGGTTTTCATGTCAGCTGGGACCAGCTTCACCGCGACGCCCGCGCGCTTGCATGGCGGCTTGACGGCACTGACTGGCGCGCCGTGGTCGCCGTGACGCGCGGCGGCATGGTGCCCGCGATGATCGTCGCGCGTGAGCTGGATCTGCGCACCATCGACACGATCTCGATCAAATCCTACAAGGGCGATGGCGACAAGGGCCAGCAGGGTGAGTTGCAGGTTCTCAAGCGCCCCGACGATTCGCTGATGGGCGATGGTGAAGGGATTCTGGTCGTCGATGATCTGGTCGATTCGGGCCGCACCTTGGAGCTGATCCGCGAGATGTATCCCAAGGCGCATTTCGCCACCGTCTACGCCAAGCCCAAGGGCCGCCCGATGGTCCAGACCTATGTGACCGAAGTGTCGCAGGACACCTGGATCTTCTTCCCCTGGGACATGGCCCTGCAATATGTCCGCCCCTATCGCGGCGAAGATTGAGCCGGTTTCTCCATCGCGTCTTTGAAGGCACTCTGGCGGCCAAGGCGGCATTTGCCGGGGCCGAGACGGTTGCGGGGCTGACGCTGGCATTGCCGTTTGGGCGCAGGCTGCACGAAGCCGCGCTGTCGCTGACGGTGCAGGGAAAATGCGACGCCATGTCTCATGCCGGGCGCCTCTGCCGATTCCGTTTTTCCATAAAGAGGTTGAAATGTTGATTGAGCATGATGGGTTGAGAGCCAGATTGAAGCAGGTTTTGGGCGCAGAAATATCGGGACATATAGCTGTTCGAAGCGTGAAGCTGTATGGTGATACCGCAATTATTGAAGTGAGGATGGGCTTCGAGAAAGAGAACATCCCGCCGAACTTTCGACCCAAATCAAGAAATAGTCTGTATATTTTGTTAGATGTGCCCGACTATTCGATGGAGGTTTCTTCGTTGGGCGAGACCCATTTGAATCTGGACGATCAGTTTATAAAATCAACTCACATTGTTTTTCAAATGGGGCGTTATAAATACGCGATTTCCGGAAAGGCGATTTTTGTATCTAACTTGCAAAGCTATACCGAAAATGGACTGTGTTGCTAGGCCGTAATAAGTGCGGGCAGGTAAGGACGCCCGAAACGCCCACCGCAAAAAGGAAACCACCATGACCGATCTGATGACCCGCGCCGGTGGCGTATGTGAGTTCTGCGCAAACCCCGATGTCCTTGCCCCCGCCACCATGCCGCCGGGGGTCGAGCTTCTGCTTTGTGCCACCTGCCGCGATGTTGACGACAGCGACCCGCATTGGCGTTGCCTCGAAGGCGCGGCATGGTCCGAGACGCCCGAGGTTCAGGCGGCGGTGGCCGTCAAGCTCGATGCTCTGGCCGAGCCATGGGCGGCGGACACTCGTGAGGCGATGATGCTGTCGGAGGCCGCCACCGCGCTCCTGCAAGCCGCCCCCGCAACGGTCGAACATCGCGACAGCAACGGCGCCCTGTTGGCGCAGGGCGACACGGTGGTTCTGATCAAGGATCTGCCGGTCAAGGGCGCGGGTTTCACCGCCAAACGCGGCACGGCGGTGCGCGGCATCTCTCTGGTGGCCGACAACCCCGCCCATATCGAAGGCCGCGTCGAGGGACAGCGCATCGTCATCCTGACCGAGTTCGTCAAGAAACGCTAACCCCGCGCAGGTGGAGAGCCCCCGCCGTGAGTATTTGCACACAGAAGAAGCCGGCCGTCTTTTGTCCCCAAATATCCGCGGGGTGAATTGGCCGTCAGGCCAAGAGGGGCCGGCGAGGCCCCTTCTTACCCGTTGCCCCGCACGAAGCGCGCCGCACCCTCTGCCGCGCGCTGCAAGGCTTTGGATTTGTTGACGGTTTCCTGAAACTCGGCCTCGGGGTCGCTGTCATAGACCACGCCGCCGCCCGCCTGCACATAAAGCTGGCCGTCCTTGATCACGCCGGTGCGCAGCGCGATGCACATGTCCATCTCACCATTGGCGGCGAAATAGCCGACCGCGCCGCCATAGATGCCGCGCTTTTCGGGCTCCAACTCGTCGATGATCTCCATCGCGCGGACCTTGGGCGCACCCGAGACCGTCCCCGCAGGCAGCCCCGCCAGCAGTGCCGACAGCGCGTCCTCACCCTCACGCAGCTCACCGACCACGTTTGAGACGATATGCATGACGTGGCTGTAACGCTCGATGATGAATTGCTCGGTCGGGCGGACGGTGCCGATCTTGGCGACCCGGCCCACATCGTTGCGGCCAAGGTCAAGCAGCATCAGATGCTCGGCCAACTCCTTCTGATCGGCCAGCAGATCGGCCTCTAGCGCGCGGTCCTCGGCCTCATCCGCGCCGCGCGGGCGGGTGCCCGCGATGGGGCGGATCGTGACCTCGCCGCCGCGCAGGCGCACAAGGATCTCGGGGCTTGCGCCGACGATCTGGAAGCCGCCCTCTTCGGGGGCCATGTTGAGAAAGAACATGAAGGGCGACGGGTTCGTGCGCCGCAGGCTGCGGTAAAGCGAAAAGGGCGGCAGCGGGAAATCCATCACCCAACGCTGCGCGGGCACGACCTGGAAGATATCGCCCGCGCGGATGTAATCCTTGGCGCGTTCGACAGCGGCCAGATAGCCCTCATGGGTAAAGTTGGACCGAGGCTCACCCACATGGGCCTCGCGGCCCATCTCGCGCGGCTCATGTGGCGCGCGGTCAAGCGCGCGCAGCGCGTCCGTCACCCGCTCGGCGGCCTGCGCATAGGCGGCGCGCGCGGTGGTCCCATCGTCATGCCAAGCGGGCGCGCAAAGCGTGACCTCACCCTTGACCCCGTCCAGAACCGCCACGACCGAGGGGCGCATCAGCATCGCATCCGGCACGCCGATCGGGTCGGGGTTCACATCGGGCAGATGTTCCACCAGACGGATCATGTCATAGCCCAGATAGCCGAACAGACCGGCAGCGGCGGGCGGCACATCGGCGGGCATGTCGATGCGGCTTTCCGCGATCAGCGCGCGCAGGCTGTCAAGCGCGGGCCGCGCGTCGGGCTCAAAAGCGTCCGAGAACCGCGCCTGCCGGTTGATCCGCGCTGCATTGCCGCGACATTCCCAGATCAGGTCCGGCTTCATGCCGATGATGGAATAGCGCCCGCGCAGCTCACCCCCGGTCACGCTTTCCAGCACGAAACTGTTGGGCGCGGCCTCGGCCAGTTTCAGCATCAGGCTGACCGGCGTGTCCAGATCGGCGGCCAGCCGCGCGGTGACAAGCTGGTTGCGCCCCTCGGCCCAGCCTTTTGCGAAAACGTCAAAATCGGGGGAAAGCTGCATATCACATCCGCGATTCGATGGCGGCAATGGCCGAGGGGTTCAGCTCGGCTCCGTATTTCTGCTGCAGGGCGCGAACGTAATAGTCGAACATATCGCCCTGAAGCGCCTCGGTCAGCCGCGCACGGGTCGAGGCAATCAGGCCCGCATTGTCCTCGCCCGGCTGGGCCTGATGGACGGCATCGAGGCGGACCAGAAGGACGCGACCTTCGGCGTCGACGATATCGACCTGGCCCGGCTCAAGCTCGAAGGCCTCCGAGATCATCGCCTGCGGCGCGGCCTCGATATAATCGCCGCGCCCGATGCCGGTTTCGGTCGCCCATTGCCCTGCGGCGGGCGGGGTGCTGCCGGGCAGAACGGGAGGCGCGGGCTCGGCCGCGGCGCTATCCGCCGGTTCAGCCTCAGCCGCGCCCGCGTCGGGCAAGCTGGCCTCGGCGGTGGTGGCTTCGGGGGCGGCTTCAGCCGTAGCCTGTTCGGTGGCCGTCTGAGGCGCGGGGGCCTCGGTGGCGGTCGCATCTGCAGTCTCGGTCGTGGCCGTCTCCGCCGTTTCAGGCGAAGTCGTCTCCGCCGCAGTCACGTTTGTGTCTGCCGCCGTCTCCGACGCGGGGATCTCTGCTGTCTCGGGCGACGTCGCTTCGGGCGCAGTCTCGCGCGACGTCGCTTCCGCCGCCTCGGGCACAGCCGTTTCCTCTGCCGCCTCAGCCGCAGTCCCGGTCCCGTTCAGCTCATCGGCCATCGCGGCCAGCTTGCGTTCCTCGGCCAGCTGCAAAAGCTGACGGCGGGTCTCGGATTCGATCCAGTCTGCGGCCACCTCGTCGCGCACCTCGTCAAAGGGGATCAGCGCGGGCGCGACCACCTCATCGAGTTGCAGCGCAAAGATCCCGCCATCTTCCAGCTCATAAAGGCGCAGGAAATCGCCCTGCTGCACCTGCGCGGCGCGCTCGCGGAAGCTGGGATAGCCGCTGATCTGGCCCGGCTCGGCGGGCGTGTCGGCGCTATAGTCGATCTGACCGGCCTGCATCTGGGTCTCATCGGCGATTTGCGAGAGCGTCGCGCCACCGGCCAGCAGATCCTCATATTCATGCGACAGATCCCCGATCAGGCGCCGCGCGCGGTCCGCCGCAGCCTCGGCCCGCAGATCGGCGCGCGCATCCTCAAAGCTGATCTCGACCGGATCGAAAATCGCGTTGAGCGAGAAAATCGCCGGCCCGAAACTGGTCTCCACCGGGCCGATAATGCCGTTATCGGTCGCGGCAAAGACCGGATCGGCGGCGCGGCCCAGTTCGGCGCGGGTGACCTCACCCATATCGGTATCGGCAAGGCTCAGCCCCCGCTCAATGGCCAGTTCCTCAAACGTGACCTGCCCCGCATCGAGCCGCGCGCGCGCCTCGGCGGCGCTTTCGGCACTTTGGAACACCAGGCGTGAGACCATGCGGCGTTCCGGCAGCCGGTAACGCTCGCCCGCCGCCTCATAGAGATCGCGCAGCGCCTGTTCATCCAGCTGCACGGTCTCGGCCAACAGCTCAGGGGTCAGCCAGACATAGGAAATCCTGCGGATCTCGGGCGCGGTGAAGCGGTCGGCATTGGCCTGATGCCAGGCCTGCAAGGTCTCTTCCGAGGGCTCCGCCACCGGGTTCGGCAATTCCGCCGCGGTCAGTTCCATCCATGAGATATCGCGCTGTTCCAGCATCCAGCCGACCATGGTTTCGGCCTGCGCTTCGGGGGCGATGACGCCGCCCGCCACCGCCGCCTGAAGGATCATCCGCGCCTCATCCATCCGCACATCATGCTCGAAATCGCGCTCCGTATAGCCTTCGCGGCGCAAGAGGTCGGCATAGCCCGCGCGGTCGAACTGGCCGCCCGCGCCCTGAAAACCGGGCATCTCGGCAATGACCTGCGCGACGCGCGCATCACCGACCGAGACGCCGCGCACCCGCGCATCCTCTTCCAGCACCGCCGAGGTCACCAGCCGCGACTGGATGGCCGGAACGATGCCCGCCGCGCGGGCCTCTTCGACGCTCATCCGCTGGCCGGTCTGCATCGCCATCTGCTGCAACTGACGGCTCAGCGTGCGGGCATAATCATTGCCCGAGATCTTGGTCTGCCCCGCCCGGCCGATATCGCTGTCACCCCCCGCGAAATTGGTGACGCCGAACCCGCCAAGGCCCAGCAGCAGCAGGCCCATCAGAATCCAGACAATCGTTGATTTTCCCTTGGTGCGAAGCGAGCTCATGAAACGGTCCGTGCTTGTGGTTCGGCGACAGTTCTAGGGCGCGGGGCGCGGCGCGGCAAGTCACCCTGCCGTCAGGGACGCGAGCCTGTCGGCCATTTCAGCAATGCCGCCCCCGTCCGCATTCGCGAATGCGATGCGCAGCGCGTCTTTGCCCTGCCCTTCGGGGCTGAACATGGTGCCCGGCAGAACCAGCAGCCCCGCCTCGCGCACCAGCATCTGCGCGACCTGATCCGAGGGCATGTCGAACGGGTGCTGCACCCAGGCGAAATAGGCGCCCGCCGAGACCAGGCGCCATTCGTCCAGCTTGGCCATCGCCTGAACCATGGCGGCGCGACGCGCGAGAATCTCGGCGCGCTCACCCGCCAGCCAGTCGCGCAGGTTCTGCACCCCCCATAACGCCCCGATCTGGCCCATCTGACCCGGACAGATCGCGACGGTATCAAGGAATTTCTCAACCTCGATCATGCGCCGCGCGCCCGTGATCAGCGCGCCCGTCCGGTGGCCGGTCAGCCGATACGCTTTGGAAAAGCTGTAAAGCTGGATCAGCGTGTCCTCTGCCCCCTCACGGGTCGCCAGATCATGCGGCGCGCCCTCGCGGCTGTCGAAATCGCGATAGGTTTCGTCGATGATCAGCGCGATTCCGGCCGCGCGGCACAGATCATAGAAGGCGCCAAGCGTCTCGGCAGGGTATTCCGCCCCGGTCGGGTTATTGGGCGAGACAAGCACGATGGCCCGCGTCCGCGCCGTGATCAGCGCGGCTGCGTCCTCTGCGCGCGGCACCATATCGGCGCGGCAGGCCAGCGGGACCGTCGTAATCCCCTGCATCTCAAGCCACATCCGATGGTTGAAATACCACGGCGCAGGCAGGATCACCTCATCGCCCGCGCCCGCCAGCGTGGCAATCGCGGCGCAAAAGGCCTGATTGCAGCCCTGCGTGATCGCAACATTCGCCGCGCCTGTGCTGCCGCCATAGCCCCGCCGCCATTCGCGCGCCAAAGCCTCGCGCAAATTGTCATTGCCCAGAACCGGCCCGTAAAGATGCGCCGAATCCTGGCTCAGCGCGGCCTCAGCCATGGCGCGGCGAAGCCCCTCGGGCGGCGGCTCGACCGGCGCGGCCTGCGAGAGGTTGAGCAAGGGCCGCCCGGGCGGAAAGGTGACCCCATCCAGCCAGCGCCGCGCCTCCATCACCGGAGGGCGAAAGGTCGCGGCAAGGGCGGGGTTCATATTCGGCATCATATCAAAGTCCCAGTTCACGCAGGCGCGGCACCGACAGATCGGGCGCGGATGGCGCGGCACCGGGCCGCGACGATGGTGCAGCGCGGCGTGGCGCGGTGGGTGGCACCGCCTGCGGGGTGGCGGCGGGGGCGGCATCGGGCGCAGAATCCGGCCGGGCGGACGTCGCCTCGGACAGTGTATCCTCTGCGACGGCTTCAACAGCCGCGTCCTGCCTCGCGCCGGAAGCACGCTCGGACGCCGAATCCGGCTGAACAGGCATCACCTCTCGGCGCGTGTCCTGCGCGGCGGCTGATGTCGCAGACCCAGAAGCCGGCACGGTGGGCGTCGCCTCGGACGGTGTAACCTCTGCGACGGGTTCAGCCGCTGCGTCCTGCCTCACGCCGGACGCGGGGTCGCGCGCAGGCTGCTGCTGGGCATGCGTCACCTCGCGGCGCGCGTCCTGCGCGGTGGCTGATGTCGCAGACCCAGAAGCTGGCGCAGTGGACGCTGCCTCAGCCGGAGTGCTCTGAGTGGTGGTCTCAGCAGTTGCCTCACGACTCGCGGCCCGAGCGACGTCCGACGCAGGCTGCCCGACGGTATCAGTCGCGGCATCGGACTGCGGTGTCAGCCCCTCAAGGCTGGCATCCTGCGCTGTCGCTTGCGGAAGACTGGTTGTCCCGGCCTGCGTGCTCTGCGCCGTGGCTGGGGTCTCCACCGTCGCCTCATCCCCTCCGCCAAGCGTGGCCACGGACCCCGCGTGAGGCGTGGCAGGCGTCGCCTCAGAGCGCGCGCCCTGAGCGGTGGACGGCTCAAGTGCCGTTACCTCCTGCGTCTCGCCAGCCGCGTTATCGGGTGCGGGATCATCGGCGGCGGGTGGCGGAGGCGGCGCGGTTTCGCTCAGCGGCAGGGGCCGATCGAGCTGGGGCGCCAAACTGCGGGCAGGCGAGTCGCCGCCCGTGGGCAGTTGCGGCGTCTCGACCGCGCCATCGGGATCAGCCAGGGCCGGGGCGGCGATGGGCCGGTCGGGCTGCGCCACGCTCTCATCCTGCGGGCGGTCCGGGGCGCTTTGCGCGCTCAGCGCGGGGGCGCTCGCAGGGCGCGGCGCGGTCGAGGCGGCGTCCGGAATGTCGGGCTCCTGCGCCGCCGCGATGGGCGCGCCTGGCCGGGGCGGCTGGCCGTCGGCCTGCGGCTCGGGCGGGGCGGGGCTGGCGGCGGTGGCAGGCGGAAGCGCGGCATCCGCCTCGTCCGAGGCGGCCAGCCGGGGCCGCGCCGGACGCTGCGTCAAAGGCTCACCCGAGGCGGCAGGCAAGGGCGCATCGGGCGCATCGGCCACCGCATCGGGCAGCGGCGCGGGCGGGGCCGGCTCGGCAGGCCTGCGCGCGAGGTCAGGGCTTTGCGGCGCGGCCTCGGCGGGTGGGATCTCGGGCAGAGCGGCGCGACGGGCCTGTTCGGGCGGCGGCGCATCGGCGGGCAGGCTCGGCAACCGGTGCGGATCGGGCCGCGCGAATTCAGAGCCGCGCGGGGCGGCGAACTCGACGGTGGCACCTTGGGAGGGCGCGTCGGGGTTGGCCCGGCTGTCCGGTTCGGCGGGGGTGAGATCAGCCTGACTTGCAACCTCGCCCGAGGGGGCATCCGCGCCCGCCTGAGGCTGAGCCGATCCCGTCACCTCGTCCCCGGCAGGATGCGTGCGTGCGAGATCTCCATCGCCAGATGCGGCGGTGCGCTCATCGCCTGCGGGTTCCTCGCCCCGGTCCCGCTCAGCCAAGACAGGTTCCGCCTGATCCGATAGCGCGGCACCGCCCGATGCAGGGTCAGCGCCAGCCTCGCGCGCGCTCGGCGCGGCTGTGCGGTCGCGGGCGGCATCCCGCGCATCCACCCCAGCCTCGCGCCCCGGAACCGCCCGCGCGCCCGAATCACCCGAGGGCGGCAGCGCCAAGGCAAGCGCCGCGATACCGGCCGCGCCGACCAGCCCGCCATGTATCAGACCTTTCGCAAATCCCGCCATTGCCTGCCCTTGTGCCGTCCTTTTGCCTTTCGCACGGGCTTGCCCCGCGTCGCGCTTTGGACCATCTATAGGGCCACAAAACGCAATGTTCACCCCATTTCACAATCCGGCGGCAAGCCCCCATGATCCTGCTCATCGACAATTACGACAGCTTTACCTGGAATCTCGTGCATTACCTGGGCGAAGCGGGCGCCCGGGTCGAGGTGCGGCGCAATGATCGCCTGAGCGTGACCGATGCGCTGTCGATGGGGGCGTCGGGCATCGTGATCTCGCCCGGGCCCTGTGCGCCTGCGCAGGCCGGGATCTGCGTCGATCTGATCCGCGCGGTGGCTGACGACGGGCGCCTGCCGCTGTTTGGCGTCTGCCTCGGCCATCAGGCGATTGGTGAAGCATTTGGCGGCCAGATCGTGCGGGCCGACCGCATCCTTCATGGCAAGGTGGATGATATCATGCACGAAGGACGCGGCGTCTTCGCGGGCCTGCCCTCGCCGCTTCGCGCGACCCGCTATCACTCATTGACCATCGACCCCGCGACCCTGCCCGACGCGCTGGAGATCACCGCGCGCGCGGGCGACGGCACGATCATGGGCGTGCGGCACCGCTCCCTGCCGATCGAGGGCGTGCAGTTCCACCCCGAATCCATCGCCTCAGAACACGGGCATGAGATGATCCGTAACTTTCTGGCCCGCTGCGACGACAAGGTGAGCGCATGACCCATGACATCCGCCCGCTGATCGGCATCGCCGCCGAGCGCCCGCTGACCGAGGCCGAGGCGCAGGCGGCCTTCTCGGCCTTGTTTGACGGAGAGGCCACGCCCGCGCAAATTGGCGGGCTGCTGATGGCGATGCGCGTGCGCGGTGAGACGGTGGGCGAAATCGCCGCCGCGGCGGGCGCGATGCGGGCGCGGATGAACCGGCTGCGGGCGCCCGAGGGCGCGATGGATATTGTCGGGACCGGGGGCGATCACAAAGGCACGCTGAATATCTCGACTGCCGCCGCGCTTGTTGTGGCGGGCGCGGGGGTCTGCGTGGCCAAGCATGGCAACCGCAACCTGTCGTCGAAATCGGGCTCGGCCGATGCGCTGACCCAGCTTGGCCTGAACGTGATGGCCACGCCGGAACAAAGCCAGAAGGCGCTTGATGAGACGGGCATCTGTTTCATGATGGCACCGGTTCACCACCCGGCCATGCGCCATGTGGGCCCCGCGCGGGCGGAACTGGGCACGCGCACCGTGTTCAATCTGTTGGGACCCTTGACCAACCCTGCCGGTGTCACGCGCCAGCTGACGGGCACGTTTGACGCCAAGTGGAACCGCCCTCTGGCTGAGGTTTTGCAGGCGCTTGGCTCGGAGCGGGTCTGGATCGTGCATGGCGGCGACGGCACGGATGAGCTGTCGATCTGCGCGCCCAGCCGGGTGGCGATGCTGGAGGGCGGCCAGATCTCTGAGACCGAGATCAGCCCTGAGGATGCGGGCCTGCCGGTCCATCGCTTCGAGGATATCATTGGCGGCGATCCCGCCCATAACGCCGCCGCCGCCCGCGCCCTGCTTGGCGGTGAGCGCGGTGCCTATCGCGACGCGGTGCTGCTCAATGCGGGCGCGGCTTTGGTGATTGCGGGCGTGGCCTCCGATCTGCGCGAGGGCGCCGAACGCGCCGCCGAGGCGATTGATTCCGGCAAGGCGCAGGCCAAGCTGGCCGCGCTGTCTGCGGCGGTTCCGGCTGCGGGCTGAGACCCATGCAACCGCCCGCCGCATGGGCCGATCTGCCCTTTTTCCGCGAGGACTGGCCCGTGATCCGCGACCGGCTGGCGGGTCAGGACTGGCTGCCCGGCCCCATGGCGATCTTTCGCGCGCTTGAGCTGACCCCGCCCGAGGCCGCCCGCGTGGTCATTCTGGGTCAAGACCCCTACCCGACCCCCGGCCATGCCGACGGGCTGGCCTTTTCGGTCACGCGAGACACCGCCCTGCCCCGCTCATTATCCAATATCTTCAAAGAGATGCGCGACGATCTGGGCCACGCGCCGCCGCATGGTGATCTGAGCCACTGGGCCGATCAGGGCGTCTTGCTGCTCAACACCGCGCTGTCGGTGCCGCCCGCTCAGGCGGGCGCTCATGCCGGATGGGGATGGGCCGGCTTGGCGCGTCAGGCGGTGGCACGGGCGCAAACCCATCGCCCTCTCGCCTTTATTCTATGGGGCGCCCATGCGCAAAAGGCTCTGGCGGGGCTGCCCCGCGCCAAGGATCTGGTCGTCGCCTCGCCCCATCCCTCCCCCTTGTCGGCGCGGCGGGGATTCTTTGGCTCTCGCCCGTTTTCGCGCGTCAACGCCTGGCTGGCCGCGCGCGGAGAGGTGCCGATCGACTGGCCGGGGCTTTCCCTTCCCGCATCGCAGGCTTAAGGTTCGCGCATGGATATTCTGGACAAGATCAAAGCCTATAAGCTGGACGAGATCGCCGCCGCCAAGGCCGCCCGTCCCCTCTCTCGGATCGACGCCGAGGCCCCGCGCGGCTTCGCCGATGCGCTGAGCAAGCGGGCGGCGAACGGCTACGGGCTGATTGCCGAAATCAAGAAGGCCAGCCCCTCCAAGGGTCTGATCCGCGCCGATTTTCAGCCCGCCGATCTGGCCCGCGCCTATCAGGCGGGCGGCGCGGCCTGCCTTTCGGTGCTGACCGACGGGCCCAGCTTTCAGGGCGCGCCGGGCTATCTGACCGCGGCACATGCGGCCTGCAAACTGCCGGTTTTGCGCAAGGATTTTCTTTATGACACCTATCAGGTGGCCGAGGCGCGGGCCTGGAATGCCGATTGCATCCTGATTATCATGGCCTCGGTCGAGGACAGCCTTGCCCATGAGCTGGAGGATGCCGCCCGCCATTGGGGCATGGACGCGCTGATCGAGGTGCATGATGAGGCCGAACTGGACCGCGCTTTGCGACTGCGCTCGCCCCTGATCGGGGTGAACAACCGCAACCTGCGCACCTTCGAGATCGACCTTGCCACGACCGAACGGCTGGCCGCCCGCCTGCCCGCAGACCGTGATCTGGTCTGCGAAAGCGGCCTCTTCGCGCCCGCCGATCTGGACCGCATGGCCCGCGTCGGCGCGCGGCGTTTCCTGATTGGCGAAAGCCTGATGCGGCAAGAGGATGTGACCGCCGCGACCCGCGCCATTCTGGGGGCAAGCGCATGAGCCTGACCCATTTTGACGCGCAAGGTCAGGCGCATATGGTCGATGTCTCAGACAAGCCCGCCACCATGCGCGAGGCGGTGGCCGAGGGCGCGGTTCTCATGTCGCCCGAGACCCTCGCGCTTGCACAGGGCGGCGCGGCCAAGGGCGATGTTCTGGGCGTGGCCCGTCTGGCCGGGATCATGGCCGCCAAGCGCACCGCCGATCTGATCCCGCTGTGCCATCCGCTGCCCTTGTCCAAGGTGGCGCTTGAACTGGTCGCGGATGAAGCCCTGCCGGGCCTGCGGATCACCGCGACCGTGCGCACCACCGGCCCGACCGGGGTCGAGATGGAGGCGCTGACCGCCGTCTCGGTCGCCTGCCTGACGGTTTATGACATGCTCAAGGCCGCCGAGAAGGGGATGCGGATCGAGGGCATCCGCCTGCGCCAGAAAACCGGCGGAAAATCAGGGGATTACCGCGCGCCATGATCAGCGTTGACGAGGCCCTTGCCAAACTTCTGGACCTTGCCCGCCCGGTGGGGACTGAGCAGATCCCGCTATCTCAGGGGCTTGGCCGGGTGCTGGCCGCTCCGGTCACCGCCGCGCTGACCCAGCCGCCTTTCGACGCCGCCTCGATGGACGGCTACGCGCTGCGCCACGCCGATCTGGGGGGCGCTCTGACCGTCATCGGCGAGGCCGCCGCCGGCCGCCCCTGGCAAGGCGAGCCCCGCCCCGGAACCGCCATCCGCATCTTTACCGGCGCGCCGGTGCCGGTGGGTTACGACCTTGTCGTAATGCAGGAAAATGTGTCGCGCGATGGTGACATGATCACCATATCAGACCTCAGAAACAACACGAACATTCGCCCGCAAGGCTCTGATTTCAAATCAGGTTCCAGCTTTGACCCTAAGCGCCCGCTGACCCCGCGCGACCTTGCCCTGATCGCCGCGATGAATGTCGCAAGCCTGACCGTGTTCCGCCGCCCCCGCGTCGCCGTTCTGGCCGGCGGGGATGAGCTGGTGCCGCCCGGCACGCCGCCCGGCCCGGGGCAGATCATCTGTTCCAACGACATCGCCGTCGCCGCGATTGCGACCCGTGCGGGGGCGGTGGCCGAATGCCTGCCCATCGCGCCGGATCGGCTCGATGCGCTGCGCGACCGCTTTGCCCGCGCGGCGGGGGCCGATCTGATCGTGACGATTGGCGGGGCCTCGGTCGGGGATCACGACCTGATCGGTCGCGTTACCCAAGAGATCGGGATGGAGCGGTCTTTCTACAAGATCGCGATGCGCCCGGGCAAGCCGCTGATCGCCGGGCGGATCGGTGATGCCGCCATGATCGGCCTGCCGGGAAATCCTGTGTCGTCAATTGTTTGCGCCGAGATCTTCATCCGCCCCATGCTGCGCGCGATGCAGGGCCTGCCGGTCGAGAACCGGCTTGAGGAAGGCGTCCTTGGCGCAGACCTTCCGCCCGAAGGCCCGCGCCAGCATTATCGACGCGCGCGGCTTGACGCTCGCATCGTGACCCCGTTCGACGATCAGGACAGCGCCCGCCTTGCGCTGATGGCGGAGGCAGACGCGCTGATCGTGCGGCCTGCGGGCGATCCGGCGCGAAAAGCGGGCGAAAAAATCGCGTTTATCCGGCTCGATTAACCAGATCTTCATTCTTTTCATGTGATTTTATTGACGTGATTCGGGAAATGTGGCAGAACATATCCTGAACGTCGATGAAACGGGGCCGGAACATGCTGACCAGAAAACAGATCGAGTTGTTGGAATTTATCCAGAAACGCATGGCGCGCGATGGTGTGCCGCCCTCCTTTGATGAAATGAAACTCGCGCTTGATCTGCGGTCGAAATCGGGCATCCACCGGCTTGTGACCGCGCTTGAGGAAAGGGGCTTTATCCGCCGCCTGCCACATCGCGCGCGTGCCTTGGAAATCCTGCGCCTGCCCGATTCGCTTGCGCAGAAAACGCCCGGCTTCCAGCCGCAGGTGATTGAGGGCGATTTGCAGGACACCGCGCCCCCGCCCGCTGGTGCGATGCCGGTTTCGGCCTATGCGGTCGATCTGCCAGTGATGGGCCGCATCGCCGCAGGCGTCCCGATTGAGGCCATTTCCGAGGTCTCGCATCACGTCGCCGTGCCCGGCTCGATGATCTCGGCGCGCAACAATCACTACGCGCTTGAGGTCAAGGGCGACTCGATGATCAATGCGGGCATCAATCACGGCGATATCGTGGTGATCTGCGAACAAAGCACCGCCGATAACGGCGATATCGTTGTCGCCCTGGTTGAGGGGCATGAGGCCACGCTGAAAACCTATCGCCGCAGCGGCGCGATGATCGCGCTTGAGGCTGCGAACCCCGCATATGAAACCCGCATCCTGCCTGAAAACAAGGTCCGGGTTCAGGGCCGTCTGGTCGGGCTGATCCGCAGTTATTGAAGGTGGCGCTGTTGGCGGGTGGCGCTTTTGGTTCGAAAGCCGCCCGCCTTGGTTCAGATGATCGAGGCTGTAGAATGTCTTGTCGGCAAGCGCGGCTTCGGGCCCGAAAGCCGTTTGTCGCTAGACAGTGGCTCGCTCGTCAGATCAACGCCCTTCTCTGGCCGTGGGCGGCTACGCGAATATGCTCAGCCGCAAAGCGGGGAGGTGGGATCTTGGGCCGGGAAAAACCATCTGGCGCACACGACAGCACTTCCTGCGTCAAATCAGCGCCCACCTCGGCGGCTAGGCCCATGCCCTCACCCGCAACGCGCCGGGCGCATCTTCAGAGCCGATACGCTCATCAGTAACGCATCGGGTGCGACCTCAGGCCCGAAAACGAGCCGGCGCAAGCGAAGACAATTCCCGCGCCAAATCGATGCCCGTCTCTGCGCCCTTAGCGGCTACGCCGATACATTCGCCCGCAACCAAGCGCGCGCGACCTCAGACCCGAAACCCATCCGGCGCGCGCGACAGCAATTCCTGCGCCAGATCGGCGCCCATTGCCGCGCCCTCGGTGGCGGCGCCGATACGCTCACCCGCCACGCGGATCTCGCCATCGGGGCTGAGGATCTCGCCGCGCAGGCGCAGCCGGTCACCGTCAAGCTCTGCCAGCCCGCCGATGGGCGTCTCGCATGAGCCGTCGAGCCCCGCCAAAAGCGCGCGTTCCGCCGCAAGCCGCGTCGAAGTGTCGCGGTCATTGATCGCCTCAAGCAGACCCGCCACCACCGCGTCATCACTGCGATGCTCGATCCCGATGGCACCTTGCGCCACGGCGGGCAGCATCTCCTCAACCGGGACGGGGCCGCGGGCCAGATCGACCAGACCCAGCCGCGACAGCCCGGCCATCGCCAAAAAAGTCGCCTGCGCGACACCGTCCTGCAATTTCTTCAGCCGTGTCTGCACATTACCGCGAAACTCGACCAGTTGCAGGTCGGGGCGGATATGGGCCAGTTGCGCGCGCCGCCGAAGGCTGGACGACCCGACCACGGCGCCTTGCGGCAGTTCGGAGATCGAGGAAAACTCAAAACTTACAAAGGCATCGCGCACATCTTCGCGCGGCAGATAACAGCCCAGCATCAATCCATCAGGCTGCCAGGTCGGCATGTCCTTCATCGAGTGCACCGCAATGTCGATCCCGCCCGAGAGAAGCGCGTCCTCAATTTCCTTGGTAAACAGCCCCTTGCCGCCGATCTCTTTGAGCGGACGGTCCAGAACGCGGTCGCCGGTCGTCTTGATCACGACGATCTCGAAGGCGGCCTCGGGCAAGGCATGGGCGACCATCAGCCGCGCGCGCGTCTCATGCGCCTGAGCCAGAGCAAGCGCCGAGCCACGCGTGCCGATCTTGAGCGGGTGTTCGGGAGAAAAAACCTGTGTCATGCGCGCTTGCTACCCAAGCGCGCCCGGCTTGACAATGCCCCCCGCGCCGCCAACAAACGCCGCAAAGGAGACGCCATGACCAAGACCATCCTTCGCGCCCTTGCTGGCGAGACCCTGCCCGTTCCGCCGATCTGGATGATGCGTCAGGCCGGGCGCTATCTGCCCGAATACCGCGCGACGCGCGCGCAGGCGGGCGATTTTCTGTCGCTGTGCTATAATCCTGAACTCGCCGCCGAGGTCACGCTGCAACCGATCCGCCGGTTCGGCTTTGACGCGGCGATTCTGTTTGCGGATATTCTGCTTGTTCCTCAGGCACTTGGCGCCGATCTGTGGTTCGTGACCGGCGAAGGCCCACGGCTTTCGACAATCACCGACCGGGCCGGGGTCGAGGCGCTGCGGCCCGTCTCAGACATCCATGAGACCCTGTCGCCGGTCTATGAGACCGTGCGCATCCTGCGCCGTGAGTTGCCTGATGAGACCACTTTGATCGGCTTTGCGGGCGCGCCATGGACCGTCGCGACCTATATGATCGCCGGTCGCGGGACCAAGGATCAGGGCCCAGCCCATGCGCTCAAAGCGCAGGACCGCGCGGCGTTTCAGGCGCTTTTGTCGCGGATCACCGAGGCCACGATCGAATATCTCTCGGCGCAGATCGCGGCCGGGGCCGAGGTGGTCAAGCTGTTCGATTCATGGGCAGGCAGCCTCAAGGGGCAGGATTTCGACGATTTCGCCCTTGCCCCCGCCCGTGAGATCATCGCCGCGCTGAAGGCCCGCCATCCGCATGTTCCGGTCATCGCCTTCCCGCGTGAGGCGGGCGCGCGTTACGAAGGTTTCGCCTCGGCGGTGGGGGCGGATTGTGTCGCGCTTGACAACTCGGTCGATGCGGATTGGGCGGCGCGCCATGTGCAGAAAGACGGCTGCGTTCAGGGCAATCTCGACCCGCGACATATGGTCACGGGCGGCGATGATCTGGTGCGTGAGACCCGCCGCATCGTCGAGGCGTTCCGGGGCGGCCCGCATATCTTCAACCTTGGCCACGGCATTACGCCTGACGCGAATCCCGATCATGTCGCGCTGATGATCGAGACCGTGCGCAACGGCTGATCCGGTCCGCCGCCAGAACGGCGGTGCTTTGCCAAGGACGGTGCCGCCGCTCAGACCCATTTCGCCAGCGGCGGCAGGCTCATCAGCACCGCGTCCGCGTTATGGCCGGTCTCAAGCCCGAACTTGGTGCCGCGGTCATAGACAAGGTTATATTCGGCATAAAGCCCGCGATGGATCAGCTGACGGTCCTTGTCGCCCTCGTCCCATGGCTGGCCCATCCGCGCCTCGGCCAAGGGCAGGAAGGCGGGCAGAAACGCGCTGCCGACCGATTGGGTAAAGGCGAAATCCGCCGCCCAGTCGCCGCTGTTCAGATCGTCATAAAACACGCCGCCCACACCGCGCGCGCGCCCGCGATGCGGGATAAAGAAATACTCATCCGCCCAGGCCTTGAAGCGCGGGTAATAGGCCGCGTCATGCGCATCGCAGGCGGCTTTCAGCGCGGCGTGGAAATGCGCGGTATCCTCGGGATATTCGATGCAGGGGTTCAGATCGGCGCCGCCACCGAACCACCATGCGGCGGGGGTCCAGAACATCCGCGTGTTCATATGGACGGCGGGCGCGTGGGGGTTTTGCATATGCGCGACAAGGCTGATGCCCGAGGCCCAGAAGCGCGGGTCGGCCTCGATCCCCGGCACGCCGCGCGCGGCCATCGCGGCCTGAGCGCGGGGGGCAAGGGTGCCGTGGACCTCGGACCAGTTGACGCCGACCTTTTCAAAGACACGACCGCCGCGCATCACCGACATGATCCCGCCGCCGCCATTTTCGGCGCGGGTGGTGGGCGTGACCTCAAACCGGCCCGGCGCGGTTTCGCCGCCCGCGCCGTCCTCCAGATCCTCAAACGCGCCGGTGATGCGGTCGCGCAGCGCCCGGAACCACGCCGCCGCCTGCTGTCTTTGGTCCTGCATCGCGCTGTCCATCGCTGCCTCAAAAGTTGATTTGCCGCGCGGGCCCATGCCGCGCTAGGATTGCAGCGATCCATAAAGGCAAGAGTCATGACCCGCAACATCGCCCTGATTTCGCTTTGCGTCCTGCCGTTTCTGGCGGCTTGCGGCACGCCGCAGGAAAATTGCATCCGCCAGAACACCCGTGAATATCGCGCGGTCAGCGGGCTTTTGGCTGAGACCGAGGCGAATCTGGCGCGCGGCTATGCCTGGCAGGAACGGCAAGTCACCCGCACCCGCTTCACCGATTGCCAGCGGGTGTTGCGCAGCCGTGACGGCGCCCGGCGGGTTGAGACCTATCCTTGCTGGCGCGATTACACCGATGTCGAACGCTTTCGCGTGGCAATCGACCCGGCGGTTGAGGAACGCAAGCGTGCCAACCTGGCCGAGCGTGTCGCCACCCTGGGCGCGCGCAACGACCAGGTGCTGCGCCAATGCGCCGCAGCCTACCCGGAAGCGGGCTAGCGCCGCGCCTTGCGCCCGGCCCCGGTCGCGGTGATGACCTTGAACCGGGAATCACCTGCGATTTCAGCATGTTCCCCGAAATGCTGCGATAGCGCGGCCTCATAGGGCAGATGCCGGTTCGCGACCATCCAGAGCCGGCCCGCGCCGGTCAGCAGGCGCGCAGCCGCCGCGATGAAGGCCACACCGATTGACGGGTCGCCCGCACGGCCTTCGTGAAAAGGCGGGTTCATGATGACGCCGTTCACCGGCTCGGGCAGCGAAAAATGCCGCGCATCGGCCCAGTGGAAATGCGCGCGCGGGTCGGTGATATTCTGGCGCGCGCAACTCAGCGCGTCATGGTCAGCCTCAACCAGATGCAGCAATTGCACGCCGGACCGGCCCAGGATCTGCGCGGACAGCCAACCCCAGCCCGCGCCCAGATCAACGATCCGCGTCGGCAGTTTGTCAGGCAGCGCCGAGGCCAGCAGCACCGAGCCCGCGTCGATCCCATCCGCCGAAAACACCCCCGGAAGCGTTATGAGACCCGGCGCAACCTCACGCGGGCGGGCGGCCCAACCCTCTGGCAGCCAGCCATGCGCGACCTCCAGCCGGGCAATCTTGCCATGCGCCTTGGAGTGGGTCTCGGCGATGCCGGCCAGATCTCGCAGCTCGCGCAGGGTCGATTCGATGCCGTCGGTTTTCTGCCCATCGACCCAAAGCGTACCGCCCTCACGCAAGGCGGCAACCGCCGCCGCAATGCGCGCGCGGCCCGCATCGCGCGCGCGCGGGAGTGTCACGACGGCGATATCAAAGCCCGTTTCCGGCTCATGCGCGACCTGCCAGCCCTGCGCGGCAAGGCCTGAATAATCGGGCGCAAACCCCTCAACAATAACGGTATTTTCGCGGGAGAGCGGGTCCAGATCGTCCCCCGCACGGGCGCCGAACAAAACGACACGGCCCAAAGGCGCAGCCTCACCAAAGGCCAGCCGGAAACGCGCGGCGCGCATCTATTCTTTTTCCATCGTGCATTGCAGCGGGTGCTGCTGCCTGCGGGCCAGATCCATGACCTGCGCGACCTTGGTCTCGGCCACCTCGCGCGAGAACACGCCAACCACGGCGATGCCCTTGCGATGAATGGTCAGCATGATCTCAATCGCCTGCGCATGGCTCATCCCGAAGAGACGTTCCAGAATATGCACGACGAAATCCATCGGAGTGAAATCATCGTTCAAAAGCAAGACCTTATACATCGGCGGACGCTGCGTCCGGGGCGCGGTCTTGACGGCAAGATCACCGTCCTGATGGGGAGCGTTGGGTTCGGTCATTGCGCAATTCTGGGCTGAGGCAGGTCTGGGCTAAGGCAGAGCGGTTTGCGATGAATATAATGCAATTCACCGGCGATTAAACCCCTGCGACAGGCGGGACGGATGGGCGAAAACCGGCGCAAGGCGAGCTTTGGCCAGAAAATAGATAAAATCTGCTGTTTCCGCAGGGAGAGCAGCATGTTATTGTCAGTTTATTAAGAAAGGCCCGCTATAAGAACAGGGCCAACAGGCAGAAGAGACCGACAGTGACCAATTTGCATCATCTCCTCCGCGCGGGGTTGCTGGCCATAGCGGTGCTGATTGCACCGATGGCCGCCAATGCCGCTCCGTTCGCCGCCTTTGTCATGGATGCCCGAACGGGCCAGCAGATCCATGCGCAGAACGCCGATACGCGGCTGCATCCGGCATCGCTGACCAAGATGATGACGCTTTATATGGCCTTTACCGCCGTCGAACGCGGGCAGGTGCGGCTGGATACGCCGTTTTTGATCTCGAACCATGCCGCGAACCAGCCGCCCTCGCGTCTGGGCCTGCGCGCCGGTCAGCGGATTGAACTGCGCTATCTGATCCGCGCCGCGGCGGTGCGCTCATCCAACGATGCGGCGACGGCGATTGCCGAAAATCTGGGCGGGTCCGAGGAACAGTTCGCGGCCCAGATGACCGCCATGGCGCGGGCGCTTGGCATGAACAACACGCAGTTCCGCAATGCGCATGGGCTGACGCAGCAGGGCCATTTCTCAACCGCGCGCGACATGAGCATCATGGGCCGCCGCCTGTTTTATGACTTCCCGCAATATTACAACATCTTCTCGCGGCGCAGCGCGGATGCGGGGATTGCCACCGTGCAATCGACCAACCGGAATTTTCTTGATAATTATCAAGGCGCTGACGGGATCAAAACCGGCTATACGCGGGCGGCGGGCTTTAACCTGACGGCCTCGGCGCAGCGCGGCAATCAGCGCATCATCGCGACCGTTTTCGGCGGCACCTCGACTGCGCAGCGCAATGCGGTGATGGGGCAGTTGCTTGACATGGGCTTCGGCCGTGCGCCGCAGCGCGTCAATGAGGTGCGCCCCGCACCGCCGCAATATATCGCTGAGCAGGGCAGCTCACGCCGCGCCCAGGCACCGGCGGCGCCCGCGCCCACGCTGGCAAGTGCCGCGCCGGTGGCGCGTCCTGCGGTGACGGCAAGCGCCTCGACCTCGTCCAATGCGCTCAACGATGCGCTGCGCAGCGCGCTTGCGACGGCGCCTGCGGAACGGCCTGCGGCTGCGGCTTCGACCACTGCTTCGACCACGGCGGCCCCCGCCGCCGCGCGCGGTCTGACCCGCAGCGCGCGGCCCCTGTCGCGTCCGGGCAGTGCTGCGCCGCAAGCCGTCGCTACCGCCGCGCCTGAGGCGCAGGCGGCGCCTGCCGCGACCAATCGCGGTGGCTTGACCGTCTCCGCCCGCCCTGCCCCGCGCGCAAGCCGCGCAACGACGACGGCGGCGACGCCTGCTGCGCCTACCCCCGAGGCAAGCCGGGCTGAGACCGTGATCGACTCGTCCGCGCCGCCGCAGCGGCGTTCGGACGCCACGATGGTGGGCCCGGCGCTTACCCTTGCCGATGCGGCCGCGCCCGCCGAATATGTCTCGCGCGTGTCCAGCTCATCAGGGCGGCGTTGGGGAGTGACGCTTGGGCATTACCGCACCCGGCAAGAGGCCGATGAGCTGCTTTTGCGCACCGCGATTCAGGAAAGCGGCGTTCTGGGCAATGCCAACCGCCATATCGGCGACACGCAACGCGGCTGGCAGGCCAGCTTTACCGCCATGACCCGCGAATCGGCGCATCTGGCCTGCGAACGCCTTGCCGCGCGCAGCCAAAGCTGCCGCGTGACGGGCCCCTGACGCCTGACCGAAAGGGCATCCACAAGGCGCGGCTGCGAAACCAGCCGCGCTTTTTTTGTGCGGATGGATGGGACACGTTAACCGCAGAGCCTCGCCCGGTTCACCCAAAACGCAAGGACTGTTCATCGCAATGGCCGACCGCTGATCTGCAAGGCCGACGGCTGATATGCAACAAAGCACGCCCGCCTGTCACGCCCTGGGCGGCTTGGGTCGGTCGTCCCATTCCTTGCTCAGCATTCGCTCGGAATCGCCTTTGGGGTCCTCGAACTGGTGGTTGCGCAGCGCCCAGAGGAAGGCGGCCAGACCTGCCGCGCCGAGACAGAGCGATACCGGGATCAGGATGACCAGAATCTCCATCAGCGATCCGCCTTCAGGCGAAGCGCGTTGAGCGTCACCGTGATCGAGCTGATCGACATCGCAAGCGCGGCCAGAAGCGGGGTCGCAAAGCCCAGAATGGCGATCGGCACGGCGACCACGTTATAGGCCCCCGAAATCGCGAAATTCTCACGGATGCGGCGGGTGGCGACACGTGCCACCGACAGGGCCTCGGCCACCGGGCGCAAATCGCGGCCCATCAGAACGATATCCGAGGCCACCCGCGCCGCATCAAGCGCCGTCGCAGGCGAGATCGAGGCATGGGCGCCCGCAAGCGCCGCCGTGTCATTGAGCCCGTCGCCAACCATCAGAACATGCGCACCACCCTGACCAAGCGCCTGAATCTCATCGGCTTTTTCGGCGGGCGACATATTGGCGCGGAACTCATCAATGCCCAGCAGGGCGGCGACCCGGGCGACCGCCGGTTCCGCATCACCCGACAGCATGATCACGCGCCGGCCGGACTGCGCGATCTGTGCCACGGCCTCAGCCGCGCCGGGGCGCAGCGCGTCGGCAAAGCGCAGAACCACCGGCGCGCGCCCGGCGAGTGAGAACAGGCTGACCGGGCCCTGCGCATCCTCGGGGGCCGCCGCCCCCACCCAATCGGCGCGGCCCAGACGCAGCCCGGCGCCTTGCCATTCGGCCTCAACCCCGTAGCCCGGAACCTCACGCACCGCGTCAAGATCCGCGGGGGTCACACCGCTCTCTTCAAGCGCCTGCGCCAAGGCGCGAGACAGCGGATGGGCCGAGCCTTGCGCCATCGCCAAAGCCAGCGGGCGCAGATCAAGGGGCAGCGCGGCAAGGCTCTCAAGCTCAGGCCGGCCAAGGGTCAGCGTGCCGGTCTTGTCGAACACCACGGTGTCGATCTGGGCCATCCGTTCCAGCGCGGTGCCGTCCTTGATCAGGAGGCCGCGCGCAAACAGCTTGCCCGAGGCCGCCGTCACCACCGCAGGCACGGCCAGCCCAAGCGCACAGGGGCAGGTGATGATCAGCACCGCCGCCGCGACATTGATCGCGACCCGCCAATCGCCGCCCGTGACATACATCCAGCCCAGAAAGCTGACAAAGGCCAGCAGATGGACCAGTGGCGAATAAAGGCTAGAGGCACGGTCCGCCAGCGAGGCATAGCGGCCCCGCGCGGCCTCGGCGCTTGCGACCAGATCGGCCAGCCGCGACAGCGAGGAATCGCGCCCCGCCGCCGTGACCCGCAGATCAAGCGGGCCGGTCAGGTTCACCTCACCCGCTGACAGCAGGCTGCCGGGGCGGGCCTGCACGGGCAGGCTTTCGCCGGTCAGAAGCGAGCGGTCGATCTCAGACATGCCCGCGACCACCTGCGCATCGGCAGGAAGGCGCGCGCCGGGGCGCACCCGGATCATGTCGCCGGGGGTGAGGTCGGTCACCGCGACAATTTCTTCCACCCCGTCGCGCAACAGCGTGGCGCGGGGCAGTTCAAGCGCGGTGAGTTCCTCCGCGGCAGAGCGCGCCACCGCGCGGGTGCGATAGTCGAGATAGCGCCCGATCAGCAGGAAAAAGCACAGCATCACCACGCCGTCGAAATAGGCATGGGGGCCGGAATGGGCGGTCTCATAGAGCGAAATTGCGGTGGTCAGGATCAGCGCCAGCGAGATCGGCACATCCATGCCCAACCGCCCGTTGCGAAGGCTGCGCCATGCGCCCTTGAAAAACGGCTGGCCCGCGAACAGCACGGTCGGAATCGCGATCAGCCCGCCAAGCCAGTGGAACATGTCGCGGGTCGCGCCCTCGGCACCCGACCAGACCGCGATGGACAGGATCATCACGTTCATCATCGCAAAGCCCGACACGCCGATGCGCATCAGGATATCGCGGCCCTGCCGGTCGGCGGCGCTTGACGAGAGGATCGAGGGGTCGAGCTCATGCGCCTCATATCCGGTCTTTTCGACCACGCGGATCAGCTCTTCGGCGTCGATGCCCGGCGCGTCGATCAGGGCGCGGCGCAGGGTCAGGTTGACACGCGCCATGCGCACGCCGGGCACCGCCATCAGCGCGCGTTCGACATCGGTGATGCATTGCGCGCAATGAACACCCGGCAGCGAGAGGATCAGATCGGAGGGCGCGGCAGGCGCGCGACCGGCCACACGCGCGGCCAAGGGTGCGGCATCGCAGGCCGGACAGGCGCTGATGCGGGCGTCGTAATTGCGGGATGCGGAAAGCTCGGCCATGGCTCAGTTCACACGGTTTCCGGGGTAGCTGTCGATGCGCTGACGGAACTCGGTGCCATCGGGCGCGGTCGCGCGGATCTGGGCGACCCATGCGCCGGGCGCCAGATCGACCGCGCCCGTCCACAGCCCGCCCTCATAATGCAGCGCGGGCGTCACATCATCGCGGCCATGGGTGGGCCGGCCAAGGGTCACAACCACATCCGAGGCGCGGGCGGGCGCGCCTGTCGCATCGGCCAGCCAAAGCGAGATATGGCCATTTTCGTAAGCCGGGCGCGCGGTCCAGCCCAAGGCCTCTTGCGCGGCGCGGTCGCGGTCGAAACTTTGCGAGGCAACGTAAGAATTGCGCACCTCCAGCCCCGGAAAGCTGCTGACCGCGAAATAGGCCATCACCAGATTCACCACGATAATCGTGCCAAAAGCGCCAAGCGCAATCGCCAGAACATGCCGGCCGGTCAGTTCGCGTTTCATCGCGCTCTCCTCAGTTCGGGCCGTTGAACAGGCTGGCCACGGATTCGATCTGCCCGGTGGCCAGATCCTCGACATAGAAACGCAGGCCCGTCGCCGAACGGGTCGCAAGCGGGCTGCCTGCGGGCGCAGTCACATAGATGCGCACAAGCTGGGTGAGGTCGGCTGCGACATCGGTTTGCGCACCCGCCTCGCCCTCGATGCTCAGCATTCCGGGGTCAAGCGGGGTGCCGTCCACCTGCGCCGAGATGGCAAAGCTGCGCTGTTCATGCTGTTTGTTGCGCAGCCGCAGCTCATAGGTGTTGCGGATCGAGCCGTCCGACATGGTCACGAAAAGCGGGTTGCGCACCGGCGAGATGGTCAGATCGAAGGGTGAGCGCATGAACAGCGCCACCACCAGCCCCACCCCGATCAGCGACCAGAGCCCGAAATAGAGCATCGTGCGCGGGCGCAGGATATGGCGCCAGACCGGCACCGGCGCGTTGCCCGCGCGTTCCGCCGTCTCATCCTTCAGCGCCATATAGTCGATCAGCCCGCGCGGTTTGCCGATGCGGTCCATGATCTCATCGCAGGCGTCGATGCACAAAGCGCAGGTGATGCATTCCATCTGCTGCCCGTCGCGAATGTCGATCCCCATCGGGCAGACATTGACGCAAGCCATGCAGTCGATGCAATCGCCCTTGACCCCGCCATCGGATTTCGTGGCCTCACCGCGCCCGATCTTGCCGCGCGGCTCACCGCGCCATTCGCGGTAAGCCACGGTCAGCGTGTCCTCATCCATCATCGCGGCCTGAATCCGAGGCCATGGGCAGGCATAGATACAGATCTGTTCGCGCGCGAAACCGCCAAAGAAGAAGGTCGTCGCGGTCATGATGGCGATGGTGGTGTAGGCGACCGGATGCGCCTCTCCGGTGAAGAGGTTGCGCAACAGCGTCGGCGCGTCGGTGAAGTAGAACACCCATGCGCCGCCGGTCAGCAGGCCGATCAGCAGCCAGAGCGACCATTTGGTCAGCCGCAGCCGGATTTTCTGCGCATCCCATTTCTGCCGCAGCAGGCGGATCTGGTTGTTGCGGTCGCCCTCAACCTTGCGCTCGACCAGAAGGAAAAGGTCGGTCCAGACGGTTTGCGGGCAGGCATAGCCGCACCAGACCCTGCCAAGCGCCGAGGTGAACAGGAACAGGCCAAGCCCCGCCATGACCAGAAGGCCCGCGACGAAATAGAATTCATGCGGCCAGATCTCGATGAAGAAGAAGAAGAACCGCCGATGCGCCAGATCGACCAGAACCGCCTGATCGGGCATGCCCGGCCCGCGATCCCAGCGAATCCATGGCGTGATATAGTAAATCGCCAGCGTGATCCCCAGGATCACCCATTTCAGGCGCCTGAACCAGCCGTTGACGGCCTTGGGAAAGATCGGCTCACGCTTGGCATACAAGCTGGGCGGGTCGGTATCGGGTGAGGACATGACAGGTTCCTTGTTCGCGCAAAGCCTGATTTAGACCTGCCCTGATGGGGCTTCGTTGATCTGTATCAAAAGAACTGGCCTGATAACACCCGCGCCGTGCCGCGCCCATGCGGCGCAATGACGCGAGGATGCGGCATGAAAAGACCCAACGTGCCGGGGGCGCGCCGGGTATTCAAGCGCGTCTGAAAATCTGCCAGAATGGCAACACCGCCCCCCCAAGGAAACGCGCGAACAGGATGGGGGGGCGGCGAGACCCCGGCACGCAAGCGCACCGGGATTCCGGGGCCGGGCGGGGGTTATTCGCCCCCGCCAAGCCCGTGAACGTAATGGGTGACGGCGCGAATCTCGGCCTCGGTCAGGCGCTCATTCCAGGACGGCATGACGCCGTTGCGGCCGTTGTGGATGGTCTCACGCAAGCTCGCGGCGTCACCGCCCCAGATCCAGATCGCATCCGTGAGGTTCGGCGCGCCCTGCATCCGGTCGCCGGTCCCGTCCGGGCCGTGGCAGGCGGTGCAGTTATCCGCAAACAGCGGCTCACCCGCCGCAGCCCGCGCCGCGTCATGGTTCTGGCCCGAAATCTGCAAGACGTAATGGACCACATCGTCGATCTCAGTGTTGCTCAGCACCCCGTTCGGGCCGCCAAAGGCGGTCATCTCAGAGAAGCGGGTCGCGGGGTCCACGGGGTCGCTGATGCCGTGCTGAATGGTCAGATGGAGATCCTCCATCGTGCCACCGAACAGCCAGTCATCATCCACCAGCGAGGGGAAGCCCACCGCGCCGCCGCCACCGGCACCGTGACATTGCGCGCACCAGGTCCCGAAGATCGCCCGGCCCGCATTGCGGGCATAGCCGTCAAGTTCAGGATCGGTGCCGATGTCGTTCAGCCCGACCTCAACCAGACGCGCCTGCACGGGGGCGTTGGCCTCATTATAGCGGGTGATCTCGGCGGCCACTTCCTTGCGATAATTGGTGCCAAGCACGCCTTGGGTCGCGCCATTGATCAGCGGAATCGCGGGATAGGCAATCATATAGCCGATCGACCAGATGATCGTGGCATAGAACACCCAAAGCCACCAACGCGGCAGCGGGTTGTCATATTCCTCGATCCCGTCCCAGCTATGGCCGGTCGATTTGACCTCGACCACATTCTTGCCGATCCGGCGGCGGGTGACGCGCTGCGTCTGCGATTTCGGGATCGGATCGTGCAGATCCTTGCCCTGTTCCTCACCGGCGGGTTGGGCCAGAATATCGGCCTGATGCTCACGGTCGGCGGCCTGGCGTTCGACCTCGATGCGGTTATCGGGGTTCTGGGGGCTATCGTGGTCGTCAGGACCGTTCTTGTTTTCGTTGTCGGCCATCACTTGGCCTCCCTTTCCACAGGCTCCACCGGCGGGGCGGGGCGTTTTTCGTTGCGGAAGATGCTGTTGGCGGCATCACGTTGCAGGGCTGTCGCGCCGGGGCGGAACACGAAGAACACCACCCCGACAAAGATCAGCGTCAGCGCCAAAAGCATCCAGCTGTCGGCAAAGGCCCGAAGCGCGGTATAAAGTTCCATCAAGCCCCCCTATCGCGTCGGGTCGGGCTGATAGGTCGAGAAATCGACCATCGTGCCCAGAACCTGAAGATAGGCCACCAGAGCGTCCATCTCGGTGATCGGGCCGCCGGCCTGACCATCGAACTTGCGCTGCTGTGCGCCCGGATAACGCTCTTGCAGGCCCGGATCGCCGAACGGGTCGGCCTGCGAGGCGAAATCGACGCGCGCATTCTCGATCATCTCATCGGTGTAGGGCACGCCGACGCGGCGGTCTGCGACCAGCCGATCCTCGATATATTGCGCGGTGATCGGGCGGTTCAGCAGATAGCCGTATGACGGCATGATCGAGGACGGCACCACAGCTTGCGGGTTCACCAGATGGCGGACATGCCATTCATCGGTGATCCGCCCGCCCACACGGGCCAGATCCGGCCCGGTGCGCTTGGACCCCCATTGGAACGGGTGGTCATACATCGATTCCGCCGCCAGACTGTAATGGCCATAGCGTTCGACCTCATCGCGCATCGGGCGGATCATCTGGCTGTGGCAGGTATAGCAACCCTCACGGATATAGATGTCGCGTCCGGTCAGCTCCAGCGGCGTGTAGGGGCGCACGCCCTCAACCGGCTCGATGGTGTTTTGCAGGTAGAACAGGGGCGCAATCTCAACCACGCCGCCAATGGTCACGACCAGAAAGGAACAGACAAGCAGAAGCGTCGCGTTCTTTTCAAGGATCTTGTGTTTATCAAGGATTTTCATTGTGATCCCCCATTACTCGGCCGGAACGGCCACGCGCAGCGGTGCTTTGCGCGGCTGTTTGGCGACGGTGGCCCAAAGGTTATAGCACATGATCAGACCGCCGGTCAGGAACAGCGTCCCGCCAAGTGCGCGCACCACATACATCGGGAATTTCGGCGCAACCGTGTCGGCGAACTGATAGACCAGATAGCCCTGCGCATCGACCTCGCGCCACATCAGGCCCTCCATGATGCCGGTCACCCACATCGAGGCGGCGTAAAGCACGATCCCGATGGTCGCCAGCCAGAAATGCCAGCTGACCAGGCTGAGGCTATAGAGGCGCTCACGACCCCAGAGGCGCGGCACCAGATAGTAAAGCGCGCCGAAGGTGATCATCCCGTTCCAGCCAAGCGCGCCGGAATGGACGTGGCCGATGGTCCAGTCGGTATAGTGCGACAGGCTGTTGACCGCCTTGATCGACATCATCGGGCCTTCGAAGGTGGCCATCCCGTAGAAGCCCACCGCGATCACCATCATGCGGATCACCGGATCGGTGCGCAGCTTGTCCCATGCGCCCGAAAGCGTCATCAGACCGTTGATCATGCCCCCCCAGGACGGCATCCACAGCATGACCGAGAACACCATGCCAAGCGTCGAGGCCCAGTCAGGCAAAGCCGTATAATGCAGGTGGTGCGGACCGGCCCAGATATACATGAAGATCAGCGCCCAGAAGTGGATGATCGACAGCTTGTAGCTATAGACCGGGCGCTCGGCCTGTTTCGGGATGAAGTAATACATCATCCCAAGGAAGCCTGCGGTCAGGAAGAAGCCCACCGCGTTATGGCCATACCACCATTGCACCATGGCGTCCTGCACTCCGGCGAAGAGCTGCACCGATTTTGAGCCGAACAGGCTGACCGGCAGCGACAGGTTATTGACCACATGCAGCATGGCAATGGTCACGATAAAGGCCAGGAAGAACCAGTTCGCGACATAGATATGCGGCTCACGGCGCTTGATCACGGTGCCCAGGAACACGGCCAGATAGGCCAGCCAGACGACCGTCAGCCACCAGTCCACCAGCCATTCGGGCTCGGCATATTCCTTGCCCTGCGTGGCACCCAGAACATAGCCGGTCGCGGCCAGCACGATGAACAGCTGATAGCCCCAGAACACGAACCACGCCGTGTTGCCACCCCAGAGCCGCGCCGCCGAGGTGCGCTGCACGATATAGAACGAGGTCGCGATCAGCGCGTTGCCCCCAAAGGCGAAGATCACCGCCGAGGTATGCAGCGGGCGCAGCCGGCCGAAATTGGTGTAACCTTGCGTCAGCTCAGAGAAGTTGAGCACCGGAAAGGCCAGCTGGAACGCGATGACCACGCCCACCAGAAAGCCCACGACGCCCCAAAGCGCGGTGGCAATCACCCCCGCACGGACGACCCCGTCCATATATTCGCCCTCATTCACGGCCAGGCGCGGCTCATCGGCGCGGCGCAGCACATAAACAAAGGTGATCCCGGCGGCCGCCATGATGGTCAGCATATTGACCATATAGGCCAGATCCCGCCCGTAATTGGCTGCAATCGCGGCAAGCACCGTGATCAGGCCAAGCACGATCAGCTTAACGTAATCCGACATTTTCTCTGTCCCTATCTCGCAAGGCCCGGCACGCGACGATTCGCCAAACGCGGCGAACCGGACGACCGGCCTGTTCCGTCTATGCGTCTCGCGAACACGAAACCTTGATCTGCATCAAGTAAAATCGACCCCGGCCCACATAGGATAGTCGGAACGCGAAGGACGCGATCGGAGGCGATGATGGGCTACAAGACGATTTTAACCGTGCTGACCGGCGCCGGTCAGGATCAGCTGTTGCAGGCCGCGATTGACGTGGCGCGGGACCGCGACGCGCATCTGGACGTGTTCTGTCTGGGCGTCGATCACGCGCAGACCGGCTATTATTATGCCGGGGCCTCGGCGCATGTGTTTCAGGAAAGCATCGACCGTTCCATGCAGATGGCAGAGGAACTCGAACGCGCCACCCGCGCCCGGCTTGAGGCAGAGGATATCCGCTGGTCGGTCGAAAGCGCGGTCGCCCATGTCGGCGGGCTGACCAACCTGATCGGGATGCGGGCACGGTTCTCCGATCTGGTGGTGATGGGCCGCCCTTACGGCGATGAGGCCGGACCCGACGGTGAGGCGGTGACCGAGGCCGCGCTGTTTGACGGCTCGGCCCCGGTGCTGATCGTTCCGGGACAAGGCTTGCCGGGCGGCTTTGGCAAGAAGATCCTGATCGCCTGGAACCAGAGCGAAGAGGCGATGCAGGCCGTCCGCCGCGCCATGCCGCTGCTGAAAGCCGCAGCTGCGGTGGAGATCACTGTGATCGACCCGAAGGCCAGCGGGCCGGAACGCTCGGACCCGGGCGGCGCGCTGTGCCAGATGCTGACCCGCCACGGCGTGCGCGCCGAGATCGCCGTTCTGGCCCGCACAAGGCCGCAGATATCCGAGATGATCAGCCATCGCGCCGTTGAGATCGGTGCCGATCTGATCGTCATGGGCGCCTATAGCCATTCGCGGTTCCGTCAGGCAATTCTGGGCGGCGCGACGCGCAATATGCTGACCGATACGCAAATCCCGGTGCTGATGGCGCGCTGAGGCGCGGGGCCGCAGGGGGGCTTTCCGCCCCCTACGGCATGCGGCCGCCCCCCCGAGGATATTTGCCGACAAAAGACGCCGAAAAAGGGCATCGCCGGTTTCCTGCGAGGGCCCGTTGCGAAAAATCGACGCAAATCTCGCTGCTGACGGCGCGCGGGGCGGCAGGGGGGGGGCGGCCCCTCCCCCCGAGGATAGTTGCCCACAAAAGACGCCGACAAAAGACATCACAGGTTCCCTGCGCAGCCCGGTTGCGATAGATGCGGGCGCGAATCGCTCGGGGGCAAAGAATGACCGCTTTTCGCAACAGTCTCGCCGCATTTCTGGAACGGCGCGCAACCGCGAATTTCATCCTTGGCGTGATCCTGTTCAACGCTCTGATTCTGGGGCTGGAGACCTCGGCGCAGGCCATGGCGCAAGCGGGCGGGTTGATCCGGGCGCTTGACGCGCTGTGCCTGACCATCTTCGTGATCGAGATCGGCGCAAAGCTGCTGGCTTATGGTCCGCGCTTTTTCCGCTCGGGCTGGAACCTGTTTGACGCCCTGATCGTGGGCATCGCTTTGGTTCCCAGCGGTCAGGGCCTGTCGGTGCTGCGCGCGCTGCGGATCTTGCGGCTCTTGCGGGTGATCTCGGTCGCGCCGCGTCTGCGGCAGGTGGTCGAGGGGTTTCTGACCGCCCTGCCCGGCATGGCCTCGGTTTTTCTGCTGATGGGGATCATCTTTTATGTGGGCGCGGTCATGGCGACCAAGCTGTTCGGCGCGGCCCATCCCCAGATGTTCGGAGATCTGGGCGCATCCGCGCTGACGCTGTTTCAGGTGATGACGCTGGACAGCTGGTTCACCGGCGTCACCCGAGAGGTGATGGCCGACATGCCATGGGCCTGGGCGTTTTTCCTGCCCTTCGTTCTGGTCACCACCTTCGCGGTGGTCAATCTGGTGGTCGGTCTGATCGTCAACTCCATGCAGGACGCGCATCAGGGTGAGGAAAACCTGCGCACCGATCTTTATCGCAATGAGGTTCTGGACCGGCTGCGCCAGATCGAGGCGCGGCTTGAGGCGGCTGAGAACGCGCGGCGCGGGGAATAGTCGGGAACCCTGCGCGCGGGCTGACGTTGGCCCAGAATAGAGCAGGATATCCGATGAAGACCCGCGCCTTGTTCTGGATCTCTCTGGCGGTTTTTGCGCTGGCCTTGCCGTTTCTGGTCCTGATGGCCGGGACGCGCCCGGCGGGGGGCGGCTGGCTGCGCGATTTCTCGATCGGTCTGGGCTTTGGCGCGCTGGCCATGGCGGGGATGCAATTCGCGCTGACCGCCCGGTTCCGTCGCATGACCTATCCTTACGGCGCGGACATCATCTATCAGTTCCACCGCTGGATGGCCTGGGGCCTGATCGCTCTGGTCGCGGGGCATTGGCTGATCCTCTATATCTGGTTTCACGATGATCTGGGTGAGTTGAACCCGCTGACCGCGCGGTGGGAGCTGACCTCGGGTCGCGTGGCGATGGGCGGGTTTGCCCTGTTGATCGGGCTGTCGGAGCTGCGCAAATGGCTGCGGTTTGAGTTCGGCTGGTGGCGGATCACCCATGCGGGTCTGGCCGTGATTGCCTTTGTGGCGGCGCTTGCGCATGTCACGGGCGTGGGCGAAATGACCGCAGGCGCGGGCAAGCGGGCCTTGATGCTGGGCATCATGGCGGGCTGGCTGGCGCTGATCCTCTGGGTGCGGGTCGGCAAGCCCTTTGTGCAGATGCGCAACCCGTGGCGACTGGTTGAGAACCGCGATGAGGGCGGCGGCGTCCGCTCACTGACCTTTGCGCCGATGGGCCGCGGGCCCCGGCCCTGGAACCCCGGCCAATTCGCCTGGCTGACCTTGGGGGCCTCACCCTTCGGCCTGCGTGAGCATCCCTTCACCATCTCATCACCGCCCGAGGACGCGCCGGAAATCACCATGTCGATCAAGGCCTTGGGCGATGATACGAAAAAAATCGTTGAGGCCAAGCCGGGCGAGATCGCCTATTTCGACGGGCCTTATGGCGTGTTCTCGATTGACCGGACGCCTGAGGCAGAGGGGTTCGTCTTTGTCGGCGGGGGGGTTGGCATCACGCCCTTCATGTCGAACCTGCGTTCGATGAAAGCGCGCGGCGATGCCCGCCCGGTGACGCTGTTTTTCGCCAACAAGGACTGGGACGAGGTGCCGTTCCGCGCCGAGCTGGACGATCTGCAAGAGGCGCTGAACCTGACATTGATCCATGTCATCGAAGAGCCACCCGAGGGTTGGGAGGGCGAGACCGGCCAGATCGACGCCAAGATGCTGGCCCGGCATCTGCCCCAGAGCACCCGCGACTGGCCGCATCTGCTTTGCGGGCCGGTTCCCATGACGGGAGCGGTGACCGAGGCGCTGATCTCGATGGGGGTCAGTCGCTGGAATATCGAAAAAGAAATCTTTGAGATGGTGTAATCATGCGCCCCTATCTGGCCCCGATCATCGCCGCCGCCCTGACCCTATGGAGCGTGGCTCTGGCCGCAACGCTGGCCACCGCGTTGAATTAGGCGGGGGGGTGTTTGCTGTTGAGGCAAGACGCCGTGGGGGTGCGGACGATACCCGGCGCGCGGGGTCATTTCACTCGCTCGAAAGCTGCATGATGCAAGGCAGAGAAACGGCTTCAATGCAGGCGGCCACATCGTCGCGAACGCTTGCCGCCTATACCGCGGCCCCGGCAAGTCGCGCTCACCGCCACGCCATGCGGCACAGACCCCAGCCAACGGAAAAAACCGCAGGCCGCGCGCCCCTATTTCCGCCGCCGCGCGCCACATACAGGTCGCGCTCACCGGCACAGGCGAACCCACAGCAAAACCCGCGCGCCGCGCCCCTATTTCCGCCGCCGCCCGCCCGGCAGGCTTGGCCCCCGGCGCCCCAGACGGCGCACGTTTGCCCCGGTCGCGCGGTCCAGAGAGCGCACGCCGGCGCGCAGCACCGCGTCCGCGCCGCCCCCGCGCAAGGCCGCCTTCCACATATCGAAACCGGCCTGCGTGAACGCCTTTTGCTTTTCCGCGACCATCCGGTTTTCCTCACCCGGGCCAAGGTTCCACATGCCGCCCATGCCCATCATCCGCAGCGCAATCACCATCTGCGCCTGCGTCATCATCCGGCTGTATTCCATCCCAAGCGCGAACAGCGCCGCCTGCGCGGCAAATATATTCCGCATGATGTTTTCCTCTGCTTTGGTCGGGTCTATACCGAAAGCGTAAAGATCGGG
This sequence comes from Paracoccus sp. (in: a-proteobacteria), assembly GCA_030538425.1. GTDB lineage: Bacteria > Pseudomonadota > Alphaproteobacteria > Rhodobacterales > Rhodobacteraceae > Paracoccus. The sequence goes on along the minus strand of JAUNTZ010000002.1, from coordinate 79,576 downwards.
TAAAGGTTCACGCAAAACCGGCCCAAAGATCAAAAAAAATCGCGGAGGATGAGATGAAATTGTTGCGCTTTGGCCCCGAAGGGCAGGAAAAACCGGGCATCCTTGACCAGAACGGCAAGATCCGCGACCTGTCGGGCGTCATCGCCGATCTGGCAGGCGGCGCGCTGACCCGCGAGGGGCTGGCCCATATCGCGGGCGTTGACCCTGAGACCCTGCCGCTCGCCCCCGATGCGCCGCGCCTTGGTCCTTGCGTGGCGGGCACGCAGAAATTCATCGCCATCGGTCTGAATTATGCCGATCACGCCGCCGAAAGCGGCATGGATGTCCCCGCTGAGCCGGTCGTGTTCAACAAATGGACAAGCTGTATTACCGGCCCCAATGACGATATCCGCATTCCGCCGGGCTCAACCAAGACCGATTGGGAGGTGGAGCTGGGCGTGATCATCGGCGATGGCGGCAGTCAGATCTCGGTTGAGGACGCGATGGATCATGTCGCCGGTTACTGCGTCGTCAATGATGTGAGCGAACGCGAATGGCAGCTGGAACGCGGCGCGACCTGGGACAAGGGCAAGGGCTTTGACACCTTCGGGCCGGTCGGGCCCTGGCTGGTGACGCGCGACGAGATCCCCGATCCGCAGAACCTTCGCCTCTGGCTTGAGGTGGACGGCCACCGCTATCAGGACGGCACGACCGCGACCATGGTGTTCGGGGTGGCCGATCTGGTCGCCTATTGCTCGCGCTTCATGACGCTGAAGCCGGGCGATATCATCACCACAGGCACCCCGCCCGGCGTCGGGCTTGGCCAGAAGCCGCCGGTCTATCTCAAGGGCGGTGAGGTGATCCGTCTGGGCATCGAGGGTCTGGGCGAACAGACGCAAAAGGTCGTCGCGTAACAGGATAAGGGGGCCCCGCGCCCCCTTAATCTCGCCCCCTAATCGCGCCAGAACCGGGGCAGGAAGAGCACAAAGACCGAGATCAGCTCCAGCCGGCCCAGATACATCCCCGCGATCATCAGCCATTTCGCGCTTGCCGGAAAGGCCGCGACGCTGCCATTTGAGGTCACTTCCGGCCCCCAGACCGGCCCCACATTCGCAATCGAGGTCCAGGCGGCGGTCAGCGCGGTGCGCGGGTGCAGCCCGGTCAGCGACAGCGCGATGATCAGCAGCCCGAAACTCAGGATAAACAGCGTGAAAAAGCTCATCACAGAGCCTATCACGTCCTGATCAAGCCGCTTGCCCTGCATCCGCAGCGCATAGACGCGGTGGGGCGACTGCATCCGGCGGATCTGCGCGGTGACCGCTTTGAACAGCACCTGATAGCGGAACACCTTGATCGAACAGACGGTCGAGCCGGTGCAGCCGCCGATCAACCCGATCAGGATCAGCACCACGAAACCCATCGGCCCCCAAAGGGTCACATCGCCGTAAGCAAAGCCGGTCCCCGAGATCACCGTGACGATGTTGAACACCGTCTCACGGATCACGCCGCCCGCCTCGGGCAGGGGCGCTCGGATCACGCGGTAGATCAGCACAAGGGCCACCGCCACCGCGATGATGCGCAGATAGGCGCGGATCTGGCTGTCGCGCAATAGCGGGCGGATATCGCCAAGCCCCGCCTGCACCAGCCGCACGAAGGGCAGCGTGGCCAGCACCATGAACAGCACCGCCACCCATTGCGCCGCCGGGGTAAAGCCTGCGAAACTTGTGTCGTAATTCGAAAACCCGCCGGTCGAGCAGGTCGTCAGCGCATGGATCAGCGCGTCAAAGCCGCTCATCCCCGCCATGCCATACAGCACCATGCACAGAAAGGTGATGCCGACATAGCACCATGTCATATCCGCCGCGATCTGCCCCGCGCGGGGCAGCACCTTGCCCATCGTGTCGAAGCCCTCGGAGCGGAAGAACTGCATCCCGCCGACCCGCATCAGCGGCAGAAACACCATCGCCACGACGACGATGCCCAGCCCCCCCATCCATTGCAGCATCGCCCGCCACAGATGCACTCCGCGCGGAAGCGGGTCCAGCGCGGCAAAGGCGGTCGCGCCGGTGGTGGTGACGCCGGACATGGTTTCGAACATGGCATCGGTGAGACCCGCCCCCGGCGCACCCATCATCAGGGGCATGGTCCCCATCGCGGGCAGCACGGCCCAAAGCGTCGAGGTCAGCACGAAGCTTTGCCGGATATCGGGCGCGGCTCGGGGGCCTGCTGCGGCCATGGCGACCATCACCCCCAAGGAGGCCGTGATCAGCGCCGAGACCGCAAAAGCCTGCCAGTTGGGATTGCCATCGGCCCAATCGACCCATGCCGGAAACAGCATCGAGACCCCCGCCACGGCAAGGACTCGTCCGGTAATATGGGCAACGGGGCGCAGGTCGATCATGGCTGCCTGATTGCGCCCCGGAACAGCGCGGGTCAAGGCTTTGGTCACGCGCGCGGGGGGGGGGGGGAAGTTCGCACGCTCCGCCCCGCGCATCTCCCCACGCCCCTTCCCCACGCATATTCACACCACCCACCCTTGCGCCGCGCCCCCTGCCCGCTAGGATCACCCGCGAACCCAAAGCGGAGGCCCAGATGTTCCAGAAGATCCTCATCGCCAATCGCGGCGAAATCGCGATCCGCGTCATGCGCGCCGCCAATGAGCTGGGCAAGCGCACCGTCGCGGTCTATGCCGAAGAGGACAAGCTGGGCCTGCACCGTTTCAAGGCGGATGAGGCTTACCGCATCGGCGAGGGTCTGGGCCCGGTGGCGGCCTATCTGAGCATCCCCGAGATCATCCGGGTGGCGAAGGAATGCGGGGCGGATGCGATCCATCCGGGCTATGGGCTGCTGTCCGAAAACCCTGATTTTGTCGATGCCTGCGCCGCGGCGGGCATTGCCTTTATCGGGCCCTCGGCCCAGACGATGCGCGCGCTTGGCGACAAGGCATCCGCGCGGCGGGTGGCGATCAGCGCGGGCGTTCCGGTCATTCCCGCGACCGAGGTTCTGGGCGACGACATGGACGCCATCCGCACCGAGGCTGAACAGATCGGCTATCCCCTGATGCTCAAGGCGTCATGGGGCGGCGGCGGGCGCGGGATGCGTCCGATCAACAGCCCCGAAGAGCTGGCCGAAAAGATCCGCGAGGGGCGGCGCGAGGCCGAGGCCGCGTTCGGCAATGGCGAGGGCTATCTGGAAAAGATGATCCTGCGCGCCCGCCATGTCGAGGTGCAATTGCTGGGCGATGCGCATGGCGGGCTTTACCACCTGTATGAGCGCGACTGCACCGTGCAGCGGCGCAACCAGAAGGTCGTCGAACGCGCCCCCGCCCCTTATCTCAGCGACGCTCAGCGGGCCGAGGTCTGCGAACTGGCGCTGAAAATCGGGCGCGCGGTCGGCTATCAGAACGCAGGCACGGTCGAGTTCCTGATGGATATGGACAGCGGGCAGTTCTACTTCATCGAGGTGAACCCCCGCGTTCAGGTCGAACATACCGTCACCGAAGAAGTAACCGGCATCGACATCGTGCAATCGCAGATCCGCATCGCCGAGGGCGCGACCCTGGCCGAGGCGACCGGCCATGCCAGCCAAGACGCGATCACCCTTTCGGGTCATGCGCTGCAATGCCGGGTCACGACCGAAGATCCGCAGAACAACTTTATCCCCGATTATGGCCGGATCACCGCCTACCGCAGCGCCACGGGGATGGGCATCCGTCTGGATGGTGGGACGGCCTATGCGGGCGGGGTCATCACGCGATACTATGACAGCCTGCTGGTCAAGGTCACGGCATGGGCGCAGACGCCGGAGCAGGCCATCGCGCGGATGGACCGGGCGCTGCGCGAGTTTCGCGTGCGTGGGGTCAGCACGAATATTGATTTCGTTATCAACCTGTTGAAGCACCCGGTTTTTCTGTCCGACGAATACAGCACCAAATTCATCGACACCACGCCCGACCTGTTCCAGTTCCGCCAACGTCGCGACCGGGCGACCAAGATCCTGACCTATCTGGCCGATATCTCGGTCAACGGGCATCCCGAAACCGCAGGCCGCGCCCTGCCCCCGGCCGAGGCGCGCAGCCCCGCACCGCCCGCGCCCCGCACAGCCCCCGCGCGCGGGACAAGGCAGATGCTTGAGGATGAGGGCGCGCAGGCGGTGGCCGACTGGATGGCCGCGCAAAAGCGCCTGCTGATCACCGACACCACCATGCGCGACGGGCATCAGAGCTTGCTTGCGACGCGGATGCGGTCCATCGACATGATCCGGGTCGCGCCATCCTACGCGGCGAACCTGCCCGGACTGTTCTCGGTCGAATGCTGGGGTGGGGCGACCTTTGACGTGGCCTATCGGTTCTTGCAGGAATGCCCCTGGCAACGGCTGCGCGACATCCGCGCCGCCATGCCGAACCTGATGACGCAGATGCTGCTGCGGGCCAGCAACGGGGTGGGCTATACCAACTATCCCGACAATGTGGTGCAGGAATTCGTGCGTCAGGCGGCCCAGACCGGCATTGACCTGTTCCGCGTGTTCGACAGCCTCAACTGGGTCGAGAATATGCGCGTGGCCATGGATGCGGTAATCGACAGCGGCAAGATCTGCGAGGCGTCGATCTGTTACACCGGCGACATCCTGAATCCCGACCGCGCGAAATACGACCTGAACTATTACGTCGCGATGGGGCGTGAGCTGCGCGATGCGGGCGCGCATATCCTTGGTCTCAAGGATATGGCGGGGCTGCTGAAACCCGCCGCTGCCGGGCGGCTGATCCGCGCGCTGAAGGATGAGGTGGGCTTGCCGATCCATTTCCACACCCATGACACCTCGGGCATGGGCGGCGCGACGATCCTTGCGGCCGCCGAGGCGGGCGTGGATGCGGTCGATTGCGCGATGGATGCGTTGTCGGGCAATACCTCGCAGCCGACCATGGGGTCTGTGGTCGAGGCTTTGGCGCGCACCGAACGCGATACCGGCCTTGATGTGGGCGCGATCCGCGACATCTCGAACTACTGGGAACGGGTGCGCGAGAATTACGCGGCCTTCGAGTCCGGCCTGCAAGCCCCCGCATCCGAGGTTTACCTCCATGAGATGCCGGGCGGCCAGTTCACCAACCTCAAGGCGCAGGCCCGCTCGATGGGGCTGGAGGATCGCTGGCACGAGGTCGCCCGCACCTATGCCGAGGTGAACCGGATGTTCGGCGATATCGTCAAGGTCACGCCGTCGTCGAAAGTGGTGGGCGATATGGCACTGATGATGGTCGCGCAGGGGCTGAGCCGCGAACAGGTCGAGGACCCGGCAACCGAGGTCAGCTTTCCCGATTCGGTCATCGACATGATGCGCGGCAATCTGGGTCAGCCCCCCGGTGGCTGGCCGGCCACGCTGCAAGCCAAGGTGCTCAAAGGCGAGGCGCCGCTGACCGAGCGCCCCGGCAAGCACCTGCCTCCGGTCGATCTTGAGGAGACGCGCGCCGCGCTTGCCGAAAAGATCGGGCAGCCCGTCGATGATGAGGATCTGAACGGCTATCTGATGTATCCCAAGGTCTTCACCGACTATGCCGAGCGGCACCAGAGCTATGGCCCGGTCCGCGTGTTGCCGACCCGCAATTTCTTCTATGGAATGGAGCCGGGCGAGGAGATCAGCGTCGAGATCGACCCCGGCAAGACGCTGGAGATCCGGCTGCAAACCCTTGGCGAGACCGACGAGAACGGCGAGATCAAGGTGTTCTTTGAGCTCAACGGCCAGCCGCGCAATATCCGCGTGCCCGACCGCAAGGTCTCGGGCGAGAAAACGGTGCGGCTCAAGGCGGATGCGGGCAACCCCGCCCATATCGGCGCGCCGATGCCGGGCGTGGTGGCCTCACTCGCGGTGGCGCAAGGCGCGCGCGTCAATCCGGGTGACCTACTGCTGACCATCGAGGCCATGAAGATGGAAACCGCCATCCATGCCGAACGAGAGGGCAGCATCGCCCGCATCCATGTCGGCGCAGGACAGCAGATCGACGCGAAGGATCTGTTGATCGAGATGGAGTAAGGGGGCGCCGCCCCCTCTTGGCCTGCGGCCAATTCACCCCGGGGGTATTGGGGTGATGAAGAATGAGTGATCGAGACGGCGGGGCAGACAGCCGCGCGTGCCATCGAATTGCATGAAGCTTTGGGTGGCGGGGGACTGTTCGGGCCGCTCGAATGTCGCGCAGAGGCGGTAATTGTGGCTGTCGAGCACCTCATAGAGGTAAGGCGCGCCGGTCTGCGGGTCGGTTTGCCGCGGCGGGTCGGGGCAAAGATCAGACGGTGTGATCTGCGCGGGCGGCGGGCCGCCATTGGCCAGACAATCGACCGTCGCGGCAAGGCTTTGCAGATCGTCCAGGCGCGCGCGGTCGCGCGCCTCTTGCTGCGCGCGCCCCGGCCCGCCGATGATCATCAGCCCGGCAATCACCATCGCGCCCGCCAGAGCGGCAATCGCATAGCCCGCGTAACGATCAGGATTTGCCATCAAGTTCCTCACGATAATACCACAGCACCAGCAGCGCGACCGCCGCCACCAGCAGCGATTTCAGCACAAAGCGGATGGTGAGATCTCCGGTCAGCAATTCATAGACGACGAAGACGAAATCCCCCAGCAGCACCACCGCGACCAGAAACAGCGTCAGCGCGGCAAAGAAATTGCGCGCGGGGCTGCGCGGGCCTTTTTCATCGCGCCGGGTCCGGTTGGTGAGAAACAGCAGCAGCGGCACAAAGCCCACAAGCGCCGCAATCGACCACCGGATCGTGCCGGAATAATCCGGGAAATAGGCCATCAGCGCCGGGTCGCGGAAGCTGCGGTCGATCAGCGCAAAGCCCAGCTGGCAGATATGCCAGGCCACCACAGCCAGCGAGACCAAGAGCAGCGCGTTCATCACCACATCGCGCACCATGATGCGCACCGGCGCGCGCGGCACGGGCGGCAGGCCGTCCTCAACCAGCCAGCGATCCAATGCGGCTTGCCGCTGCGTGGCGTCCCACCCGGCGCGCGCCATAGCCGCGTCGATCCGCGCGGGGTCATGGCCCGCCCGGTAAGCGTCGCGCACAAAGGCGTTCAACTGATCTTCCATGCGCATCCCCACTCTCTTTTTCCAGTGAAATCAGACACGCAGCGGGGCGCTTCGGCAAGTCACATCTTTTTGCCAATTTTTTGCATTTTTCGCTTGCAGCCCTGGGCCGCATCCCCTAAATCACCCTTCACCGGCGCAGGACAGCGCCGCGACATGAACCGGATGCGGGTGTAGCTCAGGGGTAGAGCATTACCTTGCCAAGGTAAGGGTCGTGAGTTCGAATCTCATCACCCGCTCCAGTTCGTCTCCAACAACCGGCCGCGTGGCCGGTTTTTTGTTGTCTGCGCGCCCGCGTCTTCTTCTGTGCAAAAATACTCAAGGGCGAGCCTTTCGGCTCAGCCCGCCGCCGCAATCGTGGCGGCCACCGCGCGTTGCCATGCGTCGTAACGCGCCGCACGGGTCTTGTCGTCCATCTCGGGCTCATAGCGGCGCGAGAGCTGCCAGTTCGCGGCATATTCCTCTTGCCCGGGACAAAGCCCCGCCTTGTATCCGGCCAGCCAGGCGGCCCCTTGCGCGGTGGTCTCATGGTTCGCGGGCAGATCGACCGGGGCGCCCAGAATATCGGCCAGAAACTGCATCGCGGGTTGTGAGCCGGTCATGCCGCCATCGACCCGCAGCACCGTGTTGCCCATATCGGGCCAGTCGGCGCGCATCGCCTCGATCAGGTCGCGGGTCTGAAAGCCCACCGATTCCAGTGCCGCCCGCGCAAGTTCAGTCGGCCCCGTCGCCCGCGTCAGCCCGAAAATCGCGCCGCGCGCATCTGCCCGCCAATGGGGCGCGCCAAGCCCGGTCAGGGCGGGCACCATGATCACCTGTTGATCGGCATCGGCGCGCTCATACATCTTGGCGGTCTGGCGGGCATCGTCGATCAGCCCCAGCCCGTCGCGCAGCCATTGCACCACCGCCCCCGCCACAAAGATCGAGCCCTCAAGCGCATAGACCGGCTTCCCCTCCAGCCGGTAAGCGAGCGTGGTCAGCAGGCGATTCTCTGAGGCAACCGCCTGCCCGCCCGTGTTCAACAGCGCGAAACAGCCGGTGCCATAGGTCGATTTCATCATGCCGGGCCGAAAGCAGGCCTGCCCCACCGTCGCCGCATGCTGATCGCCCGCAACGCCCAGGATCGGCACCTCGCGCCCGAAGAGATCGGCGCGGGTCATGCCGAACTCTGCAGCGCAATCGCGGATCTCGGGCAGGATCTCGCGGGGGATGTCGAAGAGGCGCAGCATGTCATCGGACCAGTCGCCGCGATGGATGTCATAGAGCATCGTGCGCGCGGCATTGGTCGCGTCGGTGACATGGGCGCGCCCGCCGGTCAGCCGCCAGATCAGAAAGCTGTCCACCGTGCCAAAGGCCAGCTCACCCGCCTGCGCGCGGGCGCGGGCGCCGTCGATATTGTCCAGAAGCCAGCCGATTTTCGTCGCGCTGAAATAGGGGTCAAGCAGCAGGCCGGTGGTCTGGCGCACGGCGTCCTCGGCGCCCTCATCGCGCAGCCTTGCGCAATGGGCGGCGGTGCGGCGGTCCTGCCAGACAATCGCGCGGGCGATGGGGCGGCCCGTCTTGCGGTCCCAGATCAGCGTGGTTTCGCGTTGGTTGGTGATACCGATGGCGTCAATGCGCGGCGCGCCCGCGCGTTCGATGGCAGCCCGCGCGGTGGCGGCGGTCGAGGACCAGATATCCTCACCGTCATGTTCAACCCAGCCCGATTGCGGGAAATGTTGCGGGAATTCCTGCTGCGCGGTGCCAAGCACGCTCAGCGCGTCCGAAAACACGATCGCGCGGGATGAGGTCGTGCCTTGGTCAATCGCCAGAATCGTCATTGCAACTCGCCTTTTCTCAAACCCGATAACCACGGCCCCTTTAGGGTGCCATGGCCCGCGCCCGCCTGCCCGGGGGCAAAGGTTAACAGCCCGCTTTCCCGGCCCGCAAGCCCCGTTCGCGCGACCTGAGCGTCACGCCTCGGGGCGGAACCCGCCCCAAAGCCCTTGCGCAAAGATCAGCGGGCGGCCCGGCGCGGTCTCGACATGGCGCACGCGGCCAATCACGATGCTGTGGTCGCCCGCGTCATGGGTGACCTCGCGCAGACAGTCGAACCGCGCCAGAACGCCGTCGATCACCGGCACGCCATCGGCGTTGGGCGTGGTGGCGAGGCCGTCGAACTGCGCGCCGCCTCGGGTGAAGCGGTCGGCAATCTCGCGTTGCGTTTCGGCCAGCACATGGACACTGAAGGCCCGCGCCTCGGCGAAGAGGTCATGGCGGCGTGAGAATTTGCCGGGCGACCACAGGATCAGCGGCGGGGCAAGCGACACGCCGGCAAAGCTGTTCACGGTCACGCCCTGAGGCCCGGTCGGGCCTGCGATGGTCACGACCGTGATGCCGGTCGCGAACTGGCCCAAGGCGTCGCGAAAGGCGCGGGCATGGGCGTGATCGGGGGCAAATCCGCTCATGCGACCGGGCGGCCAAGCGCCGCGGCATAAAGCGTGAACCAGTCCTCGCGGTCCAGATTGATGCGCAGCGCATCCGAGAGCCGCCCGATTCTCTCAAGATTGTTCGTCCCCATCACCGGCACGATGCCGACCGGATGCGCCAGAAGCCAGGCCACCGCAAGCGCGGCCATATCGCAGCCCTTGGCCGCCGCCATGTCGCGCATCGCGGCCAGAAGGTCAGGCTCCGCCCCCGCCATCAGTGCACCACCCGCCAAGGGCGACCAGGCCATCGGCAAGATCCGATGCTGCTGCATATAGGCCAGATCGCCATTGGCGAAGGGCTCATGCGCGGCCAGCGACAGCTCAATCTGGTTGACGCGCAGCGGCTCGGCCATCCGGCTTTGCAGGAGTTCGATGTCCCATGGCCGAAAGTTCGACACGCCCAGGGCGCGCACCTTGCCCGAGCTCACCAGCCGGTCAAGCGCAGGCCCGGTCTCATCGGCATCCATCGTCGGATCGGGGCGGTGGATCAGCAACAGGTCGATCCGGTCGGTGGCCAGATCGCGCAAGGACGCCTCGACCGAGGCGGTCAGATGCGCGGGCGACAGGTCGTAATGCTTGACGCGGCGGTCCGCGAAAGGGCCGGACAGCTCAATAATCCCGGCCTTCGAGACGATCTCGATCCCGTCACGCAGCGCGGGCGCCTCACGCAGCGCCGCGCCCATCAGCGCCTGCGCGCGATAGCCGCCATAGATATCGGCCTGATCAATCGTGGTGATGCCCTGCGCAAGCGCCGCCTCGATCTTGCGGCGCACATGCGCGGGCGAGGTGTCGGGATCATCGCCCAGCCGCCACATCCCGTAGGCAATGCGGCTGAGTTGCAGATCCGTGGCAATGTCAACGCGTTCCATAAGACCCCTTGCGGCTTGCGCCCGGGTTAGGCGTTACGGCGCAGAAAAGAAACCCCGCGCCGACGATCCGGTTTCATGCCGCCGTGTCAAGAGCCGTATCAAGCGCTGCGCCAAGGTGAGTATTTTTGCACAGAAGAAGCAGGCAGAGAGCGCTCACGCCATCAGACGCCCCGCGCGGTCCATTCGATCAAACGCACCGTGGCCTTATCGTGGCCCCACAAAAGCGCCGCCCCTCACGCCATCCGGCGAAGATAGGTCCATGTCGGCACGCGGGCGTTGCGGGCGACGGACCAGGCTTCGGCATCGCCCAGATACTCAAAGCCGCAATTCGACAGCACACGGGCGGAGCCGGGATTGTCTTGAAACGCCTCGGCAAAGAGCGTGCGCGAGCGGTGGGGGTTGGCGCCCAGCAAAGCCTCGACCGCCTCGGTTGCGAAGCCGGTATTCCAGAAGCCCGGGCCGACCCAGAAGCCCAGCTCGGACTGATCATCATCAATCCGGGTCAGCGAGACGATGCCCAGCAATTCCGCAAGCCCCGCATCCTTGCCATCGATGGCCCAGACATCCTCGGCGCGATCCTCGGCCTGAGCGCGGGCGACGAATGCCTCGGCGGCGCCGGGCGGCAGGGGATGGGGAATCGCGCGGGTGCCCTCGGCCACGCGCCGGTCGCCGGCATAAAGCGCGATCAGCCCCGCATCCGAGCCGCGCAACGGGCGCAGGCGCAGCCGTTCGGTGTCGATCACGGGCTGATCAAGAATGTCAGACGCGGTCATGTCGTCTCCTCCGCATCCGGGCGGGAGGCCCGGAAATGGCAAGGGGGACCGGCGGCGCCGATCCCCCTTTTTGTCATTGGCCGGGATGCTCGGCTTATTCGGCGGCGGTATTGGCCGCCGGCATCACGGAAATATAGGTGCGGCCCTTGAGGCCCTTGCGGAAATTCACCTCACCATCGGTCAGCGCGAACAGCGTGTGGTCGCGGCCCATGCCGACATTGTCGCCCGGCCACCAGGTGGTGCCGCGCTGACGAACGATGATATTGCCTGCGACGGCCTGCTGACCGCCAAACAGTTTGACGCCAAGGCGGCGCCCTGCGGAATCGCGGCCGTTACGGGACGAACCGCCTGCTTTTTTATGTGCCATGTGTTCAGTCCTCTGATCTTATTCGGCAGCCGGTTCTTCGGCGGCCGGTTTGGTTTTCTCGGCTTTGGCCGGTTTGGCCTTCTCAGCCTTGTCAGCTTTCGCCGGCTTGGCTTTCTCAGCTTTCGCGGCCTTCGCCGGTTTGGCGGGCTTTTCGCCAGCCTCGCCCGAGGCCACGCGGGCCTTCATCTCAGCCTGTTCGGTCGCGTTCTTGGCAAAGCGGTCGGTGCCCTGCCCGACCCATTCACCACCCGCGACACGCGCGCCGATGGCGGCCTGAACGCCGGATTTGTCCGCGCCCGTCTCCAGCATGTCGGTGATGCGGATCAGGGTCAGTTGCTGGCGGTGGCCACGGGTGCGCTGCGAGCTGTGCTTGCGGCGGCGCTTGACATAGGTGATCACCTTGTCGGCCTTGATCTGGTCGATCACTTCGGCCTGCACGGCGGCACCCTCGACAAGCGGCGCGCCCACGGTCGCGCCGATCATCAGCACGTCGTTGAACTGCACCGTCTCACCGGCATTGGCAGCCAGCTTTTCAACGCGCAGCACGTCACCCGCCTGCACCTTGTATTGCTTGCCGCCCGTTTTCAGAACTGCGAACATCGTCTTATCCTTCGTATCCCGCGTCCTGCGGCCCCGTTTGCACGGCGTTTCAGGGGATCATTCCCGCCTTCGGACAGCGCACCCGTTGCGATGGGGTGGTGTTGAAAATAACGCACCGGCCAAGAGCAGATGCCCGGCCGGTCGCGCGTATATGAGGGATTCGGTGGCCAAAGTCAAGCGATGCTTAGAGCGGGCCGCGCGGGGACGGCTTGAAACCGGGCCAATCCCTGCTATCAGGGGCGCAACCTGCCACAACCCGTCAGTGACGACATCATGCCGACAAAGGACAGTCTCATGGATTTCGACGCCCGCCGCAAGGCCGATCCCGAACATTGGAAACTTGCATCCGCCATTCGCGTTCTGGCGATGGATGCGGTGCAGGCCGCCAATTCCGGCCATCCCGGCATGCCGATGGGCATGGCCGATGTGGCGACCGTGCTGTTCCGCAACCACCTGAAATTCGACGCCTCCAGCCCGAACTGGTTCGACCGCGACCGCTTTGTTCTGTCGGCGGGCCATGGCTCGATGCTGATCTATGCGCTGCTTTATCTGACCGGGTATGAGCAGATGACGCTGGACCAGATCCGCAACTTTCGCCAGTTGGGCGCGATCACGGCGGGCCATCCCGAATATGGCCATGTCGAGGGGGTCGAGACCACCACCGGCCCGCTTGGTCAGGGCATCGCGACCTCGGTCGGCATGGCGATTGCCGAAGAGGCGATGCGGGCCGAGTTCGGTGCCGATCTTTGCGATCACAAAACCTGGGTCATTGCCGGCGACGGCTGTCTGATGGAGGGAATCAGCCAGGAGGCGATCGGCCTTGCCGGGATGCAGGAACTGGGCAACCTGATCGTGCTGTGGGACAATAATGACATCACCATCGACGGCCGGGTCTCGCTCTCGGACAAGACGGACCAGAGGGCGCGCTTTGCCGCCTCGGGCTGGCGGGTGCTGTCCTGTGATGGCCATGACGCCGCCGATATCGACCGCGCGCTGACCGAAGCGGCGAAGTCCGACGGTCGTCCGACGCTTGTCGATTGCAAGACCATCATCGGCTTTGGCGCGCCCAAGAAACAGGACACCAACGGCGTTCACGGCTCACCCCTTGGGGCCGAGGAAATCGCCGCCTCGCGCGCCTCTTATGGCTGGGATCACGCGGCCTTTGTCGTGCCGGAGGATATCCTTGGCGAATGGCGCAAGATCGGCGCGCGCGGGGCCAAAACCCGTGAGGCATGGGCCGAGCGTGTGGATGCCCTTGACGGCGAGGCCCGCAACGAATTCGCCCGCCGTGTCTCGGGTGAGGCCAGCGACCGGCTTGGCCCGGTGATCGACGCGCTCAAGAAACAGGCCGTCGAGGCAGGTCACAAGGTCGCGACCCGCCGCGCCTCGGAAATGGTGCTTGAGGTGGTGAACCCGGCTTTGCCCGAGATGTTCGGCGGCTCGGCTGACCTCACCGGCTCGAACAACACCAAAACCGGCGATCTGGGCATCTTCACGCCCGACAACCGCAAGGGCCGCTATATCCATTTCGGCATTCGCGAACATGGCATGGCCGCCGCGATGAACGGCATTTTCCTCCATGGCGGGTTCCGGCCCTATGGCGGCACCTTCATGACCTTCACCGATTACGCGAGGGGCGCGATGCGGCTGTCGGCGCTGATGGAAATCGGGGTGATCTATGTGATGACCCACGACTCCATCGGTCTGGGCGAGGACGGCCCGACCCATCAGCCGGTCGAGCATCTGGCGATCAGCCGCGCCACCCCGAACACGCTGGTGCTGCGCCCCTGCGATGTGGTCGAGACCGCCGAGGCGTGGGAGATTGCCCTGAACGAGGCGCGCCGCCCCTCGGTTCTGGCTTTGTCGCGGCAGAACCTGCCCGCGCTGCGCACGGAAAACAGCGACAAGAACCTGTCGGCCAAGGGCGCCTATATCCTGCGCGAGGCCTCGGACGAGGATCCGCAGGTGGTGCTGATGGCCACCGGGTCCGAGGTGGAAATCGCCGTCGCCGCGCGCGAGCTGCTGGAAGGCGACGGCATCCCGACCCGCGTCGTCTCGGTCCCCTCGATGGAGCTGTTCCGCAAGCAATCCGCGAAATACCGCCGCAAGATGCTGCCGAAGAAGACCGTCCGCGTCGCGGTCGAGGCGGCCATCCGTCAGGGCTGGGACTGGCTGCTTCTGGGTGAGGGCGGGCGCGAGGACCGCTCGGACTTCGTCGGCATGACCGGCTTTGGCGCCTCTGCCCCCGCACCCGAGCTTTACGCCGAATTCGGCATCACCGCCGATGAGGTCGCCCGCCGCGCCAAGGCGCTGCTTTGACAGCGCGCAGGCCCTCGGGCCGATATCCGGCGGCACAGAGGACAGCAGGCATTGCGCCTGCCTGTCTTCTGTCCCCCAATATCCGCGCCGCGGGCATCCGCACCCCCCGCCCGCGCGGGGGCCTCTAGATGCGTGCGCTGCCACGTGGCTGGGCGCTGATGGGGCGCGAGCGGGACGGGACGCGCAAGCCCGGCTCGGAGCAGACGGCGGGGATTCTCCTGCTGCTCGGCGGGATCTTTACCTTCACGCTGATGGATGCCACCGCGAAATATCTGGGCCAGTTCTATCCGACCGGACAGATCGTCTGGGCGCGTTTCGCGGGCAATCTGGTTCTGGTCCTGCTGATCCTGCGCGGGCGGGTGCCGGTGCTGATGCGCTCGGCCCAGCCATGGCTGCAACTGGCCCGCGCGGTCACCGGGCTGGCCTCGGCAGTGCTGTTCATCTCATCGCTGCAATATATCGGGCTGGCCGAGGCCACCGCGATCATGGACATCAACCCGGTGCTGATCACGCTGGGCGCCGCGCTTTTCCTGGGCGAGCCGATCGGCTGGCGGCGTATCCTTGGCATCGCGGTGGCCTTTCTGGGTGCGATGATCATCATCCGCCCCGGTCAGGGCGTGTTCCACCCCGCCGCCATCCTGCCGCTTCTGGGCGCGTTCACCTATGCGGCCAATGCGCTGCTGACGCGGGTGCTGCGCGGGGATGCGATGGCGACCTCGATCCTGTGGACCTGCTTTGTCGGGACCGGGCTGACCTCGCTTGTTCTGCCCTTTGTCTGGCAGCCGGTGGCTGTGGCGCATCTCTGGGCCTTTGTGCTGATCGGCATGTTGGGCGCGCTTGCCCATGCGCTGCTGATCCGCGCCTTCGCGCTGGCCGAGGCCGCCGCCATCGCGCCTTTCGGCTATACCGGGTTGATCTGGGCGGGGCTGTGGGGCTGGCTCTTCTGGGGCGTTTTGCCCGACCTGTGGACGGTGATCGGCGCAGGCGTTATCGTGGCGGCGGGGCTCTATGTCTGGGCGCGTGAGGCCGCCGCGATGCGTATTACCCGCAAGAAGGACAGCGCCGCATGAGCCAGGACGAGACCCGCGCCGACCTGCCCGACCGCCTTGCCAGCGGGGCGTTCCGGCTGTTGATGGGGGCGGCGCAGCTTCTGCCCTATCAGCGGCGCATCGCATTCATGGGCTGGGTGTTCTCGCGCGTCTTGGCCCCTCTGGCGGGTTGGCGCGGCCGCATCCGGCGCAACCTCGCGCTGGCTCTGCCGAATCTGCCCAAGGGTGAGGTCGAGCGGATCATCCGCGCGGTGCCCGACAATGCGGGCCGCTCGATGGCGGAGATCTATTCGGGCACCGCCTTCACCACCCGCATCCGCGACAGTCAGCCCCTGACCGGGCCGGGCCTGCCCGCGCTGGCCGAGGCCGCCGAGACCGGGCGTCCGGTCATCCTCGCCTGTGCGCATTTCGGCAATTACGACGCAATGCGGGCCGCGCTTGCCGCGCAGGGCTGGCCGGTGGGGGCGCTTTACCGGCCCATGAACAACGCGGCTTTCAATGCCCATTACATCCCCGCCATGCAGGCCATTGCCGAGCCGATCTTTCCACGCGGCCGCGCCGGTCTGGCCGCGATGCTGCGGTTTCTGCGCGGTGGCGGCTGGATGTGCCTTGGCTTTGACCAGTTCGACCATGGAGGGACCGAACTGCGCCTGTTCGGCCTGCCCACGCTCACCGTGCTGACCCCCGCCGAGCTTGCGCTGAAATATGACGCGGCGCTGATCCCGATTGCGGGGATTCGCCTGCCCGACGGGCTGTCCTTTCGGGTCGAGGTCGGCGCGCCCATCCCGCCCTCGGACCCCGCGACGATGATGCAGGCGCTGAATGACGATCTGGAGCGGCTGGTCCGCGCCCATGCCGGACAATGGTTCTGGGTGCATCGCCGCTGGAAAAACATCGAGGCCGCCACCGCCCCTCGCGCGGAAAATCAAGCAGAACTTGACGGATAGCCGGTTTTGCGCTAACCAGCCGCAGGTCCGCATCCGGCGGACAGCCGAGGGGCGTGGAATGGCGTCCCGTTTTTTATTTGCCGCGCCATGCTGCGCCACGGCAGAACGGACGTAAATGACCAAGTTTTCCGATCTCAAACTCGATCCCAAGGTTCTCAAGGCGATTGCCGAAGCGGGGTATGAAACCCCCACGCCAATTCAGGCGGGCGCGATTCCCCCCGCTCTGGAGGGGCGCGACGTGCTGGGCATTGCGCAGACCGGCACCGGCAAGACTGCCAGCTTTACCCTGCCGATGATTACCCGCCTGTCGCGCGGGCGGGCGCGGGCGCGGATGCCACGCAGCCTTGTGCTGTGCCCCACCCGCGAACTGGCCGCGCAGGTCGCCGAGAATTTCGATATCTATGCCAAACATACCCGGCTGACCAAGGCGCTGTTGATCGGCGGCGTTTCTTTCGTGGAACAGGACAAGCTGATCGACCGCGGCGTCGATGTGCTGATCGCCACGCCGGGCCGTTTGCTTGACCATTTCGAGCGTGGCAAGCTGCTGCTGACCGGGGTCGAGGTGATGGTCGTCGATGAGGCCGACCGGATGCTGGACATGGGTTTTATCCCCGATATCGAACGCATCTTCCAGCTCACTCCCTTTACCCGCCAGACCCTGTTCTTCAGCGCCACCATGGCCCCCGAGATCGAGCGGATCACCAACACCTTCCTGCACGCCCCCGAACGGATCGAGGTCGCGCGTCAGGCCACCACCTCGGAAACCATCACGCAGCAACTGGTTGAGATCACGCCGACCCGCCGCGACCAGAGCGCCAAGCAGAAACGCGAATTGCTGCGCGCGCTGATCAAGGCCGAAGGCGATGGCGACGGGATCAAGAACGCGATCATCTTCTGCAACCGCAAGACTGAGGTCGATATCGTTGCCAAATCGCTTAAGGCGCATGGGTTTGACGCCGCGCCGATCCATGGCGATCTGGACCAGAAACAGCGGATGGCGACGCTTGATGCGTTCCGCGATGGCAGCCTGCGGTTTCTGGTCGCCTCGGATGTGGCGGCGCGCGGGCTCGACATCCCCGAAGTGAGCCATGTGTTCAACTTTGACCTGCCCTCGCACGCTGAGGATTACGTCCACCGCATTGGCCGGACGGGTCGCGCGGGCCGTCAGGGCAAGGCGATCTCGATTGCCACCCCGGCGGATGAGAAATATCTGGCGGCGATTGAAAATCTGGTCAAGCAGACCCTGCCCCGCGCCGAGGCGCCCGAGGGATTCGCGCTGTCGGATGCCGCACAATCGAGCCCGCGCGCCGCATCCTCGCGCGGTGGGGCCTCGCGCAGCCGGGGCCGTCGCGATGAGCGAAAGCCCGAGCCGCAAGCCGAAGCCGCGCAGCCCGAGGCCCCGCGCCATGAGGAGCGCAAGGACGAGCGGCGCGACGGTGAGCGTCGGGATGATCGGCGTGACGACCGACGCGACGGTGACAAAAACGACCGCCGCGACCGTGGCGAGCGGCGCGAACGCGGTGAGCGCGGCGACCGGGGCGGTTCCGTCACCGGCATGGGCGACCATGTGCCCGAGTTCATGAACCAGAGCTTTGCCGAAAGCCTGGCCCAGACCGCCGCCAATGACGAAGCCCGCAGCCGCGCCGAGGCAGAACGCGAAAAGGCTGAGAAGGACCGCGCGGAACGGGCTGCTCAGGAACCCGCCGAGCCCGCCATGCAGGATCAGCCCGCCGAGGCCGGGGATGCGGAAGCCGCCGCCAAACCCGCCCGCAAGCGCCGTTCGCGCAAGAAGCCCGCCGAAGCTGATGTCGCAAGCGATGCTGCATCCGAGGACAGCGTCGAGGCGGTGACTGACGCGGCACCCGACGCTGACGCCGCCGAAGAGGCCCCCAAGCCCCGCCGTCGCAGCCGCAAGAAGGCGGATGCCGAGGCCCCAGCCGAGGGTGAGGCCGCGCCGCTCGAAAAGAAACCCACCCGCCGCACCCGCCGCAAGGCCGCGGATACCGCGCAGGACGCCGCTTCAGCCGAGGCAACGGATGGCGGCAATGCAACCGAAGCTCAGGCCAACTCGCCGCAGGATGCGCAGCCCGCAGCGGAGACCCCCGACGCGCCGCAAGAGGCCGAAAAGCCCAAACGCCGCACCACGCGGCGCAAGAAGGTTGAGGCCGACACCGCGCCCTCTGAGGTGCAGCCCGCCGAGGCCCCTTCCGCCCCCGCCGATCCGCAAATCGACGGCTGAGCGCCGGGCCGGGCGATGCGCAGACTGGCCCAGACCCTGCCTGACATTGCGCTTGGGGCCGCAGCCGCGCTTGGGCTTGCGCCCTGGGGGCTTTGGCCGGTCACGCTGGCCGCGCTGATCGTGCTGATCTGGCGCTTTGCCCATCGCTCGGCGGGCTTCGGCACGGGGCTTGCGGCGGGCACCGGCTATTTCGCGGTCGCGCTGTTCTGGATCATTCACCCCTTTCTGGTTGAGCCGGAACGCTATGGCTGGATGGCGCCTTTCGCGCTTGGGCTGATGGCGCTTGGCGGGGGGCTGTTCTGGGCGGTGCCTGCATGGGTGGCCGCGCGTCTGGCCCGGCCCGGCGCGGGCGCGCGGGCGGTCGCGTTCGCTGCGGCGCTGCTGCTGTCGGACTGGCTGCGCGGCTGGATCTTCACCGGCTTTCCATGGGCGCAGCTGGGTCAGGTCTGGACCGATACGCCGGTTGCGCAAATGGCGGCCTTTGCGGGTGCCATCGGCCTTTCGGCGCTGACCCTGACCGCCGCCACTCTGCCAAGCGTTGTGGCGCGCGGGCGGGAATGGCGCGGGCTGGCGCTTGCCGCGCTGCTGATCGGCGGCGCTTGGGTCGCGGGGGCTGCGCGGCTGGCCACGCCGATGCAGCCCGACCGCGACATCGTCCTGCGTCTGGTGCAGCCCAATGCCGATCAGGCGCTGAAATGGGACCCCGACTGGGCGCTTGAATTCTGGAACCGCCTGCTGAGCGAAAGCGCCGCCCCCGCCCTGCGCCACCCCGATGCGGTGATCTGGCCTGAAACGGCGGTCTCTTTCCTGCTCAACCACGGCGGCGAGGCCCTGCCCATGATCGGCGAAGCCGCCGGCGCGCCGGTGATCCTTGGCATCCAACGCGAGGAAAACGGGCGTTATTTCAACAGCATGATCGAAATCGACCAAAGCGGCGCAGTGGGCCAGATCTATGACAAGTTCCACCTTGTTCCCTTC
Organism: Paracoccus sp. (in: a-proteobacteria); assembly: GCA_030538425.1. Taxonomy (GTDB): domain Bacteria; phylum Pseudomonadota; class Alphaproteobacteria; order Rhodobacterales; family Rhodobacteraceae; genus Paracoccus. Next base: position 59,910 of record JAUNTZ010000002.1, on the reverse strand, counting down.
GGCGAATACCTCCCCCATGGCGAGCGTCTGGCCCGGCTTGGCATCGGCGCCTTTGCCGCACAGGCAAGCTTTGGCTATACCCCCGGTCCCGGCCCGCAGGTGATGTCTTTGGCGGGCCTGCCCCCGGCTCAGCCGCTGATCTGTTACGAGGCGATCTTTCCGCAGCATCTGCGCGGCGTGACCCGCCCCGAATGGCTGCTGCAAATCACCAATGACGCGTGGTTCGGCACCTATAGCGGCCCTTATCAGCATCTGGCGCAGGCCCGGCTGCGCGCGATTGAGGCCGGGCTGCCGATGATGCGGGCCGCGAATACCGGCGTCTCGGCGGTGATCGACCCTTACGGGCGCGTCACAGCCCGGCTTGAGCTGGGCGAGGTGGGCCATATCGACGCGGCCCTGCCCGCGCCCCTGCCCCCGACTTTGTGGCTGCGCATCGGGCCTGCGCCTTGGGTTCTGGCCGCGCTGCTGGCCTTGGCCATGGCCTCGCCGCTCTTTTTGCGTCGCGATTAACCCGCGGTTAAGCCGGATGCGATATTGACGCGGGCGGTTGGCAGGTCTATCGCGGCGCGTGACCGCTACAACGGCTTCCTGGCGTAGCGGCGTGATGGATAACGGAGCAAACCCCATGGCACGACGCAATTATATCTTTACCTCGGAATCGGTGTCCGAGGGGCATCCCGACAAGGTCTGCGACCAGATCTCGGACGCGGTTCTGGACGCTTTTCTGGCAGAGGAACCCGCCGCGCGCGTTGCCTGCGAAACCTTTGCGACGACCAATCTGGTCGTGATCGGCGGTGAGGCGGGTCTGTCCGACCCCGCCCGGCTGTCTGAAATGAAGGCGAAAATCCCCGATATCGCCCGCCAGACGATCCGCGAGATCGGCTATGAGCAGGAGAAATTCCACTGGAAAACCTGCGTCGTCCAGGACGTTCTGCATGAACAATCGACCCATATCTGGGGCGGGGTGCAGGAACATGGCGCGGGCGATCAGGGCATCATGTTCGGCTTTGCCACCGATGAGACCGAGGCGCTGATGCCCGCGCCGATCCAGTATTCGCACGCCATCCTCCGCCGTCTGGCCGAGGCGCGCAAATCGGGGGCCGAGCCGACCCTTGGTCCCGACGCCAAGTCGCAGCTTTCCCTGCGCTATGAGGATGGCCGCCCGGTTGAGGTCACGCAGCTTGTGCTGTCAACCCAACACCATGATGAGGCGCAGACCAGCGACGATATCCGCGCCATCGTTGAGCCTTACATCCGTGAGGTTCTGCCGCAGGGCTGGCTGACCGAGGCCACCGAATGGTGGGTGAACCCGACCGGAAAGTTCGTGATTGGCGGGCCCGATGGTGATGCCGGGCTCACCGGGCGCAAGATCATCGTGGACACTTACGGCGGGGCCGCGCCGCATGGCGGGGGCGCGTTTTCGGGCAAGGACCCGACCAAGGTTGACCGCTCGGCGGCTTATGCCGCGCGCTATCTGGCCAAGAACGTGGTCGCGGCAGGCATGGCCGAACGCTGCGTCATCCAGCTGTCTTATGCGATTGGCGTCTCAAAACCGCTCTCGATCTATGCCGACACGTTCGGCACCGGAAAAGTCCACGAATCAGAGATTGAGCGGGCCGTGGCGCAGGTCATGGACCTGACCCCCAAGGGCATCCGAGAGCATTTGCAGCTTCAACGCCCGATCTATCGCCGCACTGCCGCTTACGGTCATTTCGGCCGCGCGCCCGAGGCCGATGGCGGCTTTTCCTGGGAACGCACCGATCTGACGGATGCGCTGAAAAAGGCCGTGTAAGGCTCAGACCGCGCCGGTCAGCTCAGACCGGCGCGGCAGAAACACCGTCAGCAGGCCCAAAAGCGGCAGGAAGGCGCATAGCTGATAGACGAAACCGATGCCCCGGCTGTCGGCCAGAACCCCCAAGGCCGCCGCCGCAATTCCGCCCATGCCGAAAGCAAAGCCGAAGAACAGCCCCGAAATCAGGCCGATCCGGCCCGGCACCAGCTCTTGCGCCAGCACCACCATGGCCGGAAAGGCCGAGGCGATGATCACCCCGATCAGCACCGATAGAACCCCGGTCCAGAACAGCGAGGCATGAGGCAGCATCAGCGTAAACGGCAACACACCCAGAATCGAGAACCAGATCACGGTTTGCGGCCCGAAACGGTCGCCGACCGGGCCGCCAAGGATCACCCCCAATGCCGCCGCCCCCAGAAACAGGAACAGCATCATCTGGGCCTGTTGGGTCTCCAACCCGAATCGGTCGATCAGAAAAAACGTGTAATAGCTGGAGATCGAGGCGGTGTAGATATTCTTGGTAAAGACCAGAACCGCCAGAACGCCAATCGCCCAGACCACCCTGCGGCGCGGCAAGGGCAAGGCGCGTGAGACCGGCGGGCGGCTGGCCGCGGCGCGTTGGACCCGCCCATACCACGCCCCGATCTGCCACAGCACGATCATGCCGCCCAAGGCGATCAGCGAGAACCACGCGATCACCGGACGCCCGAACGGCACGACAATGAATGCGGCCAGCAGCGGCCCAATGGCGGTGCCGAAATTGCCGCCGACCTGAAACACCGATTGCGCCGTCCCGAACCGCCCGCCCGAGGCCAGCCGCGCGACCCGCGAGGCTTCGGGGTGAAACACCGCCGAGCCAAGCCCGACCATCATCGCACCGATCAGCAGCATCGCATAACTGTCAGCCCGTGCCAGCGCGATCAGCCCGATCAGCGAAAACCCCATCCCCACCGGCAGCGCCATCGGCGCGGGCCTGCGGTCGGTCGCCATGCCGATGGCCGGTTGCAGCAGCGAGGCCGTGACCTGAAAGGCAAAGGTCATCATCCCGATCTGCCAGAAGCTGAGCGCGAACTCATCGCGCAGCAGCGGATAGACCGCCGCCAGCAGCGACTGGATCACATCATTGAGCATGTGACACAGGCTGATCCCCAGAATCACCGGCCAGACCGGTGAACCGGTCATGGTGCGGGTGCGGGGCGGGCTGATCGAGCTCATTCCGAAAATCTCTGCCAAGGCGTGACAAATGACAAGCCCGGATCAGCCTGTCTTTTGTCCCCAAATATCCCGGGGGAATCGGGCACAGCCCGATGGGGGCAGCGCCCCCCCGCCCGCGCATAAAAAAAACCGCGCCCGAAGGCGCGGCCATTTGGTGCTGGCGGGCAAGATTACTTGATCTTGCCTTCCTTATATTCGACGTGCTTGCGCACGACCGGATCGTATTTGTTGACCGTCATCTTTTCGGTCATGGTCCGGGCGTTCTTCTTGGTGACGTAGAAATGCCCGGTCCCGGCCGTCGAGTTCAGACGGATCTTGATCGTCGTCGGCTTCGCCATGGTGCTTCTCCTGCTTGCGCGAAAGTCGCGCGCAGCGTCTTTCGTAAAAACCGTGAAGCCCGCTAAATACAGCGCAGCGCGCCAGAGTCAACAGGTTTTCGGCACTATTTGCGCGGATGGCCTGTAAGCCGGGTTCTGTCCGGGGCCGAAGCCCGTGGACGGTCATTCATCTGCGCCACGCATTGCTGCGGGCGTCAAGCTGCCAACCCGGATCTGCTGGGGCCAGGCGGCCCTGCCTTGCGGCGCGCGATCCCTATTCGGCATTGCTCCCGGTGGGGCTTGCCATGCGAGCCGCGTTGCCGCCGCCCCGGTGGGCTCTTACCCCACCGTTTCACCCTTACCCGCGCGGACGCGGGCGGTCTGTTCTCTGTGGCGCTTTCCCTGGGGTTGCCCCCGCCGGGCGTTACCCGGCACCGTCACCTGATGGAGCCCGGACTTTCCTCGAACCCGTGAAAGGCCCGCGACCGTCCGGCCATCCGCGCAACCGCGATATGGGCCGCGCGAGGGGTAAGGTCAAGCCTCAGTCGCGGCCCCGGGTCAACTGCCGCAACATGCCGTGGAACACCTGCACGTCCGAACGGGTCAGGCCCATGCGTGACCACAGGTTGCGCAGGTTGAGGCGCATATTCGCGGCCTTGGTCTCGGGGAAGAAATAGCCTGCGGCAGTCAGCTTTTCTTCATAGTGATCGGCCAGATGCTCGATCTCGACGCGGTCCGCCGCGACTTCGCCCGGCGGGCGGCGCAGGGTCGGCGCGGGCTGGCGCGGCAGACGCCCCTGCCCCCATTCATAGCCGATCAGCAGCACCGCCTGCGCCAGATTGAGCGAGGCAAAGCCCGGATTGACCGGCACGGTGACAATCGCATTGGCCCGCGCGATATCGTCATTTTCCAGCCCCGCGCGTTCGGGGCCAAAGATGAATGCCGCGCGCCCCTCGACGCTTGCGCCATGGGCCACGGCCTCGGCGGGGGTGAAAACCGGCTTGGTCAGCTCACGCCCCCGCGCGGTGGTGGCAAAGGCATAGGTAATCCCCTCCATCGCATCGGCCAGCGTATCGAACACCCGCGCCCGGTCCAGCACCTGCCCCGCCGCGCCCGAGGCCATGGCGACCGCGCGCGGGTTCGGCCAGCCGTCGCGCGGGGCGACGATGCGCATCTCACTCAGGCCAAAGTTCAGCATGGCGCGGGCGGCGGCGCCGATATTCTCACCCATTTGCGGGCGCACGAGGATGATAACGGGGGTTTGCGGATCACTCATGGCGGCGCGCATAGCGCGGGGCGCGCGCGCCCGCAAGGCCGCCCTCTGGCGCAGACACGGTTGCGCTGATAAGGCATGGAAAAAAGGATGCCGCCATGACCCAGACCGACCTCTCCCCCAATGAGCCGCAACTTTATCTGGTGACGCCGGTCGGTGCGCAGGCGGAAAGCTTTGGCCCGATGCTGGCCGAATTGCTGGACCGCGCCGAGGTGGCCTGTATCCGCATCCGTGGCGAGGGCGATGAGGCATCGCTTGGTCGCATGGCCGACACGGTGCGCGAGATCGCCCATGCCCGCGACATTGCGGTGGTGATCGACGACCATATCCTGATCGCGCAGGCCCATGGGCTGGACGGCGTTCATCTGAGCGACGGGGCGCGGGGCGTGCGGGCCGCGCGCAAGGCGCTTGGGGTGGATGCGATTATCGGCGCGTTTTGCGGGGTCTCGCGCCATGACGGGCTGAACGCGGCTGAGGCGGGGGCCGATTATGTGGCTTTTGGCCCCGCCGGGCAGACCGGCCTTGGTCAGGGCGAAACCGTGCCGCTGGACGTGTTCGAATGGTGGTCGGAAATGATCGAAGTGCCGGTCGTGGCCGAGGGCGGGCTTGACCGCGCGACCGTTGAGCGCCTGCACAGCATGGCCGATTTCTTTGCCATCGGCCCCGAGATCTGGGGTGCCGATGATCCGCGCGAGGCGCTGACGCAGCTTTGGACCCTCGCGGGTTGAGCGCGACTGTCCTGACCATTGAGGGGAGCCGCATCGACGGGATCGCGGGTTTTTACGCTGAGATTAACCGGCTGTTCATGGCGAATGAGGATTGGCAACTGGGCCACAGCCTTGATGCGCTGAACGATCTGTTCCATGGCGGTTATGGCACGGGGGCGGGCGGCCCGGTGACCTTGCACTGGCGCGATATGGAACATAGCCGCAAGGCGCTTGGCCCGGCCGCGACCATCGCGCATCTGGTGGCGCGGCTGGATCAACCCACCTATGACCAGCCCGCGCTGCGCGCCCGGATCGCGGCGCTGCAAGGGGGCACCGGGCCCAGCTATTTCGATGAGATCCTTGAGATCATTGCAGAACATCCGCGCATCACGCTGCTGCCCGGCTGAGCCGCGCGACCGTTGAGACCCCGCACCGCATGGCCGATGTCTTGGCCATCTGGCCCGCCGATGATCCGCGCGGCGCGTTGACGCAGCTTTGGAACGGCGCGGGCTGATCTACCTTTATCCATCACCGCAGTTTCGCGGCATGGATTACCGACATGTTCAGATATTCCCCGCACAGATCGGCCTGCATTGGATCATCGCGGGCCTGATCGCCATTTAATATGTCACGCCCGAGTTCATGGAAGGCGCAAAGGCCATCGCTTCGGGCGCGCCCTTTCTGCACATCTTTCCGGGCGTGCTGATCCTGCTGCTTGCGCTGTGGCGGCTGGCGGTGCGGGTCTCGTCACCGCAGGCGCCGCAGCCGCCGGGCTGGGCGTTCTGGCCGGTGCGGTTCATTGGGCGCTTTACGCGGTGATCATCCTGATCCCGCTTTCGGGCGCAGCCAACTGGTTTCTGGGCATTGAGGCCGCGGGTGAGGCACATGAGGTTCTGACCACGGTTCTGCTGATGCTGGTCGGGCTGCACATCGCGGGCGCGCTGTATCACCAGTTCGTCTTGCGCGATGGCACGACCGCGTGGATGCTGCCCGTCCTGCGGGCCTGAAATCGCGACATAAAGAAACGGCGCGAAGGTTGCCCCTCGCGCCGTTTTCCTTTTGCGCCCGATCAGCCTGCGCGGGCCTGATCCTGCGGCGCGGCTTCGCGGCGGGCGCGCAGTTCCTCGGCCACCAGGAAGGCGAGTTCCAGCGACTGGCTGGCGTTCAGGCGCGGGTCGCAGGCGGTGTGATAGCGCGAGGAGAGATCCTCATCGGTCACCGCGCGCACGCCGCCGGTGCATTCGGTCACGTCCTTGCCGGTCATCTCGAAATGCACGCCGCCGGGGATGGTGCCCTCGGCCTGATGGACGGCGAAGAACTCGCGCACCTCGCGCAGCACCGAATCGAAGGGCCGCGTCTTGTAGCCCGAGGCCGATTTGATCGTGTTGCCATGCATCGGGTCGCAGGACCAGACGACATTCGCGCCCTCGGCCTGCACGCTGCGGATCAGGCGCGGCAGGTGGTCGCCCACGCTGCCCGCACCAAAGCGCGCGATCAGCGTCAGGCGGCCCGGCGCATTCTCCGGATTCAGCTTCCAGATCAGCGCCTTCAGGTCGTCCTCAGAGATCGAGGGGCCGCATTTCAGCCCGATCGGGTTCTGCACGCCCCGGCAGAATTCCACATGCGCGCCATCGACCTGCCGGGTGCGGTCACCGATCCAGATCATATGACCCGAGCCCGCGACCGGCAGGCCGGTGGTGCTGTCGGTGCGCGCCAATGCCTCTTCATATTCCAGCAGCAACGCCTCATGGCTGGTGTAGAAATCGACCTGCGACAGGTTATGCGCGGTGTCCGAGGTCACCCCCGCCGCCTGCATGAAGGACATCGCATCACCGATCCGGTTCGCGATATCGCGGTAACGCTCGGCCTCGGGGCCGGAGGTGAAATCGGCCACCCAGCTTTGGACGCGGTGCATATCGGCATAACCGCCGGTCGAAAACGCGCGCAACAGGTTCAGCGAGGCGGCGGCCTGCGTATAGGCCTCAAGCATCCGGTTCGGGTCCGGCACGCGGGCCTCAGAGGTGAAGTCAAACCCGTTGATGATATCGCCGCGATAGGATGGCAGTTCGACCCCCTCCACCACCTCAGTCGGTGCAGAGCGCGGCTTGGCGAACTGGCCCGCCATCCGGCCCACCTTGACCACCGGAAGCTGTGCGCCCCAGGTCAGCACCACGGCCATTTGCAGCATGACCTTGAACGTGTCGCGGATATTGTCGGCAGAGAACTCGGCAAAGCTTTCGGCGCAATCGCCGCCTTGCAGCAGAAACGACCGCCCCTGCGCCACCTCGGCCAGTTGCGCGCGCAGGCGGCGGGTCTCACCGGCAAAGACAAGCGGCGGGTATTTGGCCAGCTTGGCCTCAACCGCATTGAGCGCGCCCTGATCGGTATAATCGGGCATCTGCACGCGCGGATAGCTGCGCCAGCCCGCCTTGTCCCAACCTGAAACGGCGGCGGCATTGTGGCCTGTGTCCTGCGGCATGATCCTGAATCCTTATACTGTGAACCGCTGGCGACTATACCAGATCATCCCCCCAGTAAAACCCCGCGCCTGAGCGTCTGGCTGGCCCCGTCTATGACAGGCAGCCATGACAAGCAGCTTTACTTTTCGGCGGAAACGCGCCTAACCTCAAGCAGCAATAAAAACCAATAGGGAGCTACAATAATGAAACGTCTTCTTCTCGCGACCGCCACCGGCGCGCTGATGTCCGGGGCCGCGATGGCCGAAGATATTCAGATGGCCCTGCATCTTGGCTTTACCGGCCCGCTGGAATCCATGGCGCCGAATATCGTCGCGGGTGCCGAAGCCGCCATCGCCGAGGTCAACGAATCCGGCCTGTTGCTGGGTGGCGATGTGACCGTCAAGGGCGTGCGCTCGGACACAACCTGCATCGACGCCGCAGCCTCGGTCGCGGCGGCTGAACGTCAGGTCGCCGAAGGCGCGCGGTTCATGGTCGGCGGGCAATGCTCGGGTGAGACCATTGCGACGCTGGAACGTGTGGGCATCCCGAACGGCATGATCATGATCTCGCCCTCGGCCACCTCGCCCGCGCTGACCACGATTGACGATAACGGGTTGTTCTTCCGCACCGCGCCGTCCGATGCGCGTCAGGGCGAAGTGATGGCCGAACTGGCCCGCGAAAAGGGTTATGAATCCGCCGCAATCACCTATACCAACAACGACTATGGCAAGGGTCTGGCCGACAGCTTTGCGGCGGCCTTTACCGCTGCGGGCGGCACCGTGACCATGTCGGCGGCCCATGACGACGGCAAGGCGGACTATTCCGCCGAGGTCGGCGCGCTTGCGGCTGCGGGTGGCGATGTTCTGGTCGTGGTCGGCTATATCGACCAGGGCGGCGCGGGCATCACGCGCGGCGTGCTGGACACCGGCGCGTTTGAGACCTTCATCTTCCCCGACGGCATGGTCGGCGATGCAATCCTTGAGCGGTTCGGCGATGAAATCGCGGGCTCGACCGGGATCAACCCGGCATCCGAAGGCGAAGGCCGCGACCGTTTCGTGGCCATCGGCGAGGCGGGCGGCTTTGACGGCAACGGCCCCTATTCGGCCGAATCCTATGACGCCGCCGCGCTGATGATGCTGGCCATGCAGGCCGCAGGCTCGACCGATCCCAATGAGGTGAAGGAACACATCATGGCCATCGCCAATGGCGAGGGTGAGGTGATCCTGCCGGGTGAGCTGGCGCGCGGGCTTGAGCTGCTGGCCGCGGGCGAAGCGATCAACTATGAGGGCGCCTCGACCTCGGAACTGGTTGAGCCGGGCGAAAACCCGGGTTCGTTCCGCATCACCGATTACACCGCTGACGGCGCTTCGGTGGCGGGCTACCGCTGATCGCCTGACAGGCGCATAACCGGCCCGGCGCATCACGCGCCGGGCTTTTCTAAAAATAAAACAAGCCCTTAAGGGCGAATCCTTGTCAATTCTGGCAAAGGAAGGGGAGCGATGATCCGGGTTGAGAACCTGATTAAACAGTTTGGCGGCTTTCGCGCGGTCGATAATGCCAGCCTGACCATTGAGACCGGCTCGATCACCGGGTTGATTGGCCCGAACGGTGCGGGAAAATCCACCTTGTTCAATGTCATAGCGGGCGTTCACAAACCGACATCCGGGCGCGTGATCATGGATGGCGAGGATATTACCGGCCTGCCCCCGCATGAGCTGTTCCACAAGGGCTTGCTGCGCACATTCCAGCTTGCGCATGAGTTTTCCTCGATGACGGTGCGTGAGAACCTGATGATGGTCCCCGCCATGCAGACCGGCGAGACGCTGCTGAACACATGGTTCCGGCGCGGCCAGATCCGCCGCGAAGAGGCCGCCTTGCGCGCCAAGGCCGATGAGGTGCTGGAGTTTCTGACCATAAGCCATGTCGCCGATGAAAAGGCGGGGAACCTCTCGGGCGGGCAGAAAAAGCTGCTGGAGCTGGGTCGCTGCATGATGGTCGATGCCAAGATCGTGTTTCTCGATGAGGTCGGCGCGGGGGTGAACCGCACGCTTCTGATGACGATTGCGGATTCGATCATCCGGCTGAACAAGGAACGCGGATACACGTTCTGCGTGATCGAGCATGACATGGATTTCATCGGGAAGCTTTGCGACCCGGTGATCGTGATGGCCGCCGGTCAGGTTCTGGCCGAGGGCCCTGCCGAGTCGATCATGCAGAACGAGGCAGTGATTGAGGCATATCTTGGCACCGGCTTGAAAAATAAAGAAAAGGTGGGGGCATGAGCGATAAACCTGGCCTCGGCAATCGCGGCAACCGCGACGCCTCGCTTGTCAACACGCATGGGCGCGGCACGATTGACGGCACCCGCCGTTCCGGCCCGGTCGGTCCCGGCAAGCCCGATGATCCGTTCCTGATCGCCGAGAATATGCGCGGCGGCTACGGCAAGGCCGATATTCTGAACGGCTGCACCCTCACCGTTGAAAAGGGCCAGATCGCGGTGATCGTGGGCCCCAACGGCGCGGGCAAATCGACCGCGATGAAGGCGGTGTTCGGGATGCTGGATCTGCGCGAGGGTTCGGTCCGGCTGGACGGTGAGGATATTTCCGCGCTCAACCCGCAAGACCGGGTGCATAAGGGCATGGGCTTTGTGCCGCAGACCCATAACGTCTTTCCCACCATGTCGGTGCGCGAAAACCTTGAGATCGGCGCCTTCATCCGCAACGACAATATCGAGGAAACCATCGAACAGGTCTATCACCTGTTCCCCGCCGTCGCCGACAAACGCAACCAGCTTGCCGGTGAGCTGTCGGGCGGTCAGCGCCAGCAGGTCGCCGTCGGCCGCGCCCTGATGACCCGGCCCAGCCTTCTGATGCTGGATGAGCCGACAGCAGGCGTCAGCCCGATCGTGATGGATGAGCTGTTCGACCGCATCATCGAGGTGGCCCGCACCGGGATCTCGATCCTGATGGTGGAACAGAACGCCAAGCAGGCACTGGATATTGCCGATATCGGTTATGTTCTGGTCCAGGGCGCCAACAAATACACCGACACGGGCGCGGCGCTGATGGCCGACCCCGAAGTCCGTCGCACATTCCTGGGGGGCTGAGATGCAGACCAAACAGATTGCAAAACGCGCCTGCTCGGAGGCGCTCTGATGGATATTCTGAACGCTCTGGTCGTGTTCCTGAACTTTGTGTTCATCCCTGCGACCGCTTATGGCGCGCAGCTTGCGCTTGGCGCGCTTGGGGTGACGCTGATTTACGGCATCCTGCGCTTTTCGAACTTTGCCCATGGCGACACGATGGCCTTTGGCACCGGCATCACGATCTTGCTGACCATCGGGCTTCAGTCGATGGGCGTGTCCTTCGGCCCGCTGCCGACCGCGCTCTTGGCTTTGCCCCTGGGCATCGTGCTGACCGCGTTGTTCGTGCTGGCCACCGACCGGGTGGTCTATCGCTATTACCGCGTCAAGAAGGCCGATCCGATCATCATGGTGATGGCCTCGGTCGGCGTCATGTTCGTGATGAACGGCGTGACCCGCATGACCATTGGCGTGCAGGAACGCAGCTTTGACGACGGGATGCGCATGTTGGTGACGGTGCGCGGCTTCCGCGAATGGTCGGGCCTGTCCGAGGGTCTGGCGCTGCGCACAACGCAGGTCATCACCGTGGTTGTCGCGGTGGCGGTGGTCTGGGCGCTGTTCCATTTCCTCAACCGCACCAAGTCGGGCAAGGCCATGCGCGCCTATTCGGATAACGAGGATCTGGCGCTGCTCTCAGGCATCAACCCTGAACGGGTCGTGATGCAGACATGGATCATCGCCGCCGCGCTGATGGTGATTGCGGGCACGCTTTACGGCTTGGACAAATCCTATCGCCCGTTCAACTATTTCCAGATGCTGTTGCCGATCTTTGCCGCCGCCGTGGTGGGCGGGCTTGGCTCACCCTTGGGCGCGATTGCGGGCGGGTTCGTGGTGGCCTTTTCCGAGGTCGCCGTCACCTATCCATGGCGCGCGGTCGCCCGGCATCTGGGGTTTGAGCCCGACGGGCTGCTGCAATTGCTGACCACCGAATACAAGTTCGCGGTCAGTTTCTTCATTCTCATCATCGTGTTGCTGTTCCGCCCGACCGGGCTGTTCCGCGGCAAATCGGTCTAAGGGGGGCGCGCATGTCTGGAAAACGTCAGGCAAACGAAGCGAGCAGTATCTGGCGCGCGCCGATCCTGTTCGGGCTTGTCGCCATCCTCTTCATCCTTGAGGGGACGACGCGCAATGCGATGTTCTCTGGCAGTTGGAACACCTCGCTGACGATCCTGAATATGGGGCTGATCTCGGCCATCATGGCTTTGGGCGTGAATATGCAATGGGGCTATGCGGGGCTGTTCAATGCCGGTGTGGTGGGCTTTGTCGCGCTTGGCGGTCTGGCCCCGGTGCTGATTGCCATGCCCCCGGTCGAGGGCGCATGGGGCGCGGGCGGGCCTCGCCTGTTGCTGGGTCTGGCCATCGGCGTTCTGGCGGTGATTGCCGCCATCATCGCCTATCAACGGGGCGGCCGGTTCCGCACGCCCCTGATGGTGGTCACGCTGTTGGTCGGGCTCTGGCTTTACCGCACCACCTTCACCCCCGCCGCCGACGCGATTGAGGCGTTCAGTCAGGCCGGTTATCTGGGCGGTCTGGGCCTGCCGGTGGTGCTCAGCTGGCCGGTCGGCGCCCTGTTCGCGGCGATTGCGGCATGGTGCATCGGCAAGGTCGCGCTTGGGCTGCGCTCAGACTATCTCGCCATCGCCACGCTTGGGATTGCAGAGATCATCGTCGCCGTCATGCGCAATGAGGAATGGCTGGCGCGCGGTGTGAACAACGTCACCGGCATCCCCCGCCCCGTCCCTTATGAGATCAACCTGCAACGCGACCCCGAATTCGTCGAATGGGTGGGCCGCTGGGGCTTTAACGCGGCGGAAGGCTCGGCGGTTTATGTCAAGCTGATCTATGCGGGGATGTTCGCCGCCGTTCTGGTCGGCGTGATCCTGCTGGCGGAACTGGCGCTGAAATCGCCTTGGGGCCGGATGATGCGGGCGATCCGCGACAATGAGACCGCCGCCCGCGCCATGGGCAAGGACGTGACCGGCCGCCATTTGCAGATCTTTGTGATCGGCTCGGCGGTGATCGGGCTTGCCGGCGCGATGATGATCACGATGGACGGGCTGGTTTCGCCGGGAAGCTACATTCCGCTGCGCTTTACCTTCCTGATCTGGGTGATGGTGATCGTCGGCGGCTCGGGCAATAACTGGGGCGCGGCGCTTGGCGCGATCCTGATCTGGTTCCTGTGGCTCAAGGCCGAGGTCTGGGGACCGGCGCTGATCAGCCTTCTGTCCACGCCCCTGCCTGCGGGTGAGTTCAAGGCGGCGCTGCTGGAACGCTCGGCCCATATGCGCTTTGTGGCGATGGGTCTGGTGCTGCTGCTGGTGCTGCGCTTTGCCCCGCGCGGGCTTCTGCCTGAGAAGTAAACCGGCTTTAAGCGCGCGGAAAAGGGGGCCAGACGGCCCCCTTTTTCATCAGCATTTCCCCATCACGGCGACCCAATAGACCCGCCCATCGGCCCCGCGCGCAGCCGCCACCGCGCCCTGCGTGAAGCCGCGATTCATGTTGTTGGCGCGATGCCCAGCCGAGGCCTGCCAGGCGCGGACCACCTCGGCCCCGCTGCGCTGACCCATGGCGACATTCTCAGCCATCATGCTGCACCGCGCGCCCGCCTGTCGGACCCGCTGACCAAGGGTCGAGCCATCGCTGCCCTGATGCGACATCCGCCCGCTGCGGGCCATATCGCAGACATGGTTGCGCGCGGCGGCCTGAAGCGCGCGGCTGCCGTGAAGCCCCTGCATCCCCGCCGCGCGACGCTGAGCATTGATGCCCTGAATCGCGGCAAGGCCCAGATCGGCATCCAGAGCGCAGGCGCCTGACGCCTCAGCCCGCTCGGGCATCATCGCGGGGGCAAAAGCGCTCAGCGTCAGGCCAAGCGCCAGTGTCATCATCCGTTTCATGCTTGTCATCCTTTATCGGGTCATTGTGCCGGGACTACGCAAGGCCCGCCCGCACTATTCCCGCGCGGCGCGAAAAAACCACCCGCGCGCCTGTCACGCTTGCGCGAGCGCGCGGCGCGGCGTAAAGCCCTGCCATGACCCAGCATCAACACCTTCTCATCGTCGATTTCGGTTCTCAGGTGACGCAGCTGATCGCGCGCCGCCTGCGTGAGCTGAACATCTATTGCGAAATTCGCCCCTATCAGGCGCTTGACGACGCGGCCCTGCGCGATTTCGCGCCGCAAGCCGTGATCCTCTCGGGCGGGCCGGACAGCGTGACACGCGAAGGCAGCCCCCGCGCGCCGGATGCGCTCTGGTCGCTTGGCGTGCCGGTTCTTGGCATCTGCTATGGCCAACAGGTGATGATGGCGCAACTGGGCGGGCGTGTCGAATCCGGCCATCATGCCGAGTTCGGGCGCGCCTTTGTCAGCCCCGCCGAGGGTCATAAAGGCGACGGCATCTTCACCGGCCTCTTCGCCACCGGCCGCGAAGAGGTCTGGATGAGCCATGGCGACCGCGTGACCGCGCTTGCACCGGGGTTCGAGGTGATCGGCACCTCGCCCAACGCGCCTTTCGCCATGATCGCCGACCCCGCCCGGCAATTCTTCGCCGTGCAGTTCCACCCCGAGGTGCATCACACCACCAACGGGCGCGTGATGCTGGAGAACTTCACCCGGCTGGCGGGCTTTACCGGCGACTGGACCATGGCCAGCTATCGCGATGAGGCGATCCGCAAGATCCGCGAACAGGTCGGCGACCGGCAGGTGATCTGCGGGCTCTCGGGCGGCGTGGACAGCTCGGTTGCCGCCGTGCTGATCCATGAGGCCATCGGCGACCAACTCACCTGCGTTTTCGTCGATCACGGCTTGCTGCGGCTGAACGAGGCCGATGAGGTCGTGACCATGTTCCGCGACCATTACAACATCCCGCTGATCCATGCCGAGGAATCCGACCTGTTCATCGGCGCGCTTGAGGGCGTTTCCGACCCCGAGGTCAAGCGCAAGACCATCGGCAAGCTGTTCATCGACGTGTTCCAACGCGAGGCCGCCAAGATCGAGGGAGCCGAGTTTCTGGCCCAAGGCACGCTCTATCCCGACGTGATCGAAAGCGTCAGCTTCAGCGGCGGGCCTTCGGTCACGATCAAATCGCACCATAATGTCGGCGGGCTGCCCGAAAAAATGGGCCTGAAACTGGTCGAGCCGCTGCGCGAGCTCTTCAAGGACGAGGTGCGCGCCCTTGGCCGCGAGCTTGGCCTGCCCGAACAGTTCATCGCCCGCCACCCTTTCCCCGGCCCCGGCCTCGCCATCCGCTGCCCCGGCGAGATCACCCGCGAAAAGCTGGACATCCTGCGGCTTGCAGATGCGGTCTATATCGACCAGATCCGCAAGCATGGGCTCTATGATGAGATCTGGCAGGCCTTTGTCGCCATCCTGCCGGTGAAAACCGTGGGCGTGATGGGCGACGGGCGGACCTATGACTATGCCTGCGCGCTGCGTGCCGTGACCTCGGTCGATGGGATGACCGCCGATTACTACCCGTTCACGCATGAATTCCTGGGCGAAACCGCGACCCGGATCATCAATGAGGTCAAGGGCATCAACCGCGTGACCTATGACATCACCTCGAAGCCGCCGGGCACGATCGAGTGGGAATAATCCGCGGCCTTGCCCTGGCGGTGATGCTTGCGCTGCCCGCGCAGGCCGATGACCTGACCTTTTTCCGCATCGGCAATGGTGAGACCTCGGGCAGTTATTACCCCATTGGCGGGCTGATCGCGCAGGCGATATCGAACCCGCCGGGCTCAGTTGCTTGCGCCGCAGGCGGGGCTTGCGGGGTGCCGGGGCTGCTTGCTTCGGCGATTGCCTCGACCGGCTCGGCTGCCAATCTTGAGGCGATTGCGGCGGGGCGGCTCGAATCGGGTTTCGCGCAGGCCGATCTGGTCCGCATGGCCTATCTGGGTGAGGGCCCCTTCGCGGATCACCCCGTGCCCGAGCTGCGCCTGATCGCCAATCTTTACCCCGAATATCTGCATATCGTGGTCGGTGCCGATAGCGGATTGCACCGGCTTGATGACCTGTCGGGCCGCCGCGTGGCCTTGGGGCCAGAGGGTTCGGGCACGCGGATCAACGCGCGGCGCCTGCTGGATCTGGCCGGGGTCGAGGTCGCGGTGGCTGATCTGCCCGATATTGAGGCCGCGAGCCATGCGCTTGGCGCGGGGCAGATCGACGCGCTGTTCTTTATCGGGGGCGCGCCCTCGCCCGTGATCACCTCGCTTGCGGCGCGCAACGATATCGCGCTTTTGCCGGTCGCGCCCGAACTGGCCGCCCGTGACGACCTGATCAGCCCCGCCACCCTTGCCGCGCATCACTATCCGGGCGTGGCTGAGCCGGTCGAGACCCTCTCGGTCCCCGCGCAATGGGTCACCCGCGCCGATCTGCCCGATGCGCTGATCTATGCGCTGACGCGGGTGCTGTGGAACGACAACACCATGATGATTCTGGGCTTTGGCCATGAGACAAGCCGGCAGGTGCGGCGCGATTACGCGGTCGAATCGCTGGCCATTCCGCTTCATCCCGGCGCGGCGCGCTATTATCGTGAGGCGGGGCTGATCGGGCCCGATCAGCCGTAGCGCGCGGTCCAGACGCCGATCAATTGCTGGTGCAGGCTGCGGGCGCGGGCCGTCCAGCTGGCAACGCCTGCGGGCAGCTCCTGGCCCTCAGTCGCGGCGCGGCGGCGCTCATCGCCGACATAAATCGCAAAAGACAGGCCGCGCTTTCCGGGCCGGTCGGCAAACCCGGCAAGGTTCGACACAAAATTCAGCGTGCCGGTCTTGGCGCGGATCGTCACATCATCGCCCAGCAGATGCGCGTTGTCGTCATAGCGCGAGATGCGCCGCATCAAGCCGCGCAGATCGGTCTCACGCTCAGCCGCGACACCCACCCGCGCCATCGCCCGCGCAGTGACGCGCGAGAGCGGCGACATGCCCGAATGATCGGCGAAAACCATGCCCGACATGCCCTGCGCCTCGGCCCAAAGCTGCATTTCGCGCGCCGAGCCCGCCAGATCACCCGCCCCGCTTGCGGCCAGCCCCAGAGCCTCGGCGGTCAGGTTGGTCGAATATTCCATCATGCCTTGCGCGATCTCACGCAGCGGCGCGCTTTGGGTCCGGGCGATTTCCTGTGCGTCCGGGGGCAGGCTTTCGGCGATGGCGGGGCTTGGCAGGACCAGACCACGGGCGCGGCAAAGCGTCTGGAACACGTCGCCCGCATAAAGCTCGGGCCTGCGGACCGGCAGCCAGCGACTGCCCGAGGCGCCAAGATGGGCGCGATTCGCCGTCCAGATCTCTCGCCCACCCGCCTCGCGCCAGAGAAAGACCGGGCCGCCCGCCCCCGCCTCGGCACGGATCGTATAGGCGACAGGGCTTTCGCGACGCGCCCGCGCCTGAAGATCGAAGCGATAGCCGCCATCCGCGCGCCGCCAGTCCAGATGCACGCGGTTGAAGTTCAGCATCATCCCCGAGACCGAGGGGTTATAGCCCAGATGCGGCGCCTGACCCGGCGCGATTTCATGCAGGCGCGGCAAGGCGCCGCCCCAGACCTCAAAACGCGCGGGCGCTGTCGTGCCGCGCGCGACCAAAAGATCGGCCAGTTCGGCCAGCTGGTCAGTGTCCAGCAACGGGTCTCCGCCGCCCGCCAGAATCAGCCTGTCGCCGTCACGCATCACGCGCGTCACAAAGCGGTGGCCCGCGCCCAGCCGGTCAAGCGCGTAAAGCGCGGTCACGGTTTTCAGCGTGCTTGCCGGGGCCACGGGCCGGTCGGCATCGCGCCCCTCAAGCAAAGCGCCGGTGTCCGCGTCCAGCACCGCATAGCTGATCTGCGCGTCAAGCCGGGCGGCCTCGATCAGCCGGCGCGGGCGGGGCAAGGGGCGCGGCCGGGGATGGGCGGAAAGGCTCAGCGCCTCGGCCCGCAGGCTCGTGGGCCATGCCAGCAATGCCGCCGCGCCCGCCATCGCGGCACGGCGGGACAGGTGCTGCGCCATTACGCCGCCCCGATCTGCACGAAACGCGGGGCCTCCCCGCGATTGTCAAAGAACGGCACCGTCGCGGGCACCGGCAAAGGCCCGCTGCCTGCGGCACGCGCGATGGCCGCGACCTCGGCCAGCACGACCTCGGTGATAAAGGGCAGATGCAGCGCGCGGGCCTGATCCAGCGGCACCCAATGGAGATGCGACAGCTCATCACAAGCGTTTGAAAAGTCGTCAGGATCGCCGTGGACAAGTGCGGCATCGGCCAGAAAGAACCGCGCGTCAAAGCGCCGGGGGCGGCCCGGCGGCGTGATCGCGCGGAACACATAATGCAGGCCCGACGGGTCGGGACAAAGCCCCGCCTTGTCATAGAGCGTCATGTCGCTTTCGCCCGGCTGGCCGATCAGCAGCCCGGTCTCCTCCGCCAGTTCGCGCAATCCCGCCGCCAGAAGTTGCGCGGGCGCGGGGGCGCCGGGCTCAACCTCAGCGCTCAGGCGCAGGGCCGTCACGGGTTCGGCCTTGGCGGCAAGCGCAGCCTCGGCGTCGGCGGCATCGACCGCGCCGCCCGGAAACACATATCTTGACGGCATGAACACCGCCTTTTCGCCGCGCATCCCCATCAGAACCGACGGCGAATCGCCATCCCGGCGCAGCAGGATGACGGTTGCCGCGTCACGCATTGCCGAAGGGTCGCGCGGCGCATTCATGCGGCGCTCTGCTCATGCTCATCGCCAAAGCCATGCATCCGGCGCGCCCATTGCATCCCGACCATCGCCCCCTTGAAGACCGGCAACAGCACCAGAGACAGAACCACGGCGGCCAGCGAAAACCCGATCAGCAGCGGCACTGGCTCAGGCCGCCAGGCGATAAAGATCCACAGCAAAAGCGGCGCCAGCAGGTGTGAGACAACCAGAATGGTGATATAGGCCGGGCCGTCATCGGCGCGCTGATGGTGCAGTTCCTCGCCGCAATTCGGGCAGGTGTCGCGGATTTTCAGATAGCCTTGGAACAGCGCCCCCTCGCCACAATTCGGGCAACGGCGCAAGGCGCCCCGGCGCATCGCCTCACCCGTCGGGCGATGGGCGTTCAGATCATCACTCATCCGCATTCTCCTGTTCTGCCGGATTGGGTCCGGCATCATCGCGCATGGCGCACAAGATATATTGAGTTCCGGCGCGGGGCCAGCCCCAAGCGCGCCATCCGCCCCTTCAGCCTGCGCGCAGCCGCGGCAGACCCGCCCCGTCACGCGCCAAAAGCACAAGATTGCGGCCCGCCCGCTTGGCCCGCAACAAAGCGTGATCGGCGGCCGCCATGACCCCCGCCGGATCAAGACTGTCGCCCTGCCCGAAAGTCGCGATCCCGATCGAGGCACTGATGCTGAGCCGCACCATCCCCTCAAGCCCGGGGGCCGCGATCATGCGCCGATCCAGCGCGGCGCGGATCTGTTCGGCCATGGCCACCGCCTCAGCCTCATCGCAGCCCTCCAGCAGGACCGCGAATTCCTCGCCGCCGATGCGGGCGGCCACATGCGGCGCCCCGACAATATCGCGCAGCAACCGGCCCACATGCTCAAGAACCACATCGCCCGCCGCATGTCCGTGGTCGTCATTGACCGCCTTGAAACGGTCAAGATCAAGCAACAGCAAGGCGCCCGGCGCGCCCGCATTCAGGGCGCGGCCCAGTCGTGGCATGAAAGACCGCCGGTTTCCAAGCCCGGTCAGCGCATCGCGCCCTGCCAGTTCCTGCGCATAAAGCGCCTGAGCGCGCTGGCGGCCCGCCAGTGCCGCGCGCCTTTGCTCAGCCCGCAGGCGCAGGGTTGCCGCCGCCAGATCCGGGCCTTGCAGCTCTTCGGCATGCAGCACGTCACCCGCGCCCAGATCCAACAACAGCACCTCAAGCGCGGGTTCAGGCGTGCTCAGCACCGCGATCAGGCCGGGCCGCTCGGGCGCATCGGCGGCGCGTTGGCGCAGTTCGGCAATCAAGGCGGCCCCTTGCTGCGGCGCGTCCGAAGCCACATCGACGATCAGCAGATCCGGGCCGGGCCGGGTCGGCAGCTGACCCAAAAGCGCAGCCGGTGACAGCGGCTTTCCGGCATAGCCCGCGCTGGACAAAAGCCGCTGACAGTCGCGCACGAAGCCGGGCCTGTGGCTGACGATGGCGGCCACCGCGCGATGGCGGAACTTCGCCATGGACGGCTCGGCAAAGCCGTATCCCGATTGCTGCGGTCGCGGCATCGCCATGGCCGCCCGCGCCCGCGCCAAGAGCAGCGAATCAGGCGCGCGGCTGGCCACGACATGATCCGCCCCGGCCAGATAGGCCGCACGCCCCCGCCCGCCCGAGGACACCGCAAGCAGGCGCGCCGCCCCGCCAAGGCTTTCGCGCGCATGCCGGCACAGGCCCGACAAATGCCCCGAGCGCGCCGCAGACAGCACCACCAGAGCCGAATCCTGACAGGCCGCCGTCAGCCGCTCGGACGTGTCGGCATGATAGCCGGCGGCGGCAAATCGCGCCCGCAGCACCCCCCTTTCGGTGATGTCCTGTTCGATCAGGACGATTCGGCGTTCCATCGTCTTTTCCCTTGCAGCGCGGCTTTCGCCCGCCCACATTCGCAAAGAAAAGTTAAGAAAGTCTTTCCGCCGATGAACCTTTCCGCCGCCCATGCCATTGCCGAGCGCGTCACCCGCGCCGTGATCAGCGACCCCGAGCTTCTGTCAGGGCTGATCCAGTCATCAGGCGTTGGCCCGGATGAGCTGCGCGAGATGCTCGACCGGCCCGAGCTTCACGATTTTGTGATGCCATTCGCGACCGAGCATGACCCGCGCCTGCTGGATCTGGCCGCGCAGACCGGAATTGCCCCGCAGGATATCGCCCAAGCGGCGGCGCTGCTTGCCGGGCCGGGTCACCACAGTTGGTCCGCCGACTAGGCGCGTTTACGCGATCTTAAGTCACGGCTGCTAGACCCGGGCTGAACGGGGGTCTTATGCACGGGCTGATTCTATATTGCATCGAAATGTTCATCCGCGACCGGCGCGGCGATTCCGCTTGGGCGGATGTGGCCCAAAGCGGCGGGTTTGAGCGGCACGGCTTTGACGCCTTTCGCCATTATCCGCCTGACACGCTGGCCCGGCTGATCGGCGCCGGATCGGCCCGGCTCGGGCTTGAGCCGTCCGAATTTCTGGACGATCTGGGACAATGGCTGACCATGATCGAACAGGTCCGGCGGATTCTGCGCTTCAGCGGGTCATGCTATGCCGATTTCATTCTCGCGCTTGAATATCTGCATTTGCGCGGTGAAATGACCCTGCCCGGGCTTGATCTTCCGCAGATCAGGGCCGCGCGCCGCGGCGCGGGCGGGTTTCGGCTTGAGATCGGGGACGGGCCGCCGGAATGGGCGGCGGTGATTTGTGGCATCACCCGCGCGATGGCCGATGATTTCGGAGCGCTCGCCTGTGTCAGCGCCGAAGGCAGGCTGATCGAGATCGAGATTTCGGACGACGCCTTCAGCCCCGGACGCGATTTCAGCCTCACACCCGCGCTGAGCGAAACCGGGACGGGCTGAAGATGCGGGCGAATGATCTCATAGGGATTTCGGTTCTGTCGCGGCTCTTGCCGATGCATCTGGTGATTGATGGGGCGGGCTTTATCGTCTCGACCGGGCCCACCTTGCGCAAGCTGATCGGGCCTGCCGATCACATTGAGCAGGTTTTTCAACTGCCTGACGCGGGCCAAGCGCCCGCCGCAACGCAGATCCGCGACATGGCGCGCGCGGGTGAGATGATCCATCTGAGCCTGACCACCCAATCGGGCGGAAGGTTGCGCGGTGAGGCTGAACAGATCGGCTGTGGCCGCATCTTGCTGAACCTTGGCTTTGGACCGGGGCTGGTGCGGGCGATTGCCGATTATCGCCTGACCGATGGCGATTTCGCGGCCAGCGATCTGGCCATCGAGATGCTCTATCTGCACGAGGCCAACCGCGCCTTGATCGGGGCCTTGTCGCGGCAATATCGCTCGCTTGATCTGGCCCATGCGCAGGCTCGCGCGGATGCGCTGACCGACCCGCTGACAGGGGTGCTGAACCGGCGCGGATTGACGCAGGACATGGCCCGGCTGCGTGACCTTGACAGACAGGTCGCGGCGCTGGTTCTGGATCTCGACCATTTCAAGGCGATCAACGACAGTCTGGGCCATCTGGCCGGTGACGCGATGCTGCGCCATGTCGCGCAGATCCTGCGGCAAGAGCTTCGTGAAGGCGATACCGTGGCCCGCACAGGCGGGGATGAATTCGTGATCCTGCTGCATGATGCGCCCCGCAGCGGCGCCCTTCACCGTCTGGCGCGGCGGATCATGGCGCGGGTGTCCAAACCTTTCGAGCATGACGGGACGCAGTGCCGCGCAGGCGTCAGCATCGGCGGGGCCTGCGGCGCGGGCGCCGATGCCCAGGATCTGATGGCCCGCGCCGATCTTGCGCTTTATGCGGCCAAGCAAGGCGGCAGAGGTCAGTTCCGGCTTGCCAAAAGCGAGATACCCTGACGGGGGCTGTCGCGGCGGCGCGGGGTGTTTTGCGGGCGGGCTGATCTGGAAGGCCCCCCGGCGGCCCAAGGCTGACCTCAGGTCGGGCGGCGTGAGCGGCGGCGGCATGGCTCAGTTCGGCCTTACCAAAGGTGAGATACCCTGGGTGGGCGTTTCAGGCGGGCGCCGGGCGTCCCTCGGGCGGTGATCTGGTGAGGCCAACTGACCGCTCGACGCTAATCTCTGGTCGGGCCACCTGATTGGCTAGGAAGGTAAAGCGGCCGACCGGCGGAGGCTGACCTCACATCAAGCCGCGCGAGAGGCGGCGGCAGACCGTCTGACCTGTTCCGCATGGCTCATACAGTGGCGCTCTGGCGCTGCAAATCCCGCTTGCGGCCTGCCGCGCGGCGGGCCTAGATCGGCCTATGACAAACCAGTTTCCATATGCCGCGCCCGGACAGCGCATCGGGCTGCTCGGCGGATCGTTCGATCCGGCCCATCAGGGCCATGTCCATATCACCCGCGAGGCATTGCGGCGATTTGGGCTGGACCGCGTCTGGTGGCTGGTCACGCCCGGCAACCCGCTCAAGGCGCATGGCCCCGCCCCGATTGAGGAGCGCGTTGCCCGCGCCCGCCAGATCATGGATCACCCGCGTGTCACGGTGACCGATCTTGAGGCTCGGCTCGGCACGCGGCTGACCATCGACACGATCCGCGCCTTGCGCCATCGCTATCCGCATGTCCGCTTTGTCTGGCTGATGGGCGCCGACAATCTTGCCCAGTTCCACCAATGGGAAGACTGGCAAGAGATCGCGGCGCTTGTCCCCATCGGCATTCTGGCCCGCCCCGGCGCCCGGATGCGGGCAAGGCTGTCGCCCGCCGCCCGCTATCTTGCCCGTTTTCGCATCGCGGAGACGGAATCGCAGGCTTTGGGCGGCGCGGTGCCGCCGGCATGGTCGATGGTGAACGTGCCGATGAAGGCGATTTCCTCAACCGCCATTCGGGCGGGGCGCATCGAGGCGGAGTAGGACGGCGCGCGGTTTCAACGTCGTTTTGCGGGTCGTATTAAAAGGATGAACGACGATGACAAAGGCGCGTCTGAAAATACCGGGTGATCGCAGCTGGACCAGGATAACCTCCGCCGATGGCAAGCAACTCTATTTTAATGGCTCTGAGGAAGATGCGTGGCGCATCTCACATTGCTTGCCGCCCTTGATGGAAGGGAATGTTTACGCGGATGCGGTTGGAGATTTGACTGAAGACGGTAATATTCTGCGCTTCAGGCTCGAAGATGGCGCGCGCATGGGCAATCATGTTGAAATTGAGATCGCCGGGAATGCCGTTCAACGGGTGTCTGTTCTTTGGGATTAGAAAATTGATGATGTTGGCTGGTCTGAAGACAGCTGTTTTGCTGGTTTTTTAAATCCCGGAACGCAATTGCAGGCTTTGAGCTGAGCGGAGCCGTTAGCCTGCTCGGTGGCGAAAGTTACGATGAAGGCGATTTCACCGACCACAATCCTCGCAGGCCGAATTGAGGCGGAATAGCTCCGCCCGCGAATGAACGCCGACCGTCGCGGAATATCGCTCGTTCTTGTTGTCCCTGTGACGGAAAAGCAGGCGTTGGGCGGCGCTATGAGGCCAGACTTGCTCATGGTGACCATGCCGATAAGGGCGATTCATTTTCTCAGCCGCGCAGGCCAATGAGGAATGACCCGGCCCATCTCGGCGCGTGGATAAGCGCCTCGCTCACCGCGCTATCGCCCCCCGCACAGTGACTTGCCGAGCCAAACCCACTTTCGAGGATCGCGCGACCGGGCTAGGCTGCGCTAAACAGTCCGACAGGGGGCCTCTATGGCGAAATATATCCATTCCATGATCCGCGTTCTGGATGAGGCGCGCTCGGTCGCGTTTTACGAAGCCGCCTTCGGGCTGCGCGTGGCCGAGCGGCTCGATTTCGACGATTTCACGCTGATCTATCTGTCGAATGACGAAGCCGAGACCGAGCTGGAGCTAACCGTCAACAAGGGCCGGACCGAGCCTTACGATCTGGGCGACGGCTACGGCCACGTGGCGTTCTCGGTGGCGGATCTGGAGGCCGAACATGAGCGGCTGACGCAAGCGGGCCTTGCCCCGCGCAAGCTGGTCGATTTCGCACCGGGCGGCGAGGTTATCGCGCGGTTCTTCTTCATCGCCGACCCCGACGGCTACCAGATCGAGGTTTTGCAGCGCGGCGGGCGATATAAATAGGCTTGCCCCCAGGGCCGCCCCGGCGCATCATCAACCGGATAACAAAAGGATACAGGATCATGGACAGCCCCCCGTTCTGAGCAACCATCAGCAACCAAAGGACAGGCCATGACATTTCCCGACCCTCACGCCCCCCATCCGATGCGTTTCGCGGGTGGCGAGATCAATCGCGGGCTCGTGCATCTCAACCGGGTGATCGACCACCCCAATATCCATATCGGCGATTACAGCTATGCCAGCAGCTTTGATCCACCGGACGACTGGGCGGCGCGGCTGGCGCCCTATCTTTACGAAGGCGCGCCCGAGCATCTGCATATCGGGCGCTTTTGCCAGATCGCCGACCGCGTGCGCTTTGTCACGGCAAGCGCCAATCATCCGATGAAGGGGATCTCGACCTATCCTTTCGCGATTTTCGATCATGCGCGGATGGCGCATTACATGGCCGAAATCGGCACGCTGCCGGATACGGTGATCGGGCATGATGTCTGGATCGGGGATGGGGCGACGATCCTGCCCGGCGCGCGGATCGGGGACGGGGTGATCATCGGGGCTGCGGCAGTGGTCGGCGGGATTGTGCCCGATTATGCGGTCATGGCGGGCAATCCCGCGCGCATGATCCGCCGTCGTTTTTCCGAGGACGACATTGAAACCCTGCGCAACCTGCGTTGGTGGGACTGGCCCGCGGAACGGATCGCGCAGGCGATACCGGCGCTGGCTTCGGGCGATGTGGCGGCGCTTGGCCGCCTGGGGCCGGGTTGACTTTGCGCAATCCGGCCCCCAACTCTGCCAGCATCGCCCGACCCCAGACACCACGAGGCCCCCATGTTCGGCTGGTTCGAATCCCGCCTGCCGCCCTATCCGTCCGAGCCGCCCGCCATGCCGCCGCGCGGCTTGGTGCCGTTCATCCTGCATTACAGCCGGGGCGCGCTGCCCTGGCTGGTTGTGCTGGCGCTTGGCGTCTCGGCCATCGCGGTGATCGAGGTGGTGCTTTACGGCTATCTGGGCGCGTTGGTGGACCGGCTGGCCATCATCGAGCGCAGCGCCTTCTGGGCGACAGAAGGCTCGCGCCTTGTCGCCATGGGGGTGCTATTGCTGGTGGGTTTGCAGGTCATCAACCTCTTGACCTCAATGGTCATGCACCAGACTTTGCTGGGCAATTTCCCGCAGCGCATCCGCTGGCAGGCGCATCGTTACCTTCTACGCCAGTCGATCGGCTATTTTCAGGACGATTTCGCGGGCCGGATCGCCACGAAACTGATGCAGACCTCGCTTGCGGTGCGCGAGGTGGTGATGAAGCTGGTGGATGTCGCGGTCTATATCCTTGTGATGTTTTCGGGCACCGTGGTTCTGGCCGCCTCGCAGGACTGGCGGATGGCGCTGCCATTTCTGGTCTGGGCGGCGGGCTTTGGCGCGATGCTTTGGGTGATCGTGCCGCGACTGGGCCGCATTGCCGAGGCGCAGGCCGATGCGCGTTCGACCATGACCGGGCGGGTCGTGGACAGCTACACCAATATCGCGACGGTCAAGCTGTTTTCGCATTCCGCGCGTGAGGAAAGCTATGTGCGCGACTCCATGGACGGGTTCTTGCAGACCGTCTATCGCCAGATGCGGCTGGTTCTGGTCCAGGATGTCGGGCTGAACCTGCTTAACGCGCTGTTGATTGCGGTCACGGCGGGGCTGGGGCTGTGGCTGTGGACGCAAGGCATGGTTGAGATCGGCGCGGTCGCGGTGGCCATTCCGCTGGCGATGCGGCTGTCGAATATGTCGCATTGGATCATGTGGGAATTCGCCGCGCTGTTTGAAAATATCGGCACGGTGCGCGACGGCATCAACAGCCTTGCTTTGCCCCGCATGGTTGAGGATGCGCCGGGCGCGAAACCGCTGCGGGCCGACAAGGGCGCGGTGCGGTTTGAGAATGTGACCTTCCGTTATCACGCGGCGGGCGATGAGCGGCCCTTGGCCGTGCTGAACGATCTGGATCTGAGCATCGCGCCGGGTGAGAAAATCGGCGTGGTGGGTCGCTCGGGCGCGGGAAAATCGACGCTGATCAACCTGTTGCTGCGCTTCCATGATGTCGAGGCGGGCCGCATCGTGATCGACGGGCAGGATATTTCGCAGGTCACGCAAGACAGCCTGCGCGCGGCGATTGGCGTGGTGACGCAGGACAGCTCGCTGCTCCATCGCTCGATTGCCGAAAACATCGCCTATGGCCGCCCCGAGGCGACCAAGGATCAGATCATCGCCGCCGCGAAGCAGGCCGAAGCCTATGATTTCATTGAGACTCTGACCGACACCAAAGGCCGGCGCGGGCTGGAGGCGCAGGTCGGTGAACGCGGCGTCAAGCTGTCGGGCGGTCAGCGCCAGCGGATCACCATTGCCCGCGTGGTGCTGAAGGACGCGCCGATTCTGGTTCTGGACGAGGCAACCTCGGCCCTTGATTCCGAGGTCGAGGCCGCGATTCAGGCGCAGCTTGACCGGCTGATGGAGGGCAAGACCGTGATCGCGATTGCGCACCGGCTGTCCACTATCGCTGAGATGGACCGGCTGATCGTGATGGATCAGGGCCGCATCGCGGAACAGGGCACTCATGCCGAATTGCTGGCCCATGACGGGATCTATGCGCGGCTGTGGTCGCGGCAATCGGGCGGGTTCATCGGCGCGGATGAGGCGTAACGGCGGCGGCAGGGAACCCGGCGGAAAACCGGGCGCGGCGCCGATTTCCCCCTTGCGCCGCGCCGCGCTCTGGCCTATCTACCCGAACGGCCTAGGGGTATAGCTCAGTTGGTAGAGCATCGGTCTCCAAAACCGAGGGTCGTGGGTTCGAGTCCCCCTGCCCCTGCCAGATTTCCACACATCTTTACGGATCGGCGACGCCTGTTGCGGGCGATTGATGCCGAAAGCCGGTTCGGTTAGGTCAGGACCGGCAAATATGATTCGACTGTGACCCGGCGTAAATGATGAGTGTTTTCCCCAGATGCCAAGCGCCCATGGCGGCGAGATAAGCGCAGGCGGATGAGTGTTCGCATCCATATCGGCGCCCATAAGACCGCGACCACGCATCTGCAAAAGGCGTTTTCGCAGGCCCGCCCCGCCCTTGCCGAGCGCAATTTCGGCTATGCCGGGCCGGGTCGGCTGCGCGCCGGTGGCTGCAATCTGGCCGATTGCCTCCGCGAGCCGGGCAAGCCCTCGGACAACTCACGCCTGATGGCGCAGAGGCTGCAAAAATGGCGGGCGGACCATGCGGATCTGCTGATCTCAGAGGAAAATATCCTTGGCGGCACCCGCAAACAGGCGGTGTTCGGTGACGCGGGTGAGCTTTACCCCCGCGCCGTGCCGCGCCTGCGCTATCTGCTGACCCTGCTGAACCGCCCGCGCGCGACCGTGTTCCTGTCGGTGCGTGATCCGGCGCAATTCGCCGTTTCGTCCTTTTTTCAACAGCTTGTCGGGATGAAAGAGGTCACGGTTGAGGATTATCTGGAGGGCATCGACGTGACCCGGCTGCATTGGTCAGGGCTTGTTGCGCGGATTTCGGCGATGCCTTCGGTCTCTCGCGTGGTGGTCTGGCGGTTTGAGGATTACCCGGCGCTGCGGCCCCGCCTCAACGCCCGGCTGACCCGGCCTGATCTGGCGCCTCTGATCCCCGACCCTGCGCCCAACAATACCAGCATGTCGCAAGAGGCCTATGATCTCTTCGTCTCACGCGCGATCCGCGACTTGCAGACGCCGCTGAAAAAGCTGTTGCGCGACGCGATGGAGGAATTGCCCAAAGGCCCGGGCCGGCCCGGATTGCGGCCTCTGGATGAGGCGCTCTATCGAGCCTCGGCTGAGAATTATGCCCGCGACATCGACCGCATCGCCGCCCTGCCCGGCGTTGAGCTGCTGCGCCCGGATGCTGCGCAAGCGGGTTGAAAAGCCCGGCCGCCCGCGTTATCTGATCGGCTGCAACACAGGAATCCCCGATGGCAAACCCAGTCCAGTTCATCAATCAGGTTCGCGCCGAAGCCGCCAAGATCGTCTGGCCGAACCGGCGCGAGGTCATCACCACCTCGATCATGGTCGTGATCTTTTCGACCCTGGCTGCGGTGTTCTTCTTTGCGGTGGACTGGCTGATCCGCATCGCGCTCAGCGGGCTGTTGAACGCGGTGTCGTGACGGCTGGCCTTCGGGCTTGCATTCCTTGATGCGGGGCGCTATGTCCCTGCGACCTGTCCAACGGCTGCGGCGTGCATCGAATCGTTGCGCGCCGATTTCGATTTTCGGGCAGCAAAAGTTTCACACGGGCCGGATCACCGGCCAATTACGGGGGTCGTCCGACATATGGCAAAGCGTTGGTACTCGGTCAGCGTCCTGTCCAACTTCGAAAAGAAGGTCGCCGAGGCGATCCGTCAGGCCGTGGCCGAAAAAGGGCTTGAGGACCAGATTGAGGATGTTCTCGTCCCCACCGAAGAAGTGATCGAGATCCGCCGCGGCAAGAAGGTCACCTCGGAACGTCGCTTCATGCCGGGCTATGTTCTGGTCCGCATGGAGATGAACGACCGCACCTATCACCTTGTCAACTCGATCAACCGCGTCACCGGGTTTCTGGGCCAGCAAGGCCGCCCGATCCCGATGCGCGACGAAGAGATGAACCCGATCCTGCACCGCTCGGGCGAAGGCGCCACCGAAGCCGCGCCGCGCAACCTGATCCGCTTTGAGATCGGCGAGAAGGTCAACGTGACCGAGGGCTCGTTCGAGGGCTTTACCGGCACGGTTGAGGAAGTCGATGACGCCGCAAGCCGCGTCAAGGTTCTGGTGTCGATCTTTGGCCGGCCCACGCCGGTCGAACTGGAATTCACGCAGGTATCCAAAACCGCGTGATGTCGCCGTGGGAGGCAGGCGCGCCTGCTGCACCACTAAGTCAAGGCCCATGTCGGGCATGATGATAAAGGAGAGGCCATATGGCCAAGAAAGTCGTCGGGCAGCTCAAGCTGCAAATCAAGGCGCAAGAGGCTACGCCCTCGCCGCCGGTCGGTCCCGCGCTCGGTCAGCGCGGCATCAACATCATGGAATTCTGCAAGGCGTTCAACGCCAAGACGCAGGAAATCGAAAAAGGTTCGCCTGTTCCGGTCGTGATCACCTATTACGCCGACAAATCGTTCACCTTTGAAACCAAGACGCCGCCCGCGTCCTTCCTGCTGAAAAAGGCCGCTGGCCTCAAGCCGGTCGGCAAGCGCAACCGCGCCAAGGGTTCGGAAAAGCCGGGCCGTGCGGCCGCCGGTTCGGTGACGGTCAAGCAGCTTCGCGAGATCGCCGAAGTCAAGATGAAAGACCTCTCGGCCAATGACGTGGACGAAGCGATGAAGATCATCGCCGGTTCCGCCCGGTCGATCGGCATCGAGGTGAAAGGCTAAGATCATGGCAAAGATTGCAAAGAAAAAAGCCGCCGCCCGCGCCGCCTTCGAAGGCAAGGTCAATCTGGCCGTTGCTGATGCGGTGAAACTGGTCAAGGACAATGCCTCGGCCAAGTTCGACGAAACCGTTGAAATCGCGCTGAATCTGGGCGTCGATCCGCGCCATGCCGACCAGATGGTCCGCGGCGTCGTGACCCTGCCCGCAGGCACCGGCAAGGACGTTCGCGTCGCCGTCTTCGCCCGTGGTCCCAAGGCCGATGAGGCCAAAGAGGCCGGTGCCGAGGTCGTCGGTGCCGAAGATCTGGTCGAAAGCATCCAGGGCGGCAAGATCGACTTTGACCGGGTGATCGCGACCCCTGACATGATGCCGCTGGTCGGTCGTCTGGGCAAGATCCTTGGCCCGCGCAACCTGATGCCGAACCCCAAGGTCGGCACGGTGACGATGGATGTCAAAGCCGCCGTTCAGGCTGCCAAGGGCGGTGAAGTCCAGTTCAAGGCCGAAAAAGCCGGTGTCGTTCACGGCATTCTGGGCAAGGTCTCGTTCGACGAAGCCAAGCTGGCCGAAAACCTGCGCGCCTTTGTGGACGCGGTGAACAAGGCGAAACCCTCGGGCGCCAAAGGCACCTATATGAAAAAGGTCTCGATCAGCTCGACCATGGGTCCGGGCGTCTCGATCGACGTGGCCGACGCGGTCGCCTCGCAGTAATCTGCCGCCAGACCGGACACGGAAAGCCCCGCAAAAGCGGGGCTTTTTTCTTGGCTGCGGCGGCCCCGCCCGATAGGGTTGCCGGGGCAAGAGGAGGGCGTGATGGGTTGGACAATGCCGGTGGCGTCATTCTGGGCGGGTGAGGATCTCTCCTTCGTCGAGCAGATGGTGATCCTCTCTTACCTTGAGACGGGCTGCGACTTTACGCTTTATCTCGGCAATGAGGTCGGGGGCATCCCCGCAGGCGTGAAAACCCGCCCGGCCAGTGAGATCATGCCCCGCCCCGCCTTTCTGGACGGCGCGCCCGACCGCAAGGCGATGGCGGTCTGGTCCGACCTGTTCCGGCTCGCCCTGCTGAACCGGCAAGGGGTGATCTGGGTTGATCTGGACGCCTATTGCCTGCGCCCCTACCGCGTCGATGACGGCTATGCCTTTGGCCTGAACGGCCCCGACACGATGCAATCGGGGGTGCTGGCCCTGCCGCAAACCTCGCCTGCGCTGCAATGGACCACCGATTTTCTGACCGGCGATGAGGTGGCGCCGCCATGGCGCGACGAAAAATGGATCCATCAGCGCCGCAAAAAGGGCCGGTTGCGCCCCATTGACCTGCCTTGGGGCGATACCGGCCCCTTTGCGCTTGGCCATGCGCTGCGCCAAAGCGGCGAGATCACGCGCGGGCGCCCGAGGCCTGTCTATTATCCGGTCTTCGCCGCCACCCTGCCCCGGCTGTGGCGACGGGGGCTGAGCGATGCCCAGATCATCGTGCCAGAGACCGAGTCGGTGCATATTTTCGGCTATACCAAGCGCTATCTGGCGACCTATCACAACGGCCTTCCGCCGCCCGAAAGCTGGCTTGACCGCACCGCGCGCCGCCATGGCCTTGAGCCCGCCGATGCGCCTGCGCAGGGCGTGCCGCTTGGGCTGGGCGGGAAAGCTTGACAATAAACGCCCGAAGCAGTCAGGCAAAAGCCGGATTTGTAGAATGGAGCGCATCCGATGACCGACGATCCCCGCACTGTGCCAGACGAGCGCCCCGAGCACGCCCGCCCGCCCGCGCCAGAGATGTTGCAAGCGCAAGCCCCCCTGCCCGCGCAAGCCGAAGATCTGCCGCCCGAACCCGCGCCCGCCGCAGGCAGTGCTGTTGGGCTGGCCGCCATCATCGCCGCCATCGCGCTTGGGCTTGTCGCCTGGAGCGCGATTTCGGACCGTTACGCGCCCTCGACCAGCCGCGCCACGGTCTCGGCTCAGGTCATTCAGATCGCGCCGCGCGTCGCCGGGCGCGTGACCGAGGTTCTGGTCACCGATAACGCCATCGTCGAGCCGGGCGCGGCCCTGTTCCATATCGATTCCCGCCCCTATGAGCTGGCCGTGTCCAATGCGCAGGCCCGTCTGCGTGAGGCAGGCCAAGGGGTTAGCGCCTCGACCGCGCAGATCGAGGCCGCGCAGGCCCAGGTCGCGCAGGCCCGCGTCAATGTGGACCGGCTGCGCGCCGATGCCGACCGTCTGGGCCGTCTGGCCGAGCGTGGCACCGTGCCGCGCGTGCAGGCCGATCAGGCGACCAGCCAGCTGGAGGCCGCCGAGGCTTCGCTCGCAACCACCATCGCACAGGCTGAGGCGGCGCAGCGCCAGCTGGGCGATGCCGAGCATAACCCACAGCTTGACAGCGCGCGGCTGGGGCTTGAGCAGGCCGAATATGACCTTGCCTCGACCACCGTCATGGCGCCGGGGCGCGGGGTGGTGACCAATCTTCAT
This sequence comes from Paracoccus sp. (in: a-proteobacteria), assembly GCA_030538425.1. GTDB lineage: Bacteria > Pseudomonadota > Alphaproteobacteria > Rhodobacterales > Rhodobacteraceae > Paracoccus. The sequence continues at coordinate 27,446 of JAUNTZ010000002.1, read as the reverse complement.
CTGGCGGTCGGGCAGTTCGTCGGCACCGGCTCGCCCGCGCTGACCTATATCGATTCGCAAGATGTCTGGATCACCGCCGAGCTGCGTGAGAACCAGCTTCGCGGCGTCAAGCCCGGCGACCGGGTTGAGATCAGCTTTGATGCCGCGCCCGGCCGGATCTTTCCCGGCACGGTGGGCAGCATCGGCTGGGGGATCGCCGCAGGCCCGTCGCAGGCGGGCGGCCTGCCGGTCAATGCCGCGCCCTCGCAATGGTTTGAGCCGGCCCGCAGGATGCCCGTCCGCGTCGATTTCGACATGCGCGAGGTCTATCAGCAATCGCCGGTTCGCGTCGGCGGGCAGGCCGATCTGGTGATCTATCCCGAACAAAGCGGCCTGGTCGGCACGATCGCAAGCGGGCTTTTGCGCCTGCGCAGCTGGCTCAGCTATCTTCACTGAACCCGCGCCATGTATGTTCCGCCCAGACCAAGCGCCAAGGATGATCCGCTGTTCCCGGCCCGCATCGGGGCGCTTTGCGCCGCCATGTTGGTGATGACCCAGCTGACCGCGCCGCAGATGCCACCGCTTGCCATCGCGCTGCCGGTCGGGATTGCGCTTGGCCAAAGAGGCGCCTTCAACCCGGCCAAGATCATCGGGGCAGGACTGGCTATCCCCTTGATTGCATGGGCTTTGTCCTTTGTCTTTGCGCTGACCCGAGAGATCCCCTGGCTGATGGTTCTGCTGGCCTTTGCGCTCAACCTTGGGGGGATTCATCTTGCGCGCCGAAACGGCAATCCGGCGGGCATGTTGCTGACCATTGTCGTAGTGATGCTGTCCACCATGGCGCTGCAACATCGCGCCATGCTCAACATCATGCGCGATGAGCTGACCTCGGCGATGCTGTTCGCGGTGCCGGTTCTGGTCGTGCTTTATGCGCTGCTGCCGCCGAAAACGCGCCGGATCCATCTCGATGAGGTGACCGCCCCGCGCCCGGATATGCTGCCCGGTTCAGTGATCAGGGCGATTGTGCTGACCGGGTTTTGCTTCTGGCTTTATGCGGTGCTGCCCGCGCAGGACATGATGCTGGCGGTTGCCGCGCTGTTCCCGCTTGTCTTTCCCTCGCCCAACGAGATGCGCGCCGAGGCCCGCCAACGCAGCGCCGGAACCTTGCTGGGCGTGCTTGGCGCCGGTCTGGCACTGGCGATTTTTACCGCCGTGCCAATGTTCGTGGTGCTGCTGGCGATTTTCGCGATCTCGGGGGTGGTGTTCGGCTGGCTGATGATCCATGGCCGCGCGCCGGTTCTGGTCTATCAGTTCGGCTTGACGGTGCTGCTCGGCGTCGTGGCGACCGCGCTGACCTCGGCCTCACCGGCGCAGGCGGCGATCTCACGCATTGCGCTGACCCTTGGCGGAGCGATGGGCGCGGTGCTGGCGATTGTGCTGCTGGAATATCTATGGGCGCGCCTGTCACAACACCACAGGCCGCAACCTGCGTGAGATTGCGCCGATAAGCCGCTGATATGTCTGGAAATTTATGGCGGACCCGGAGCGATTCGAACGCCCGACCCCCAGATTCGTAGTCTGGTGCTCTATCCAGCTGAGCTACGGGTCCGCTGTGAGAGGGGTATCTAGAGACAGTGGCAAAGAGGCGCAAGGGCTAAAATCGGAAAAATGTCAGAAAGATGAAAAATCCCGGCGCCCTGCTTAGTCCGCATCGAAATGCTCACCCAAAGCGCCGCGCGGCAGGGTCAGGCAGAACTCGGTGCCGTTCTCGTCGCTGCGCATCAGATCCAGCCTGCCGCCATGGCCGCGCACCAGATCGGCGGCGATGGCAAGGCCCAGCCCGGTGCCGCCCTTGCGGGTGCCACCGGTAAAGGGCTGGAACAGGAAATCGCGCGCCTTTTGCGGCAGGCCCGGCCCGTCATCGCCCACCCGGATCCACCATTCGCGATCCTGTTCGCCCGCGGCGACCTCAATCGTGCCGGGCTGGCGGGTGGCGTCGATGGCCTGCCGGGCGTTCCGAATCAGGTTGGAGAGGACACGATGCAGCTGTTCGCGATCCGCGCGGATCACCAGATTGGGGCTGATATCGGTCACGAACTCGACCATCCCGCCTTCGGAAAGCAGCGTCTCGGCCTCGGTGATCTCATCGACCAGAGACCGCAGCGGGAAACGCGACAAGGTGGGCGGGGGCTCTTCGGCCTTGCCGAAAGCCAGCGTGGTTTCGCACAGATTCACCGCCCGGCTGATCGAGTTCACCAGCTTGGGCGCGGCACGCCGCACGGCCGGATCGGCGCTTTCCTCCAGCCGGTCGGCAAAGATCTGACTGGTGGTCAGGATATTGCGCAGATCATGGCTGATCTTGGCCACCGCCTGCCCCAGACCGGCCAGACGCTCTTTCTGCTTGAGCGCAGAGGTGAGCTTGGTCTGCATCGAGGCAAGCGCCTCTTCCGCGTCGCGCAACTCGGAAATGCGGGCGTCAGGCGTGATGATTGAGCGGGCATCCTCAGGCGCGGCAGCATAGCTCGCCATATGGTTAATCACGCGCCGCATCGGCTTGAGGATCAGCCGCTGCGCCACGATATTGAGCAAGATCGCCGTCACCACCACCAGCACCACCGACACCAGCAGGACCTGAAGCGCGAACTCGATCATCGCGGCGTGAAGGGGCGCGGTGTCCAGCGTGATCTCGATCAGCTGGCCCGCCTGGTTGACCGGCGCGCCGATCACCCGGATGATCTCATTCTGAGGGCGCGCCATCTGCCAGGCGGCGTCACGCACGGTTTTCAGCGCCCATTCCTCACGCAGGTCATAGGTCGCCGCAATCGGGCCCGGCAAGGGTGAGGACAGCACCAGCTGCCGCACATCGTCGCGGCGCAGAACGACGTTATAAACCTCGGCATTGTCCAGAAGCTCGGCCTCCAGCTCAAACCCGATGCTTTCATCCGTGGCCAGCAGCGCAAGCGAGGCAATCTGCGCCTTTTCAAGCCGCGTTTGCAGGTAATCAATCCGAAAGCTCGAGACGACGGGCACCAGAATCAGCAACTCGGCCAACGCCACGAAAACGATGGTCAGAAGGGCAAATCGGCCGGACAAGCTGTTAAGCGACATCGGTGCCTTGAAACTCTCGGCGAAACTCTCGTCGCGCTGCGCGACTGTCATATGGGCGTCTTATCCAATAACGGCGCATAACTCAAACAGTTGCGCCCGCAAGGCGCGATTTTCCGCGCGAAGGGGGCGATCTGGCGTTGACTTGGGCGGCGCTCTGCCCTATCTGACGGGCTTCGAACAAAACCACGCGGTCGCGTGGGGTGGCGCATTGACGCCGTGGCCCCAGACCTTCCGCGCCAAGAAACCGGAGTTGACTGAGATGACGAAGCGCACGTTCCAGCCGTCGAACCTCGTTCGCGCCCGCCGCCACGGCTTCCGTGCGCGCATGGCCACCAAAGGCGGCCGTCGCGTTCTGAACGCCCGCCGCGCCAAGGGTCGCAAGCGTCTTTCGGCATAATTCGCCGCAAATCGGGGCCTTTTGCGCCCCGGAGTGAGGCCCGAATGCCGCCTGTTTCCCCGCAAAGTGCTGATGATCAGCCCGATGCGCCGGAAGGGGCGGTTTTTCGCGTATCTGCGCCGGTCGAGACGCTGCGGGTGCGGGCCGATTTTCTGCGCGCATCCAAGGCCTTGCGCCAAGGCATGCCGGGTTTTCTGCTGCAAGCCCGGCGGCGCGACGGTGATGAGGCGGGCACGGCGGTTCGGGTCGGCTTCACCTGCTCAAAAAAACTGGGCAACGCGGTCACCCGCAACCGCGCCAAGCGCCGGTTGCGTGAGATCGCCCGCGCCACCCTGCCCGATCTGGGCCGGCCCGGCTGGGACTACGTTCTGGTCGGCCGCCCCGAGGCAACAATATCGCATGATTTCAGCCAGATGCGGGCCGATCTTGAAGCTGCTCTGCGGCGCATCCACAAGGTGCGCGGATGAGCCCGCTTGCCCATCTCGCCGCCCTGCCGGTGCGGGCCTATCGGCTGTTTTTCAGCCCCTGGGTCGGCCATGGCTGCCGCTTTCAGCCGACCTGTTCGGCCTATGCGCTTGAGTCTCTGGAAAAACACGGCGCTTTCAAGGGGATATGGCTGACGATGCGGCGGATCGGGCGCTGCCACCCGTGGGGCGGCGATGGCTATGATCCGGTTCCGGGCCCGCGTGATGAGCAGGTGTGATGAATAGGCGCGTCCTGCTTGGTCTGGCCCTGACCGTGGCTGCCGCAATCGCCTTGATTGCGATGTTCAGCTATTTGTTTTCAATGACTTGACCGGGGATGTTCATGTCAGAACCGACGTCCGAGATCCACCCGCTGTTCCACGGCGCCCCCACCACGACCGAGTTCCGCAAGCTGCGCAAGCGCCTTGTCCGCGACACCCGCGCCGCCATCGAGGATTTCGGCATGATCCGCCCCGGCGACCGCTGGCTGATCTGCCTGTCGGGCGGCAAGGACAGCTACACGCTGTTGGCGGTGCTGCATGAACTCCAATGGCGCGGCCTGCTGCCGGTTGAGCTGCTGGCCTGCAACCTCGATCAGGGCCAGCCAGGATTCCCCGCCACGGTCTTGCCGAAATTCCTTTTAGAACGGCAGGTTACGCACCGAATCGAATATCAGGACACCTATTCGGTGGTGGTGGACAAGATTGCGCCGGGCGGCACCATGTGCAGCCTCTGTTCGCGTCTGCGGCGCGGCAACCTCTACCGGATCGCCCGCGAAGAGGGCTGCTCGGCGGTCGTTCTGGGCCATCACCGCGACGATATTCTAGAGACATTTTTCATGAACCTGTTCCACGGCGGCAGGCTGGCAACCATGCCTCCCAAGCTGTTGAATGAGGAAAAAGACCTGACGGTGCTGCGCCCGCTGGCCTATATATCCGAGGCCGATTGCGCGCGTTTCGCGCGTGCGATGGATTATCCGATCATCCCCTGCGACCTCTGCGGCAGTCAGGAAGGGCTTCAGCGCGCGCAGGTCAAGCGGCTTCTGGACGAGTGGGAGGCCCGCAGCCCCGGTCGCCGGCAGGTGATGTTCCGCGCCTTGATGAATGTGCGCCCGTCCCATTTGGCCGATCCGCAACTCTTTGATTTCATGTCGCTTTGGCCAGAGACCGAGCCGAAAGAAGATAAAATTTTAGATAAAGAAATTCCTCAGCTGCGCGGATTTTAACGGAACAAAAAGAAAACTTTCGTAGATTGCACCTGATGGGTCTGAACGAATCGGGGATGCAATGATCAGGTTTTGGGCTTGGATAACTGCACTGCGCCTATGGCTTTCGGGCCCGCAGGACCACAGGCGGGCGCCGCCACCATTACGGCAGGCGAAGGGATGCGAAGGGACGGCCGGACTGTCGCGCGCCCCTGCGGCTGCGGCCTTTCTGTCGCAGATATGTTGTCACAGCGGCCGGATCGTGGGGGTTGAGATCTTTGCGCCTGACCGCGATGCGGCTTCGCTGAACGCAGCTCAGGCGGATTTTTTGATGCGACAGGCCGCGGCGGCGCTGCGGCGGCTGGCCGATACGGGCCATGACAAGATGCAGGTGGCGATGCGCCTGCCATGGTCGGCCATGCTGCGGCGCGACTTTGCCGATCTTGTGCTATGGGAATGTGACCGGCTGGACGTGTCGCCGGGCCGACTGCTGTTCGAGATGATCGCAGGCGACGATCCCGGCCTCGATGCCGCGCCCCTTCGCGATAACCTGTCAAGACTGGCTGCGGCGGGCTGCGGCCTTGATCTCGACATCTTGACCCCGACCCATAAGGGGCTCACCGAAATTGCCCATCGCGCTTCCCGCCGCCTGCGGATTGAGCCAGAGCTGTGCCGCGGCAGCCATAACCGGCAGGAACAATCCCGGCTGATTCTGGCGATGATCGCCTTGGCCGACCATCTCGGCCTTCCCACATTGGCAAGCGGCGTCGATGCCGTCGCCGATCATGGCTGGCTTGCACAGATCGGTTGCGACATGGCCGAGGGCGCGGCGGTCGCCGAACCGATCACTCTGGAGGAATTGTTGACGCAACTGACCGACCAAGGGGGCCAAGGCACAACCGACCTGGCGCAATCAAGCGCCGTCGCATGATTGTCATCCCTGTTTTCACGCGAGGCCGCGCGAAATAGCCGCCAGAGGTGGGAATCGCCTTGACCTTTGGCTGGCCGTTCTATTGAACCGGCGCGTGAATCCGAAAGGCTGAGTTGGTGACGGAATGAATGACGACAACCGCAATCTGATCCTCGCATTGCTGCTTTCGATGCTGGTCATCGTCGGCTGGTCCACCTTCTTCGCACCGACCCCGCCTGAGCCCGCAGAACAGATCGCCGCGACCGAACCCGCCCCCGGCCTTGCCACGCCCGGCCCAACTGGCGAGGCCGTCGCAGGCGCGACCGGCACCGCCGCCCCCACGCCGCAAGCTGCACGCATCCCGATTGCAAGCGGTTCTCTGTCAGGCTCGCTGTCACTTGCGGGCGGTCGGATCGACGATCTGTTGCTGACCCAATATCACGAAACGCTGGACGAAAACTCGCCCGCGGTTCGCCTGCTGGCCCCGGTCGATTCACATGAGCTTATCCCCGAACAGACCGGCACGGCGCTCGCGCCGTCGGGTGAAACCGCCCTTGTGCCGGTCAAACCCTATTACGCCTTTTATGGCTGGCAACCTGCGGTCGGCACCGATCCGGCGGCCCTTCCCGGCCCGAACACGATCTGGAATGTGGAATCGGGCGAGGTTCTGACCCCTGAAACCCCGGTCACGCTGGTCTGGAACAACGGTCAGGGCCAGATCTTTCGCCGCAGCATCGCGGTGGATGAGCGGTTCCTGTTCACCATCACGCAATCGGTTGAAAACAACGCCGCCACCGCTTTTGCGGCCGCCCCTTACGGCATCATCGCCCGCCATGGCCGCCCCGATACGCAGAACTTTTTCATCCTCCATGAGGGCGCGGTCGGCATGACCGACGGCAAATTGCTGGAGGAAAGCTACAAGAACATGGCCCGCACTGATGTCGTGCCGGGCGAGGGCCGCGCGAATATCGTGAACGTCGCGGAAAACGGCTGGGTCGGCTTTACCGACAAATATTGGATGGCCACCCTCGCGCCCATGCCGGGACAGGCATTTCAGGCCGTCGTGAAATACAATGAGGCGCAGGATATCTATCAGACTGAGGCGCGGATGCCGGTCACCTCTATCGCGCCCGGCACCACCCATAGCGCCAGCAGCTATCTGTTCGCCGGCGCCAAGGAATGGGAGGTCATCCGCGCCTATCAGGAGGACCCCGGCATTCAGCGTTTTGTCGATTCGATCGACTGGGGCTGGCTGCATTTCCTGACCAAACCGATCTTCCGGCTGCTGCACTGGCTGCACGGGATCATCGGCAATATGGGCTGGGCGATCATCGCGCTGACCGTGATCCTCAAGGCGCTTGTCTTCCCGCTGGCGCGCAAATCCTACATCTCGATGGCGCGGATGAAAGAACTCCAGCCCGAGATGGAGGCGATCAAGGAACGCACCGGCGACGACCGGATGAAGTTCCAGCAAGAGGTGATGGCGCTTTACAAGCGCGAAAAGGTCAACCCGGCGGCGGGCTGCCTGCCCATTCTGCTGCAAATCCCGATCTTTTTCGCGCTTTATAAGGTGATTTTCGTCACCATTGAGCTGCGCCACGCGCCCTGGATCGGCTGGATCCGCGACCTGTCCGCGCCCGACCCCTCGTCGATCCTGAACCTGTTCGGCCTGTTGCCCTATGCAGCGCCGGCCCGCGATTCGATGATCGGTCTCATCTCGCTGTCGATCATGGCGATTGTGCTGGGGATCACCATGTGGCTTCAGCAAAAGCTGAACCCGGCGCCCACGGACCCCACGCAAAAGATGATCTTTGCCTGGATGCCCTGGGTTTTCATGTTTGTTCTGGGCGGTTTTGCCTCGGGTCTGGTGCTTTACTGGATCGCGAACAACGTGATCACCATCGCCCAGCAATATGCGATTATGTCGGCGCATGGGGCGCGGCCCGATCTGTTGGGCAATATCCGCGGCAAGACGCCGACCGCCAAAAAGCCAAAAGCCGTGGCCAAGCCTGCTGAACCTGCGCAGACCGCCGCCACCCCGGTTGAGGGCACGACGCCCACGGTCGATACGGCCACGGTCGAAACGTCCGGCCCGACCGCCCCCGCGCAGGGTGGCAGCCGGAAATCCCGTAAAAAGCGGCGCTGATGGCTGAGCTGGCGGCGATTTTTCGCTATCCTCTCAAGTCGCTTGGGCGCGAGCGGTTGGAGGACGCGGATCTGGCGCCCGGTCAGATCATCGAGGCGGATCGCCGCTATGCCATCCTGCATGAGGCGGGGCGCGCGCATTTGATTGCGCCAGCCGCCACGGGGCCCGCGCCGCTTGCGCGATGGCTGCCGAAAAAGTTCTTTTTGCGCGGTGCTGCGGCCCCTGCGCTTCAGGCGGTTTCGGGCGGGATGCAGGGCGACCGGCTGGCGCTGCGCCATCCGGGTCACGGCTCGGTCAGCCTTGATCCCGAACGCGACGACAGCCGCCCCTTGCTGGACTGGCTGGCCGGACTCTTGCCTGAAGGCCACCCCGCGCCGCTTGCGCTTGTTCGCGGCCCCGCGCCTTTGGCCGATGACGCGCGGGCCGTGGTCTCGATCCTGTCGCTTGACAGTCTGCGCGATCTGGAGGCCCGCGCGGGGCAGGCATTTGGCATGGACCGATGGCGCGGCAATCTCTGGATCGAGGGGCTGGCCCCATGGGCCGAGCGTGAGTTGATCGGCCAAGAGATCAGCATCGGCGCGGTGCGGATGCGCGTTCAGGACCAGATCACCCGCTGCGCCGCGACAAGTGCCTCGACCGAAAGCGGGCAGCGCGATTGCGATATGCCCGCATTGCTGCAAGATCTGATGGGCCATCGCCAGTTCGGCATCTATGCCGAGATCCTGACGCCGGGCCGGATCAAGACCGGCGCGCCCCTCACCCTGTCGGAGCCCAAGCCATGAAGGTTGCCTTTCCCCTTGCCCCCGAGCCGCCCGCCGATCAGGCCGAGGTCGCGCGCCAGCTTTTCGCGGGGCCGGTGAATTTTCTGAAAGGCGTCGTCGCCATGGACGGCCTGCCCCCGGCGGACCGGCCCGAGGTCTGTTTCGCAGGTCGCTCGAACGTCGGAAAATCAAGCCTGATAAACGCTCTGACCGGGCGAAAGGGGATTGCGCGCGCCTCGAACACGCCGGGGCGCACGCAGGAAATCAACTATTTCACGCTTGGCGAGCAGGCCTATCTGGTGGACCTTCCGGGTTACGGCTTTGCCAAGGCGCCGGTCGCGGTGGTCGCCAAATGGCAGGCTTTGCTCAAGAACTATCTGGCCGGGCGGCCCACCCTGCGCCGCGCCTTTTGCCTGATCGATTCGCGCCACGGCATCAAAGCCGTCGATCATGAGATCATGAAACTGCTCGACCGCTCAGCCGTGCCGTTTCAGGTCGTGCTGACCAAGGCCGACAAGATCGGCCCGAATGCGGTCAAGCCGGTGCTGGAGCAGGTCGAGGCTGAGCTGCAAAAGCACCCCGCCGCCTTCCCCGAACTGGTCGTCACCTCATCCGACAAGGGGCAGGGGATTGCCACCTTGCGGGCGATTATCGCGGGGCTGGACTGACCCCGCGCGGGCGCCTAGGCTAAGGTGGAAACGCCACGACCGGCCACAGGATTGCTCATGAGAAAGCAGGACATGACCCGAGATTTTGCCACCGCCGCCGCCACCCTGTCCGAAGCCCTGCCCTATATGCAGCGCTATTCCGGCGCGGTCGTGGTGGTCAAGTTCGGCGGCAATGCGATGGGTGACGCGGACGACATGGCCCAGTTCGCCGCCGATATCGTGCTGATGAAACAGGTCGGCATCCACCCCATCGTCGTGCATGGCGGCGGCCCGATGATCAACGAAACCCTTGCGAAACTGGGCATCGAAAGCCATTTCGTGCGCGGCAAGCGCGTCACCACCAAGGAAACCGTCGAGGTGGTCGAAATGGTCCTGTCCGGTCTGGTCAACAAGCGCATCGTGCAGGCCATCAACGATGCCGGCGGGAGGGCAATCGGGATTTCGGGCAAGGATGACGACCTGATGGTCTGCGAGGCCGACGACCCCGAGCTGGGCTTTGTCGGTCGCCCGGTTGAGATGAACGTGCAGATCCTGCGCGACCTTTATCAGGCCGGGCTGATCCCGGTGATTGCGCCGGTCGCGACGGGCATGGAGGATAACGAAACCTTCAACGTCAATGGCGACACGGCCGCGGGGGCGGTTGCCGGTGCGCTGAAGGCGGATCGGCTGCTTCTGTTGACCGATGTCGCGGGCGTGAAGGACAAATCGGGCGCGGTTGTCACGCAAATGACGCCCGCGCAAGTCCATGAGATGATTGCCGACGGCACCATCGCGGGCGGCATGATCCCCAAGACGGAAACCGCGCTCAAGGCGATTGATGAGGGCGTGCGCGCGGTGGTGATCCTGGATGGGCGGGTGCCGAACGCGGTCTTGCTGGAATTGTTCACCGAACACGGCGCGGGCAGCCTGATCCGCACCACCGAGCCGCGCGTGAAACCGCGCGGCCTGCGTCAGGGTGGCAGCGAATTGTAGTTGACAGCCGCCCCGCCCTGACGGTTTGATCGGATTTGCATCATTCGCGTAAGGTATTGAGGGAATTATGACTCCGCTTGGATATAAACGCTTGATCCTGACGCGCCATGCGAAATCGGCATGGGATGACCCTCAGCTTGATGATCACGACCGTCCGCTGAATGCGCGGGGTCAGCGGTCTGCGCGGGCGCTTGGCGACTGGATCGCCTCACGCGGATATGAGCCCGAGGAAGTGCTTTGTTCCACCGCCACCCGCACCCGCGAAACGTGGGAGCATGTGGCCGCGGCCGGGATCGAGGCGCGGCCGGTGCTGCGGTTGGAAAAATCGCTTTACCATGCCAGCCCGGAACAGATGTTGCAGGTGCTGAAGACCGCCACCGCGCAAACCGTGATGATGGTGGGCCACAATCCCGGCATTGCCGAATTTGCGGCGATGCTACCCGCGCGCGCGCCGCTTGAGCCGGATTTCCGCCGCTATCCGACCGCCTCGACGCTTGTTGTCGATTTTCAGGCCGAAAGCTGGGACCAGATCCGTCCCGGCGACGGGATCGTGATGGATTTCACCCGCTTTGACGGGCGCAACTAGTCAGCGGAAGGGCAGCGCGTAAAGCAGCCCGCCCTGTTGCCATTGCGCATTCAGCCCGCGCGGCAGGCCGATGGGGGTTTGCTCACCGATGTTTGAGGCGAAAATCTCACCATAATTGCCCGAAGCGGCAATCGCGCGTTTCGCCCATTCGCGGTCAAGGCCCAGCATCGCGCCCAGATCCTCAGAGGCGCCCAGCAGGCGCTGCACCTCGGGGTTTTGCGAGGCGCGGGCCAGTTCCTCAATATTGGCTGAGGTGACACCCTGTTCCTCAGCCGCGATCAGCGCGTTGAGGGTCCAGCGGACGATATCCGACCAGTTGGTATCACCCTCACGCACGACCGGGCCAAGCGGCTCTTTTGAGATGATCTCGGGCAGGATCACATGCTCATCCGGGCTGGCGAAGGCGGCACGGGTGGCCGCCAAAGCCGACATATCCGTGGTATAGACATTGCACTGGCCGGCAATATATTTCTGCTCACCTTCTGCATTGGAATCAATGCGTAAGGGGCGATATGTCATGTTGTTTGCGCGGAAATAGTCGGACAGGTTCTGCTCAGTCGTGGTGCCGGTCTGCACGCAAACGGTCAGGTCGTCCAACTCGGGCGCTGCTGATACGCCAAGCGCGCGCGGCACCATGAAGGCTTGCCCGTCATAGTAATTCACGCCCACGAAATCGAGACCAAGCCCGGCATCGCGCGAAAAGGTCCAGGTCGAGTTGCGGGCCAGCAGATCGACCTCTTCGTTCAGCAGGGCCTGAAAGCGGGTCTCGCCGGTGGTCGGCACATAGCGCACCTTGGTCGGGTCGCCCAAAACCGCCGCCGCGACCGCGCGGCAAAGTGCGACATCAAAGCCCGACCAGTTGCCGGTCGCATCAGGCGCGGCAAAGCCCACCAGACCCGAATTGACGCCGCAGATCAGCTCTCCCCGGTCGCGCACCGCAGCCAGGGTCTCGCCATTATCGGCCAGGACGGGGGCCGCCAATGTCACGGCAAGCGCCGCCCCGAAGAGTGTCGATCTGCTCATCGCGCGTCCTTTTTTCTGTCATTGCGGCGCGGCAGGGGGCGGGCCCCGGCAAGATTACGCCGATGCCGCATTGTGCCAATCGCGGGCCAAGCGTCAAGACGCATTGCCGTGTTCGCCCAAGAGCTGCCACAACCGTTCCGCGTCGCGCATCGCGGTCAGCCGGGCGGCGGCGGCCTCAGCGGCTTCGGGGTCAAGACCCCAATGTTCGGCCTGAAAATCCTCATCAATGCGGGAGAGCGCGAAGGCGCGTTCCGCGTCGAGCCGCCCTTCGATCACCGCCAGCCCAAGGATCAGCGATCCCGGCAAGGTCACAAGATCGTGCAGCGCGGTCAGCCCGAAGGGTGAGAGCCCGTCCAGCCGCGCCCGCAGCCGCGACAGCGCGGGCCCGTCCTGCGCGATGGGAATCACGCCTTGGGTGACGCGCAGCCGCGCGCCCAGATCATCGGCGGCCCAGTCAAGCCATTCATCCCAAGCCGCCTGACGCGCAACAAGCGCGGCGGGGCTTTCCGCGCGGTAACACAGCAGGTCAGTCGCGCCATATTCGGCCAGCATATCGGCCACCGCGCTGAACTGCGGCGCAACCTTTTCGATGGCGGAGTTGGCCGCGCGGGTCAGCGGCATTGTCTCGGGGCGAATCACCTCCGCTTGCGCGTCCCATTCGGCGGCAATCGCCTGCGCTAAGCCTTCGGTCGGCAGGATCAGCGGTTGCTTGCCCGGCGTCATCACCGCGCGCCCGTCAAGGGTTACGCCAAAGCCGCCCTCTCGGGCCTCTGGGGCGGCCTCTTTCCAGAAGCGGCGGGCTTTCCATTCGCTCATGCCCAGTCCTTTATCATGCGGGTGAGTTCGGCAAAATCACGCGCCACCGGCGCGCCCGCAGCCGCCAGATCGGTGGCGGCGTGATAGCCCCAGGCCACGCCGATCCGCGCGATGCCGGCATTCGCGGCCATCTCCATGTCAAACAGCGTGTCGCCGATCATCACCGCATCGCCGGGCGCCGTCCCGGTCTCAGACAGGGCCGCCTCGATCATCGCGGGATTCGGCTTGGAGGGGTGAAAATCGGCGGTTTGCAGCGTGACAAAGCGCCCCTCAAGCCCATGCGTCGCGATCAGCCCATCCAGCCCGCGCCGCGATTTGCCGGTGGCAATGCCCAGCAGCAGATCGTCCCGCCCGGCCAGCAGATCAAGACAGTCGCGCGCCCCCTCGTATAGCGGCGCCTCATCCGCAAGGCGGCGCTTGTGATAGGCCAGACGATAGCCGTCAGCCACCTGCCCCACCGTTGCCGCATCCGCGCCGGGCAGCAGGCGCGCAATCGCGATCTCCAGCGACAGGCCGACGATGGAAAGAACCTCTTCACGCGGCAGCGCAGGCAGGCCCGCCGCGCCCATCGCGTCATTCATGCAGCCCACGATCAGCGCCTGCGAATCGACCAAGGTGCCGTCGACGTCAAAGATCACCAGCCGCATTCAGGCATCCTCGAACGGGTCGGCGGGCACGTCATTCGGATGCCAGCCAAGGGTTTTCCATGTCCGGCGCATATGCTCGGGCAGATCGGCGGTCAGGGTCATCATCTCTTTGGTGATCGGGTGCTGGAAGGTCAGGCTGCGGGCGTGCAGATGCAGCTTGCGGCTGATCTCACCGCCAAGCTGCGCGCCCCAGCCGTCGCCCTCGTTCACCTGACCCGAGCCGCCATATTTGCCGTCGCCCACGATGGGATGCCCCAGTTCGGCCATATGGGCACGCAGCTGATGGGTGCGGCCGGTGACGGGAACAAGCGCGCACCAACTGACCCGCGTGCCCAGATTGTCCATTACCGCGTAATCGGTCGTGGCGCGTTTCGCGCCCTCGGTCTTGTCGATGTCGCGGGGGTGGACGATCTGCATCTTTTCGCCCTCACCGCCGCGCCCGCGACCGGGGGCCTTGACCAGCCCGTAACGGATCGTGCCCATGCGCGGGCTTGGCACACCGGCCACGGCGGCCCAGTAGATCTTGCGGGTCGAGCGGTGGCGGAACGCCTCGGACAAGGCCCGCGCCACGCGGTCGGTGCGCGCCAGAAGCAGCAGGCCCGAGGTGTCCTTGTCTAACCTGTGCACCAGCTTGGGCCGCTCCTTATAGCCGAACATCAGCGCATGGCTCAGCCCGTCCACATGGCGATCCCCCTGCCCCGAGCCGCCCTGCGAGGGCAGGCCCGGCGGCTTGTTCAGCGCGATAATATGCTGATCCTTCCAGATCACCGCCGCCTCGATCATCGCCGCATCGCTGTCGCTCACGCGCGGCTCGGCGGGGGCGCGCGGGGTCTCGGGCGCGGGTTCGGGCAAGGGCGGCACGCGCAATTCCTGGCCCGCCTCGATCCGGCTGTTGGCCTTGACGCGCCCGCCATCCAGCCGCAACTGGCCGGTGCGGCACAGCTTTTCCACCGCGCCTTGCGTCAGTTGCGGGAACTGTTTCTTGAGATAGCGGTCCAGCCGCTGACCTGCATCATCCGCCTCAATGCGGATCATCCGAACGCCGCTCATTCCATCCATCCTTTCGCCATCGCCATACCCGCCAAGAGGCCCGCCAGCGACAAAACCACCGAAGCCGCGATATAGAACGCGGCCAGCCCCGGCGCGCCCCGTTCCCACAAACGCACCGCATCAAGCGCAAAGGCCGAGAAGGTCGTGAACCCGCCCAAAGCCCCGACCATCAGTAGCGGCGCAAAGCGCGGGCCCAGAGCCACCGCGCAGACCCCCATGGCCACGCAACCCGCGATGTTGACGGCCATCGTGCCCAGCGGCGCAGCACCAAAAAGCCGCAGCGCGACAAGACCCACCCCGTAACGCGCGACCGCACCCAAAGCGCCGCCAAGCGCGACCTGAACAACAGAGCCGATCATCCCGCGTTCCTTGCCCTGCCCGCGCGGAAAGTCAACCGCCCCGCTTGCGGCGCAGCGTAGCAAAGAACTCGGCGCGCTTTTTCAGTTCTCGTTCAAACCCACGCTCGACGGGGACGTAAAGCACCGGGCGCTTGATGCCCTCGGGGAAATAGTTCTGGCCGGAAAACCCGTCCTCGGCATCGTGGTCATAGGCGTAATCCGCGCCATAACCCAGATCCTTCATCATCGCGGTCGGCGCATTGAGGATATGGGCGGGGGGCATCAGGCTGCCGGTTCGCTTCGCCTCGGCGCGGGCGGCCTTATAGGCAACGTAGCCCGCATTCGATTTGGGGGCGAGCGCCAGATAAATCACCGCCTGCGCCAGTGCCAGCTCCCCCTCAGGGCTGCCCAGCCGTTCATATGTCTGCCATGCGTCAAGACATTGGCGCATCGCGGCAGGGTCGGCCAGGCCGATATCCTCAACCGCCATGCGGGTCAGGCGGCGGGCCAGATAGCGCGGGTCTTCGCCGCCCTCCAGCATCCGGCCGAACCAATAAAGCGCCGCGTCCGGGTCCGAGCCGCGCACCGATTTATGCAGCGCGGAAATGAGGTTGTAATGCTCCTCACCCGATTTGTCATATTTCGCCGCCCGCCGCATCAGCCGCGCCGACAGCGCATCGGGGTCAAGCGGTTCCTTGATCTTCCAGGCCATTACCTGTTCGATCAGGTTAAGCGCGGCGCGCCCGTCGCCATCGGCCATCTCCAGCAAAGCCTCACGCGCGGGGCCGGTCAGCGGCAGGGCGCGGTTCAGCTCACGCTCGGCCCGCTGCGCCAGAAGCTCCAGATCGGCAAGGCTCAGCCGCTCGAGCACGACGACCTGAGCGCGCGACAGCACGGCGGCATTCAGCTCGAACGAGGGATTCTCGGTGGTCGCGCCCACCAACAGGATCGTGCCGTCTTCCATATGCGGCAGAAAGCTGTCCTGCTGCGCCTTGTTGAAACGGTGGATCTCATCGACGAAAAGCAGCGTGCCGCCGCCATTGCCGCGCCGCAGCCGCGCCGCCTCGAACACTTTGCGCAGTTCCGGCACGCCCGAAAAGATCGCGCTGATCTGCACGAAGGCCAGGTCGGTTTCATCGGCCAGCAGCCGCGCGATGGTGGTCTTGCCCACACCGGGTGGCCCCCAGAGGATCAGCGAGGACAGGCTGCCCGCCGCCAGCATCGCGCCCAAGGGACCGTCGGGGCCAAGCACACGCCCCTGCCCGATCACCTCGGACAGATGGCGCGGCCGGATACGGTCGGCCAGCGGGCGCGGCGGCTCAGGCTTGGGGTCGCGCGGGGCGGTGTCGAAGAGATCAGCCATAACGGGCCGATGTTACGCCATGCCCCGCGCGCGCAAAAGCGGTCAGTGCAGCTTCTGAGTCAGATTCGTGGCGACAACCTGAAAATTGCCGTCATCGAAATTCAGCACCGGCCCAAGCGCCTCGCCATCCATGCCAAGCTGACGGAACCAACGCGGCCAGTTGGCATGGATGAGCCCGATGTGGCGGGTTGCGCCCAATTCGCGGGCCGCCTGATTGACGCCCGCGTTCAGTTCGGCATGAACCTTGCGCCGCAGCGCCATCGGCACGGCATGGCAGACGAACACGCGGCTGGATTCCCAGACCCGCGCATCGACCGGCGCCTCATCAAAGAGCAGGTTGCGCGGGATCGAGCCGCCCAGAATCCCGCGCTGTGCATCGCGGATCATGTAGGAATAGACCCCGCAACGCGCGGTGGTGGGGGTCAGCCGGATGCCGGCCAGCACCTCGCCGCGTTCATGGACCGCAACCCAACGCGATGCGGGCGTGTCATACTGGTCGAACTCCATCCCGTCGGCCTGCGGCAGATCCCAGTTGTTCTGGATGATGAAGCTTTGTTTGCGCGCACGCAGCAGGTTGGTGAACAGCTGGCCATGGGCATCAAGGTTGGCAAAAGAAATCGTCGTTGTCTGCATAGGTCTTCTCCTGTGGTTTTAAGGAAAGACCCGTCGATGCAGCGCAAAAAGAAGGCTAGAGCAGCCGGTATTCCTTGGCCCGTTGAAGCGCCTCGGCAGTGGTTCGCGCCATCAGACGTTCCCGCGCCGAGATCAGCCGCGCCTTGAACGCGCTTTCGGTAATACCCAGCTTGGCAGCCGCTGCAGCGTGGCGATCCCCCTCTGCAATACATCTAAGGGCCTCGATCTGAGCCTTGGTCAGGCTCTCCGGCGGCGTGGTGATATTGTGCAGCCGCTGGATAATATCCGAAATCTCAAGCATTTCGGATTCGGTAAATTCGCGATCCGCGCGGGCCACGCCCGCGATGCTGCGTGACGAGATCGGCCCGAAAGCCAGCGCAACCCCATAAACCAGCCCGTAACGCGCCGCATGAACAAGGATGCCGAACGGGTCGGGGATGCTCAGCGAGGACCACCGCACCGCCCCCGTGGTCGAAAACCCCCAGGCGATCATCGGGTCGCGCAACGCATAGGCATTGGTCGAATAATGGTCGATCCATTCTTGCGGATAGGTCTGGAAACGCATGATCGGCGCGGCAAAACGGATATGCAAAGCGACGTAATAGCCGCTTGGAGCCAACCGGTTGAGCCGGGCCAGTTCAAGATTGATATCGGAACGCGAAGACATAGCCTTTTAGACAGGGAGAGCCCGGTTCGGTCAATCGCGTTCAGCGCGCAAAAGCGACGTTTCCCGCCGTGAAACCGCAAAATGTTGCATTTCCTGCACATTTTTTTGAACGCTCGAACGAATAAATTAACAAAAGATATGCTAAACTATTGCCCCGACAAAGAAAAGCCCCGCTGCCATGGGACAGCGGGGCTTTGGGGTCATTTTCGCGACGAATCACGCGTCGTCTTCAAGCTCGGCTTCGGCCTCAGTGCGGGCGCGATCGGCGGCGCCTTTGGCCTCTGGGTCGCGGTCGACCAGTTCGATAATGGCCATGGGCGCCATGTCGCCGTAACGGAAACCGGCTTTCAGGATGCGGACATAACCGCCCTGACGTTCCTTGTAGCGCGCGCCCAGTTCCTCAAACAGCTTGGCGACATGCATGTCCTGTTTCAGCTGCGACGCAGCCTGACGGCGGGCATGGAGGTCGCCGCGCTTGGCCAGCGTGATCAGTTTTTCAACGATCGGGCGCAGTTCCTTGGCCTTGGGAAGCGTGGTCTTGATTTGTTCATGTTCGATCAACGAACCCGCCATATTGGCGAACAGCGCCTTGCGATGTTCATGGGTCCGGTTCAGACGGCGGTAACCGCGAGCGTGACGCATTGTAATCTCCTAATCTTGCGTTTTTGCTTTGTCCGGCGGCCCATGCGTGCGGGCCACTCTCCTTGGGGCTTGCGCCCGGTATTTGCGGCGGGACCGAAGCCCCGCCGCGAATGGCTTAGAACTGGTCGTCGAAACGCTTGGCCAGATCTTCGATGTTTTCGGGCGGCCATGCGGGGACGTCCATGCCCAGATGCAGCCCCATGCCCGACAGCACTTCCTTGATTTCGTTCAAGGATTTGCGGCCAAAGTTCGGGGTGCGCAGCATCTCGGCCTCGGTTTTCTGGATCAGATCACCGATATAAACGATGTTGTCGTTCTTGAGGCAGTTGGCCGAACGGACCGACAGTTCCAGCTCATCGACCTTTTTGAGCAGACGCGCGTCAAAGTCGAGACCGTCTTCGCTATCCGCCGAACGCACCGCTTCGGGTTCGTCAAAGTTCACGAACACCGACAGCTGATCCTGAAGGATGCGGGCCGCATAGGCAATCGCGTCCTCAGGCGTCAGCGAGCCATCGGTTTCCACCTTCATGGTCAGCTTGTCATAGTCCAGAACCTGACCTTCGCGGGTGGGGGTCACCTCATAGCTGACGCGCTTGACCGGCGAGAAAATCGCATCGACCGGGATCAGGCCGATCGGCGCATCCTCAGGGCGGTTCTTGTCGGCGGCGACATAGCCCTTGCCCGAGGCGACGGTCAGTTCCATGTTCACTTCGGCGCCATCATCCAGATGACAGATCACATGGTCGCGGTTCAGCACGGTGATGCCGGCGGTTTCCTGAATGTCGCTGGCGCGCACCTCACCCGGGCCCTTGGCGGTCAGGGTCAGTCGTTTCGGGCCGTCCACATCCATCTTGAGCGTGACGCCCTTGAGGTTCAGAACGATATCGGTCACGTCCTCACGGACGCCCGCGACCGAGGAAAACTCGTGCAGCACATTGTCGATCTGCACGGCGGTGATCGCGCCACCTTGCAGCGACGACAGCAGGATGCGGCGCAGCGCGTTGCCAAGCGTCAGGCCAAAGCCACGCTCCAGCGGTTCGGCGGTGATCGTCGCGGTGCGGGTCGCGTCGGCGCCGGGTTTGATGTCAAGCTTTTCAGGCTTGATCAGCTCGGCCCAATTCTTGTGGATCATGCGTTAGCCTCCATACCTGTTCCCGCCCATGACCAAGAAGGGAACGCCCGAGGGAAATGCGGATACGGGCCGCAGGATGATCCGCGGCCCGCAAATCTTGCGGAACGATCAGACCCGGCGACGTTTCGGCGGGCGGCAACCGTTATGGGCAATCGGCGTCACGTCGCGGATCGCGGTGATGTTGAAGCCGACCGCCGCCAGCGCGCGAAGCGCCGATTCGCGGCCCGAGCCGGGGCCCTGAACCTCAACCTCAAGCGTTTTCACGCCATGTTCCTGGGCCTTCTTGCCCGCATCTTCAGCGGCCATCTGGGCGGCATAAGGGGTCGATTTGCGCGAGCCCTTGAAGCCCATGGTGCCAGCCGAGGACCACGAGATCGCATTGCCCTGAACGTCCGAGATCAGGATCTTGGTGTTGTTGAACGAGCTGTTCACATGGGCCACGCCGGTGGCGATATTCTTGCGCTCTTTGCGCTTGGTGCGAGTTTTATCGCGTGCCATCTGCCTGCCTCCTTATTTCTTCTTGCCGGCGATGGGCTTTGCCGGGCCTTTGCGGGTGCGGGCATTGGTGTGGGTCCGCTGACCACGCACCGGAAGGCCGCGACGATGGCGCAGCCCGCGATAAGAGCCCAGATCCATCAAACGCTTGATGTTCATCTGGGTTTCGCGGCGCAGGTCGCCCTCAACGGTCAGATTGGCGTCAATGTATTCGCGGATCGAGAGAACCTCGGCATCCGACAATTCATTGACGCGGCGGGTCAGGTCGATCCCCACCGATTCGCAGATCTGGGTCGCGAATTGGGGGCCGATCCCGTGAATGTAAGTCAGTGCGATGGGGACACGTTTCCCCGTCGGAATGTTGACGCCAGCAATACGAGCCACGCGTTTATCCTTTTTCTGTTGCGATTCCGTAGAACCGGAACCTTTTTTCACAACCAAAGACCCGAAAGCCGTGCCTTCGGGCCGCCTTATCCACCGTGTTGCGGTGATTCTCATAAGAGATGGTGACAGCTACAGGATGAAAGGCGGGACGTCAACCCCGCCTTGCGCCATGGGCTTTCAGCCCAGCTTTTCCTCATGGAGAACAGCGCCGATATCGCGGGCGACCTCATCCATATCCCGCAGCCCGTCCACGCTGCGCAGCTGACCCTTGGCGTAATAATAGCCGATCAGCGGCGAGGTTTTCTTGTAATATTCCATCAGCCGGGTGCGCAGGCTCTCGGCATTGTCGTCGGCGCGGCGCTTCATATTGGTGCCGCCGCAATTGTCGCAAATACCGGGTTTGGCCGTCGGTTTGGTCTCATCATGATAGACCGCGCCACAGGTGCCGCAGGTAAAGCGGCCCGAGACCCGGCGCACAAGCGCGTCGTCATCGACCTGAATCTCGATCACCGCATCGACCTTCTGGTTCAGCGAGGACAGCAGGTCATTCAGCGCATCCGCCTGCGCCAAAGTGCGCGGAAAGCCGTCAAAGATAAAACCGGCCGTATCCGCGCCTTCCAGCTTTTCGCGGATCAGTCCGATCACGATCTCATCGGTGACCAGCTCGCCGCGGTCCATGACTTCGGCCACGCGGCGGCCCATCTCAGTGCCCGAGGCGCGGGCGTCGCGCAGCATGTCGCCGGTCGAAAGCTGGGTCAGCCCGCGCTCGGTCACAAGACGCTGTGCCTGCGTGCCCTTGCCCGCGCCGGGCGGCCCCAAAAGGATGAGATTGATGGTCATACTGCCCCCTCTTCAGTTTTACCTTATCAAGCTGTCGCCGCCCTGCCCGCCTCAGCGGCGCGCAGGGGCTTTTTTCGGACCTTTACGCTTGCCGCGCAACTGCGACTTTTCGATCAGGCCCTCATATTGATGCGCCAGCAAGTGGCTTTGCACATGGTTGATCGTGTCCATCGTGACCGACACGACGATCAGAACCGAGGTGCCGCCGAAATAGAACGGGATCTGCGCCTGATCGCGGATGATCTCGGGCAGCAGGCAGACAAAGGTCAGATAGGCCGAGCCCAGAACCAGAATCCGGTTCACGACGTAATCAAGATATTCCTGCGTCCGCTTGCCCGGCCGGATGCCCGGGATGAAGCCGCCCTGATTCTTGAGGTTGTCGGCGACATCATCGGTCTTGAAGGACACGTTCTGCGTGTAGAAATAGGTGAAGAACACGATCATCGCCGCGAAGAACAGCAGATAAAGCGGCTGGCCCGGCCCGAAATAGGCCAGCATCCAGGACATGACCGGCCCGGACTGATTGCCCGAGAAGGTCGAGATCGTGATCGGCAACAGCAAAAGCGAGCTGGCAAAGATCGCCGGGATCACGCTGGCCGGGTTCACCTTGATCGGCAGATGCGAGGACTGGCCGTCATAGAATTTCATGCCGACCTGACGGCGCGGATATTGGATATGGATCTTGCGCAAGGCGCGCTCCATGAACACCACGAAGGCCACCAGTGCCGCCATCATCACGATGATGCCGATGGTCAGAAAGCCCGAGATCTGGCCCGCGCGGCTTTGGGTCAGGAACTGCGCCAGCTGCTGCGGGATCTCGGCGATGATGCCGACGAAGATGATCAGCGAAATGCCGTTGCCGATGCCGCGCGCCGTGATCTGTTCGCCCAGCCACATCAGGAACATGGTGCCGCCAACAAGGGTAATCACCACCGAAGCCTGAAAGAACAGGCCCGGATCATGGGCCATATTCCCCGCCTCAAGCGAACGCGCCAGACCGAAGGCCTGGAATAGCGCAAGCGCGACGGTGCCGTAACGGGTATATTGGTTCAGCTTCTTGCGGCCCTGCTCACCCTCTTTCTTGAGCTGCTCAAGCGCGGGGACCATGGCCGACATCAGCTGCACGATGATCGAGGCCGAAATATAGGGCATGATGCCAAGCGCAAACACGCCCATGCGGCCCAATGCGCCGCCGGTGAACATGGACAGGATGCCGCCCAGACCGGCCTGCGCCTCGGACATGAAACTGCGCAATGCCGCGCCGTCGATGCCCGGAACGGGAATGTAAGTGCCGATCCGATAGATCACCAACAGGCCAAGCGTGAAAAGAATCCGCTGGCGCAGTTCCTTGGCCTTGCCAAAGGTGCTCCAGCTGAAGTTCGCGGCCATTTGTTCTGCGGCTGACGCCATTCTTGCCTCTTATCGCAATTGCGCCGCCGGATCGTTTCCCGATCCCGCGGCGCCTTGGAAAACCTGATGACTATGTAAGGGGCGCTGCCGCCCCTCACAAGCCAAATCACTCGGCCGCGGCGTCTTCGCGCACGGGGGCGGTGACGGTGACCTTGCCGCCAGCCTTTTCGACCGCCTCAATCGCGGCTTTCGACGCGCCGGTGACGGTGATGTTGACGGGGGCTTTCAGCTCACCCTTGGCGAGCAGGCGGATGCCGTCCAGCTTGCGGCGCACGGTGCCCGAGGCGACAAGGGTTTCCTCGGTCACGTCGGCCTTGCCGTCCAGCTTGCCCGAATCAATGAAGGACTGGATCTGGCCCAGATTGACCACCGCGAAGGATTTGGCGTTCGGCGCGGTAAAGCCGCGCTTGGGCAGGCGGCGATAGAGCGGCATCTGGCCGCCTTCGTAACCGTTCAGCGCCACGCCCGAACGCGATTTCTGGCCCTTGATACCACGGCCAGCGGTCTTGCCCTTGCCTGAGCCGGGACCACGCGCCACGCGCTTTTTCTTGCGGTTCGCGCCTTCATTGTCGCGGATTTCATGCAGTTTCATATCGCTTCTCCTAAGCCGGACGCACCCCCGAAGCGAATGGGCGGACACGGCGTTTCTTGTTGATTGAAAGGCCCCTACGGGGCCGTGCCATTGCGGCACCGGCTGTCCCTATCCAATCAGCGCCGCAGGGTCAAGCCAAAGCGGCACCCCAAGGGGATGCCGCGACAATAAGCCGTCTCTCAGGCGCCCGCGGGCCACTGAAATTCAGGCCGCAAGCCCTCGTAAACCGGGCGGCCATCATCGGGCCTGGGATAGCCTTTCGATTCGTCCCAGAACGCATGATAGCTTGCCTCTGGAAAGGCCGCGTCGTCATAGCCCATGACATTGGGCACAGCGACACGAATGCGCTTTTGCTTGTCATCCAACATCAACGCGGCACCACATTCGGCGCAGGTGCACAGCTCTAGCGGGCCGTCGGGGTTGTCCTTGTTGAAGGGCTGGCGGTTCATCTTGTCGGGATGATCGACGTGAAGATCGCCGTAATTGAAAAAGGCGACATGGGTCATCTGCTGGCCAGTGACCGATTTGCAGACATTGCAATGGCATTCGTGATTGTCGATCGGCTCAGCGTCCGATGTGACGCGGACATGGTCGCAGCCGCCGGAATATTTCGCCATGGGGTTTTCCTCCTCCTGCACGGCGGCGTGAATGCGCGCCGTATGAGGCAGAGGCTACGCCTGTGCGGGCTGCGCGAGAACTCGGCAAAAAGGTGGAGGACGATCAGAGTGCGCAACAAAAAAGGCCGGGGTCGCGCCCCGGCCTTTCTGCGTCTTGTCAAAGAAGCTCAGTTCTTTTCTTCAACGATGGTCACCAGATGCGGGATCGAGTTGACCATGCCGCGCACGGCGGGGGTATCTTCCAGCTCACGCGTGCGGTGCATCTTGTTCAGGCCCAGACCTTTCAGCGTCTCGCGCTGAATGGCGGGGCGGCGGATCGGCGAGCCGATTTGCTTCACAACGATGGTTTTAGCCATAACCTATCCCCTTATGCCTCGACCGGCGCTTCAGCCGGCTTTTCGTTCGACGGCAGGATGTCAGCGACTCTCTTGCCACGACGCTGCGCGACCGAACGCGGGCTGGCTTCGGCTTTCAGGCCGTCCAGAGTGGCGCGGATCATGTTATAGGGGTTCTGCGAGCCCAGCGATTTCGCAACAACGTCCTGCACGCCCAGCATCTCGAACACGGCGCGCATCGGACCACCGGCGATGATCCCGGTCCCCGGAACGGCGGTGCGCATCACGACGCGGCCCGCACCGTGGCGGCCCTCGATGTCGTGGTGAAGGGTGCGGCCATCGCGCAGCGGCACGCGAACCAGGTTGCGTTTCGCCTGCTCGGTCGCCTTGCGGATCGCCTCGGGAACCTCTTTGGCTTTGCCTTTGCCAAAGCCAACACGGCCACGCTGATCGCCGACAACGACCAGAGCGGCAAAGCCAAAGCGCTTACCACCCTTGACGGTTTTCGACACGCGGTTGATCGCGACAAGACGATCGGCGAATTCCGGGGTTTCCTCGCGCTCTTCGCGGCGGCGGTCCCGGCGGTTTTCACGTTCTGCCATAAGGCATCCTTTCATGGTGGCGCTTTGCGCCGTTGAATCCGATCCTGGTGGGCCTGAGACGGCCCCCGGATCATCGGGGCGGCAAGGTCTCCCCCGCCGCCCGCATGGTCTTAGAACTTGAGGCCACCTTCACGGGCGGCATCAGCCAATGCCTTGATCTTGCCGTGGAACAGGAAGCCGCCACGGTCGAAGACAACTTCTTCGATCCCGGCTTGCTTGGCCCGCTCGGCAATCGCGGCGCCGATTTTCGCGGCGGCCTCGACATTGTTCTTGCCCACGAGGCCCAGATCCTTTTCCAGCGTCGAGGCGGCGGCGAGGGTCTTGCCCTGCGCGTCGTCGATCACCTGAACGGAAATGTTCTTGGACGAACGGTGGACGGACAGACGCGGACGGCCATTGGACATCGCGCGCAGTTTGTTCCGGTTGCGCATACGGCGCTTGAGGAACAGCTCTTGCTTTTTCAGTGCCATTTTCAATGCGCCCCTTACTTCTTCTTGCCTTCTTTGCGGAAGACATACTCGCCCTTGTAGCGGATGCCCTTGCCTTTATACGGCTCGGGACGACGCCACTCGCGGATGTTTGCCGCAACCTGACCGACAAGCTGCTGGTCGATGCCTTCGACGACGATTTCGGTCTGCTTGGGCGCGGTGATGGTCACCCCGTCCGGCGTTTCGAAATTGACTTCGTGGCTGTAGCCGAGCGACAGCTTGAGAGTCTTGCCCTGCATGTTGGCACGATAACCAACACCCTGGATTTCCAGCTCTTTCTTGAAGCCTTCCGACACGCCGGTCGTCAGGTTCTCGATCATCGAGCGGGTCATCCCCCATTGCTGGCGGGCGCGCTTGGACTGGCCGCGCGGTTTGACCACAACGGCGTTTTCCTCGATCACGAGGTCAATATCGTCAG
Organism: Paracoccus sp. (in: a-proteobacteria); assembly: GCA_030538425.1. Taxonomy (GTDB): domain Bacteria; phylum Pseudomonadota; class Alphaproteobacteria; order Rhodobacterales; family Rhodobacteraceae; genus Paracoccus. The sequence continues at coordinate 1,759 of JAUNTZ010000002.1, read as the reverse complement.
ACGCGGTGAAGCTGCGGGTGCCTTTCGGACCCTTGACTTCGATGGTCTGGCCCTTGACCTCGGCGGTGACGCCTTTCGGCAGTTCGACGGGTCGTTTACCAATACGAGACATAACGGCCCCCTTAGAACACGGTGCAGAGGACTTCGCCGCCAACATTGGCGTTGCGAGCCGCTGCATCCGACATCACGCCTTTCGGCGTCGAGACGATGGACACGCCCAGACCCTGACGGACCTGAGGGATTTCACGGGCACCCGCATAGACGCGACGGCCCGGCTTCGAGACGCGCGAAAGCTCGCGGATCACGGGCTGGCCCTCGAAATATTTCAGCGAGATTTCCAGCTCTTTATGGCCTGCATCCGAGGTCACTTCCTCGTAGCCACGGATATAGCCTTCGGATTGCAGCACGTCCAAAACCCAGGCGCGGATCTTGGAGGCAGGGCTGCGGACGGTGGATTTGCCGCGCATCTGAGCGTTGCGGATGCGGGTCAGCATATCACCGAGAGGATCATTCATCGACATATGTTCAGCCCCTTACCAGCTCGACTTGACCATGCCCGGAATCTGGCCTTGCGAACCCAGTTCGCGCAGCATGATCCGGCTCAGTTTCAGTTTGCGATAATACGCCTTCGGACGCCCCGTCAGTTGGCAACGGTTGTTCAGGCGCGTCGGCGAGGAATTGCGCGGCAGCTTCGCCAGTTGCAGCGAGGCTTTGAAACGCTCTTCCATCGGGCGGGCTTCGTCGTTGATGATCTCATGCAGCGCGGCGCGCTTTTCGGCATATTGCGCGACCAGACGTTCGCGCTTTTTCTGCCGTTCGATCATGGATTTCTTTGCCATATCTATTGTTCCCCTGCGATCAGCTGTTGAACGGCATGTTGAAATGCTTCAACAGCGCCTTCGCTTCCGCGTCGGTCGGCGCGGTGGTGGCAATGATGATGTCCATCCCCAGAACTTCGTCGACCTTGTCGAAGTTGATTTCCGGGAACACGATATGTTCTTTCAGGCCCATCGCATAGTTGCCGCGGCCGTCGAACGACGTGCCTTTCACGCCGCGAAAGTCGCGGACGCGGGGCAGAGCGATGGTGATAAGACGATCCAGAAACTCATACATGCGGTCGCCGCGCAGGGTCACCTTGGCACCCAGCGGCATTTCCTCGCGGACGCGGAAACCGGCGATGGATTTCTTGGCCGAGGTGATGACAGCCTTCTGACCGGCGATCAGGGACAGCTCTTCGGCGCCCTGCTTCACCTTCTTGGTGTCTTTCACGGCCTCGCCGATGCCCATGTTCAGGACGATCTTGTCCAGACGCGGGATCTGCATGTCGTTCTTGTAGCCGAACTCTTCCTTGAGCGCGGCGCGGATCGTGTCACGATACAGCGTCTTGAGACGCGGCGTGTATTTGGCTTGGTCCAGCATCAGATCGCGTCCCCCGTGGTTTTGGCAAAACGCACTTTCTTGCCGTCTTCATCGCGGAAGCCGACACGGGTCGCTTTGCCGTTCTTGTCCAGCAGCGCCAGATTCGACAGGTCGATCGGCATCGCCTTCGGCACGCGACCGCCCTGGCTGTTCTGCGACTGGCGGGTGTGGCGGATGGCGATGTTGATGCCGTCCACGATGGCCTTGTTGTCCTTGGGCATAACCGAGGTGATCTCACCCTGTTTGCCCTTGTCCTTACCGGCCAGCACGACGACCTTGTCGCCTTTTTTCAGCTTGGCAGCCATCACAGCACCTCCGGCGCAAGCGAGATGATCTTCAT
>JAUNTZ010000082.1 GCA_030538425.1 Paracoccus sp. (in: a-proteobacteria) | reverse complement strand
ACTCGCGCCGCGGCTCGACGACATCGCCCATCAGCTTGGTGAAAATGTCGTCGGCATCGGACAGATCCCCGATCTTGACCTGCAACAGCGTGCGCGCCGCCGGGTCCAGCGTGGTTTCCCAAAGCTGTTCGGGGTTCATCTCACCCAGGCCCTTGTAGCGTTGCAGCGACAGGCCCTTTTCGCCCTCAAGGAAAATCGCGGCCAAGAGGTCCAGAGGGCCAAAGATCGGCGTCTCACGGTCCTTGCGCACAAGGGTTGCGGGGGTGCCGTAAACCTCACGAAGCGCGTCGGTCATGCTGCCCAGACGGCGGCTTTCGCCCGAACGCAGCATCGGCCCGTCCAGAACCCGCGATTCCTCAACCCCGCGCAGCAGCCGCGCCAGACGGATGCCGCCGTCCTGCGTCGGCAGGCCGCGCCAGCCGCGCTCATATTCCTCGGCGACCAGATCAAGCCGCTTGGCCACTTCCGAGGCCACGCCCTGCGCATCCGCATCGACCCGCCCCGGCACCAAAGCGCCCGCAATCGCCGCCTGTTCGGTGATATGGGGCGGATAATGCGTCGGATAGGCGCGCAGGACGCGCCGCGTGGTCCGGGCCTCTTCGATCACGCGCAGCAGGTCATTGCCCGACAGCGTCTCGCCCGAGCCAAGCCGCAGCGCAGCACCCTCGGTCCCTTGCTGGATCAGGTAATCCTCAAGCGCGGCTTCGTTTTTCAGGTAAACCTCGGACTTGCCGCGCCCGACCTTATACAGCGGCGGCTCCGCGATATAGAGATGCCCGGCCTCGATCAGTTCGGGCATCTGGCGGAAAAAGAACGTCAGCAGAAGGGTGCGGATATGCGCGCCGTCCACGTCCGCATCGGTCATGATGATGATCTTGTGATAGCGCAGCTTGTCCAGATTGAACTCAGTCCGCCCGATCCCGGTGCCAAGCGCGGTAATCAGCGTGCCGATCATGTCCGAGGACAGCATCCGGTCGAACCGCGCCCGTTCCACATTCAGGATCTTGCCGCGCAGCGGCAGCACCGCCTGATTCTGGCGCGACCGCCCCTGTTTGGCCGAACCGCCGGCCGAGTCACCCTCAACGATGAACAGTTCGGACAAAGCGGGGTCTTTTTCCTGACAATCGGCCAGTTTTCCGGGCAGCGAGGCCACATCCATCGCGGTTTTGCGCCGCGTCAGCTCACGCGCCTTGCGGGCCGCCTCACGGGCAAGCGCGGCCTCAACGATCTTGCCGACGATCTGCTTCGCCTCATTCGGGTTTTCCTCGAACCATTCGGCCAGCTTTTCCCCGACAAGGTTTTCCACCGCCGGACGCACCTCGGACGAGACCAGCTTGTCCTTGGTCTGGCTGGAGAATTTCGGGTCCGGCACCTTGACCGACAGAACGCAGGTCAGCCCCTCGCGGGCATCGTCGCCGGTGAACTCGACTTTTTCCTTGCGGGCGATGCCGCTGTCCTGGGCATAGCGGGTCAGAACGCGGGTCAGCGCGCCCCGGAAACCGGCCAGATGGGTGCCGCCATCGCGCTGCGGAATGTTGTTGGTGAAGGGCAGCACCGTCTCATGATAGCTGTCATTCCACCACATCGCGACCTCGACGCCGATGCCGTTGCGCTCGCCGGTGACGAAGATCGGCTCGGACAGAAGGCCGGTCTTGTGGCGGTCGATATATTTGACGAACTCACGCACGCCGCCCTCATAGAACAGCTCGGACCGCAGCGGCTCGGCAGGGCGTTCGTCCTCAAGGATGATCCGCACGCCGCTGTTGAGGAAGGCCAGTTCGCGCAGGCGGTTTTCCAGCGTCTTGAAGCTGTAATCGAGGTTGGAAAATGTCCCCTCCTCGCTGGTGGTCCGCGATGAGGCCATGAACCGCACCTCGGTCCCGGACTCACCCGGTGCGTCGCCCTCAACCCGCAGCGAAACCGTGGTCTCGCCGCGTTCGAACCGCGCGTAATGTTCGCGCCCATTGCGCCAGATGCGCAGCTCCAGCCAGTCGGACAGCGCGTTGACCACCGACACGCCCACCCCGTGCAGACCGCCCGAGACCTTATAGGAGTTGCTGTCGAATTTGCCGCCCGCGTGAAGCTGGGTCATAATGACCTCGGCCGCCGAGACGCCTTCGGATTTGTGCATCTCAACCGGGATGCCGCGCCCGTTATCGCGCACCGAGATTGAGGAATCCGCATGGATCTTCACCCGCACGAAATCGGCGTGACCGGCGAGGGCCTCATCAATGCCGTTATCGACGACCTCATAAACCATGTGATGCAGCCCCGAGCCGTCATCGGTATCCCCGATATACATCCCCGGACGCTTGCGAACCGCCTCTAGCCCCTTGAGAACCTTGATGGAATCCGCGCCATAGTCATTCGCGGCATTGTCCTGTTCGCTCATCGTCATGTCGTCCTGCGTAACCTGTCGATCTTATAGGCGGGCAGGGCGGGAATGTCACGGGAATCGCTGAAAAAACTGGTCAGATCAGCCGCGATTCGCCGTCCTCGCGGGCCACGCCCAAAAGCCGCCCGTCAAGCGCCTCGAACAGCTCCGGGCCGGTGCCGGTCATCACCACCTGCGCCTGCAAGCTGGCCAGTTGCGCGTAAAGTGCGGCGCGGCGGTTGGCGTCCAGATGGGCCGCGATCTCATCCAGCAACAGCAGCGGGTGGTCTGCCTCAAGCGCCCGCGCATTGGCGAGGATCAACGAGATCAGAAGCGCCTTTTGCTCACCCGTCGAGGATAGCGCGGCGGGGGTCGCGTCCGGCCCCCAATGCGCGCCCAGATCGGCGCGATGCGGGCCGGTCAGGCTGCGCCCCGCCGCCATGTCGCGCCGCCGCCCCTCGGCCAGACGCGCGGTGATGGTCGCCGCCTCCGTCTCATCCGCGAAGCCTTCTCCGGGCAGCAGCGCCAGATGCGCGACCGGAAAGCCGCCCTCGTCGCGGGTCTGGGCGGCCAGTCCGGCAATCGCGGCCTGTCGGTTGGCGGTCAGCCGCGCGCCCGCCTCACCCATCTGCGCCTCAAGCGCCGCGTACCAATGCGCATCCGCAATCTGGTCGCGCAGCAGGCGGTTTCGTTCGCGCATCGCCTTGTCATAGGCAAGCGCGGTCTCGGCATGGTCGGGTTGAAAGCTGAGCGTCAGCCGGTCCAGAAACCGCCGCCGCGTCTCGGGCGCATCGGACCAAAGCCGGTCCATCGCGGGCACCAGCCAGATCACTCGCATCAGCCGTCCCAAAGCGGCCTGCGGGGCCGGCTTGTCGTCGATCAGAACCTCGCGTGAGGTGCCGGGGGCAGCGCCCGTCTGGATCTCATGCTCGCCAAGGGACGCCCGCACCCGCCAGCCCGCGCCGACCGCAAGCCGTCCCTGTTCGGCAGGCGGCGCACCCCGCAAGCCGCGACCGGGGGCCAGCATCGAGAGTGCCTCAAGCACATTGGTCTTGCCCGACCCGTTCGGCCCGAACAGCGCGACAGGCCGCCCGTCAAGCGCCAGATCAAGCCGCCGCCACGAGCGGAATTGCGCCAGCGAAACGCGCGTGAGAATCACACGCGCATCGGCATGACGACATAGATCGCGCTTGCGTCATTGCCTTCGCGGATCAGTGCGGCCTCGCCCGGGCCATTGAACATGAACACCGCATTCTCGCGGTCCACCTGCGCGGCGATTTCCTGCAAGTACTTGGCGTTAAAGCCAATCTCCAGCGGATCGTCGCCGTAAGCCACGGCCAGTTCCTCATCCGCCGCACCCGCATCGGGGGCGTTCACCGACAGCACCAGCCGGTCCATCTCAAGCGCCAGCTTGACCGCGCGCGAGCGTTCCGAACTGACCGTCGCCACCCGATCCACCGCGCGGGCAAAATCGCTGGCATCTACCTCAAGCTTGCGCGAGTTCCCGACCGGGATCACGCGGGTATAGTCGGGGAAAGTGCCGTCGATGACCTTCGAGGTCAGCGTGATGTCGGGCGTGGCAAAGCGGATCTTGGTCTCGCTCACTGAGACGGCGATCTGCGCCTCGTCATCGTCCAAAAGCTTGCGCAGTTCCGCGACCGTCTTGCGCGGCACGATCACGCCGGGCATGTCGTCGGCACCCTCGGGCAGCGCCGCGTCGATCCGCGCCAGCCGGTGCCCGTCGGTCGCGACACAGCGCAGGCACGGCCCGTCCTCAGACTGCGCGACATGCATATAGACGCCGTTCAGGTAATAGCGGGTTTCCTCATTGGAAATCGCGAATTTCGACTTGTCGAACAGGCGGCGCAGCACCGGCGCGGGGGCCGCGAAATTGGCGCTGTATTCGGAGGACGCCATGACCGGGAAATCCTCACGCGGGAGGGTGGCAAGGCTGAAATTCGACCGCCCCGCCTGCACGTTCAGCCGGTCATTGGCCGCATCGACCGAGATATTGACCAAAGCACCATCGGGCAGCTTGCGGGCAATCTCGCCCAGCATCTGCGCCGAAACCGTGGTCGCGCCGGGACGCTCGACCATGGCGGGGGCCTTGTCCACGATCTCGGTATCCAGATCGGTGGCGCGGAAACTCACCCCGTCGGGGCTGGCCTCGATCAGCAGATTGGCCAGAATCGGGATCGTATGGCGGCGTTCGACCACGGAACCGGCCTGCGCCACAGCCTTGACCAGAACCGCGCGTTCAATCGAAAGTTTCATAACCTGTTCCTCGTTCTGACCGCCCTGCGGGCCGATCCGGCCCGCCGAATGTCATGTCAAACGACAAGGGCGTCAAGTCAATCAGTTTTCAAGTGCTCAGTTCTCAAGGGCACGGCGCAGCAGGCGGATGTCTTCGGCAAGGCTCTGATCATCGGCGGCCAGTTCCTCGATCTTGCGCACGCCATGCATGATCGTGGTGTGGTCGCGCCCGCCGAA
>JAUNTZ010000081.1 GCA_030538425.1 Paracoccus sp. (in: a-proteobacteria) | reverse complement strand
TATTCCATCGCGTCGGTATCGCCCAGCCAGTCGGACCCCTTGACGGTGTCATACATATGCCATTGCCAGTGATCCGGCCCCATATTCGACAGCGAGGCCGCAATCCCGCCCTGCGCCGCCACGGTATGGCTGCGGGTCGGGAACACCTTGGTCACGCAGGCGGTGCGCAGACCCTGTTCGGCCATGCCCAAGGTGGCGCGCAGACCCGCGCCGCCCGCGCCGACCACGACCACGTCATATTGATGGGTCTCGACTTTGTATTTCTCGGTAACGGACATGGGAACCTCAGATCAGCGGAGCGGCGAGCGCCATGCGCGCCAAAGCGTAAACGGCAAAGGCCACCACAGCCCAGCCAAAGACCGACGCGGCAATCAGCGCCACCTTGCGGGCGGTGCCGTCGAAATAGTCGTCGATCATGATGCGGGTGCCGCGCATGAAATGGACCATGCCGACAATCAGGAACAGACCCGTCACTACCGCCGGATAAGGGCGCGAGAAATAGGCCACGACCTGTTCATGCGGCAGCCCGATGGCCGAGCCCGCGACCAGCAGAAAGGCCGGGGTCAGGATCGCCATCGCGACGCCTGAGACGGTCATGAACCAGTGATGCTCAGTCCCGGTGCCGCTTGCACCAAGGCCCGCAGCGGCTTTGCGAGGCGTGATATAGCGCATATGTCCGCCCTTTCTCAGATATAGAACAGGATCAGCGTGAGCAGGGTCAGCACGCCCGACGCAATGACGACACCCCAGGCCAGCTTGCCCGCCTCGGCCAGATCGAGCCCCAGACCGGCGTCATAGATGAGGTGCCGGATGCCGGCGGCAAAGTGATACCACAGCGCCCAGACCGAGCCCCACATCACCAGAAAGCCGAACCAGCTATGCATCACCGCGTCGGCGCGGGCGAAGGCCACGCCGCCTTCAGCGGCCGAGACCAGCCACCAGACCAGAAGCAGGATCCCCGCCAGCATGGCATGGCCGGTCACGCGCGTCAGGATCGAGGTGATCGCGGTGATCGGCAGTTTATAGACCTGAAGATGCGGTGAAAGCGGCCGGTTGCCACGGTTCACGTCAGCCATTATGTCGCCCCCTTGGATATTCCGCGCCCGTGAGGCTAGGCGATTGCTGGCGTCTCGGGCTGGCTTGTTCGCCCTTCTGTTTACGACTTTTTGCGGGTTTGTCACGCGCGAATCCGGCCTGTCGCCGCGCTGCGGCATATTTTTGCCTGATGTGATCACGGGTTGCGGGCTTGTGATCACAAAACAGGACACAAGCCGCGCCGCCCTATCGCGCCTTGCGCGCCCCGTCGGGCGCAGGCCGGGTCAAACCGGCATCAGCGCCCAATAATCCAGATCCAGCAGCACCTCGGGCGCATATTTGCCGCCCGCGTCCCGCAAAGCGAAATCGCCGCTTGCGCCCTTGGTCGCGACAAGGCGCAGACGGATCGCGCCGACGCCCGGCGCATCGGTTTCAGCGCGGTCCAGCACCTCGGACCAGGCCCGCACCGTATCCCCGGCAAAGCACGGGTTGGCATGGGCACCGCCGTTCAGCGCCACGATCATCTGCGCATTGGCCAGCCCGTTGAAGGACAGCGCGCGGGCCATCGAGATCACATGCCCACCATAGATCAGCCGCTTGCCATCCTCGCGCTGCGTGGCGTCGAAATGGACCTTGGCGGTGTTCTGCCAGAGGCGCGTGGCCAGCATATGTTCGGCTTCTTCGATGGTCACGCCATCCACATGGTCGATCTTTTCACCGACCGCGTAATCGCCCCAGCGATGCGACTCACCGGCGAGTTCGAAATCGTAATCGCTGAAATCCAGCCCCTCGGGGATCACCAGATCGCTTGCCGCCACCGCCTCGGGCAGATCGGGAATGACCGTCTCGGGCGCGGGGGCGGCCTCATCGCGTTTGCGGACCATGACCCAGCGGACATATTCCAGCACCACCTCATCGGCCTGATTAAGCCCGCGCGTGCGGACGTAAACCACGCCCGACTTGCCGTTCGAGTTCTGCTTCAGCCCGATGACCTCAGACTCCGCGCGCAGCGTGTCGCCGGGCCAGACCGGCGCCAGCCAACGTCCGTCCGCATAACCCAGATTGGCCACCGCGTTCAGCGAAATATCCGGCACGGTCTTGCCGAAGACGACATGAAAGGCGGCCAGATCGTCCATCGGGCTGCCATCCAGCCCGCAGGCGGCGGCAAAATCATCGCTGGAATACAGCGCGTGGCGCGCCGGATATAGCGCATGATAAAGCGCGCGCTCCCCCTCAGCCAAGGTGCGCGGGACCGCGTGGCGGATCACCTGACCGATGCGGTAATCCTCGAAGAAACGACCCGGATTCGTCTTGCTCATTGCTCACCCAGCTTCATGTCGGGGTGATAGTCGGCCTCGACCTCTTTGACGACGGGCTGCGCCATGCGCATCACGCCCTTGACCGGATCAAAGGCCATGGCGGGGCTGCCATGCAGCGCCCAGCCCTTTGACAGCGCCTCGGATACGCGGTGGCAAAAGCGGGATGTGTCGTCTTCGGTGATGCAGCGGTAAAGTTTGGTCATGTCATGCTCCGAACGGGTTGGGGCCAAGCCAGATGTGAAGTCCTGCCAATACGGCATAGACGATCAGCGTGCCGACCACGGCCATGATTTCCTTGCGCGCGGGCGCGGGCGGCGGCGGGGTCCAGCTTTCGCTGCGATTGACCGCCGCCATCTGCACCGGCACCCAAAGCAGCAACCCGCCGAAGAGGATAAAGGACGGCACATCGCCATTCGGAATCAGATGCGCAAAGGCCCACAGCCCGAACCCGATCAGCATCGGGTGGCGGATATGCCGCGCCACGGCGGTTTTCATCCCCGAGGCCGCGAACAGATAGACCGAGACCAGCATCAGCAGGTTGTTGATCCCCTTGGTCGCGCCGCTTGGCCCCCAAAAGAACGCCCCATGGGCCGAGCGATAGCCGATCACCATCAGCACGATCGACAAAAACAGCGCCGCCGCCACCGCAGCACGCCCCGAATCGCCCATCGAGGCCCGTTGCGCAGGCGCAACCCGCTTGAACAGATGCGCGGCCCACCACAAAGCAACGCCAAGTATCAGAATGAACATGCGACCCTCTTATCTCTGGCTGGCTTTATTGTCTCACGCCCCGGACAGGGCCGCAATCGCATCGGCGCGGGCCAGGGTGGCGCGGGCGGTCTCGACATGCAGGTTTTCCACGATGCGGCCATCGACCACGGCGACGCCACGGCCCTCGGCGCGGGCGGTCTCATAAGCCTCGATCTGGCGGATGGCGAGGTCAATCTCCGCATCCGAGGGCGCGAAGATCGCATTGGCCAGGTCGATCTGCGCGGGGTGGATCAGCGTCTTGCCGTCGAAGCCCATATCCCGGCCCTGCTCACATTCCGCGCGCAGCCCCTCGGCATCGCGAAAGGCGTTATAGACCCCGTCCACGATCACCTTGCCATGGGCCTTGGCGGCCAGCAGGCACAGGCCCAGCCCCGCCATCATCGGCAGACGGTCGGCGCGGGCCCGGCTGTTGAGCTCTTTGGCCAGATCGTTCGTGCCCATCACCATGCCGCCCAGCTGCGGATGCGCGGCTATGGCGGCGGCGTTCAGCATCCCGGTCGCGGTCTCCATCATCGCCCAAAGCGGCGTTGCAGGCACAAGCGCTGCCACCGCATCCAGATCGGCGGGGCGTGAGACCTTGGGCACCAGCACCGCATCCGCGCCCTTGGCAAAGGCGCGCGCATCGGCCTCACCCCATTCGGTCTCCAGCCCGTTGATCCGCACGATCCGCGCCCGCCCGCCGTAATCATTGGCCAAAGCGCGGGCCAGATATTCACGCGCGGCGGGCTTTTCCTCGGGCGAGACGGCATCCTCCAGGTCGAAGATGATCGCGTCGGCGGCCAGATCTCGGGCCTTTTCAAGCGCGCGCGCATTCGCCGCAGGGATATACAGAACAGAGCGATAGGGCCGCGACATGATGTTCTCCGATAGCTTAATGGCGCGAAACTGACCCGCCACGGCTCAAATCGCAAGCGGTTTCGCTGCGATGCGGCGGATCAGCGCAGCCCGGCCCAGATCAGCCGAAGCGAGACCAGCAGCAGCGCCCAGGTGATAAAGCGGTAGAAGATCGCGGCAGGCATGATCCGCACCAGCCGCACGCCCAGCCAGACCGAGGCAAGCGCGGGCAGGCACAGGATCGCCGCCACCGCCAGATTGGCCGCGCTGAACTGGCCCAAGGCGGCATAGGGAATCAGCTTGATCAGGTTGACGATGGCAAAGAACACGGTCGTGGTGCCCGCATAGGCCATCGCGCTGAGGCCCAAAGGCTGGACATAAACCTGATAGGGCGCGGCGCCGTTATGGCTGACAAAGCTCGTATAACCGGCCAGAAGCCCCCAGAACGACCCGCGCATCGCATCGGGGCGACGCAAGCCTGCGCGGGCGGGCCGCCACAGCGCGCGGATCGCATAGACCGCGCCGATCACGCCCACGATCAGGCCGACCACGCGGTCGCTGACCAGATGCGCCGTGGCCCAGCCCGCAGCGATGCCCAACACCGCGCCGGGCAGCAGGCTTAACAACACGCGCCGGTCCCATGCCTTGCGGTAAGCCACCAGCCCGCCCATGTCCGACACGATATAGACCGGCAGCAACAGCGCCGCCGCCTGCACCGGCGACATGACCAGCGACAGCAGCGGCACTGAGATCGTGCCGACCATCATCAGCCCGCCCTTGGACAGGCCGACCGCGACCGCGCAGATCACCGCCAGAACCCATTCTGTTAACGATAACGCCAGATGCCGCCCCCGTGAACGCGCTTGCAAGCCATGAAAACAGGGCTTAACCCATCATGCGAATGTATGACCATACTCCCGGAGGTTAAAATGG